>JBDRMB010000024.1:0-48398 GCA_043812455.1 archaeon | reverse complement strand
AAATTTTAAGCGGGGTCTAATACCCCGACCTTCAGGTCGAAATTTTTTGTATCACAAAAATCTGCCTTTTGTGAAAGTGTTCGTTCATACCACATCCTTTAGGGTGTGGTAGAACACTTTCGGCAGATTTTTCATGATTTTCTATTTTTTTTATAGACTTTTTCAGCAAAGTCAATGGCTTTTTGAAGATCATTAGGTGTACAATTTTCTCCAATAATTCTTGTAGTGAAATCACAACAACTGTACAATAAATCTTCTTTATCTTTATTCTCTCTTTTTTTGAATTTATCACTTCTATGTCCAAGACTTTCATCTACATATGGTGTGGATGGTGGGTTAAGTCCTGGTGCAATAGAATCTCCAAAATCAAAAATACATGAATCTCTACCAATATTAATTGGTAGGAAATTTCCGTGAGTCATTTCAAGATTATGCATCCTAGCTAAATTTGAAGCTACCATTTCAATCCACCAATGGTGATATTCATCTAAATCTTTCCAATCATTAATTGTATTGTCTTCTTCATAAAATTGAATTAAATCTTCTATGCCTGCTTCTTCAACTCTCATAGGATCCTTCATACCTCTGAAAGATAATGCTGTGGTAAACCGATAACTCAGATTGCCATCATTGTCAAACCTATCTAAATCATTTAAATTATTTACATCTACAATAGTTCCGTCTTTTTCAATAACTTCTTTTAATTCAACAACAGCAATCGGAACAAAAGTTCTAGTTATACCTCTTTCTCTTAGCCAATTACAAACATCAAATTGATGTTGTGCTTCTCCTAAAAAGTATAAACCTACTGAGTGACAAGCAGCATATTGTTCATCATTCCAATTTCTTAAGAATATTTTCCCATTATCTGTATCTGCTAATACGCCTTCCAATATTTCATTACCTTTTTCATCAACAGGGTCTGGTTTTCCACCACAAGCAAAAGGATAACTTAAGTTGACTTCTAAGACCATCCTTTTTCCTTCATGTAAAGGACCATAACCAGCCATCATTGCTTCGCGTGGATGTCCACAACCTTTAATTCCAACATAAGGTAAGACTCTTCCAATTTCATCTTCTAACCCTCCTTGTTGCCACATTAATTCTCTTCCATGATATTTTAACCCTTCAAGCTTAAGAGAAGAATCTCCATTTGGGGAATAATTTACAAAAATACCAGAATTGTTTTGTTCTCTTCCAGAAACCAACACTTCATGCAATAATCCACTTGAAGGCATTCTTATTTTATTATTAATTCTATCAATAGACCCTCTTACAATTGATACTTCTTGATAAAAATGTGGTTGCATAATTTAAACTCAGAATTAACGTTTTTTTTAAATGTTACTATTATTTCCTTACTAATAGTAACAAAAAGAAAAAATTAGAACGATTAAGAAATAAAAAAATTGTGTGGAATTTAATATCTGCTACTAGCTTCAGTTACATAATCTGGTTCTTTTATGCAACCGGGTTTAAGTTCATAGATTCCTTCGTTTTTAAGAGGATCTAGGTTTTTTGCACCGTACAATTCTCTTTGATCCTTATTTTCAACAAGTCTTGCAATGTCTTCACATTCTGCCATTTTTTTAATCACCAAATTTATCTAATCACATTAATTATATAAAGTTTTTTGTTAAATCCTAATAGAATTTAATATATTCCAATCAATCTTTAACATAACAACCATTAAAAACTACCTAACCAAAAATATACTTTCTTCAAAAGATAAGGTTTTAAAACATATTACTAATTCTTCAGTTATGGAAATAACTGTTGGTGAAGTTAAAGAAGGTCTTGAGTCAATAACAGGAGTTCCAGGAATTGTTATTTTTGGGAGAGACCGTTCATTAATTCCAGAACTTTACCAAGCAATTAGCAGAAATTATGTTGACAATAAGTGGCAAGAAGCTCCTCCTGAAAAATCTGTTCACCAAGAAGTAGCAGATGCTTACCGGGCTCTTGCAAAGGTATACAATATAATTACCAGTGATTCTCTAGAGGAATTAAGTGAAGAAGAAACAGAGTGGTGTATAGGAGAATCTATTGAAAGTGAAACCAGCGTGGGAACAATTGATCCAGACTAATAAGAAAACTTTATATCTAACTTCTTCTTCTTCTTCATTTCAAGTATGGTCAAGATAATATCATGGAACGTTAACGGGTTTAGAGCTATTCTTAAGAAAGGGTTTACTGATTGGTTCAAAAAAGAACAGTTTGACTTTCTTATGCTACAAGAAACTAAAACTCAAGAAATTGATTTGCCGTTATCCCTTTCAGAAAAATCTTCTAAATATCAATTATATTACAATTCTGCAAAAAAGAAAGGTTATGCAGGTACTGCTATCTTTAGTAAACACAAACCAGAAAATGTAACTTATGGTATTAATCAGAAAAATCATGATAATGAAGGCCGAGTTGTTACTTTAGAATTTGCTAAATTCTTTTTGGTTGATGTTTATGTTCCAAATTCTGGTCGAGGTTTACCAAGGTTAGATTATCGGAAAGAATGGGACCTAGCGTTTCTTAAATATCTAAAAAAGTTAGAAAAGAAAAAGCCAGTAATTATTGGTGGAGATTTTAATGTTGCGCACGAAGAAATAGATTTGGCAAGACCTAAACAAAACTATAACAAAACTGCTGGGTTTACACAGACAGAAATTGACGGGTTTGACAATTTTGTTAAAGCAGGTTTTGTTGATACTTTCCGTTATCTTCATCCAAAAAAGGTTGAGTACAGTTATTGGAGTTACCGGTTTAATGCTAAGGCAAATAATGTTGGCTGGCGGGTAGATTACTTTTTAGTTAGTGATAAGATTAAGAATAAGGTTAAAGCTGCCGAGATCCTTACTGATGTTAAAGGTTCTGACCATTGTCCAGTTAGTGTTGAGTTAGATTTTTAAATTAAGATATTCCCCTAAGATAATCTTCTGTTTGTCTTTTTCAAAGATACAAAAACACAAGAAAATCTTTTAAATTTTCTGTGCGCAGAAAAGCTAAGCTTTTCTTGCGTTTCTAATTTTTAGTATGCTCTAGTTGCAAGGGTATTTCTTTTAACTTTAGTTACTACTGTTTTGTGACTAAATAAACAAAAACTTTATATGTGGGTAATGTAAAATATCATAATATGAAGGTTCAAACCAGTATTACAATAGAAGAGGAAGTTATGTCTATGATTCAAGACAATCTTAGAGATGGCACTTTTAGAAACAAATCTCACATATTTGAATTTGCAGTTAGAAAACTTATGTCTGGTGATGGAAAATGAGCAAATCAATTGAGTTTCTGAAAAAGAATGCAAAGAAACATGTTATTGATACAACTGCAATGCTAACAGAATCAAACCCAGCATTTGCGGCTTTTGAAGTAGGAATAGCAGGAATGTCTGATGATGTTTCAATAAAATCAAGATTTGTGGCGGCTGGTTTAGCTTTTGGGGGTTTGGGTTTAATTTATGCAAGAGGACGAGACCTATCGAGAAGGTTATTTAAGATAACAGATCAAACAAGTGAAAAGAAACAGTTTATTCATGATAGTCTATACAATGCTTTGTTTAGTGCATGTGTCGCTCCTCCAATTTATTTAGCTTCAGGTGCAAGGGATTGGAAGGAAATTGCAATTGCAACTGGATGTTCTACAGTTTTTGGTGCTGTGAATGGGATTCCACAAGGTTATGCCGTTGACGTTTATCGTGACTTAACTGGAATTAAAGATTGTGACAGAAGAGTATATCCTGATTATATTAAAAGACAAGGACTAAGAACTAAAAGAACTTTAGCCACGGGACTTGCAGTTGCTTCTATTGGACTAATGGGTTTGATTTATACAGCAACCCCTAACAATAATGGGCCTCTGCAAGAAAAAACTGCAATAGAACAAACAATTAACTATGATGCCCATTTATCTTTAGAAGAAACACTTCTGACAGGTGATGGAAAATGACAGAATTAACCCCACTAACATTAGACGAAATACTAAGTACAAATTCAATAGATGAACTTAGAGGAACTTATGTTGATGCTGGCGTCAAGTTCAAATCTGAAAAGAAATTTTTAAGACAACTTGGAAAGGATTGGAAACAATTGTGTAAATTAGAAAAGAAAATTGCTTCTCAGAATGAAAATATTCCTGAAACTATCCCAATAGTTGAAATTAATGTTGATGGAGTTAAATGTCGGCTTTTAGGAGTTGGTCATGCTTTAACTGGTGAACATTACAAAAATATTATACGTCAAACTGCTTGGGACGAAAAGAATGTTGTCCTGGAACAAGGGATGAGAGATTTTGTTTCCCTTGGTGGTCCTGAGATGAAAGATCACCTTGCTGCTCCAGGTTATACAAAGTATTATGTTAAAGGTTTAATTATGGGAATGGGTCTACCATTATATTTTCTTAGTAAACCCTTAGTTAGTATAGGTAAAAGAGTTAGCAAAAGATTGGACCCTTCACGATTGTTGGAAGGTTTAGCAATTACAACTTTATCATTAGATCCAATGATTTCAGGAGGATTCAGAGAACTTCCTGCTCATGTTGAAATAGAATTACAAGAGAGAGAAGAAAGATATGAGAAAAGAGTTCGCAGATCTATATATATGGCAGAATTTCTAAAAGCATGGGATGTTGAAGGTGAGAGAAGTACTGTTATTGGGTTAGGGCACGTACCAGAAATAGTTTACTTTTTACATAATGGAAATAAGGATGAAAAGTCTAGTGAACTTGCTCGTGAACATGTTAAGATACTTAAGAAAGATCGAGAAAGATACCGTAATTTAGACGAGATGTATATGATTAAAGGAGCATTAACGATTGCAGCAGGATTTGCAACACCTTATGCAATTGGTTTTAGTTTTAATATGATGAATGGTATGTGAAAACTAACTTAACAAGCATATGTTATTCTTACACAACCTTAGTTCTTCCCACCATTATGAACACATAAAATAAGGCAACCTTTATTAAACAAAATAACTTTAGTTCAAATTATGATAAATGTTAAAAGAATTAGTATAATCCTTATTATTCTATTACTATTACCCTTAACAGCTTGCACTACTCAAGAACCAGCACAACAAATTCCTGAAGACAGATATTCTATGCATTTTGGTATCAATGGCGGAGCATACCCGGACATTCATGAAGGAGAACAAGCAGTTTATACTGTAACAAAAGAACTTGACAAATTGGGAATGATTTGGTTAAGGCAAATTGGAAGAGGCTCAGCATGGTATGAAGTTCAGTCAGATAAAAATGTTTGGGACTGGAGCAAGTATGATGCAGTTATCAAAAACAATAAACATCCCTGGATTATGGAAGTGTATGGTCAAACAGGGACAGTTTATCCTTTTATTGGTGAATGGTCAAGGGAATATTTAGAATCTTTAGGTGGGAAGCAGGAAATAATGAATTACATTAAAGATCATTCTGTCGATTTGAACGATGCTGAACAAAATGCAGATGCTGAATTATATGTGAAAATGTTTGTCAGTAGATATAAAGATAAAATAGAATATTGGGAAATTGGTAATGAAGGAATTAATTCTCCAGACAGATTTGAAATTGTTACTAACACTTACATTTGGATTAAAGAAGAATTTCCAGGAGCAGTTGTTGTACTTACAGGAGTTGCTGGAGATAATAACAATTTATTTAATGAAGGAATTGAATCAATGGACGAGTTATTAGCAAAAGGTATGGGAAATTATTTTGATGTTGGAAATTTTCATTATTATGGAAAGATTGAAGAAGATTTTGAGATGCAACTTGAGCAAAGATATGATGATTATAAAGCAGTTCTTGATAAGTATGGAGTTGAGAAACCTATTTGGGTTACAGAAACATGTACTTCAAGTGCCACGAATTCTGTATTATCTGGCCCAAGTTCAGAAGAACTTCAAGCGCAACATGTAGTAAAACGTTTAGTAATTTTTTCAGCAAAAGGAGCAGAAAAGGTTCTTTGGCACGATTATAGAGATACTCATGAAGATAATATGTTTTATCAATGTAATCTTGTAGATTCTGACACAAATATTCCTAAACCAGCTTACTATACATTCAAATTAGTTGTAGAGAAGTTAGGTTATTATGAAACAGTTGAAAAGTTAAGAGGAAACAATATCTGGTTATATAAATTTGTCAATGATGATAATGTTGTTTATGTGGCTTGGGGAAGTGGCGAGCTATTGTTAAGTGATCTAGGTTTAGAAAAAGCTCAAGTAACACATATCATTGAAGAGGAAGGCATAACTGAACCTGAAACAGAAATAATACTAACTTCAGTTATAACTTTATCAGAAAGTCCAGTTTTTCTCCAATAAGATGAGAATTGTTAGTTTTATTAAGCAGTTATCTTTATAAAATCTCAGATTATTCTTATCTTCGGTGATTATGATGTTAAAAAAAATATGGATCAAAAGAGAAATTACTCTTGTTCATTTGTTAATGCTGCTTGCTGGAAAATTGTTTATTGGAATTTCTGTCGGGATGATTATTTCACATGTTTATTTGCCTTATACTTATCCTTTGATGGCATTAGGAATCTTAATCTTCTTACCAAGTTTATATTATGCGTTTAAAGAAGAGCGAGACTTGGAAAAAGATTTAGTTGAGAAACTAAGAAAAGGTAAAAAAAAGTTAAAAAAGTAAAGAAACAAAGATTAAAAGACAAAATAATCTAAAGTAATCAAATGAAAACTGTTAACCTTGTTTTATTATTAATTGTAATTTTGTTAGTGTTCAATTTGATGTTTCCGAATACTAACCATCTAACTGGGGGGCTATCATACTTCTTTGACAATTCTGAACCTTTGTGTTACTTTGAGAATGCTAGAGACCAACGACAAATACCAGTAGACCTTTGCTGTTACGAAATTCAGTCTCAGATAAATTGTGTAAAAAGTAATGGTTTTAATGTCCTAGACTCTAAAGGGCAAGTAAGTGGGTTTGATTGGAAATGTTACATCTCAGAAGGTTCTGAACGGTTTTATCTGGTTAACAACAAAATGTTAAGTTATTGTTTGAAAGAGGGTTATGATGTCAAAACTAACTAGGGGGGGGATTGCAAAAAGAGTAGTTGTAATAGATGTAGTAATAACTTCAATATTATTAATAACAATCATAGCTCTCGTTTTTCTTAACATCCAAAGTACTGGTGTTGCGTATTTAGAAAATCCTGACAATGTTGTTTACGATATTAACAAGAAAATTTTAGAATACGATTCTTTAACTTTGAAACAAAAGATTGCTCAGATGTTTATTGTGTACGGTGAAGAAGAAAATAGGTTGACATTTCAGAAAATGATGGTTGGCGGAGTATTCTTTGATGCCAGACCTACACAATTTGATTTTGAAAGATCAGTTTACAGTTATCAAAAATATTCAAACATTCCAATGTTAATAACTTTAGATCTGGAAGGATGCCGTAACCCATTTGAAAATTTTGCATCATTCCCAACTTTTAGCGAGATAGAAACTGTTGAAGAAGCTTACCAGGTTGGTGTTGAAGAAGGTGAACTGATGAAAGAGTTAGGGTTTACCATGAACTTTGCACCAGTAGTTGACTTGGAAGACGAAATTTGGGGTTGCAGAAGTTTTCCTGGAACTCCTAAAGAAATTGCTGCTAAAGCCAATGCTTACATTAAAGGTCTGAATGAAAGTGGAATCTTGGCAGTTGCTAAACATTATCCTGGAAAAACTTTAGTTAACAGAGATTTGCACCTGGAAAGTTCTTTTGTAGTGATATCTGAAGAAGATTTGATCCCTTTCAAGAGTGTGGTAGCAGAAAATGTTCCTGCAGTGATGGTATCTCATGCTGTAACTACTGGTGCAGTTGACACTTTTTCTAAACCAGGTGTTGTTTCTCAACCGTTAGTTTCTGATCTAAAAAATGGACTTGCCGGAAAAAGTTTCACCGGCTTAGTGATCACTGACGAAATTGGCATGTTATCTTTAAAGAACCATTATACTGACGATACTGGTTGGACAAATTATGGTTTGATGTTCACTGAACTATTTAATTCTGGTAATGATATGATCCTGGTGTTTGACCGCGAACCAGCCAGGGTTTATGAATTTATTGAATATATTGAGAAAGAGGTTAAACGTGGCGAAATCAGTGAAGAACGGATTGATGAGTCCGTTATTAAAATCTTAGAAGCAAAAGGGATTACTGTTGTTTGATAATTAATCTGTTCCTGCTACAGGAAAATCTATTGTTGGATTATCATTGGAGATGTTAGCTATTTCTATCACATCAACTGGTTCAATTAGATTTTCGGTTCCATTTTCATCAACTGTTTTTCCAGTATCTCCTGGGACCAGTTTACTTTGTTCTGGCTCTTGACAAGCATTACAGTCATTTATAATCTTGGTAGTTCTATCTAATCCTTCATTAACTTCGTTGATGTTAACAATGATATTGTTACCAATGTACAGAGCTACAATCATTAGAATAATCATGATAGTACTTAGAAAGATTTCAGCTTTATCTTTTGAAGTCCATTTGTATGCCATTTTATCCACTTTTATTTAAAGTATCAGCAATTGTACCACTCATAGACGCCGGAAAGGTTACAATAATTACTCTTTTTAATGCAAGTAACCAGTCAGTGGTCCAAGGCGCTTTGTCAATGAGTGTTAATAGCATCCCAACAACTAAAAATGAAATAATGTAAGTAAAAAAAACTCTCTTGATAAATTTTGTCCAATGTTCCTTAATATGTTTTCTATAATAAGTGTAATAGACAAAACCTCCAATGAATAGAAATGAAATTACTAAAAAGCCGATAAGATTTAATATCCGTAAAGTCTCTCCCAATCGCCAGGTTTCTTCAGTTAGAGCTACCGGAATGGCAAGTATGGATGCTCCAATAATAACTTCTAACAAATCCTTAAGGTGAAATTCGACTCTTAATGGTTGAATGATCTTATGAAGAATTTTACCTTTAAGATCTTTAACTGTAGTTATCTCTTTAAGTTTTCCATCAACTCTTACAACTTCTTTTTTAGTAGTTACAGTTTTAGAGGTTACTTCCCTAGCCATAATTACAATTAGAAAAACTTTTTTGGTTTATAAACGTTTGCTCAAATAGGTGATAAAAAATTAGTTTAAATAAAAATGAAAAATAAAAAAATCATTGTCCCCAAGTTATACCTTCTTCATTAATTGGTGTTATATCAATTGTTGCATTTCCATGCCCACTTTGTAAACAATTAATCTGAAACTTTCTTTTATTATTAATTTGGGCATTATGCATCAAAATCATAACTTGCTGATCATTTAGATCAGAACATTTCAGTCCCATCAGTTCACTATATGCGCTCATTTTTCAAACCCCTCCTTTGTAATAAAGCGTTCCCAATATTCGTCACGCTGGTCATTCCACTCTTCGTTGTAATCATACTTTCCACAATTTTTCCATTTGGACTTTTGTTTTTTTGGCCTAACCATTTGTACCACCCCCAAGTTGTCGTACAAATATACTTCAATCTAATAGTGTAAAAAATTAAAAGAAAGAGATTAAAAAAAGGTTAAAAAACATTTACTAACATAAAGTAAATTAATATTTATCATCATCATTGTCATCTTCGTCTTCATCATACGGATCATAATCATTATCGTCATCATCATCTCCATACCCGTACCAGCATCCGTCCAAATCTGTATATTCTTTCTTTTTCATTTGAATAACCTCCCCCATTTAAACTAGGTTAAAGAATCAAACAGACAAATAAGTACATAAAATTGTGGTTGATAATATTAACTTATAAAAAATAAAAAGTTAATAAAAACTACCTTTTTAGAATAAACTCATTTAGGGGAAATTCTTTCTTGTCCAGGATCTCGTAAAGCAACCCTACTGAAGATTGAGTAATGATCTTGTTTGTTGCAAACGGGTAGGATCCAACGATTTCAATCTCTCTAGAAAATTTAGTTTGTATCTTAGCCAAATATTTATCCATCTGTTCTAAATCTCTAAATCCCATCAATAAGACGTGGCTGGCGTTAGGTTCTAGGACACGGTACGCGTTGATTACATAAGGTATTTGTTTAATCCTTTCTGCAATCTGGGCATCAGAATATTTTTCCCAAACGTCAGGAGTAAGTTTGATGATAAGAAGAACCATAACATTAATTCCAATCTTCTTTAGGTCAAGTACAGGCTGGTAACCTTTGATAATTCCACTTTCTTCAAGCTTGTGCCTTATTTTGAAAATCGCTTGTGATGAGAGGCCAATTTTCTTTGCAATGTCGGAGTCTGGCATCTTGGCATGCTGAATTATACTCTTCAGAACTTCCTGATCATTCTTGGTCAGTTTTGGTTTTTCAGGGTCAGGTTTATTCATGTTGTCTTGGATATTATTCCTGTTTAAAAACTTTGTTTAGGAAATAAATGTTGTTACATTTAGATGCTTATTCAATAATAATTTAATACACCCTTTTAATCAATTAAGAAATCACTTTGATAATGTACATGTAATACTGGACCTGATTCAAAATATTGTTCTTTGTTGGTAGCCATAAGCCTTCTCCACGATTTTTCCTCATTCCACAGATTAACTCCATCACCACAAGTGAATTCATTATCAAAAGCCATTGGAACTAATTCTCTTTCAACTACTAAACCAAGAGTAAAGCCAACACTAGCATCTCTCCAATGACCCTCACCAACTTTAGCACCTATAATCTCTGCGATTCTTCTTCCTTGTGAATCACTCCAAAGCATCATTAAAGAATAATCAAATTCTCTTAGTTTCGGTTCTAAAACGTCAATAACATTTTTAACATAAGTTTCAGCTGGGCCAAGTAATTGGGCATGAGCTAGTTCTTCGCTGTAATTAATAAACAACCTATTATCTCTCGGATGTAAATTCCCAGAATTATGAATATATGCTCTGACTTGTGAAGCTATATCTCCTTCAGATCTTATTATATTTCCTTTTAAAAAACCGTGCCAAACTGCCATAAAGTTATTTTTTACTAAAAACTTTATAAGTTTTATGAAGAAAAAGGTATGCCCCTGCTGGTAACAACATTTGTGCAATTCTTTCTTTTCGAAAAGGATATTACAATTTGAATTTAATCATAATCACAACTGCTCAAATTAAAAATATTTTTTAATCTAAACCGCGCAGAAAGATATTTTGAAAATTGGAAATAAATTGAATAAAGATAAAATACTTCTTTTTTAAAGATTTAAGGCTATTTTAGTCTTATTTCCAAACTGCGCAAAACTACCATCTAAATTTTACTATACTGCGCAATAGAAAGATTTATATATTATTTGAGTTAACTTTACCCTATGAAAGAGATAGATCCAGGGAAATTTTCCAAATCTAAAACAGATGCTGCAGGAGTTATTTTAAGTAGTGGGAAAAGTTCAAAGGAAGAACAAATTGAAGCTTTAGATGTTTTAAATAATTGGAGAGCTTCTCATAGTTATCCTATGCATATCTTCAAAAAAAGATTAAAGAATGTTTCTGAAAAAATTGATAAAAATACATTGTCTGCTCAAAGGCTTAAAAGAGTTCCTTCAATAATTAAAAAGCTTCATAGAAGGTATAATGAAAAAAAAGCTACGATGAAGCTCACACAAATGCAGGACATTGCAGGATGTAGAGCTGTAATGTCAGATGTTGAATTAGCTAAAAAACTCTATAATGAATATTATATTAAAGGAGATTTAAAACATAAAAAGTTAAATGAAAAAGATTACATTACTTATCCAAAAAGAGATGGTTATAGGAGCATACATTTAGTTTATAGGTACAATAGCGATAAGGGAAAGGATATCTATAATGGTTTGTTAGTTGAAGTTCAGATTAGATCAAAAATACAGCACATTTGGGCTACTGCTGTTGAAACTGTTGGTTTTTTTACGGGTCAGGCAATTAAATCAAATGAAGGAGAGGAAGAATGGAAGGAATTTTTTAAGTTGGTAAGTTCTGCGTTTGCAAGATTTGAACATTGTCCTCTCGTTCCTGGAACTCCCACTGATGAAAAAGAACTTTATTTGTTGATTAAGAAGAAAGAAAAAACACTAAATGTAATATCAAAGATGAAAGGTTGGACAACCTCATTAAAAGCTTTTGATGATATAAAAGGTAAAAAGAATGCTCATTTCTTTTTACTGGAGTTAGATACTATTCAAGAGAAATTGATTATAACCTCTTATACAAAACAACAAGAAGAGAAAGCAATCCAAGATTATGCTGATGCTGAAAAAAAGATTTATGGTAGAAAGGAGTATGATGCTGTTTTGGTAGGAGCAGATACTTCTGATTTGAAAAAGGCTTACCCCAATTATTTCTTAGATACAAGAGAGTTCATAAAATATCTTAATAAGATTTTAGATAAATATTGAGTTATTTATCACTTTGATTCTTATAATCTAGAATATCATTAAAATAAGACATTAATGAAAGTTTTAAAACATGAGATTTTAACTTTTCATCTTTTATTTCAATTATTTTTGTTATCTTTTCTACTATAACTTTTAACTTTTCTTCTCTTTCTAACAAATCGGCTTTTTCATACTCTCTCCAGAATTTTTCAGGTAATTCTTCATTTTCTTCTTTCATTGTATTATTTTTAATAGCTTAGGTATTTTAAAATCTTTTGGAAAATTTCTTTTTACTTTAGCTACTCTAGCTTCACCAGGATTTGTGAACAGATAATTTTTGAAATCATTTAGAAGTTCATTATTTCTTTTACTTAACTTTAAACTTTCAATGTTCTGAAGTACTTTTTTGCACCAATTTGTATTATATGTTTTGTACTCAACAGTGTTCTCCATGTTTCAAATTTCTGTAAGAATTAGTTTATAAAACCCATAATGTGGCTGGAAATTACCATATTAAATGTGGGCTTTAACCCTGTTGAGTAAAATGCCCTCGCCGAGCAACATAGCTGTGTATTGAATCCCTGGATTTCATACGTAAGCACAATGCCCTACTAAAAGATTATCGATTTTAGTGGGTGGGAACCAGATCAGAGAAATGATGCCCCCGCCGGGATTTGAACCCGAGTCGCTGCCTCGAAAGGGCAGAATGATAGTTTGTCCCCAAGGCAAACCTGGAAAATCGCAGATTTTGCTTGGTCCGGACTACACCACAGGGGCATAAATATGATTTAACTAAGTTTGTTTAAATAGTTTTTGCTGTATTTAATGCTGGAAGATCTGGAAAATCTGTATCCATATATTCTAAAGCTAACTCAGTAGCACGATTACAAAAACGAGGTACAGAACCAGCATCAATCAAAGCTATACAATTCATAGCTTCATCTGCAAGTGCATCAAGCTCAGGAGATCTTTCTTCATCTTTATTATAAGGTGACATACGATTAACATAAGAATCTAAATTAAAATCCATTTTTACTCCTCATCGTCGTCATCACTTTCTCTACGAATAACTTTCACAGAATCCATGCTAACAGTAATTGGAATCGGAACAGCAGCTTCAAGCAGTTCAACAACAACTTCATCTTTGATCTTGTTAACCCTGTTAACTTTAGCTTTCTCACGTTTGAATGGACCGGAAATAATTTCTACAATATCGTTCTTCCGGATATTCATTTCAACTTTAACTTGTTCTAACATATGTTCAATTTCAGGATAAGGAATTTCTGCAGGCAACAAACCTCGTGCGTAAGGTACTCTATGTAATGCCATCTCAGCATCTGATTGTGAAGCAGCTTCTACGAAAATATATCCTCTCATTCCGTGCGGTCTGATTACAGCATAAATTCCTAGTTGAGTTTCTTTCTCTAACTTAGATATCAAATAATCAACAACTTGATCTTCTCTGTTAGCAGCAGTTCTTACAGCGTATATTTGTCCCATTTTTTTAAAATAATAATTGTTTTATTAGGAAAATCACAAAACCGATTGCACCAATTATGGCAGCACCCAAAGCGGTTACCTTAACAATGGTAAGATATTCCTGTTTGTTAGGCTTTTTAGTAATTTTCAAAACTCTAGCAGTTTCTTTGAAAAATTTCCTTATTTTACCGGTCTTGGTATTAACACTAGCATCCATTTTTAAGCATAAAATCAGTAGTTAGTTTATAAAGCTTTTCCCTATTTTTTAAGCTACTCAAATCTTCAAACTTGTAACTTTACTAATCCCTTCATTCATAGATATTCCAAATAAATCATCAGCTTCTGAAATAACAGCATCATTGTGACTAATAATTAAGTACTGGGCCTTATCAGAATAACTTCTGATCAACTTAGATAACATTTCAGAATTATGTTTATCTAGTGCGGCATCAATCTCATCTAAAATGTAAAATTTAGCCGGCTGATATTCTTGAATTGCAAAGATAAAAGCAAGTGCAGTTAATGTTTTCTCACCGCCTGATAAAGATTTCAGGTCCATATAACGTTTACCGGTAATCTTTACTTTAATTGATAGACCCTCTTCGAATGGATCGTCAGGGTTTCCTAACTGTAAATGAGCATCTCCTTTTTTGAACAGTTGCGCAAAGATTCTTTTGAAATGATCATTTGCATGATCAAAAGTTTTCATGAAATGTTCTTTTTTCATAACTTCAATTTCGTTCATTAAAAGAAGAACATCTTCCTTTTCAGTGTGTAATGAATCCTTTTTCTCAACTAAATTTTGGAATTCTTTTTCTACAGTTTCATAGATATCCAGAGCTTTCATGTTAACTGCTGACATCTGAGCTAACATTGCTTCGAACTTAGAAATTTCGTTAAATAATTCCTGTTCAGTTTTGTCTTTCAATAATTCAACATCTTTATACTTTTCAAACTCTTCCACTAAAACACTTAACTTAGCTTTTATTTCAGCGTTCTTTAGACTAACCAGATTGATTTCCCTTTCAAATACTCTGTTATTTTCTCTAATCTTTTCAATTTCGTTTTCAGCTGTATTAACTTGGTTACTGAAACCTTCTCGTTTCTGGAACAGTTTATTATATTTAGCATAGAACTCTTTACTAACTTTTTCTTTTTCTTGCAAATCAAGATCTAATTTCTTAGACTGCTCGGAAAGTTTTTTTATTTCTAGGGTAAACTTTTCTTCTTCTTTGTTATGTTGTTTAATAATCTCTTGAATCTTAATAATTTCTGGTCCTATTAATTGATCCATCTGTGTAGTAAGGTTTTTTAAGTCACCCTCGGAAGTTAAGATATCTTCACGACATCTTTGCCTGGAATCTTCAAAAGTACTTAACTGTGCCAAAAGACGAGGATTGCTTAATTCAGTTAATTTTGATCTTAAAATTTGTTTATCAGATTTAAGTTGTGCCAAGTCTCGGTTCATTACAGAAACTTTCTTTTGAATTTCATTCAATTCAGAATCAACTTCCTTTAATCTATCTCGCAATTCTTTCTTCAGATTATTATTAGCATCAAGGTCTGAACCTTCTAAATGTAAAGTTTTTTCTAATGTGATAATTTCTCCTTCCAATTCACCTTTAAGTTTCCTTAAACTTCTAATATCCCTTTCGTTGCTTTCACGCTTAAGTTCTATGTTAGAAATAACGCCCTGGTGTTCAGAAACTTCTCTCTCTAACTTTTCTAAGTGTTCAAGTGAATCACGTTCTTGGAACGCAGCCGCTTTACCAATTGCTCGGAACCCACCTTTCATTACTCCACTACCTTCAGCAATGTTACCATCCAAAGTAGCCATTTTAATTCTTCCAATACCTACTTTTCTGGCAGTGTCAATGCTTTCTACAACTATAGTATTACCAAAAACATATGAAAAAGCTTTTTTGTATTGAGGTTTATATGAAATTAAATTTAGTGCAAAGTCTTCCACACCAGGTAATTTTAATAATTTTTTATCTTCTTCTGAAATTTCATGGGTTTTAACCTTGTTCAATGGAATAAATGATGCACTTCCTAATTTATTAGATTTCAAAAATTTGATACATTCTGCCGCAGTTTGATCATCCTTAACTACTAAATAATTTGTACGACCACCTGCGGAAGCTTCCAAGGCTTGAGAAAACTGTTTGTTAACTTGTCCTAATTGTGCAACAGTCCCGTAAACTCCTGAAAATTTATTGTTTCCAAGAATACTACTTACTGCTCTGTTTTGTGATAAGTTTGCTTGAATACTTTGAGTTTGAGCATTAAGTTTAGCTTCTTTTTCCTGCAATTCAACTAACTTACGTCGTGCATTAGCTAACTGTGATGCATAACTACTATCTTGATCCAGACATTGGTTCAATCGCAAAGTTGCATTTTTGAAATCGTGCTTTTTCTGTTGCAGTTCTTTAAGCTGGTTTTCATTTTCTTTTTTAATTTCAGCGACTTTCTTAATCTGTTGATCAATATTCTCAACTTGATATTCAATCCGATCTTTTTCTCTGAGCAACTCTTGTTGTTCTAACCTGATTTTTTGAACTTCTTCCTGTCTTTCATCAATAACTTTATCTTTACCTGCAAGATCTGATTCCAGTTCTCCGCCACTACCAAGTTTGTTCTTTTTCCGGAAATCTGCAATACTTTTTTCTAAACTTGCCAGTTCAGCTTTTTTCTTAGCAATATTACGTTGTAATTCTTTAATTTGATTTTCATTACCTTGATTTTTTCCGTGAAGATCTTTAATCTCTTGGTTAAACTGATCTTTTCTAACTTTGATTTTGTTAATTTCATCTTTTAATGTAGAAATACGAGCTCTATCTCCAATTACGCGAGTACGCAATTCTTCGATTTCGTTATGCAGTTTAACTTGACCTTTTTCACCTTTCTGTTCAATTTCTTTGTTAATTGCATTAATTTCTTCTTTCCAACTTTTAATATCCTCATGAAATTTTGTAACTTTTTCTTCAGATTTTGCAGTTCTAGCTTCCAGTTCACCAATCTTCTTATCATAAACTTCTTTTTCTTTAAGCTTTGATTCCATTCTAAGATGAATGTGGGTTGCTCGGTTAGAATCAACTTTATCTTTGAGTTCTTTGAATTTTAATGCTTGATCACGATCTTTTTTCAACTCTCGCAAATAAGCTTTCCGTTCTTTTAGAATTATTTCAGCATTGTTCAATTTTTCTTCAACTTTGTTAAGTTCCAATAAAGCTTTTCGCTTTTTCTCCTCATAATGAGAAATGTCACTAATCTGTTCAATAATTTTCCGTCTGTCAATAGGATGCATGTCAACAAAACGGTTAATGTCACCTTGCAAAATAATGTTGTAACCTTCAGGATTTATCTGAGCAGAAGCTAACATATCTAATACTTCAGTTCTGGTATATTTCTTACCATTGATCCGATAAATGCTTGACCCTGATTTAGTAATTGTTCTAGAAACAATAATTTCTTTATCTTCAGAAGGAAATAATTTATCTTGATTATCAAAAGTAATCTCTACCACTCCTTGTTTTGCAGCTTGATGTTTCTTCCCACCGTTAAAGATTAAATTAGCGGCTTTTTCTGCTCGCATAGATTTAGCAGATAATCTTCCTAGAACAAAACATAAGGCGTCTCCAATATTACTTTTTCCGGAACCGTTCGGTCCGAGAATACAATTATATCGGTCACCAAAATCAACTTCAGTTTTATGAGCAAAACTCTTGAAACCGTGAATGCTAAGCTTATTTATCTTTGTCAAAGTAAAACACCCTCTTTTCTTCCACTTCTTTTTCTTAAAACAAATGGTTTTTTTAAGGTTTAAAAAGCTTATGTTTTTGGTAAGAGTCTGTTTTTAAAAGAATTTTGCTTAAATTATAGCTATTTTACTTTATACTTTAAGTTAAGAGTTAAAAATTTACAGTTGTTACTGGTTCAACAAGAGATTCTAGTCTAGGAAATCTTCCGCCACTCATAATTACATCAGTAAATACTTGAGATTTTTTTTCTAAAGCTCTTAAAATTTCTGGAACTTCGTTATGACCATAAATAATTAAACTGGTATTTTTCATTTTCTTTACATATCTTCATCAGTTAAAGCTCTGTAAGCATCTTCGCCTGTAAAACCATCAAAATATTGTTCACCGGCTGCGATAAGATCTGTTCGGCAAGCATCTTCAATCCCCTTTCTATGAGCTGCTTTTCTTTCTTCTTCTTTTTTAATAG
This sequence comes from archaeon, assembly GCA_043812455.1. GTDB lineage: Archaea > Nanobdellota > Nanobdellia > Woesearchaeales > GW2011-AR9 > JABHQR01. The sequence goes on along the minus strand of JBDRMB010000024.1, from coordinate 30,354 downwards.
CATTTTCTAAATTAGCCAAGTCTCTTGTTAATTCAAATTCAGTTTCTCTTTCAGTTTCATCAACTGCTCGGTAATCATCAAGGTTAAGTCCTTCTACAACATATTTATTAAGAGTTTCTCTCCCTTCTGAAATTGTAAATACTTTTTCACCAGAATACCCTCCACCTCCCTGTGGGAAGGTTATAAGTTCTACTTTAACCGTCAGACCAGGTTTAGCTTCTAGTGCTGCTCTTAGAAAATCTTCATAGTTTTTTAGTTGCATATTAGCTTAAAAGAATTCTACTTTATAAAGTTTACTATGCTTTTGTGACTTAAAAGTGATAACTAATCAAGAAACGAGCTTTCCAACAAAGACATTATGCTTGTCTCTGGTCAGCTTAATCCTAATTTTCTTATCTTTTTTAAATTCACAGTTAGGTACAGAAATGTTCCTTCCCCTGGCTACAGCAATACAAGCGCCGGGAAATCTATCTTCAGCTTTAATCGTAGCTTTGACCATATCATCCATTTCAAACGGTTTAGGCAGAGACTTAGTCTTATGAATGCCAAAATCTTCTTCATGTAATTTAAGTTTAATATCATATTTCAGTTCCAACTCTTTGATCCAAGCGTAAAATTCTTGCCACGGTTTAGCTTTTACTGGATTCCGGCCAGTTTTATAATTCAAAAAGTTCTGTATTCCCAAGATTGGTTGATTCTTAAGAGTTTTAATGAACTGAATAACTTTTTCTATCTCTTTTTCGTTATATCCAGGTACAACCAGTGGAGCAACAAGTACTTCTTTCATCTTTTCAGAAGCATATTTGATCATCTCTTGGACATGTTTGACGTTGTAAGTGTCTACTCCTGCCATCTTTTTAGCCAATTCTTCGTCAATTGCGTCTAAAGAGAAGTTGAACCTTAATTTATCGTGTTTAGCAACTCGGTCAATAATTTCTTTACTCAGCAAAGTTCCGTTAGTATCCACAGAAATTTTAGCAACCGTATCCATTTTTTGCAGATCAGCAAGAAGGTATTCCATGTCTGCGTATAAGAAAGGTTCACCTTGGACTCCAACATGAATTTCTACTGGTTCATTAATGAATTTCAGAAGATTTTCCAACTCTTGGATTATATAACTCTCTTCTACTACAAAATCATATTTTTTCGATTCCAGACCTTCACCAACTGAACAATAAATACAGTTAAGGTTACAGGAAGTTATTGGTTTGATTTCAATAATTGAACTGTCTCGGTAAACTATACCAAACGCCACATTACCAATTAAAGGGATCCCAGAATTTTTATGAATGTAATAAGTTTTATTTTTATTGATTTTGTTGACTAAATGCTCAAAACTTTCAGCTAAAAGTTGTGAAAATAATAATTCTACTTTGGCTTGTTTATCATCCCCAAATTTTGGAAATGAGATTGTATTGATATCAGGTAACTCAAACTCACCTAACTGCTCTTCAATATCTTCAAGGGCTATAGCTGTCTGAAAGATTCGCAATAAAGTTACTTGCAATACTTTTTCTTTAAGCTTAAAACTTAAAGTCTCAAAACTAAGCTTTGCCATCTATATATTCTTTTTAACAGCATTTTATAAAACTTTAGCCAATATATTGTGCATTAATAACTTACCAGAAGTGATGTTATTTGTACTCTTTTAATCTCAAATTCAAATTATAGTAATATAACACTAGCGTTTCATCAAAGATAACTTTTAAAACCAATAGAGAACTATGAAATGCAGGGGGAAGGATGGCTGATATAAAGGTAACACTAGAGACTTTGTACGATATTCTTCGTAATGAGAAGAAAAAAGAAGAGTTGCAAGAGCTGGAAAGCTCTTTCTTTGTAGATGTTGTTGCTTACCTTAGAGAAAAGAAAGCCCTTCTGGAACAAAAAAGTGGTCAGGATGAACTGTTTGCTGGTACTGAACGAGAAAAGTTGGAGTATGAACTGAGAAGTATCAAACGAATTCTGAAAGAGATTTATGAAAAACGCGAAAAGAAACTTATTGACATTGCTATGAACAAAAGTAGAACCAGGTCTGATATTATTGATACAAGCTGTATGTTACGTGAAGAGAAAGAATTCTTTGACAGCCTGGTTAACCATTTGGACAAATATCGTTGTGGAGTATTGTTAAATTTGTTTAAAGGAAATTTACCTTTCGTTGACAAAGATTTCAGTGTCAAGAAACTGTTAACTAGGGTATCTGTACCTAAGCCAGAACCTGAGCTAACGGCTGAACCTGAAGTTGAAGAGGAGACTTCAAAATCTAGCAACAGTTCTTTTAACGAATTTGAAGGGGTGGAGGCTTCTGTACCAGATACTGAACCAGGAGGAGATGGACCTGATGAAGAGTATAATATGCCTGAAGATGAATTAGATACTGAGAATGCTTCAGAGCCAGAGGAAACAACAGAGGAACCTGCTACTGAAGAATCAGAAACTAAACTGAAAGGACAAGAACCTGAACAGGAACCTAAAGAAACTCCTGAAAAAGAAGAAGATCCAGAAACAAAACAAGAAGAAACAAAAGAAGAATCTAAAGATAAAGAAAAAGAAAAAACTCCTGAACCAGAACCTAAACAAGACATGACAAAAATAAAGTTTGTTCATCCTGTTCCTAAATTTATCTGGAAAGATATGAAAGAGTATGGTCCATTTGACCCTGGCGAGGAAACAGAGATCTTCCCAGAAGTTGCAGACCTGTTGGTGCGGAAAGGTAGGGCGGAGAAGGTTTGAATGATACTTAACAAATATTTTTAACTACAACCTTATTTTACCAATTCTATACTCAAAGCATTAAATTTTCAAATAAATTTAATACTTTTCGTAATAAGCAAAGGCAATCTTTATATCTAAGAATCTGTTGCCTTTGCTATAATGAGAAAAATACTCACATACGACAATACAGAAACATTCATCAATGATGAAGTAGGTGAATCATACCATAGTTTTACTGGCGCAGTAGAAGAAGCGCTTAAGAAATATGCTGAACCTTGTAAAATTGCAGTACTGGCAAAAACAGGTAAAGTAAAAATCTTGGATGTATGTTCTGGCTTAGGATACAATTCTGCAATGGCAATTGATGTTGCTTTGGAAGCTAATCCTAACTGTGAAATTGAAGTTGTGTGCTTAGAGTTTGACCCCGAGATTCTTGAGAAAATTCAAGAAGTTAACCCACCAATAAAGTTTTTCAAACATTATAAAAAGTTAAAAAAAAATAATTCTGAAAATTCAAAACATTCAGAAAACAATCTTGATTTTACTGAAGGTAACGTCACAGTTAAAGTAATCCTCGGCGATGCCAGAGAAACTGTAAAAGAATTGCAAGATAACCATTTTGACGCAGTATTCTTTGATCCGTTTTCTCCGAAAACTGCACCAGACATGTGGCAAACACCGTTCTTCAAAGAGATGTACAGAGTTATGAACGACAAAGCAATCTTGGCAACTTTTTCTTGTGCACGAATGGTCAGAGAAAACATGGCAGCTGCAGATCTGATGTATGATGAAGGTCCTACTGTCAGCAGGAGAGGTCCTGGCACTATAGCAACAAAGTGGTTAAGTCAAGTATAATATTTTGCTACTTTTGAGAAGTTAATATAACAAAGTTTATAAATAATTTATATTCTGGAGTATATATGAGCGAAGGAGAGAGTAATGTAATAGAATTACCAGTAAAAAGAAAAGATCTTAACTTAGAGCTTAGAGTAAAGTATGGAAAGAAAAAAAGACACATCTCAACTGAAGAAGCTTTGGGCATCTTAGGTTTTGCAGGTATGTTAAGTTCTTGTTCGGGAGATAATACATTATTGGATTCTGAAGTTGAAAAATTAAGTACTGTAGATTCAGGCGCACCTATGTCTGTACTTTACGATACTGCACAAAAGTTAGGTATTGCTAGGAAATATGTTGATCAAGCATTGAAGATAAGACAACCTACTACTGAAGATGTTAGAGAATTGTTAAAAGGTTATGATGTTGGACAAAGGAAACAAGATGTGGGAAAAAGGTATGGGCTGGAACTATGCAATTGTATGAGAGAAACTTTTCCTGAACAGAAGGAAAACATGCCTCAGGGGTATGATCTTGAGCTAACTAGACATTTAATGAGACCAATAAGCGTTACTTACATAGATGTTTCTCCAGAGGATATTTCTGCTGATGCTGTACACAATGTTAGAAGGTCAGCGATTGACATTACTTTATTCTGTGAATTAGCTGATGGATGTTATGACGGAGGGAATTAAAATGACAGTAGTAAGTGCAATGAAATTTAATGAAAATGAAGGTGCAATAATTGCAGATGAACAATCAAGTAACTTATTTGCTAATAGAAAATATGATTTAGCAACAAAAGTTCATACAATTATTGATAGAGATGAAGATAATTCTGATGGTTCAACAATAAAAGTTGTTATTGGTGGGACGGGAGTTACAAATATTTTATATGAAATTTCTGAAAAATCAGTGAAATATGCAAATAGTACTAAAAATATCACTTGTGGTAATGATGTGATACAATTATGTAAACAGATTATGGCTGATACAAGAAGACAATTGCTTGATTCATTTATAGAAGTTAACACTGGATGGAATAGAAAAGAAATTTTAAGTGGAGGTAGAAAACTTGCAGATGGCAGTACAGAAAGTGTGACTGAAATTTTGATTGGAGAATATAAAAGATCTATTGAAGAAGCAGGAAAATCAGATATTTTTAATAATGCATTTGTGGCAATAAGTTTTGATAAGTTTGGTTTTAAATTATATGAATTGAATATGGGTCTACCTAAACCTTTTTTAATCTCTGGTCCATATTCAACGGTTGGTTCAGGAAGAGATATGGCTGATGGAGAATTATATTCTTTCTTTGAAAAAATTCCGCGAGATGAACGTCATGATATTGATCCTATTGATGGTATTGGTGCTTTGCTTTCAGCTACTGAAAAAGCAAGTATGCGAAATATAGGGGTTGGTGGGACTCCTATGATAAGTGCTATCATTAATGGTACAATCGTAAATCCAAATGAAAATAATACTCGTTTGTCTGTTGAAATTGTTAAAGCATATAATTCAGGGTTTTTACCAGATCAATTCTATAAAGAAGCAATTGCTAATTTGATATATGGATCTGGCGATTTTAAAGTTGTTGAAAAAGTGATGTGGGAAGCAACAGAAAAACCTGAAGAGTTAAGTAGAATGCTTAGAGGATACAAAGCATAATTTTTTTTTCTTCATTTAATTTTTTAAACCTCTTTATTTTCTAACACTAAAATGAACAAAATAGAACTACTCCTTCCAGCTGGAAATTGGGATTGCCTGAAAGCTGCAGTAGAGAACGGTGCAGATGCAGTATATTTTGGTGTCGGCATGTTTAACGCTAGAAGAAGGGCAGATAATTTCAGTTACGATGACCTTTCTGAAGTAGTTTCTTACTGTCATAAAAATGGTGTCAGAGTTTACATCACCATGAACATTCTTGTTAAGAATAATGAAGTCAAAGATTTCTTTGAATCTGTGAAACAAATCTATTTGGCAGGTGCAGATGCCGTAATCATTCAAGAGATTGCTTTCTTACCAATCATTAAAGAAAATTTTCCTGAGTTGGAGGTTCACATTTCAACTCAAGCAGCTGTAGCTAACACTTACCATTCAGAATTGATCAACCATGCTGACAAACTTATCTTGCCACGAGAGATGTCTAAGAAAGAGATTGAACTTTTTATTGAGAAAGCAGGAGTGCCGATCGAAATCTTTGTCCAAGGCGCATTATGTTTCTGTTTCAGCGGGCGGTGCTTATTTTCTAGCGTAATAGGTGGCAGAAGCGGGAATAGAGGTTTGTGTGCTCAACCTTGCCGGAGAAAGTACAACAACAGTTACCTTTTGAGTATGAAAGACCTTTCTTTGATTAATAAAATTCCAGAAATCATTGAACTTGGTGTAATCTCAGTCAAGATTGAAGGCAGGCTGAGAAGTCCTAAATATGTTGCAGCTGCTGCAAAAGTTTATCGTGCTGCAATTGACAGTTATTATGATACTAAAGCAGATAAATCTGGGAAGAAAAAATTCAAAGTTGACAAAGAATTTTTTGAAGAAATGAAACTTGCGTTTAATAGGGAATTTACTGAAGGTTATTTTGTTGACGAACAAGAATTACTCAAAAACAAAACAGGACTTGTTTCACCTGACAAACCAATGGGTCGTGGATTATATCTTGGAGAAATGCAAGATAGTAACATGATCAAATTGAAAGAAAGCCTTTCTGTTGGTGACGGTCTTGGTATCTGGTTAAAAAATAGAGTTGACGGTGCTGTGCTTAGAAGAATGGAGTTTAACGGTGAAGATATTACTAACGCCAAACAGGGTGATTTAGTTAAATTATTTATCCGTGCCAATGCTGGAACAAAGATTTACAAAACTTCTTCTGTCAAGAAAGGTAAAGAAATAAAGTTTGAAAAGAATGCGCCAATAGAAATTAAGAAAAGAGAAGTTTCAAAATTAGAATTTCCAAAAATTAAAGAAACTAAATCAAAACAAGAAGAACTCCTTGTCAAAGTTTATTCTGTCAAAGACGCCGAACAAGCTTTAGTGGAAGGTGCAGATAAAGTATTTTATAACATTTTCAATAAAGATTTTAACACCATAACAAATACTGAAAACAAATTTGGAGCGTATGTTCCAAGAATCTTGAATGATGCTGATGTTGATAAAGCAGTGAAGTTGATTGAAGATTATGGAATTAAAGATATTCTTATTGGAGATTTAGGTGTTTATGCCTTATTGAAGGATAAAAAAGAAAATAAAAATCTTAACATTTACTTAGATTACTCCAATAACATATTTAATGATTTAGACTTAGAATTCTTCAACAACACAACACCAATAATTTCTCCGGAACTTAGTTATAAAGAATTGACACAATTAAAAAACAAAAATTTCATAGTTCTGGCACACGGCAAGGTTGTTTTAATGAACACCAAGTATCAATGTTTACCAGAAAAGATGAAAGATGAGAAAAATTACACTTTTCCGGTACGTAAAGAGCACAATTATTGGCAGATCTTGAACAGCAGAACTTTTGTATTATTTGGCGATGTAATGAAATTGAAAGAAAATGGAATCAACAAATTCTTCTTAGATCTGGATGAGAACGTTGCAGATACAGTTAAACTTTACAAGATGCTTATTTCTGGTAAGAACATGACTCCGAGCAAGAAAGGTTTTACTAAAGGCCACTGGGAAGAAGGAGTTGAGTAATTACTTTTCAGTGATAAAAATAGGAAAGTTTATAAATAAAATAATCTGTTTGATATAATATGAGTACAAGAGGAATTTATGGATTTAGGCAAGATGATGTGGATAGGTTAGCTTATGCTCAGTCAGATGCTGGTCCAGATGATTTAGGCAGAAGGATCCTTTCTTATATATCACAAAACTCATTAGAAGATTTAGCACAAGGATCTAGAAATTTTAATCCTGCAAATGAACAAGATGTTGACAAAAGTTTAGTTGACGGTTCTGGAAATATAGAATTTGTTAATTTGGAAGACTATCTTAGTGAACAATGTTGTGAAATGATTTACATAATTAATTTAGATTCCAATAATTTGGAAATTCATTCCAATTCTCCTCACTTAAATTTCGACCCAAAAGGCCGTTATATTATTTCAAAAGACTCACCAAGATACTTAGGAGCAATATTAGTGCATGAAATTCCTTTAGATTTGGTTAGTTCAGATTCAATAGATTATCATATTAAAGCTATTGAAACAGCTGAGAAAGGATTATACAAAACATCTCTACATATTGAGCAAGATAAAAAAATTAAAGCTTTAGAAAAAGAGTTAAATAAATCTTTTTATTCTAGGTTAATTAATTTCCTCTTTGGGACTAGAAGTTAAATAGTTTGACTTTACTTATTCTTATTCCTACCGCGTGCTTTAACTTGCTCAAACCGTTCCATAACTTGAGCAGCGCCAGGGTAAGCTTCTTTGTAACCTCTAACAGCTTCTTTGAACACGTCTGGATACAATTTATAATGCTTACTCTCAAGCGCTCGATCGAACAAGAATAAGTCAACTGCTTTATCTTCAACTTTATCTGAAAAGAATGATAAACCAAAGTCAATAACTTTCAAATCACCAGTTTTAGCTTCTTGAATTAAATTTGATGTAGTGAAATCTCCGTGAATTATATCTTTACCGTGCAGAACTGCCAATTTCCGACCAGCTTCTTCCGCCAATTTTTGATAATCATCATTAGCCTTTGCAAATACATCACGTAATTTTTCCCCTTCAATGAATTCCATAGTGATACTCATCCGTTTGTCAGAGAAATCTTCCATGTGCGGAGCAGGAAAGTTCATTTCTTCAAGCCTACCTAAAATCTTAGCTTCTCTTCGAGTTCTAAATTTACGTAGACTTTCATCAATCTGTGGTAACCTATATTCTTTACTTAACCTTTCCTTGATAACTTTATTTTTGTCTCGGAAAAGCTTTGCTTCTGCTCCTTGTGCGATTAGATCCATACGGTAAGAAAAAGCTAGCTGGTTTAAATATGTTTCTAGATGATAGGTAAAGTTATTTATAACACTCTTGGTAATACCCTAATATGGGTTGTAAACAATGTGGCGAATGTTGTAAATTGTTTGTCATCAACTTAAACGAAGAAGAGTATAGGTCTGGCAAATTCAAAACTGTTTTTGAAGAGTTTGGCATGGAGGATGATTTTCATGAAGCTGAATTAACTGGCAGTAACATCTTAGCTATGAATGATGACGATAGTTGTATCTATCTTAAAGCTGGCAAATGTTCTATACATCAAGACAGACCTCAAGTTTGTAGGAATTTCTTCTGTGATTCAAAAGATCCTTGGTTTAAACCAATGATTGAAAAGATAAATAAACATAAGAAGAATATGAATAAATAATGCTAACCAAAACAAAACTGAAACAGTACATCAACAACAATCTTCTCAAACTAAAGGTTATTCCTAACTCAAGTAAACTAGAACTTGTTGAAGAAATTCCAGAAAACACTAAACAAAAACCTTTACTAAAACTTTACCTGAAAGCAGTACCTGACAAAAACAAAGCCAACTTAGAACTGATCAAATTCTTCAAGAAAGAATATCAATTGAAAGTCGAAATTAAGTCAGGAACGAAGAGCAGAGAGAAAACGATAAGAATTCTCCAATAACTTTTAATATAAGTATAATCCCCTAACAATAATGGAATTCATGAGCGATAAAAAGATTAAATTGAATAAGCCTCTTAGCGAATTAGATAAATTTGTTTTAAAGTTTATTAAAATTGTAGAAAAATACACAGACTATGTTATCATTAGTGGTTATGTTTCAATATTGTTAGGCAGGTCCAGAGCTACTGAGGATGTTGATGCATTTTTAAAACAAATCAATAAGGAAACTTTTGTTAAACTCTATCACGAACTTAAAGAAAATGGCTTTTGGTGTCTTAACGCTGAAAGTGATGATGAAGTTTATAGTTACCTTGAAGAAGGAATGGCAATCCGTTTTGCAGAAGAAGGGATAACTATTCCTAACTTTGAAATGAAATTTGCAAAGAGTAACTTAAATTTAGAAGTTTTTAATGATTTTATTGAAGTTGAAACAGAAGATGGAAAACTTAATATCTCTTCTTTAGAAAGACAAATTGCATTTAAAAGATATTATTTGGGTTCAGATAAAGATTTAGAAGACGCACAGCATATTGAAGAAGTTTTTAAAGATCGAATTGATTATGAAAAGGTTAATAAATATAAAGAACTAATTAAAAGAGAACATGCAAAAGCTTAAAGTTTCTAGAAGTAATAAAGAATCTAGGATTAATTTTGTTAATTACTGGGCCGAATTTGTAAGAACACATTCTGATAAAGAATGGGGGGAGCAGCAAAAAAATCTGATCAATTCTATGCTTCAAAGTGCTAGGAGCAATTCTTTAACTCCAAAACAATACTTAAAAATTAAAGGAGAAAAAGTCGGAAGAAACAGATAAGAACATTTATTTCAAAACTCTGAACTTAACCTTAGCTTCTTTAAGCATCTTAATACCAACATCATCTGGATAAATTGTTTTTGCAACAACTTCTACAATGCCAGCATTAATTATCATCTTACAACAGGTTGTACAAGGAGTAAAAGTTGTGTATAAGGTAGAACCTTTGGTTGAAATGCCATGATATGCTGCTTGAACAATTGCGTTCTCTTCACAATGTGCACAGATGCATGGCCTTGGATAATCTCCTGACTTTACTTTACCAAGGTGCCTGGCAGTACAACGTGGACAAGAACCATCTGTACAATGTGCAATACCTTTTGGGGTTCCGTTATAACCTGTAGAAATAATTTGTTTGTTCCTGACAATAACTGTTCCTTTCTTAGCTGACAAACAAGTGCACCTGGTTTTTACTTGTTCAGCAATGTCCATGAAATAATGATCCCAATCTGGCCGTTTATCCTGCAATTTGTAAAGCCAGTCTTCAACTAACTTCTTAACTTTTTTATCTAACCTTTCTAAAGTATTATCATTCCTTAACTCTATCCTTGCCATCTTAGCAACAGTGTTAAGTTGTTGGGCATTTGGGTCAGTAGAATTTTCCAATTTTTCTTTTTCTTTAAGTTCTTTCAAAGTTTTAGGATCTTGCTCTCTGTTACGTTCAACAATTCTTTGTAACCTAACGTTATCTGGAGCAGTAACTTTAACCATAATGAAATCATCTCGTTGTTGTAACAATCTAACCTCATCAGGATTTCTTATTGAAGTAAATACATAATTTTCTCCGTCACGAACTTTAGTTAAAGCCATCTGAGCGAGGATATTTGCTCCATTTTTAGTCCTTAGCTCATTACCTTTTGAAATAAGATTAGATCTTGTAATTTCAATCTTGTTTTTCTTCAATTCTTCTCTAATCAAGTCAGAAAAAGATACATGAAAGAAATTCATCTGCTGAAGAATATCTGCTACACTGTCTTTGCCAGAAGCATAATTACCTGTCACTCCGATTATCATACTCTTAGACAAACAACCAAAGCTTTAAAATGATTATTATGCTTAGAAATGACTTCTTTAACAGTTGTTTAGCACATTATAAATCTTTTAAATAGTTTCGAGTTTAGAACCTAGTAAGGTGATGAGATGAAATCCTGTGTAGATTTAGTAATTGGCGGACCAGACATGTCTGGTACCAGCACTCAAGTAAAAAGTATTGTACAATTCTTTCGCGATATTAACTGGAAAATAAGAGATCTCAGAGGTTCAGAACTGCACGCCTTGTTTCATGCTCAAAGATTCAGTAAATTTAACCAGAACCATGAACGAATGCAGGATTTCCTTAATGATCCTAACGTACCAGAACAAGATAAACAAGAATTTATTTCTCAATCAATGGAACTTTTACACGGTGGTGGAACTAATCAGGACCTTCAAGTAGCATCTTGCATAAACAATAGTGTTAGTACCTACATTGATCCTAATTCTGCAGATGTTTGGGTTATGGAAGAACCAACTAAACGCGGTGCTGGGCAAGTTAACAGAACTATTGAGCAGCAACGTACCAAGTATGGTTCAAGTTTACATCCTGTTGCAGCAGCTTTATCTCATCAGGCTTACCGAACTGATGAATTTTTAAGATTCAGAAAAGCACTGAGAGAAGCTAATAAGGTTATTATCCGAAGCAGAAGTGAAGAATCTGCATGTTACCAAATTTATAATCCTGTTTTGTTACCTCAAGGAATTTCCCGTGAAGATTATCTTAATTTGCCAGGACATAAATTTGCGTTCAGTTATGCTCCTACACATCTGTTCATAGTTTGTGCAGGTAATGAATGGAAAAAAGAACAATACCTACAACTAAAAAAACAGCGTAGTGGTGGCCGAGATATAGACGATCATGAAAAGAATGCTGATTATCAATTGTTTGTTAATAGACGCTATTCTCAGGAAGGTTGGCTAGAAGGATTATATCAAGATGGTGTTAATCTTCATGGTGGAAAAGTTCCAGAATTGACTAGGTTCAATATTTATGGAAGTATTACAGAAATTAAGCAACAAATGTTAAGAAGACTTTTTCAAATTTTAAAGGAAAATGCTCAACAAAAATAATCCACATCACGAGAACTGATAACTATTTCTTTCTTACCTTTATTCTTTTCTTTTTCTAATTGGTAATTGTGTGGATAGCCAGAGTACTTCTTTGGTTCGGGTTTAACATTAGTATTTTCTTTAACTATGCTTTTATTTTCTTTGACCATATTTTCTTTCACTAAACCATTCGCATTTTGCAAATTTTGATTGATTGGCAAACTTTTCATTTCCATTCCTTTCTGAAAATTTATATTACCGCAGTTCAAACAATTGAAGTATGGACCAAATTTTCCATCCTTAAGTTCTAGCCAAGAACCGCACTTGCACCTAATTTCTTCGACCACATTTTTCTTATGAGCCGGACAAACTTCTGCACCTTGTTCATTTTTACAAGTGGCAACTTTACCGCAAAAAGAGCATCTACTAACTTTGTATTGTCCATATTTTTTAGGAACTTTAAATTTCATTTAGTAAACCTCTAATCAAGAAATGAATTAAGAAAACTTAAACGAAAAACTACTCTTCTTCGTCCTTACTTTCCTTTACTAAGAATGAATTTAATTTTTTACAACCAACTTGCGCTTGATAAGATACTGCCATAAACATCACCTCTTTTTTAACAAACTCTTTGAAATTTAAGAAACGCTTACCCTATTTAAACTATACTACTCTAGAATATATATTCTACAACCCGATACCACTTTTGAAAAATAATTTTTTGTTATCACTACTCTCCAGAATGTCACAGTACCACTAAGATATGAAACTATAGAAATAAAATCAATGATTAATATTTTTAATCAAAAATCAACTAGCTTTACTTTGGCCTGGATACAAAAAATTAATTTCATCTTTCTTGATAAGCTTACCTTTGTCAGTATCAATCTTTATATTGACCATGGTAAGTTTCTGTGTGACCAAAGTTAAGTTCCAAGTATTTTGCCCTTTAATATTTTGTAAGATTACAAAACCATCACCTAACATTGACATCACGCTTGGAAATTCTTTAAGAACCAATTTTCTAAATTTATCAGTAGCTTCATTATAAACAAGCTTAACATCATTTAACTTTAATTTTTCAACCTTACTTTCATCTTTCTTAAAAACGTCATCAGAATCTTTCAAGAAAAATTCATTATCATCGTCCAAACTAAATGTGCTAACTTTTTCATCTTCAGGGTTATAATAACCTATTTCCCATGCAGCTTTAATTTCTAAGTCAGAACTTACTTGTACAAAGAAGTGGGATAAGTAAGCTTTAAAATGGGCTTTCTTCCAATCTAAAAAAACGTCTGAGTTCTCTAAACTCTTTAACAGTTCCTTAAGCATATTCTCTCCAAGTGTAGCTGCACTTGGTACATCTAAAAAATCTGGTTTCTGGTTCGTCAGCAGACCTGGTCTGTTGCGTCCAATAATAAGCTGTGTCATTACCACACTTGCTACATTTAGCTCTTATTTTTGGATGAAGTTCAGTTTGTTCAATAACTTCTACTTCTTTTCCTTTATTTACTTTTTCAGAGATCTCTAACTTATCATCTTTATCAACTGGTTTAGTGTAACTACAGTTACCACAATAAAGAATTTTTTTACCAGCCTTTTCTTTCATACGCAAAATTGAACCACATTCCGGGCAAAACATCTTTCATAACCCCCACATACACTCCTATTAACCTAATTAGAATTTCACTTACACTTTAAAAACTTTGTTAATAATGAGAAGAGGTTTTGCAATAATGTTAATTGGATTACTATTAACTTGGACAACTTATGCTTTTTATTCTGTTGGTTATTCTGTTTGATTAAGATAAGCATTTATTTGTTGAACTTGTTCTCTTGTAATTGCAGGCTCTGTCGAAATTAATCTTCTAAAATCAGTTAAGTTTTCAGGAAATAACCCCATAACATTATTAATTTCAGAAGCATATTTTGGATCTGGGTGTTCCAAACTGAAAAGATGACCTAATTCATGTATCAAATTACTAAAGCAAGTTTTAATGATTGTTTGCTCATCGAATTGATCTGAAAGTATTGTGGAAAAAAGAATTGCCTTATTTTTTCCATTAAATGCTAAGCCATGATATAGATGACCAAGATCATAAAATTCATCAATAAACACACCTCTGTGAGTCCTTTCTATAATTTTCTCTGCTTCTTTTCTATCAACACCTCTTGCTGTGTACTTATCGAGATCTTCTTGTCTCCAGGCAAGATAAGATTCTTCAAGACCAACGATTCTTGAAAAAACGGTAAGGTCAACAGTTCTTACATCAAGATATGATACCGCTAAATGATTTCTATCTAAATTAGGATAATTACCATCTGTAAGTTGACAAAGATTAAAAGTTAGATTAACTCCAGATAAACCATATTTTTGTCCTATTGTTGAATAGAATTCTTTTGCTTTTTCAGTTACTGTAACAAATAAACCATGATTTTCATCTTGATAAAAAGATTGGCTCAGTCTGTTTTCTGGAATGTTGTCAACGTAAAGATCAACTTGAACTTGGTGATTTTGCGGAGTTGCCAAGGCTCTAGCAATAGGATTTGCAGCAATTAAACTAGCAAGAGTTATTCCAATCATATCTCTTCTTGTAATACTTCTCATTTTAATTTGAAAAGTAAGAAATAAGTTTCATTTAAAAAATTTAACAAAAAAGTAATTAATATCAACCAGCAACATTAAACCCAACAAGAGACAATAAGTCAACAAAAAGAATCTTGATCCAACCTAAGTATGGTATCCTAATCCAACCCTTACCTATAATTCTGTCTTCACTGATTTCTGTCTCTCCTAATTCTCCACCAAAACTGTCTCGGTTATGATCTCCTTTAGTCTGATAAAACATTTCTCCATCAACTTCCCATTCATTGACAACCCTGTGAATGATTGGTTGTGGTTTAGGTCCTTGAAAGACTAAGACGTCACCAACATCTAAACTGTCACGGTAGGCCCCACGAAGAACAATGATATCCCCACGATTAAATCCGTTCTTTAAAGGATACTGTTCAAACTCTTCTTTACTAATTCCGTTTTCTTCGTACCAATAACCACAAATGTTCCAATAACTGTCAAACGATTCTGGAAATTCACTAAATTCTTGACCGCAAAGTTGATTATTGTACAATCCATGTTCCATACTTTCACTTACTACCGCTACTACAGGATATGTTGTACCAAGCATAAGGCCAAGTAATGGGTAAACTACAAATCTGATTAGTAAGAACGCGATAATAATGTTAGCAATCCAACTAGCTGCAGAATCACTGTGCCAAAGAAAGAACCATACTTTTTTCCAAACTCGTTTTACTGTATTCCAGGTACCATATCCTTCGATACCTTTAGATTCTTCAACTTTCTTCTTACCGCTCTTAAAAGTCATAAACAGTAGTTTAATTTCTTTCTTTAAAAAGGTTTTTATATCATAAAAACTTAATTCCAAAAGAATGCTAGTTAACGGGAAAGTATTGGATGAAAGAATTGTGCATGATTTAATCTTAGCAATTCAAAAAAGGAAAGAGCTAAGTGACATTAACAAAGATTTTGTCCGAGACACTTTGTTTGAATATCTTAAACGTGAACCCAAAGCAGTAAAATACCTTTGTTCTGATAAAGTTAATCCAAGAGCAGAAAATTATAAACTGATCATGAAAGCTGTCAGGGCAAAGCTGAGGAGATCTCATACATTGTTCTGGGAAAAAAGTATTTTGCCCGAAAGAAAAAAATTGATTGCTAAACTTCCAAAAACAAAAACTTATCAACAATTTCAAGAATTGGCTAAAGAAATCTTGAAAACACATTCTTCAACCAAAGAACGGCAAGAATTTTACCCAGTACTTTACGAAAAGATTTTCAAGATTACTGGTCAGCCTCAAACAGTTCTTGATTTAGGTGCTGGACTTAATCCAATATCTTTAATTTATCTTCCGCAATTCAGTAAAGTTAACAAAAAGGCTTTAGAGTATTATGCTTACGACATTAATGAATATGAAATTGCGTTACTAAACAAGATTTTCAAAAAAACTCAAAAATTCTTTTCAAACTTTGAAGGAAAAGCAGAAGTGTTTGATTTGTTGCATTGGAACAAGATCAGTCATATGCCAAAAGTTGACCTTTGCTTAATGTTCAAGGTAACAGACGTTTTGGATCAAGGTAAAGGACATAAAGTTACAGAAACTGTAATTGCAGAAATTCCAGCAAAATATATCGTGGTAAGTTTTCCAACAGTGACAATGAGTGGTAAGATGATGAACCATCCAAGAAGGAAATGGTTTGAACTGATGTGCAGAAGGTTGACTTACAAATATAATTTCTTTTCTACTAGTAACGAATTATTTTATGTTGTTAAGAAGTTGGTTGATTAATTCTATTATTTGTAAAGCCAGATGTATACCTGTTTAACAAAATTGTATCCAAAACTGATTATTCCTATTGCAACAATTACAATCAGTGTACTTGGTATTGTATAAGCTAACCAAGTTTTGATTATCCAAGAGGCAGTAAAGACTTCTGCACTACATCTGCACAAACATACCGGATTTAACACATATCTCAATATTTGGGTTTGGAGTATGCCAAAGAGAACTGTTAGAGAGATTATTTTAGAGGCAGTCGGTTTAAATGTTAATTTTAACAACAGTTTCCAATCAATTCCCTTTGGCATTTAATTACTGATAAAGAATTAGTTTATAATTGCAGCGAAGACTTCAATAGCAGTGGAAGTTAACGGGAAAAAGCTGAGAATGATTAAAACAATTAAAGAAAATAAAAAATAAATCAAAACTAACTGTACTGTGCCATCAGTGCTGACATATCCATAAAATCATAGTTAGGTGGACTGAACTTACTGTTTGGTGCACTGCCTGTACAATGAGCATTATACTGATTCAAATAAGCATCTCTTTCATCCACTTCGTTCAAACCGAAAATGTTGTTCTGAGCAGCATCCATAGCACTATCTTCTTCATATGCCTGTTCTTGCATATATTCAAGTGACCATTTGATTCCAGAATTAGGATCTCCTGGCTGCCAGATGTACATGTACTCATCATCAATCAAGTAATGGTATTCCATATCTCTAGTTTCATCAATGATTTCAACTCTGAACTTGTTATCTTTCAGATAGAATGTTCCTTCACCTTCAGGTACAATATATGTACAGGTCATTTCGCTTGATGTAAAGTCAGTTAATGCTTCTCCAAGACTTTCACCTTCATCTTCTGCCTCTTCAACTTCACCAGTTTCATCATCACCTGTATCTGGAGTTGCATCTGGTCCGCCACAGCTAACTAACAGAATCATGCATAAACTTAGTAAAACTAATAATAATTTTCTCATAAGTATCACCTCTAAAGCTAAAAACAAAATAAAAATATATAAATGTTTGGTGGCAAGTAATAAGAAAAAATAAAAATTAAAAATAATTGATCAAAACTTCAGCATCTCGACCAAAAATTCTTTTAATGTCTTCAAAGATAGGTTCCTTAATGAAAACTCGCTTTGGAAACTTTGCTGAAGCAAGAGCTTTCTCAAACTCTTCAATATTACTTTTCTGAGTAGTACCTAAACTACCATCAGCGTTAATCTTAGCTTTCTCGATCAACTCTTCCTTAGCGTCAATGTTATGGAAGATGAACGCTTCTTTTTCAAGTAAAGTAATCTCTGCATATTTTTCTCCACGTTTAATCTTAATTCTTGCCCGTTCGAGTTCTTTACCACGCTTTCTTTGCATGTACTCTACCAAAAACCGGATTAAACCAATACTACCTTTACGAGCTTTTTCAACTTCAGCTTTAGTCAATTTCTTAGCATCAAACTTCCGTTTAGCTTCTACAATCTCGTTCAGTTCACGTAACCATTTAGCTGGAACTTTTGCAGTAGAAATAAGTTCGTTTTCAAACAGTTTGATCAGTTCAGCATCTTGTGCTTTCTCGATACCTTCCAATTTCAAGACGTCTCTGATGATAGTCATTACTTCATCGTACAAGTGCAAGACACTTTTTTCGTCCATCCTGGATTGAATCTCTTCAAACAGTTTGTTGATCCGTTTTAAGAAATCCTTAGAATCTTTGATCATTTCGTCAAGTTCTTTACCAGTAACTTCTTTCTTGGTACCATGTTCAAGATCTTTCCTAACCTGAACATTTCTTCTTAAAATGTCAACATACTTTTTCTCAAGCAACTTTTCTTTCTTGACAAAAATGTCTTCTAAAACGTCAGGAGTTTCTTTTGGAGTAGGCGGTGCCATACCATACAACATGATTGCTGCCTGAGATGGTGTCAAAGTTGCATAAAACAGATCTTCCATTCCGATATCACGTAATTTCATCTGTACACGTTTTATCATTTGCTCACCAGAACTCATGAACATATCAATTGCTTCTCTGCTAGGTTTAATCTTACCCATTCTAAGCAACTGTTTCCATGGCATGAAAATTCCTCGGTCATAGAAAGGTACACCGTCACGTAACAGAGTAAAGATTATTGGGTTGGCTTCTTTAAGACTGTCCCAGAAGTCTGTTAAGATGTAAACTTGGATGTTCAGTTTATTTTTGATGCCAGTAATCTCACCAGCTTCCATCCCCATTCCAATAATTATGGCCCGAAGTTTATCTTTCAGTTCTGCTCTGCTCATTTTCTTAACATCAGTATCATCAATTACGATCCATACGTCAATATCACTGGTAGCAGTAGCTTTACCTTGTACTAAAGAACCGGCAAGTACATAACTTAAAATATACTTTTCAAATTTTTTGATGACCATACTTTTGTGAATTTCACCAATCTTGATTGCTGCCAACATTCCAGTATCATAGATAGAAGTACTTAATGCAATCATCTTGGTAAGATCGCTTTTACCATCATAACAACTTTGCCAAACATCTGTTAGTAAAATACTTTCAGCCTTGATTTTGGGGTCAATACCTTTTGCAATTTCGTTAATTATTGCAGAGAACTTCTTATGAAGTTCATCTTTAGTCATCTTTTTACTATCAGTATCATCTACTAGAACTAATAAATTGATAGAATCTTCATGTTTATCTTTTTCATCTTTAGCTGGAGCTTGACCTGGCGCTCCTTGAGGTTGAGCTTTTTCTGGTGGCAATAAACTTATCCCCACAATATAATCTCCAAATTTTTCAATAACTTGATCTTTAAATTTGTCAAGTTTGGCTTTCAATTTTTTTAGTTTCTCTGCTACTTCTGGCGGAATATCTTTAGGTAATTCTTGAGCTTGTGCAGTTGGTGCTTGATCTTTATTAGGAGTTGCTTTTTTCATACTTTTGGATTTCATACTTCCTTTTGATTTAGTTGCTTTTTTAGCCATTGTCTATAATTCACCTTTTGTTTGTTTATTTGATCTTTATTGTAATTTTAGGCACATTTATGCTTAAACTGAGACGTTTGTCACAGCTACTAGAGTCTATGTTTTGTATGAATTTAAGCTTTATGTGAACCAGTGAGACGTTTTGGTCATATTCCTATCTTGTCAATGCACTGCTCTTGGAAAGAAATATTTAAATAGAAACAAAATTTAACTTAAGGCTATGGCAGAGAAAGAAAAAGGTTATTTAGAGAAACACCAAGAATTACATAAGGGTGCAGATGTAGCTTTTGATACTTTTCAACTTCATCATCGTAATGCTTACAACAAAGCTGTTGAAGAACATTTAACGGATAAAGAAGGTGATGTTCATTACGAATGGTTAGATAAAGGAAAAGGTGATGGTGATGATAAAGTATCTGCCAGTAAATTAAAGAAAAAGTTTACCAAAGAAATGCGCGATTTCTATGTCAAAAAAGTCGAGAAGAAATTAGATACTGAAGTTAAAGATGATTTTACACGTAATGCTATTGCAAAAGCATGGTATGGCGTTGACATGGGGTTGTTAGATGAACATATTGGTAAGCACGGAAGTAAGTTTAAATGGGAACTTTACCAACAAGCAACACTTCCTTATTTTGTCAGAGAAATGAGGCCTCAAGTTTATCGTCCTACAACAGATCACATTACTGAGGAAGATCTTCCTGATTTGACTAAGAAATTAGGTTTGGAAGATCGGTTAACTAGTGGATTATCACTAAAACAGGGTAAAGAATTGTTACAAGCTTGGAGTGCTGGTGGAGAACAGCTTAGTGAAGACGCACTTCGGGAAACTGTTGGAGAGATTGTTCAGCCTAAAAAAGAGAAAAAGAAGAAAAAATAATTTTTCGTTTTTTTTCACTTTTTTTTGTCCATAATTAAATTGTCACCACTAATAGGTAATAAATAAACCAAAAAGTTTATAAAGTAATAGATGTTCTAACACTATAAATATGGGTAAGAAGTTAGCACTGTTTTCAGACTTGCATAGCGATAATAGAAATCTCTCTTTAATCGCCGATTACCTTAGAGATAGTAATATTCTTTCTGGAGTGTTTTTAGGTGACGCAATTAACGAAACTATGTCTGCTTATACTAACATCTATTCTAGTGCCGCTGAAAGACTAAGGGGCAAATTAAGACAAGAAAGCGCTCTCCGAGAAGCAGTAATGGATGGTAATTATACCGAGGAACAACTTCGTATGTTTACTAATGCTAGAGAGCATTCAATCGCAACTGCTAAAAGAGTATCAAAGGCGGTCTATCAAGATACCAGGGAAATTCTTTATGGTTTAGAAGTTGCTCTTCTTGGGGGTAACTGGGATCACGAAGAAGAAATGAGAGAAGTTCACGGTGATAAATTTCTGGACGGTGATTCTACTGAAGTTGATGGTAGAAAAGTTATGGGTCTTTCAGGTGGTGGTGCTCCACCCAACACTGCTGCTACTACTGAAATTATGGCCGATAATGATAAACAAGATCAAGGTTATCACTATCGGTCATGGGTAAAAGATCCAATTAAATTTCAATCAGATATGATTAACGCTAGAATTTTAGCTTCTCACTTGCCTGTATCTTACGGTGAGAATGTTAAAATGAATGGTGAACCTACTCATGAAGTTTTGAAAGATATTGTTACAGATTTGAAAAAGAAAGGAAAAGGTAAAGGACCCAAAATAAACTTTCACGGCCACACCCACGGCATCAAGGTAAAATTTGATGGTGATACTGGGATGTTACTTGCTTGTCCAGGTTCATGTAGTACTTATCATAACGATGGAGCCGCAACTTTTTTAGTTGCAGAATTTTCCAATGACGACGATCAGTTAATTGGTTTTGAACAGTACGAAATTTATTCTTCATTAGAAGGATTAAAAGAAATAGCTCTTACTGGATATCATACTATAGATTGGGAAAATAGAGAAATTGAATTTGAAGAGCGAAATGAAACAGTATTCTTGGAACGTGATATCAAGAAGTTTAGTGACCACTTAAGTTTAGACGATAATCTTCGTTTAATGGAAAGTGGACTTAACGTAAATTATACTGCTTTAGATCCTGCAAAAGACAAGGATATACAATTAAGAGTGAATTTAATTGCAATGGAAGAGGAACTTAAAACTATTAAAGAAGATATTAAGGGAATAATCAAAATTGCTGGAAGACAATACTTGAAAGGAGAAGATGGTAAATTTGTTGCTGACAATCTTGACGATGCAATTAATCTTGTCACAGATGAATTGGCTAACAAAGCTGCTGAAGCTCTTGGAGTTAATTCTGACCTTTTAGATAACATTAGTGATCCTTACGGGAGAAAACTAGTTCAAAATGCACTAATGAGAACTATCTACGGGATTGATGGAAGTAGTGTTTCAGAACAGTTTAGAGACAATGCTTCTAAATCTGAAGATCCAGTGTCAGTAGTATCTGAAATTTTAGCAGGAGAAGGGACTAAATTATTGTCTAATCAATATCAAAGTCATATCTTAAAACCATTAGAAGCTCAAGATTATCAAGAGATGGCAGAAATTTATATGCCAGCTAATTATGAAAGGAAAAGAGATATTCATGACAGAGGAGAAGGAATTCGTCTTTGGGCTCAAACTTATGGCCAACGTGGTATGTCACCGTTAATGACCTCAGAACAAGTTGAATCTAGTGGCGCTTATCAGAAGATTGAAGATTATGAAGGTAAGAAATGGACTAAAGAAGAACTTGCTGACATGTTTGGATTTGATTTAAACGATTCCGATGATTCGGATGATCCATTTAACCCAGATGATCCCGAAGGAGAAAGTAGAATAATCAGGCCTGAAGAAGTTCGTAAAGACGCTGAATTGAATATTGGTGGTCTTGGTAAAACTGGTGATTTATTGTTAGACGCAGATATGGGAAGAACTGATGGTGGCCTTTACATGCCTACTACAGATTTGTCAATTGATCCTAAAAAATAAAAAAATCACCGGAAGGAAAAGAGGTTGTCAACCTTCCGGCTTGAAATGCTACGGAATTCACATCCCGAGCGTCAAAAACCATTGGTTTTCGACATTTTGCGAGGGGCGATTCTCACTATGATCTATTTATTGTTCTTCCTCCTCTTCTACTTCAGGAGTTTCTTCGGCTTCTTCCTCAACAACTTCTTCCTCTTCAACTTCAGCTAAACCTAATTTAGCTTCTTTGATGTCATGAAAAAGGTCACGCAAGATTTCTCTAGCTTCACGAATACTTTCCTTAGCTTCCATCTGATATTCGTGAGCTTCTTTTACAGCATCACTTTTATCTTCACTTGATTCTACTGCTAAGTATGCTTCTTCAGCTTTATCACTACTTTCTTGAGCTTCAGCTATTTTAGCTTCAAAATCATCTAACTGATCTTCAAGATCTGAAGTATCGTAACCATTTTCAGCTAATTCGTCAATCATCTCACCAAGTTTGTCAGCTGTAGTTTCAGATTTTTCTAACAAGTTATCGATTCGAGAGTTGCTTAACATTGCAATAGTCCAGTGGAATGTTGGTCTGATTTCTTTCCATGAAGCTTTTAATTCGTTAACTGCATCTTTAATATCTGAAGGGTCAGCTTCATCACCTAACTCTTCAATATTGGCTAAAGCTTCTTCAATGTCAGCTTTCTGAGCAGCTAAATCTGTTAAAATTTCATCCTGAGCTTCACTATCAATATCAGATTCTTCCACTTGTTCTTCTAAATGTTCAATTGCTTCTAAGATTTTTTCAGCAGCGTACAATAAATGATTGTGGACAGCACCACGAACTTCATTTCTTTTTTCACTACAATCTTCTCCAGAACCAATACATCCAACTAATTCTGCTCTTAAACCTGCAATATCAGCTTTTTGAGAATGCATTTCTGCTCTTTCTTCCTGTCTTTCCTGGATTGCTTCTAATTTTTGTTCTTTAGCTTCAATAACTTTTTCTTTCATAGCTTGAAGTGGTCCCTTACCATTAGAATCATTTTCGGTTTCTTCCACATCTTCTACAGTTGTGTCTTCTTCAACTTCCTCTACATCTTCATTTCCAGCATTTCCATTACTGGCATCATTATCGGCTAGCGCAAGAGGTAACATGCTCAGCATCATTATCCCTACAACTAGCAAGGCAAATAGTTTCGAATAGTTTTTCATAGTTTACACCTCGTGGTTTGTTTTTTATTATTAGTTTTAGCGATTTGCTGTTTTTCATACTACATTTAGTGAGGGCATTTCTTTTTAAAGATGCTTGGCGTTTGAGTTTAGAATCAGTCTGTTTTTAACATTTTAAACTTTATCAAGCTTGATTTTTGCCAAATATAAGCAGTATGGCTAAATTGTTGCTTTTTATTTGTTTTAAATCTAATAACAATTATAACAAATTTTTTATAATAGTACCACTCCTGGATAGAAAATGGCTCAAAGAAAGGTTAATGATATATCTGCATTACTGGGTTTTCCTAAAAAGGATCATGATACTGGTTGCCGTGTTAAAAGAGTAAAAACGAGTAAAGGAATTCGACAAAAGATTGTTGGGTCCCATGGTGGTGAGACTGACTATTTTATACGAGAGATTTCTACTGGTAAAGCAATTGTAGATTCTGAAGGCAATGTACTAGCAAGGTTTGGAGGTAGACATTATACTGCAATATTAAGAGATGATGGTATGCTTAGCGGTTATTCATTAGGTGGATTGATGGGTGATGAATTTTGGTATCATGGCAATAGAGTTGGTGAAGAGCCAATTAGAAGAACTACTCATCCAAGTGAACAATAATGAAAAATAAACTCTTAATTTTAACAATTGTACTTTTTATCTTAAACATGGGCCTAGTTCAAGCTGCTACTTTAACAGGTACCATTTATGATTACGAGCTTGAACAAGTAGAAAATGTTCTGTTAGAAATTGATACACAACCAATCCAGCAATATTTGTCCAAAGATGGAACTTATAGTTTAGAATTACCAACTGGAGATTATACTTTAAGAGCAAGTAAAGGAGATTTGATTACAGAAGAAACAATTTCAGTAACTTCAGAAGGAACTTTTGTGTATGATTTGTTCTTATTTCCAATTATTGGGGATGAAGGAGAAATAACTCCAATTGAAAATGAAGAAAATAAAACCAGATGGTGGGCATATTTAGCTGCTATAGGCATAATTCTGGTGCTAGTAGGACGAATTATTATTGCTCGTAAGAAATACCCACAAAGAAAAAGTCTTTTTGGAAGGAAGAAGAAAGGGATTCAGGAAGTAAATCTAAAGGACAATTCTGAAGAAAAAGAGCTTGAAACTGAGCCTAAATCTGAAGGAAAAACAATAATTGTAGGAATACCTGAAGATGTTGAAAATGAACAGCAAAAAATTGATTCTGAGCCTAAAAAATCTCTTACACGAGAAGAAAAATTAGCTAGTATAAAAGAGGAACTTGAAAATAATGAAACTCCTGGCTATATTAAACGTGCTTTGGATGTAATCAAGACTAATGATGGCAGAATTACTCAGAAAGAGCTGAGAAAGGAAATGATGGATATATCTGAATCTAAGGTTAGTTTGATTATTACAGAACTTGAGCATAAAGGTAAGATTGAGAAAGTTAAACGTGGTCGTGGTAATATTATCTTGTTGAAAGAATAGAATTAATTCTCTATTTCTTGTATTTTATAGAATAAATCAACTCTACCTGGTTGTGCCTTTCCAGTTTCTTGATCATAATGATCTGTAACAATCATAGCACAATCTGAAGATTCATAAAGTTGAACTAATTCTCTAACTTCTTTCCAATCATGAGCTTCTGTAAAATATTCAAATCCTGCATTCATTAAATCAGCCCTAATTTGTAGATTTGCTTCTTGGCTTTCAGTTCTGAAATCAACTAAGGATTTGTTTCCTAAAGTTCCAGAGAAATATCGAGCAGTTTCTTCAATTAAAGCATAGAGTTTATCATCATTAAGATCTTCACTTAAAGTACCGACTTCTTCTTCAAGTTCAAAAGCTTGTAGAAAAATGTCTGCATCATAAACTGCATTATAATTTAGATTAGTAACATGACATAATGGATTTTGTTTAGATTTAAGAGCTCCTACAAAGTCTATTACTCTTGCTAAACCTTCTGAAGTTTTTTTTGCAGGTACAGAACGGTTCCTAGATCTACCTAAACCCCATCGAGATACAATTTCTTCTTGTGCGATTTGTGCTATCATTTTATGTTTTTAGCTTGTCACTACCTTTAAGTTATTAAACTAAAAGGTTACTTATAAATTTTTCTATTAAGAATTCTTATATTTACTTCTAATACCAGCATAAAACCAATAACAATCTTTTTAAAAGCAACCCTATTACTTCTCAAGCATGAAATTCGATAAGTATGATGCTCAGCAAGTTGAAGAACAGATCTTAGATTTTTGGAAACAGAAAAAAATCATGGACAAGCTTAGGGAAAAGAACAAAGAAGGGAAAAAATTCTACTTCCTAGACGGTCCACCGTACACATCTGGTAAATTCCATTTAGGTCATGCCTGGAATTATGCTCTGAAAGATATGATCCTTAGATATCAAAGAAGTAAGGGTTGTCATATTTGGGACAGAAACGGATTTGACATGCACGGTCTGCCTACTGCACATAAAGTTATGGAAAAGTATGGTCTGAAGACTAAAGAAGATATTGAAAAGTTTGGTCTTGACAAGTTTATCAAAGGATGTATCGAATTTTCCACCTCTATGGCTAAAGTCATGACTGAAGATTTAGTCAGAATAGGTACTACTTTTGACGTTTCCAGGCCGTACATGCCGATCAAAAACGAATTTATTGAAGGAGAATGGCAGTTAATCAAGAAAGCATATGAAGATAACAATCTTTATCATGGCGAGAAAGTATTGACTTGGTGCCAGAACTGTGAAACTGCTGTTGCTAAACATGAATGTGAGTATGAAAATGTTAATGAGCCATCAATTTTTGTCAAACTTAAAGTTAATGATTCTAATGCCAAAAATGATAACGAATATCTTATCATCTGGACAACAACTCCCTGGACCATTCCGTTCAACTTAGCAGTAATGGTAAATCCTGAACTGGATTATGTTCGGGTCAAAGTTGAAGACGAAGTATGGATCCTAAGCAAGGCTTTAGCTGGTGTTGTAGTATCAGCAGTTGCCGGAAAAGAGATGGAAGTTCTTGAAGATTTTAAAGGAGAAAGGTTAGAAGGTCTAGCTTATGAACATCCATTTAGAAATGAAATTTCTACTTATGCAGAACTAAAAAAAGATCATCCTAACGTGCACACCGTCATCATGAGCAAAGAGTTTGTTGATACTACTGCTGGTTCTGGGTTAGTACATTCTGCACCTGGTTGCGGTCCAGAGGACCAGGAAGCTTGTAAACCGTACGACATTCCACCGTTTAACACTTTGAGTGAAAATGGTTATTTTCCTAAAGGAATGGGCAAGTTCTCTGGTTTAAGAGCAAAAGTTGATGATAAAACATTTATCCAAGCTTTGAAAGATGAAGGAGCATTAATTGAAACTACACAGGTTGAACACGAATATCCACACTGTTGGCGATGTCACAAACCAGTAATTTTCAGGATAACATACCAATGGTTCTTCAAAGTTGACAAAATTAAAGATCAAATCATTAAAGAGAATAGCAAAGTTAATTGGGTGCCGGACACAGCATTACATTCTTATGAATCATGGGTTAAGAATCTAAAAGATAATTCAGTCTCAAGACAACGGTTTTGGGGTACACCTCTGCCGGTATGGAAATGTGATAAAGAAGATTGTGAAGAGATTAAAGTTATTGGTGACAGGAAAGAACTTGAAGCTAACGGCGGAACTGTACCAGAAAATCTTCATCGACCATGGATTGATAAAGTTGAATTGGACTGCAAATGTGGCAGTAAAATGCACCGTGTTCCTGACATTATTGATGTTTGGGTAGATGCTGGTACTGCTGGTTGGAACTGTTTAGATAATGATCCTGAACTGATTGAAGAATGGTTCCCTGCCGACGCTATCATGGAAGCTAAGGAACAGACCCGGTTATGGTTCAGTATGCTTAACATATGTTCTTATTTGAGGTATGGTAAGAAATCTTTCAAAAACGTTTACGTTTACGGAATGTTGAACGACATTGAAGGTAAGAAGATGAGCAAAAGTCTTGGTAACATTGTTTCACCTTACGAACTTATCGATAAACATGGTGTTGACGTTTTGAGATATTACATGTGTCAAAACAATGCTGGACAGGATTTTAATTTCAGTTGGGACGAATGTGTAACTAAATCACGGTACCTAAACATTTTATGGAACATCCATAAATTGTTGATCAATTTAGCGAAAGAAAATGATCTTAATCCGTTCCATTTGGACGACAAATTAATGCACGATTTAATGGACAGTGAAGAAAAATATATCATTTCAAAACTTAACTCTACTATTAAACAGGTTGGACAGATGTTTGAAAAGTATCAGCTTGATCAAACTATTTTGCCATTAGAAGACCTTTACCTCGAACTGAGTAGAACTTACATTCAATTAGTTAGAGAAAAAAGCGCTTTAGGTAGCAGAGAAGATAAGGAAGTAGTCGCGTACACAATTGCTAAAGTTTTGATTGAACAATTGAAAATGTTTAGTATCATTGCTCCGTTCATTACCGAAGCCGTTTACTTAAACTTACAAGAAGAGTTTAACTTACCTGAAGAAAGTATTATGCACTTTTCATGGCCTAAATGTGATGAAAGTAAAATCAATTTTGAACTTGAAGAAGAAATTGATCAGGTTAAATTAATTATCCAAGCTGCTCTTAATGCTAGGGAAAAAGCTCAATTAGGTTTAAGATGGCCAGTTAAAGAATTGGTTGTAGCAACCAGACGAGGAACTACCGTTGAAGCAGTAGAAAGGTTAAGGGATCTGGTGAAGAAACAAGTTAATGCTAAGGATATTAGTGTTTTAGAAAATCTTCCTGGTGTAACAAGTAAATTCAAAGCAGATCCAGGCAAAATTGGCAGTTCTTATGGAAATCTTTTACCACAAATTATTGGCAAATTACATCAAGCAACTGTTGATGAACTGCAAGTAAGTTTTGAGAAAGACTCTTGCTACTTAATGAAAATTGAAGTTAGTGGTAATGACCAGGAAATCAGAATAACTCCTGAAATGGTAGTTATTGAACGGGACGTTCCAGAACTTTACAAAGAAGCTGAATTTAAAAGTGGAATGGTTTACATTAATACTGAACGTTCTGAAGAACTGGAAGCCGAAGGTTATGCTCGAGAGTTAATGAGAAAAGTTCAAGCATTACGTAAAGATGCTGGCTTGGAAAAAACTGATAGAATTGCTTTACACTTGCAAGTACCTGAAGATTGGAAAACTGCTTTAATTGAGTTTGAAAAAGATATTCAGGAAAAAGTAGGTGCAGAACATATTGAAATTGCTGCTGTACATGCTGCAAAGAAACATGTTAATTTTGGCGAGTTCAAGGTTAAGAAACTTGAGTTTAAAGCAAGTTTTGATAAGGTGAATTTATGAACTTTTGTTTTTTATTTTTAATCTTCTTTCTTTTCCAATAAAAAACCTTTATAAACTTAGAATTTATTCTCTCTTATATGTCAGCGTTAAAAGTGCCAGTACTTGATCATGATATAAAAGCCGGTGAAGCAATAACTTTGCCATCTTCTGATTATAGTGTTAGATATAATGGTTTGTTTGATTTTGATGGTCTTTACGCTGCAATTGTTGACTGGACAAAAAATTATGGTTATCAGTGGCACGAGAAAACATACAAACATAAAGTTCCACGACCGAAAGGTGCTGAACAAGAATTT
Organism: archaeon; assembly: GCA_043812455.1. Taxonomy (GTDB): domain Archaea; phylum Nanobdellota; class Nanobdellia; order Woesearchaeales; family GW2011-AR9; genus JABHQR01. The sequence continues at coordinate 1,088 of JBDRMB010000024.1, read as the reverse complement.
ACTTGGATTTTAGATAAGAAAGTAACTGAATTAGTATTTTACAAAATTACCATCAATACTCATGTTTGGGATATGATGGAAGTAGAAGTAGACATTGATGGGAAGAAAAAACTGTTGAGCAATGCGCGTATTGAAATTTCAGTTAAAGGACAGGTTACTTTTGATTGGCAGAAAAAGTTTGCTAAAGGTGGACAATTTGCTAAATTGTGGTGGTCAATTTATTCTAAAGTCATGCAGCGTGAATTAGAAGTTAGTTATTTAGACCAATTAGTTTACAGACTGTTCAACTTCCAGACAATGTTAAAGAAATATTTTGATATGCAAACTAAATTCCATTCCTATAAAGGTTATTTGGGAGAAAGCTAGAAAGGCAAAATCATGTGTGGAAGATAAACCTGATCAGTTCCTCTCATTTCTTCAATTGTTCTTTGATGTAATAAAATTCTTCTTTCATCACCGGGTCTTAGCGAAGTATAAAGTCTACTATTAAATCCTTCTTGAGCACAGTAATCAACACAAGACCTTCCTAAAGATTGAAGTTGATCCCAAGGGCTGGAATTAGTAGGTTCTCTTTCAGGATTGAGTGCAACGGAACAAAGGCTTTTTTTTCCGACAGCAATAGTTCCTCCACTGATTAGTCCAGTAAATTCAGCACCATATTCAAAAGAAACATAACCTGGAGATAATTGTTTAGTTATTTCTGCATTAATTCCTCCACTTTTAATAAGAACATCAATACTTTCAGCATGTCTTGCACGGCATTTCCTTATAAACCAATCAACAAAGTCTTTAATACCTTTATTGCTACCTTCAGCCTGCCTGTCACCTAAAAAGTCAATAATTTGCCCTACCAATTTAATTTCACCAATTACACTCAGAACACACCAATCCTAAAGGTAGTGAGAAGTTATTTATAAAGGTTACTATTAAAAAGTGATGAAATAAATAAATAGTCAACGCGTTAAATAGTTGGACGGACAGAGCGTAAAAAAATAACCTCGTAAGAATTTTTCAATCCCCGCAATTAAATCTTCAATTGTTTTGAAGAAGTTGGAGTTCGTTACATTGTAACGAATAATTTTCCAACA
>JBDRMB010000023.1:0-24491 GCA_043812455.1 archaeon | reverse complement strand
TGTTGGAAAATTATTCGTTACAATGTAACGAACTCCAACTTCTTCAAAACAATTGAAGATTTAATTGCGGGGATTGAAAAATTCTTACGAGGTTATTTTTTTACGCTCTGTCCGTCCAACTATTTAACGCGTTGACTATTTTGTATATTTATCACTAAAAAGTAGTAAACTGATTTAAAAGTTCTAAGAATCCAAGTTACTGTAGATAAAATTGATAACATTTTGAAAGAAGAAAAAAATAACAAAAGCGGATCCCAATTCGAGGGGTGAGGGTGGTAGAATCAGACGGATCCGATCTTGTCTAATGTGATACTAGGTAGTAAAACCAAACAAGTATATAAATGTTACGTTTTTGTATACTGGTTACTAAATACACACATAAGCACAACTAGTATAACAAAGCCCAATTTTGCCAAAAACTTTAGAAAAATGACAAAAATTAGCTTTTTTGCTTTAAAATAGGATTATTTAGCATAAAATTTCTTCAATAATTCAGGATAATTCTTTGTAACAATCAGCCCTTCACGTGGTAAATGTTCATAATATCGCTGCCAAGCAAAGCGTTCATCCAAATATATGATCACACCCCTATCAGTTCCAGAACGAATACATCTCCCTGCACTTTGCAAACATTTGTTCATCGCCGGAAACAGATAGGCATAATCCCATCCTTTTTGGAACTGATCTTCATAATAATTGATAGTTTGTTTAGTCTTTAAATCAGGACTAGCCAAAGGCAACCCAACAACAACAACGCCTTGTAGAAGATTTCCAGGAAGATCTACACCTTCAGCAAAATTAGCACCAGCAACACCTAACAATACTCCTCCTCGCAAACTAGCAGCTTTAAATTTCTGCAAAAAAAGTTCTTTATCTTCTTTAGTCATTTCTTGCTGTTCCAAAAACATTTCTTTATTCCCAACTTCAATGAATGGAGCAATTTTATCTCTTAGATGATATGAAGGAAAAAAGAATGCTAAATTTCCAGGTACAAGACGACTGATTTTAGAACAATGTTCAGCAATGGAACGAAACATTGTTTCATTACGTAAATTATATTTTGTAGATGTTTCAGGAACAACTAATGTTACCCTGTTCTCGATTGGAAACGGTGAAGAATAGTCTTTCATTACACCTCGTTCAATTCCAAGCAGATCCCGATACATAAATGTTGGTGATAAAGTCCCGCTCATTAGAATTGCCGCGTTTGCTCGAGCAAAAACATTTTTAGTAGTTAAACTTGGATCTAGACAAGCATACTGCAGAATTGTCATCTTACCAAATTTGGGTGAATCTTTCTCAACAATCATCCGACTGAAACCATGATCCTCTTTTGCCCATTCAATCAAGAAATTTGCAATACCACCCAATTGACTCCTCTTTTGCCGTTTACGCACTTCTTCAGCTGCACCTTCCAGTTCACCGATAAGATCATTATAATCAGTTATTGCCTGAACCTTTTCCATAAATTCATCTTTCTTCACTAATCGCTCTTTGTTTGTACTAGCATAACCAGTCTTGTTACCATTATTTACCTTACCATTTTTTAGATCTGCAGCACTTGAAAAGCCAGACAATGAAGCATTAATTTGTTTAGGTTTGTTAGAAGCATACTTATTGCTCGAATAACTACTTCTAAACCCAACATCTTCAAAATCTGCCAAATCATTAACGATCTTTTTCAACTCGTTCAACCAATAAATCAAACCATCCATGCGATACTTCTTAGCTTCCAAAATACCGTTCTTTAACATGTTAGTTGTCAGATATGAACTCATCATCTCTGTAACTCTCCCTGGAAGATTATGTGCTTCGTCAACAATAATGATACAATCTTCAACTTCAATTCCTAACTTTCCTAGGATATTATTTAAAACTGCAGGATTGAATAAGTAGTAATAATCTCCAACAATCACTTGCGCTTTCTTTGCAAGAGCCATACTTAATTCATAAGCGCACATCTTTTTTTCTTCAGAAAAACGTTTCAACTCTTCGTTATGCAATACTCCACTTTCTTTAAGCTGCGCCAAAGCATATTTGGCATCCACACTTAATCCGTTCTTATCGCGCACATTATTATAAAATTCACACTCTTTCTTTTCAACCACACTTTTACAATATTCGTTAAAATCTGTACCAAACAAACTAGCAACTTCTTGGTTGCACATCCATTTCTTACCAATGAGGTCAACACAAATTAATTGTTCTCCAGTTTTAGCCCGCACTTGCCTTAAGGTATCAACAGCAATTTTATGTTGAGTGTGCCGATTAGTCAAGAAAAATATTTTTTTCTTTTTATCAAAACCATTAACACCATCATCAGAACTTTTATGATTATACAAATAAGATAGTGCTACTGAAATAGCACTTGCAGTCTTACCTAGTCCAGTAGGTGCATTTGCTAAAATACATTTTCCTTCAGCTAATGCCTGAGTGAGGTCAAAAATTAGTTCATCTTGTCCAGGTCGAACTTCCAAGTGAGGAAAGAATTGCAAATTCAACTTATTTTTATCGACCATTTTTAGTAAGTAATTAAGATACAAAACAGATATAGTGAGCGTCAAAAACTCTCGAACGCGAACTATATTGTAAATTGGTTAAGTTCCAAAATTAACCAATTTACCTATACTTTTAAAACTTATTCTACTCTTGGTATATACATTCTAGACACAAAGTTTTAATAAGATTTATTAAGTAGTACAAAATAGCTATTCTAAACTATAAATGTTTAAATATAACTCGCAATCCTAAAATTCAAGATCTGGGGTGGTCGATGTAGATATTGAATAACGCATATGGGGTGCTTAACATTGATGAATAAAAAACAAATTTTTGAGGTATTTTTTAGAGAAAAACCAGCAATGATGTTGGTGGAATTAAAGAACGCGAATTCCCAGGTTTATGCTTCAGTCTTAGCAAAACAGATAGACTGTACCTATTCTCACGTTGTAAAAATTTTACAAGAGATGCAAAAAGCTGACTTGATCAATTTCAAAAAAGAAGGTAGACTTAAGTTATTGGAATTAACTCAAAAGGGTAGAAACATTGCCCAAAACATTGAAAGCATAAGGTCTATGCTTTAATTTTTTTTCTTATTTTAATAATACCTTTTTTTCTAATCATTCAAATTTTTAGAAATAATTCTCAAATAATAAATTTAAAAAAATAAAATTAACACTCTTCTTTTACTCTGTTAATGCACAAAGATTGTTCTGTACCAGGGTTTCTGCACAAATCTTCAGTACAGTCCATACCATCATTACAGTCAGCGTCTTCATAACAAGCAACTCCACCTGCAACGATTTGCCCAGTAAGAGGAGAGCCACTAAAATTTATCAAGAACCCTACTGAAACAAAAAATAATACAAGTACTAAGAGCAAAGCAATTGTTTTCTTTTTATAATCCATTTACCCCACCTCTTGAGTGTAATAATATAATAGGAAAACTTAGGACATTAAAAAGGTTTCTGAAAAGAAAAGGAAATAATGTAAATAGAAAATTATTCAGACATTAGTCTTTCAAGAGCTTCACCATAACTTCTTAACTCATGCATATCTGGTTTTCTTGGAAGAGCTAACCCAACTTCGGGCGCTGTTACATTCAAACTTAAGTCTTTCAGTACATTTTTTCCATGCTCACCTGTTACTTTTTCTAAACCCAAAACAAATCCATCTGCAAGACTACTAGCAAGATCATTCATCTGAACATAAAAACCCCTTTCAGTTCTAGTAACGATAATCTCATTATCAGAATGAGAAAAAGAAGTTCCTTCCGGAATATCTTGTGCTTCAACAGGAACTGCATTGTAACCTAAAAAATAACTTACCATTTTTTTAACAAACCTCACTTAATTTAACATCAGAACCACCACTAAAAAATAATTTAAAAAAATGAAAAATTAATACCTTTATTCAAGGTACATCTTTAATCTGTCATAATCAAGCTTCCACTCAGCAGCTAATTTGCCACTTTGTTTGTAGTACTTGATTAATCTTCGAATTTTAGATCCTGTTAAGATAAAACCACGTTTTGCAGTCTCATCTTTTTTATTCTTTTCAAGGTGAGCTTTAATCTCAACCATTTTCCTGATTAGACTTAACAAATCTTCAGGCAGTTCAGATGCAAGTTTATTTTCAGCAACAACTTGACCTAACTTTTTACCAGTAATTGCTTTCACGCTATTGATTCCGTACATATCACGTAAAATCATACCGATTTCACTAGTACTTTTACCAGATTTCTTGAATTTTATTACTAACTTTTCTACTTCTTCAGAAGTGTAAGTTGCCCAAGATGGTATTGCCTTATCTGGTTTAACACTGCCAGACTTTCCTTTGTCACGAGAGTACATTCTTGCCATTTTTATATTTCCTCTATTATGTTTATTTTTATGGAGAATTAGATAATGATATCTTTCTCCAGTACAGGTAAGCATTGACCGACCTGCCTATTGAATAACGTGTTAGGATTGATTGTAATTTATAAATGTTATGTGAGAAAATTTTATAAATAGAACCAGTAACTTCTCAATTGGCCCCGCTGTGGCTAGTTCACAGCCCCGTGGAGAAGCTTTAGAGCTTCGCGGAATGTAGTGGACTATCATAGTGCCCTTTGGACCTTAACGGAAAGCAAGGCATTGACCGCAGTTCGAATCTGCGCGGGGCTACTTTTTTCTTTCAAAAAATTACCCCTACTGTAAAAAACCTTTTATACTACCAATTATTTCTTCATGATAAGAAATGCCACATAGAACAAGAAAAAGACCCTTGTATGAGATAATTGGTGATGAAGCAGTCAACGAACTGATTACTATAGGCTTATCATTCTTAATCATTGTTTTCGGAGCTAATTATTTCAATTTTAAATATGCATGGTTTAGAATCATCCAAACTATCGGAGAACAATCAGGAATTTCTCAATCAGATTTCAGTAACGAAATAAGTTTAATGTTTAACGCCGTAACACAAAGTTTTCCACTGAAATATTTGTTTGGAGATTATAATGTCATGCAAGCAGTTCTGGTCGGTTTTATAATATTAGGAATAGGTTTGATAATAAAAATCTTGATGAGAACAACTAAAGAGAAATTTCTTGTAGAAATCGGTCGAGACATTTACGTCCCGGCAATTATTGGTTTTGTTTCTATGCTTATTATTCAAATCATTTTAGGAGTTACTGCTCATAACAATTATAGTGCGTTTACTGACCAAATAGATTCCAGCTTAATGATTTGGCAAACTTTTGGCCAATTGATTATTGTCGGAATTAACGCTTTAATCATTGGTTCGATTATCAAACTTGTTGCTAAACGAAGAGGAAATTTCGGTTTTAAAGCCGTTGGCAACGTGTTAGTTAATTCTGCATACATTTCTATTGCTTATTACGTAGTTCTAAGGATCTTTTCATTGCAAGTAATACTTAACTCAAACGCTGGTGGATTCTTCAAAATATTCTTATTGTCAGGAGAAGTTACTGCATTCTTCCTAATTTTTTGTATCTTTATGTTTGCTGCAGGTTTAGAAATCAATAAGTATGGCCGATACTTGAGATTAAAGAAGCATTTCGAACATCAGCAAGAGCAAAAGAATAAACCGTTATTCTCAGATTTACCTGAAGCCAAACATCCTTACCGTTTATAGGTTCAGTAGAATTGCTTAATGCATCTTCAAAATTCTCGATGTTTAGTCATAGGCTCTGTTTCCCCGTAAGGGACAACCCCCAACTACGAGCCCAACGTAACCTTAGAAGGAATTTTGACCTTATGATGCAAACAGCAATTCTACATCATTATACTTATAGAAACAATTAAATAACCTAAAATATTAATTCTGGTTAGGTGATTAGATGATAATTCCACAAATATCAGCTCAAGCTGCACAGACCCCACCAGAAGCGCTTCAGTTCTTACAACCATTAGCAGAGATAATGGGCCCATTCCTTAGTATACTTAGCTGGTTGATGGGTGGAGTATTTGGAGTTTATGTCATTCTTTTAATTGTCAGGATTTATTATGAACATCGTAAATTAAAAATTTTGAAAGAGATCAGAAATTATCTTATACCACCACAAAAGAAAAACGGAAAAAACAAAAAATGAAAATGTTATAAAAAAAAATTCAAATATTTTGAGGACAAAATAAAATGAACATCACAATCAACAAAGAAGTTTTTGAAAAGTTACACCCAAAATTAAAAGTAGCTTTTATTTCAGTTAAAGATATTAACAACACAGAAAAACTTGACGAAGTTTTACTTTTATTGAAAGAGGTTGAAGAATATATTCGCTTTACTTATAATAAGGACACTCTGAAAAATCATCATATGGTCTCTTCGTGGGCAATGATGGAAGAAAGACAATTATCAAAAGTTAAACACCAGCACAGTTCTTTAGAACGGATATTTCATCGAGTTTTGGATAGAAGAGAAATTGCAGTGAAAAACGTTGTTCAGAACTTAGCTTATTACCTTTCTTTGAAAAATATTATACCAATGGCAGTTGATGATTCCGATAAATTAAAAGGCAATTTAAGTGTTAGGTTAGCTAAAGGTACAGAAAAAGATTCATTACGTAAAGGCACTTTGATATATTGTGACAGTGCCCGTGAAGGTAAAGTGCTTGGAAGCAAATTAGATTTGTGGAAATCTCCAAGAACCAGAGTTACTCCTCAAAGTAAGAATGTTTTATTGCACATTGAAGCTTTGCCACCAATTACTTCTAAGCAGTTTAATCAAATAGTTTCAGAGAGTGTTGGTTTATTGCGCAGCTTTACTGGTGGAAGGGTCAAGAAGATAGTGTTGAGCAAAGGTAAGAATTCTGGTGAGATTTAGTTTATTGGTTTTAGATATTTTTTGTATTTCTTGATCATGAATTTAATGTCTTCGGTAAACTTTTCAGGACTGTTCCTCATTTCATCTTCTAATTCATTTAGAGAAAATACTTCAATTCCAGAACATTCTCCATCTACGAAACGAATTGCGCCGTTGTAATAACCAATATAACTTGAGTCAAAAGTAGGCTGAACAAAACTGTTACCTTTTTTTGTTATTCTAACAGATTCAAAATAATTTTTATGATCTACTTCTTTAAAAACACCAACAATATTTAAGTCAGTAACTTTTATTGCCCTGTCAAATTCCTTTGCTGACAATATTGAAGCTGGAAACCCTAACTCTTCTGCACACTCACGAATTGTAGTCATATTATAACTATCTCCAGCTGCGACATGGCCTCCAACCGTTTTATCATACAAACCCGGATTTTCATTTTTGAGATTACTTCTTTTTTGCAAATAGATTCTTCCTTTAGAATTCATTAATAACAATCTAATAGTTTTAACTAGTTTAGTTATCTTACCTGTTCTCTTGAACTCAGCTTTAATTTCATCATAAAATTCTTTCCGATCTTGGACACCAATTAAATTACCTTTCAGATCATAAACTTCTAGTTTTTCAGCCATAAGCTAGATTAAATAAAACCATTTAATAAATATTTCTACACAAATATAAGCAAACATAACCATAAAACTTTAATAACCCTAAGCTGTTTCTTGGTAGTATGGATTTCAGACACGAAATTGTAAGATTATTGAACAAAGCAACAAAACTTGACAGAGATGAAGTCGAAAGGCTCTTAGCGGTACCCCCAGACCCTAAACTTGGCGATTATGCATTTCCTTGTTTCAAGTTAGGTAAAAATGCTAAAGAAGAAGCAGAATTATTGAGAAAGAAGTTTCCAAAAACAAAATTACCTAAATTTGTTGAAAAACTAGAGACTGCAGGACCTTACCTTAATTTCTATCTGAAACATTCAGTAATTGCAGAAGAAACGTTATCTAAAATCTTCAAAGAAAAGAAGAATTATGGAAAGCAAAAGATTGGGAATAACAAAAAGATAGTTATTGACTTTTCTTCACCGAACATTGCCAAACCGTTCGGTATCGGACATCTGAGATCTACAGTTATTGGAAATTCGTTATACAAAACTTATCATTTCTTAGGTTACAAACCAGTAGGAGTTAACCACCTTGGCGATTGGGGTACCCAGTTTGGTAAACTTATTGTTGCGTACAGAAAATGGGGAAAAGAGAAAGAGCTTGAGAAAGATCCAATCAAATATCTTCTAAAACTTTACGTAAAATTTCATGATGAAGCTGAAAAGAATGAAAAATTTACTGAAGAAGCAAGGGAAGAGTTCAAGAAATTAGAAAATGGTGACAAGAAATCCTTAGCTCTTTGGGAAACTTTCAGAGAACTAAGTTTAGCAGAATTTCAAAAAGTCTATCAAATTCTTGACGTTGGCTTTGATTCTTATCATGGTGAAGCATATTATAATGATAAAATGGAAGCTGCCATTGATAATCTTCAACGAAAAGCACCACTAACAGAATCTGAAGGAGCATTAGTTGTAGATCTGGAAGCTTACAAGATGCCTCCAGTTTTAATCAAAAAATCTAACGGTTCAACTACATACCATACCAGAGACATTGCTGCTGCTTCATACCGATTGAAAGAATACACACCTACAAAGATGCTTTATGTTGTTGGTGCAGAACAAAAATTACATTTCAAACAATTGTTCAAAGTTTTAGAACTTGCTGGGATGAACAAAAGTGAGTTTATCCATGTAGATTTTGGTTTGTTCAAATTTCCTGAAGGAAAAATGTCTACTAGGAAAGGTAACGTGATTTTCTTAGAAGAAGTTTTAGACAAATCTATCAAACTTGCAGAAAAGATTATTGAAGAGAAAAACCCTACATTGCACAATAAAAGTGATGTCGCTAAGATGGTTGGTATCGGTGCCATTATCTTTGCCGATTTGAGTAATGAACGTACCAGAAACATTAATTTTGATTGGGAAAGAATGTTATCCTTTGAAGGAGAAACCGCACCATATTTGCAGTACACACATGCCAGGGCGTGCAGTATTCTTAGAAAAGTTCAGAAAGAGTATCGACAAGGCCCATCTGCTAAAATCAATTTTGAATCGTACAGCCTCCCTGAAGAACAGGCATTGATTAAGAAATTGTACGAATTCCCAGAAATTATTGTTAGAGTTGCAGATACGTATAAACCACACCATTTGGCACAGTACTTAATTGGCCTAGCGCAACAGTTTAACGAATTTTATCATAAATGTCCAGTTATTTCTGGACAGGACCAGCAGATGAAAGCCAGGTTACTTCTTGTAGACTCTACCAGACAAGTTCTTGAGAACGGTCTTAAACTGTTAGGTATTAAAGCTCCTGAGGAAATGTAAATGGATATCAAACAGTACCTTACAGAGCATGGAATAAAATTCAAAGTTTTTTCTCATCCACCAGTCTTTACCAGTGAGCAAGCTAAAGAACATTTCATAAACATACGAGGAGTACATTCTAAAAACCTATTTCTTAAAGAACGAAATAAAGCAAAACAATATTATATGCTGATTGTTGCAGATTACAAGAAAGTTGACTTAAGTGCACTTGGAGAATCTTTAGGCCACAAAATCAAGTTTGCAAACGAGAATGAGCTTAAAGAGATTTTAAATTTAACTCCAGGTTCAGTATCTCCCAGCGGATTAATTAATGATCAAGAACAAAAAGTTCATGTTTTGATTGACCGAGATGTTTGGAATTCTGATTATGCTAGTTTCCATTCTAACGCTAACATCGAATCAATAGAAATCACTAAAGAAGATTTTCATAAGTATATTAAATCGTTAAAGAACAGATTTGAGATCATCGATGTTGAAGAAGTTAAAGAATAAATATACCCTATATAACCAGATATTTCAGAAAAATACAAATAATAGTTTAACTTTCTCAACCTAAAATGACTAACTTTAGTATTCTGTGCCAGTACAATGGAGGTTGTATGGGCTGTTGTGGCCATGACTTCGGCTCAAAAAAAGACATTCAATTAGCTATTGCTACGAACACTAAGGAGTTTGAAGCTATGAACCCACAATCTGATCCAGAAAAGATGAGATTTCGAGACAGATTTTATTTCATGGACCTTAGAAATGGTGTTTGTAGAAATTTGATTGAAGTTAAAGGTAAATTTTTCTGTCCGTTACATCCCGCGTGTAACGGTGGTCGAGATTTAAGGCAGGGCCATTGCGATACAGCATATTTCTGCCAGACAGCTAAACAATTTGATGTCTGGGACGAAGGAAGAAAAAGAAAGTTCTTGAAATTTATAGACAAACAAAAGTTAGATAATCTTGATTATTCTATAAAAATTGAAGATGGTACTTTAATCAAAGAATTCACTGAGTCTTTGAAAAACTAAAAGTTACCTTCAGGAAAATAATTGATTACATAATCTTTGAATATAGGAAAAGATTCAAAATTAGTAATGATCTCACTGAATTTTCCCCTAATATCTACAAAAATATCTTGAAAATCTTTTTCATCTTTAGTTTCAATCTCCATCCCAATTCTCCACTTACCAATATGTTTTACAATGAAAGTAATGTTTGGAATAGTTTTCAAATAATTATACAACTGTTTTTCTTGCACAAGATTCAACCGAGTAATTTCTAAGAATAACATGTGAGATTTGTAACCAAAAGAGCTTGGATTGATAAACAATCGAAAACCTAACAATAATTTACTTTTCTTCATTTCATTAATTCTGTTTTTGATTGTATTTCCTGCAACATTAAGTTTTTGACCAAGTTCAATATTTGAAATTAGAGAATTTTTGCTCAGTTCTGAAATAATACTTTTATCTAACTGATCTAAATGTATTATTGAATTATATTTCATCTCATGATGGAAAGTTTTTCTTTCCCCCTTATTTTCAAGAATGTACTTCCTTTGAAGATCATAAACGTTAACATAAATTAACACTTCATAATCTCTGATAAATTGACCATATTTAGATATAATTTCTTCAAATATTGAGTTAAATTCAAAATTGTCCTTACAAATAAAGTTCATGACCAAATCCCAATTACCACCAACTTCACCTAACCAATTTATATGGTTGTGATCTTTTAAAAATAATAGAAAAGCATCTTTTTGTTCTTTAGTAACATTAAGTAACCTAAAAGCAACTCTGTACCAATTAAATCCCACTACAACACTATCAAAGATTGCAATTGCTCCAAAAATAATATTCTCTTTTTGCATTCTTTTTATTCTATATTCAACAACCTGACGAGACAAACCAACTTTTCTTGCAAGCTCAGTTAAAGGCATTCTGGCATTCATGTCCAATTCATGAAGTATTTTCTTATCTTTGGTGTCTATTCTGGCCATTTTAATAATTTATTGCACTTTTAGTATATAAATATTGCGATTATGCAAAAAATTACATAAGATATTTTATATATTTGTCTTGTCACTACTCATACATGATAAATGAACATGATCTAGAAGGTATGGTTGAAGATGGCACTGTTATTACAGGTGGCCACTTCATGATTGATGAAGATAACCAACCAGTATTAAATCAAGGAACTATTAATTCATTTAGAAAAGCTGTTGAATTATACAGACACGGTAAAGAGTATGGTTATCAAGTTGGTCTTGGTCTTTTAATCAATGATATTGGATCTATTTGTAACACAAATAGCTGTAGCATTGTTAACAGAAATTTCTCAAAAAAAGATTTTTCTTTACCAGAGGAATATGTAAGCATTTTGTTGGACATAGGTATTGAAAAAGAAGAAGTTGACCTTTATTGGGAAAAAACCATGAGGAATAGAGGCCAAAAAATGCTTCGTAAAGAAGTAAAGAAAGGTAATAGTCTTATTGAACAATTTGGTGAAGATTATTGGATTACTGACAGAGAAAACTATGGAAATATTATGTTAACAAGAGCAGGTGGTAATAACAAATATGGGAATGTTGCTTGCCCTTTAATTATGGGTGCGTTTACATTTGAACAACAAAGGAGAGGTTACAGTAAAAGTTTGAACCTTTACTATATTGGCGAAGATAATTCTCAAAACATTCCTAATGCAATAGTAATTGACAAAGGAAAAAGAGTTGCAGAATTGTTAGAAAAACAAATAAAAGTGAACAATGTTTACTTTACAGAAAATTATGTTAAAATAAATTTGGGGGTAAATGAAAATGCTTGCTAAAATAATTGACTGGGACAATTTAACTGTAAAACTTGACAAATTAACTGAAAAACAAAAGAGATACACTCATTTGATTGATGGAAGATTCTTTCCAAATGGAGATAATCCTTATCAAAAAGATAATCAAGATTGGACTTATGAAACCCCAATAGATTTAGATGAAGAACTGTTTTATCTTCACCCATTGTTTGATCCAAGAGTATTAGAAGTTGGAGCAGTAAGAAGATTTCCTCAGTCAGTTAACAGAGATTATATTGCAGAGAAATATTTTGAAGATAAATGGGTATCTGAAGGTAACAACGAATTAGCCTTAGGTTTAGAAAAATATGTTGCAGATAACTTAAAACAGCTCCAGAGCCAAGAAAAAATCAAACTTTTAGATATTGGTCCTTGCGGAGGTGCAATTACAACTTTATTTGCTTTGAGAGCATTAAATAGATATAATCTTTTAGATAAAGTTGAAATTTATTTGTTAGATATTGTACCAGAAGTTTTAGAAGTTACCAAGCGAGGTGATTTCAAAATCCCTCAAGAAATGATTGATGAATACAGATTAACTTTCGCCGGGAAAAACGGTAAAGAGTTCAAAGAATTAATGATGAGCGATAGAGTTCATGCAATTGTGGGTGATGGTGAAAAATTGCCTGAAGAAGTAAAAGGAGTAGATATTGCAGTAGCTGCTTATGTACACCATCATATGAACTTACACGCTAGGAAAAAATTAGCTCAACAAACTGAAGAAGCAGTTAGAGATAATGGTTTCATTGGAGTGACAGACTTTTATGTTAAAAACTTTGAACAGTACATTAGTTGGTATAAACCTCACTTTGAGAAGTGTGGAACTCCACCACCAGTAGAATGTCCTGTAATTGATGGTAAAAGATTAGCTAGTTGGTATAAAAATACAACACTTAATGAAGTTAAGGATATAGAAAACAGCTTTATGTTTTGGGGTATCAGATAAGACTTCACTGAGTCTTTGAAGCATAATTACTAAACTTCATTAACAAGTGTACACTAAATCCAATCTCAAATATTGCTGCTAAAATACCAGCACCAACCATTATTGACAAGTTAAGATTTTCAGTTAAACCACGAATAAATAAAATCACAGCAATGATAGTAAAAAGGATATAAATTGCCATATGATAAACTGGCAAAACATACGTTATCTTTTCTAAACGCTGGTAAATGAAAAAGATTAATGTTGTTAAGTTAAACCAAAAAAATAAGAATGCAATTAAAGCAAGAGTTTCTCCATAATAAGCAAGGTTAAGTTTGGCTAGAGTTAATATTGAATCTAATAAGCCCAGAATACCCATCATTAGCGCTACGATCAGGTAAACTCTCAGAAACCCTCTTTTTTTTTCCATACTTTTAAGGAATATTTTATGGTTTATATTAGTTACTGCTTTTGGACTGACCAGCTGTGTCCGGAATAACACCATTTTGTATCCTGGTGCCAAAGGAGGCGCATGAGCGAACGTAGTGAGCTCATAATTGCGCCGTGCTCCAGTATACAAATTTTATCTATTCCAGACATAGCCGGACTAACCGAAAAGTAAATAAATGCCAAGTTCTTTATTAAACATAATATGAAGCTAATTTATGATTCAGAGTATTTCCTTCCTATCTTAAATAAACTCATGAAAGAGGAGATTAATGAAGACGAGATTGAGATAAGGTATAAGCCAGTACCTAAAGATAAGATTTTAATTAATGATCCAGACAAAAAAAAAGTTTTCTTAAGTTCAGGATTTGCGGAAGCATATAAGCATATCAAAGGTTTTACTACAGATAAGCGTGATCCAGGTATAATTTTTATCTCAAACAGAGCTTACCTTAGAAAACATGAATTATTGAACAAGCTTTTAATTGATCAAACTTTCAAGCCAAGTAACATTATCTTATTAGGACAACATTCTTGGAGTAAAGAAGAAAAAGATTTCATTGCTCATAACAGAATTAACTCTTTCTCTATGCAAGAGATTTCTCAAGAAGGTTATTTTGAAATTTCTGAAGCAATTATGAACAATGCGAAAACTTTTTCTGACTTGTACATTTTCATTGACAGCAACATTATTGATTATCCCATCATACGTAGTAGTTGGGTTGGTGGATTAAGTACCAGAGAACTTATTTTCTTTGTCCAGAGACTTAAGCGTGTTGCTAATTTTGATACTGCTGAGTTAGTGATTGACCCAGTAGATGCTAGGATAGCGGTTAAGTTATTATCTGAATTGTATGTTGAGTAATTCTTACCACACACCCACTGATAAAATTTTTCAATAATTTAGAATTCAATTTTCATACAAATAAAAGAATCTATAAACAAAGAAAATTGGAATGATCGTTATGTTATTTGGAAAAAGTTTGGTTTCTGTCCTACAAATATTACTTTTGACCAAAGAATTAATATAATAGAAGGAAAATTAGACCCTTATTCATTATGTCAAGGCCCCATCGTCTAGCCTGGACACAATCATTCGATTGCCAGCGAGGACGACTGGCTTCATAGGGTCAACTTTTTGGTGATCTTAGGCCAAGGACCAGTAAACTCCGGTTCGAATCCGGATGGGGTCATATTTTTTAGATCATGAGGTAAATACAATGGATTCAGAAATTAACAAAATACTTGAAGATCGAGAACAGATAGTTTGGCAAGATAAAATTAATAGAAAAGTTTTGACAACTGTCCTAATAATTTCTCTGGTAGTTGTATTCATTATCAGCGGAATATTCTATTCCTTAGAAACCATCAATTATACTTCTAATGATGTGCCAAAGCAAATCAGTGGTTGGATTATAGGAAGTGCAATATTACTGATAGGTTTGTTCATTTCCTTATACTCCTACTTCGCAAATATTGTTAAGGAATACGCAATCACCAAAAAAAGGGTTATCATTAAGTCTGGTTTAATCGGTACAGATTTCAAATCTATCTATTTTGACCAGATGAAAAATGTAATCGTTGATGTTGGCTTAATTGGGAAGATCTTCAATGTAGGTTCTGTTAAGATTGATGTAGGAAAAACTAACACTTACTCCACTGGTGGAGCTCATATGGGTAAAGGGAAAGTTGGTTACAATAGTGGCAGAGTTAAAACAAAAACAATGTATGACACTTTACTTCACATCAGTAATCCTTACGATGTTTACAAGAATCTGCAACAAACTTTAAGTGGCAGGAAAGAAAGTTTATATTCTGGTAGGGCTGACCGAGAATCAAACCCTGGCGCTTATAAATAATCTTTTTTTTTAATTTTCTAATTAAAATGACAAAAATGAAAACTATCGGAATCATTGGTGGCATGAGCTGGGAATCTACTACAGAATATTATCGAATCATGAATGAAGAAGTTAAAAGGCGATTGGGTGGACTTCATTCTGCAAATCTCGTTATGAAAAGTTTTGACTTTGATCAAGTAGCTCAATTACAACACGATGGTGACTGGGAGAGTATCACTGACCTTGTAACTTACGCAGCCCAAGATTTAGAGATTGCAAAAGCTGATGCAATTGTAATTGCTACAAATACAATTCATAAAGTTGCTCCAAGAGTTCAAGAATTAATCAATATTCCAATTATTCACATTGGTGACGCTACTGCCAAAGCAATTTCAGCTGATGGTTATACAACAGTTGGTTTACTAGGAACAAAATTTACAATGGAAGGTGATTTCTATTCAGACAGATTACAAGATTATGGCATTAAGACAATTATTCCAGACAGTAGTGGAAGAGACCGTGTTCATAGAGTTATTTACGATGAATTGTGCAATGGTCAAATTAATGAAACCTCAAAGAGAGATTTTCAAAGGATAATTAATAGCCTTAAAAGACAGGGCGCAGAAGGTATTGTTTTAGGCTGTACTGAAATTCCCTTACTTATCAAAAAAGAACACAGTTCATTGCCAATTTATGATACTACTAAAATTCATGCTATGGCCGCCATTGATTATGCTTTGAGAGATAATGAATAAACTAACCTTTCTCACAAAATTTATATAACCAGCTTCTTTTTTCTTCTTAATTGTGGTATTAGATAAATTAGGCTCTTCATTGAGAGACACATTAAGTAAAATCACTAAATCAGTCTTCATAGATGAAAAACTCATCAATGAACTGGTGAAAGACCTGCAAAGAGCACTTCTTCAATCCGATACTAACGTCAAACTTGTTTTTGATTTAACCAAAAATATTAAAGAACGAGCCAAAGAAAAAACTCCACCTGGTTTAACTAAGCGAGAACATCTCATCAATATTGTTTATGAAGAATTAACTAATTTCTTAGGTAAAGAAGCTCAAGAAATTAAGATTGAAAAAAGTCCAACAAAAATTATGTTGGTTGGACTGTTTGGTTCTGGTAAAACTACTACTGCTGGAAAATTAGCTAAATATTACAAAAAGCGTGGTTACAAAGTTGCAGTTATGCAAACTGATACTTGGCGACCTGCAGCATATGAACAGTTACAACAATTAGCAGAAAGTGTTGGCGTAGATTTCTTAGGAGTAAAAGATGAAAAAGATCCAGTTTCAATCTATTTAACATTTGAAGAAAAACTTAGCAATTATGATATTGTAATCGTAGATACTGCAGGTAGAGACGCCCTTTCTGAAGATCTAGTAAAAGAACTTAATGAATTAAACAATGCCGTTAACGCTGATGAAAGATTATTGGTAATTACTGCAGATATTGGACAAGGTGCACAGAAACAAGCAGAAATGTTTCATGATACTGTAAATGTTACTGGGATTATAGCAACTAAACTGGAAGGTACTGCTAAAGGTGGTGGAGCTTTATCTGCATGTGCAGTAACACAAGCATCAATCAAATTTATTGGAGTTGGAGAAAAAATTGATGATTTGGAAAGTTTTGACCCAAAGAGGTTCGTAGGTAGATTAATCGGCATGGGGGATCTTCAGCTTTTGTTAGAAAAAGCTAAAGAAGCAATTTCTGAAGATCAAGCTCAAGACATGAGTGAAAAGTTCTTAAAAGGTGACTTTAATCTGGTTGACCTTTATGAACAGATGAATTCTATGAAAAAGATGGGTTCTTTCAAGAAAATTATGGAACTTATTCCAGGAATGGGAAGTTTAAAGCTGCCTAAAGAAATGTTAGATGTCCAGGAAGGTAAACTTGAAAAATGGAAACATGCCATGGACAGTATGACTAAAGAAGAACTTGAAAATCCAGACATTATTTCTGCTGACCGGGTTGACAGAATTGCTGCAGGTTCTGGTTTAAGAGTTCCAGATATTAGAGAACTGCTTAAACAGCACCGACAAAGTAAAAAGATGGTCAAGATGTTCAAAGGAGAGAAAGACGTCAATAAGATGGTGTCTAAGTTTAAAGGTAAAATGCCAAAAGGTATGGGCATGTAGAAATTCTTTCTCTGCTCATTAATTACTATTTATGATTCTTCTTGCTCATGAACCTTCTTAACTTGCATATTTTCAGGTTCTTCTCTACGAAATCCACAATTCTTACAATACCATACATCAAACATGCCATCAGCAAACTTGTGTTGGCCATGATGAAGTTCTTTATGACATTCCGGACAGTTCTTAAATTTGAAATCCATAAACAAAGAGAAAATTTACTGGTATAAAAAACTTGACAAAATCTAAACAATCACAATTCAATTATCTTCCCGCTCTTGCCAACATTTATCACTCTGGTATCACCAATCTTTTCTTCTATCCCTTCAGTTTCATGAACATGACCACAGATATGGATATCTGGTTTAAACTCTTCTACAGCTTTCCTTACTCCAGTACTGCCAGGAAACATTCCCAGACCAATCAAACATTCACTTGGCTGGACATGACTTACCATGATCTTCTTTTTAACATCCGTTAAGTTATCGTGTGCCTTCTGTAAAGTTTTAAAGAAACTTTCTTCATCCAATTGGTGAGGACCAACATCACCATAACCGCAACCAAATATTCCTACATCACCTTTCTTGATACTATAACCATGCAAATTTTTGATTTTATACCGTTCAATTAAGAAATTAACTTCTGCCATACCTTCATGATTGCCAGGCATGATAGCAACTTCTAAACCATTTTTTTTGAACGGTCCGATCAAACCATCCATGTCACCGCCAAAATTTACTATATCGCCAGCAATTACAACTAAGTCAACGTTTTCTTTCTGTCCTTTTTCAGCCATTTCTTCCATGAACTTTTTGTCGCCATGGATATCGCTTAGTGCTAATATTTTCATCTTAAAATCACCTTAGTTAACATTTCTCAATTTCAAATTCAAAACCAAATCTTCTAATTTTTTCAATTCATACTTAATCGCATCAACTTTACGTCTAGCATCATTATCACGCAAATCAAACTTAAGCAATTCGCCGTAAATCATATCAACTATATCTTTGATTTTTGTCACTTCTTCAAACTGACCTTTCCCAGCCAAATAAACAGCTCTCCGTCCAAGTTCGCCAGGTAAATCACCTAAACCTAAGATATAATGAACACTTGTAACATCCAAATCTATAAGTTCGCCATTCTTAACAAAGAAAAAGTACAAAACAGCTTCTACATACTCTTGAATTGCAACTTTATAACTCCCTTCATAAAGTAATTTGGTATCATGTTGTGTAATTTTTATTAATGCCTGTTTTTCAATTTCAATCTTTTGCTGAAGTTGAGCAGCATTTTCCATCTCGTTACGGTGCACAGCATAGATTAACTGTTTGCTAAGCTTAAGCACGTCTCTACTTTTTTTGATCAGTTCTTCGCGTTTAGTATCATACGCTTGAATGTCTTGTCTTAATTTTTCGAAATTTGCCATTTATTTTATATCTCCAAAACCTTTAATTTTAATATTTAGATTAATTTATTCTCACCCAATAGTGGTTATACACCCCTGTTTTTTAAATGTTTTGTGAGTAAAATTATAATTGCACTAGAACATAACTTTACCGTAACATTTATATAATCACGCTCGAAATGGGAAGGCATTAAACCATTTGGGGGATGATTATTATGGAAAGTACATCAAGACCATTAGACGCTTTAAACGCAACCAGAGGAAAGAACGTTATCGTTGATTTAAAAAACGGTGTTCGTTACACTGGAAAATTGAAAGCTTTTGACATTCACATTAATGTGGTATTAGAAGAAGCTGTTGAATCAAAGAATGATGAAGTTACAAGAAAACTTGGAACTGTATTCATTCGTGGAGATACAATTACAATTATAACTCCGGCATAGAATAATAATTAACAGGTGAATTAGGAAATGACAAAAGGAACACCAAGTATGGGGAAGAAGAGTGGTAAAACTAGCCACATCATCTGTAGACGATGTGGTGGTCATTCTTATCATAAGACTAAGAAACGATGTTCATCTTGCGGTTACGGAAATACTGCAAAGACTAGATCTTACACTTGGAACAAGAAAGATTAATTTTTTTTTCTAATATTTTTATATTAATTAAGAGCTGATTCTGGATGTTAATACTTAAAAAATGGTAAGATTATGTGGGTTACTTTTAGGAATGGTTTTAGTTACAGGTTGTGCTAAGCAAGTTAGTGAACCTGTGCCTGAAGTTGAACTTGAAGAAACCCCTGCACCTAAAACTGAAGCAGAACTTGCTGAAGAAGTTTTAAGAGCTTATGATATGGGCATAGAGAAAGGAATTTCTGAAGTTGATGTATACTTGCTTGCTAACCAATTGGGTGACCTTAAGTTTGACCATGTTCGTACAAATACGCATGGTAGTTATCAAGTAACCACATTTTGTGATTTTCCCGGTTCTGATAGCACTCGTGTTATTCAAAGGACAACTTTTGGTAATAATCCTACAGATAGGGGATTATTCTATTTAGATTGTAATGATAATGGTTGGATCGACACTTCTGAAATGCAACGTGGATATGATACATTAAATAATGAGAGATAAATGCCAAACAACATAATAATAAAAGCACAGAACTGCAACACTGACTTTCAAG
This sequence comes from archaeon, assembly GCA_043812455.1. GTDB lineage: Archaea > Nanobdellota > Nanobdellia > Woesearchaeales > GW2011-AR9 > JABHQR01. The sequence goes on along the minus strand of JBDRMB010000023.1, from coordinate 4,442 downwards.
ACGAAAGTAATTTCAGGGTTTTCTTAAACAAATTAGCTATAGAAAATCATTCTAAACCTTTAGACGGACCTAAAGCAGTTACGCGAACTGAACCTTCTCCTGGAATAACTGCAAACATTACTACAGAACAATTTCACGCCACAGTGCATGCTTTCCGTTCCAAAAAAGAGATAGTCGTTGATATTTATCCTTACACCAATCTAGACCAACAAAAATTTGTAAACAGGACAATTAAACATTTCAATCTTGATATTAATTCAATTAGTGTTAATGAAAGTAAAAGCATAAGTTCTTCAACTGAAGTTATAGAATGTCAAGAACCAAATTGTACCAAAAGAGCCACTGACCGTTGGGGTGGGAGACGTGTTTGTAGAGATCATTATGAATTCTATAAAGAAAGAAGTGATAAAAGATTGATGGACTTAAATGATGTTGGTTCTTAGGAGAAAAATATTTTACAGAAAAAGTTAAAAAAAATAATTAAAAAATTAACAAAAACAATCTCACAATTTCCTTCTTTTCAGCAACAAACTGCTAGTAATTACACTCACTGAACTTAAAGCCATTGCACCACCAGCAATCATTGGATTAAGTAACCAGCCAGTAAGAGGATATAATACTCCTGCTGCAATAGGAATACCTAAACTATTGTAAAACAATGCCCAAAACATATTCTGTCTAATCTTACCCATTGTCAAACGACTTAACTTGATAGCTTTTGGAATGTCAAGTAAACTGTTTCTCATTAGAACAATATCACCAGTTTCCATCGCTACGTCTGTACCGGAACCCATCGCAATGCCAATGTCCGCCTGTGCCAATGCTGGAGCATCATTAATTCCGTCACCTACCATTGCAACCCTATCAGCTTTTCCAAGCTTTTTAGCTTTTTGTTGTAAAGTTTTAACATACTCCACTTTATCTTCTGGAAGAACGTTAGCAAACACGTTCTTTATTCCAGCTTGTTTAGCTATTGCAGCTGCTGTCCGTTCATTATCTCCAGTGATCATATAAGTTTCAATCCCTAACTTCTGCAGTTCTTTAACTGCTTTAGAAGAATCTGTTTTTATTTCATCAGCTACTGCCAAGAATCCTAAAACGTTTTTATCATCAGCCAACATCATTACAGTTTTTCCTTCTTTTTCTAACATATCAATTTTTTTAGAATAATCTGAAAGATTAATCTTCTTTGATTGCATTAGCTTCAAATTACCTAAATAATATATCTTGCCAGCGAGCTTAGCTTCAACTCCTTTACCAACTAATGCTTTGAAACCGGTAACCTTCTTGAAAGAAATTCTCTTAGCTTTAGCTTTGTTAACAATAGCTTCTGCCAGAGGATGTTCAGAAAGTTTTTCAATACTTCCCGCAATTTCTAATAACTTTGTTTGTGTAATTCCTTTAGCAACAACTAAATCAGCAACTTCTGGTTGACCTTTAGTAATTGTACCGGTTTTATCAAAAATTATATACTTAATTTTGTGTGCAGTTTCTAAACCATCACCGCCTTTAATCAAGATTCCTTGCTTAGCTCCCATACCTGTACCAACCATGATTGCTGTAGGTGTCGCTAATCCTAATGCGCAAGGGCATGCAATTACAAGTACAGCAACTGCTGCAATTATTGCGAATCCCACTGCCGCACCAGCAAATACAAACCAAACAATAAAAGTTAATATTGCAATTAAAATAACACTCGGAACAAAATAAGATGAAACAGTATCAGCAAACCTTTGAATTGGCGCTTTTTTGTTCTGTGCATCTTCAATCAGTTTGACAATTCTTGCTAAAGTAGTTTCAGCACCAACTTTAGTTGCCTCAAACCTAAAACTTCCTTGTTTGTTGATAGTTGAACCAATAACTTGATCGCCTTTCTTTTTATCAACAGGTATGCTTTCTCCAGTCACCATACTTTCATCAATAGCAGAACGTCCTTCCGTAATTATCCCATCAACAGGAATTTTTTCACCAGGTTTTACAATTACGATATCACCAACTACAACTTCTTCTATTGGAATTTTCAATTCTTTTCTACCGCGAATAACCGTCGCAGTCTTTGCTCCTAATTTCATTAATTTACTAATTGCTTCACTCGTTCTTCCTTTCGCAATCGCTTCCAGGTATTTACCAAAGATAACTAAAGTGATTAATACCGCACTAGCTTCAAAATATTGATGACCAGATGATCCTCCAAACAGAACAACATATACTGAATAAAAGTAAGCAGCGCTGGTACCCATTGCAACTAAAGTGTCCATATTAGACGTATAATTCTTCAGAGCAGTCCAAGTTCCTTGATAAAACTGTTTTCCAATATAAAACTGGACTGGCGTTGCTAATGCCCACATAATAAAATCTTGGTATGGTAACAACGGTGTCTTCATGAAAAACATTCCCAGGATGAATGCTGGAATTGCAAAAATCGCACTGAGAATAACTTTAAACTTTAATCTTTTCAAATCTTTTTTACTTTCTTGTTCTTCAACTTTAATTTCGTGATGTGTCTGGTGATCTTTAACTACATGACCACTATAACCTTTAACTTTGATCACTTTCAGAAGTTTTTCTTCACCAGTTTGTTTAGGATTAAACTCAATAGTAGCTTTTTCTGTTGCAAAATTGACATTAGCTGTTTTCACACCTTTTTCTTTACCCAAAGATTTGGTTAGATTAACTGCACAGTTCTGACAATGCATCCCATTAATTTTTATTGTAATCTTTTCCATTTGTAACCTCTTAGTCTCTGAATATTTTTAGCATATATATTAGTTCCTGTTAAATCTGAGACAGTTATAAAAAATTAAAAAGAAAATATTAATAGCTGCTACAACTGCTACAACTTCCACCTGAACTGCCACAACTACTTGCTGCTCCGCCACTGCAAGTTCCAGAACCATCGCACGTGCTAGGATCACCAGTACAACTACTACAGCTGCTAGCAGTATAAGAGTCTGATTCTTGTTCTAAAGAAATGCTGGAAACGCCAGTGCTTTCATCAGTTACTTCAGCACTGTACGTTTCAAACACTTCCAAGGCAAGGATTTCTTCTTTAGAGGTTTGTGTTGGATCATAAGTTACATCAAAATTGTTTGGAAAACTAAACTGGATGCTACTAACTCCAGCAATAGTCTTCAGCTCCTCAGAGATAAGAGGAGCATGGCCGGGGCATGGGATGTTTACTTTCAAACTAATTGATGAGAGGTCATCAAAGTCTGAACCTGCAGCGAATGCTCCGGTTGGCGATGCTGCAGAAACGTTAGCAAGTAAAGGGAAAATTAGCATAAACAAGAACAAGTTAATACCTATTGTAGAACCATACATTACACTAAGATATTTCCATTTCTTTTTTACACCAGCCCAAGATAAGAATTTGTGCTTTCTTAGATATAATACTGATGATAATGTTGCAAAACCTAAAGATACTCCAACTAGAGCATGAAAGAAATATCTGTTCATTAGCATTGGTTTAAAGAAGTTCGTTAAAACTGTAACTCCCAATATTGAACCAATAATAAATAAAATGCAACCAGTGTGTGGGATTAACCCATACATTAATCCTTGCCAAAAGCTATTAGATTTCTTTTTTTCTTTATTTCCTGAACAACATGATTTTTTTTCCATTTGTTTATAGCACCTCTTATTAAATCTAGAACCATAATTGTTTGTAACACTTTATAAAAGATGTAGTGAAACTAGTTTCAGAAGTAAAAATAAGTGCAAGAAGATATTAATTATTACAAATCATTTCAAAACAACAATATTAGTCATCCCACGCCTTTTCCGTTCAATCAGGCCTTTACCTTCCAATTTATCAAGAACACGAGTTATCTTAACTTTGCTGGCACTGACTTCTTTAACAATATCGCTTTGGTAAACTGAACCCTTTTCTCTTAGAATTATGTTCATTATTTCTCGTTCCTTATCATCGAGATCGTTTAATTTTTCTTTCTTTTCTTTTTCAGACAATTCTTTACTATCCTTTTCTTTTATAGCACTAGTAGTATCTTTCAAAAAGAAACTTACAAATACTCCAACTATAGCTAGCAGACCCATTAAACTATAACTTATCCATTGCTGTGTTCGTAAAGTAATCTGCATTGGACAAGCAGCACCATGAGTACAGGTAGTGTTAACAATTGTAGCTAATGCTTGATTAAAAGACATTACAATTATGAAGAAAACAAATGTAATTATAATGATCAAGTAGCCGACGTATCTGTTTTTCATTTCGTAAAGAATATATTACTTGCTTTAAATAAATTATGTATTAATTATGTTTCAAGAAAAAAAGTATTATAATTCAGGCTCTGTAGAAAATCTCGTAAGATTAAAATAACCCTGTAGAATCTCTTCTACAGGGGGTGGTGAATATTAGAGGTATTCACCATATGAAGAAAGAAAAAAGACTTGATAGAAAAATTTATTGCTTGTTTAAAACTGCT
>JBDRMB010000022.1:0-15292 GCA_043812455.1 archaeon | reverse complement strand
TATGGCTCTAAGATGAGAGCCAGGAAATTTAAAACACAGAAAATTGAATTACTCTGTAAAGTTTTAGCTTATAATATTGAAAGAGCGATGAGGGATATTATAGAAATGCTAAAAACACTAATGGCATTTCTACAAAGCCGTATTTTGAATGAGAATAACTACCCATATATTATCATAATCTCATCCCCTGCGTTAGGGACATAATAACCTAAATCAAATCTTTCTTCACCATTAATCAATATAATGATCTCATTAGTTTCACTTTCGCACAAAAGATGATTATCATAATTTAAACAATTGCCAACAAATTCTATCCCCACTTTTTCTAATATCTGATCCAAATTTAAGTTCTCTGCATACAACTGAACTTCTTTGCCTTTATCACCTAAAAATTGAACAAAATAATCCCCTTCAAAAACTAATTGGTTTAAATATACTGCTTCACCATCAATCTCAACTTCTAAAATTATATCTATTGGTTCTAATTGAAATTCATACATACTTTCTACATCACAACTGTTAACCACACACAAATTCTGTTGACACATCACTGATTTCAAACCACCATCACAATTCAAATAGCAATGTGCATCAACTTGACAGACTCTTTGCTCACTAACATCAATTTCATTACCACCATTATCAGAACCACCAAAATATAATGCTCCTGGTAAAGTAAAACCAGCTGCAATAAGTACTAAAATGATTATGTTTACATACTTTTTAGCTAGTTTACCTAATGCCATATTAAATCAATAAAGAAATAAGAAAAAATAAAGGTACTTAAACTTTACTCAACAGTTAAGGTACCAGTCATTCCTCTCCAGTCTTCACAGCTGCTACATTCAAAATTGAATTCACCACCTTCACTTGCTGTAAATTCAACAACTGTAGTGCCAGAAATTTCTTCTTCTACACCTAACTCTGGAATAGCAAAAGTAAAGTCAAGACCATCAGCGTTAATGTTTAGAAGAACATTATCACCAGCGTTAACAGTAAGTTCTCTTGGGCTGAACATCCATTTCTTAGCAGTTAAGCTTAAAGTAACAGTTTCCCCAGTTTCTACAACTGGATCTTCCTCAACAACAACCACTTCTTCTTCCTCTTCCTCACCAATTACTTTAACTTCGCTTTCTTCTTCAGCTGGTACTTCTTCTTCAACAACAACATCTTCTTCAACTGGTTCTAAACTAGCTTCGTCACTGCCACCTTCAGCTTCTGCTAAAGCAGCTTCAATTTCAGCTTCAAATACTGAAAATGGTTGAGCACCGCTAATCAATTTACCGTTAATGAAGAACGCAGGAGTTCCGCTAACACCATACCTTTGACCATCAGCCATATCTTGAGCAATTTCGTCTGCCATTGCACCACTATCAAGACATTCATCAAAGTCACCGGTATCTAAACCAAGATCGTCAGCATAAGCCTTCAAACTTGCAATACCTAATGCATTTTGGTTAGCAAAAAGTAGGTCATGCATTTCCCAGTACATTCCTTGTTCGCCAGCACATTCTGCAGCTTCACCAGCTTTTTGTGCATTAGCATGGAAACTTAATGGGAAGTCTCTGAATACGTATTTCACTTTACCAGTATCAATGTAGTTTTCAACGATTGAAGGATAAGTGTCTTGAACATATCTTCCACAGAAAGGACATTCAAAGTCACTGAATTCAACGATGGTTACTAAAGCATCAGCGTTTCCTTTAACAGCATCATCATCAATTGACACTTCTAAAGTATCTCCTCTGCCATCGTCTGTTGTGCTATCACCGAGTTCAACCATTTCAAAACCTTGTGGGAAAAATAATTTACCATCTTTGGTCATGAAAGAGTCAATACTTTGTCCAGCAACAGTAATAGTTAATCTGTAAACATCGTCTAATTCTTCAGAAGATTCTAGTTCTGCAACGAAAGGTGGTTGTAACAGTTCACTATTAACATAAGTTAATGCCTTTTCTTCAGCTTCAGCTAAAGTTACAGTTGCTCCTCCAGTGATTGCATCTCCTGAGAAATGAAATCCATTAGTAAATACTGAAAATATTAATAGAATAACTAATATTCCAGTAAGTGCTTGCCAAGTAGAAGCTTTAGAAAACAAGCCATCAGAAGAATTATCTTCATCTTCTCCCCAGATATCAACTGAGTCAGTTTTTGTTTCCTTAACAGGTTCAATCTTGACTTCAGAATTTTCTTCATAGGTAGAAGTTTTCTTTTCTTTTTTATCTTTATTTTTTTTATCTGCCATTTTTTCAGAGTTTATATTACTATCAGCTTTTTTAGTCTTAGAGCTTTTTTCAACGGGATCATCATCTATGATCTCTTCTCCAAAGAACGATTCATCTATTTCATCTAATTGTTTTTGCTCCATGGTATTACCTCTCTTACTATTCAGGTCAGATTTTTATTTATAAAGATTTAGATGGTTAAATAGATAAGTTTAGTCTATTATAATCCTAGCTAGAAGTTTATTTAAAAATGATAGAATTTCTTTAAGAAGTGTTGCTGTAACTTTTAATATTTAATCATCACTTCTTATGAACTTTGCCATTATGTGTTATTTTCTCAATAACTCCATCTTTCAAGAAAATTGTTCGGTCAGCATAATTGATCAACTCAACATCATGCGTTACTAAAATTATGGTTTTCTTCTCAATTTTGTGCAGTTCAGATAAAGTGTCCATTATCTGCTTACCTGAAGCACTGTCTAGGTTACCTGTAGGTTCGTCTGCTAAAATAATTTCTGGATTGTTGATCAAAGCACGAGAAATTGCTACTCTCTGCTGCTGACCACCACTAAGTTCTGTTGGTTTGTGATTAAACCGTTCTCCCAGACCAACATCATTAAGCAATTTCTGACCTCTTTTGGTCCGTTCTTCTTCTGGCACATTTTGAAAAATACTTGGTAAAACTACATTTTCCAGTGCAGTTAAAGTAGGAATAAGGTTAAATTGTTGAAAAATAAAACCAATTTTTTTACCTCTATATTGAGCCAGATCCGACTCCGAAAATTTTGAAATATCTTTATTATCTAAAAGTACTTGTCCTTTTGTAGGCGTGTCAAGAATTCCAACATGGTTCATTAATGTAGATTTTCCACTACCCGATGGACCGATTATAGCAACGAATTCACCTTTGTTTATCTCTAGGTTGATACCTTTCAGAACATTAAGAGAAATTTTACCCATATAGTAAGTTTTCCAGACATCTTTAAGTTCAATAATAGTTTTACTATGTTTCCTGCTATCTCCACTAACTTTTTGTTTCTTAAATTTAGATTCAGATACAGGTTCTTTTTTTTCATTAGGATTTTTTTTAATTTTCATTTTTCAATCAGTATTTCAATTGTTTAATTTTTAGTGTTTATTAAACTTTATTTTCTCAATTTAATATTAACATAATAATTTCAATTATTCGTACCTTAAACTGTCAACAGGATTTAATTTTGAAGCTTTCCGTGCTGGTGCAATCCCAGACAAACAACCGACCACAAAGGAAAATGCCAAGGTTGCCACAATTAGTAACCAATCAATTTGAACTGATAAAAATGCTGGTCCTATAAATATTGCCATTAATAGTTCTGCTGCTTTGGCAAATCCAATCCCGATTGCTGCCCCGAGGATTCCACCACCCAATCCGTAAAGACCAGACTCAATCAAAAATAAGTACATGATATGTTTGTTTCTTGCACCTAAGGCTTTCATTACACCAATTTCTTTTGTTCTTTGCAAAACCGAAGTGTACATGGTGTTCATGATACCAATTCCACCAACCAGTAAAGATATCATGGCGATTCCAATTAATACAATTTGTACAATGTCTAAAATGACATTAAAAGATTCAGCAAATTGTTCGGGAGTTTGAATGTCAAAATTTTCTTCTCCTTCATCAACATTACGTGTTCTTCTTAGCTCTTTTTCAGTGTCTTCAGCAACTTTAAGTGGATCTTCACCGGGTTGGGTTTGAGCTATTATAAAACCTAATTCATCTTTAGAATCAAATACTTCTTCATAAGCTGCTAATGGAATAATTGCTGATGCATCATCAGGAGGTGAACCAATCTTTTCTAAAAATCCGACAATCTTAAATTCATGATTATGAAGAATTATTTTGTCACCAACTTCAACCCGTTTTTCAAATATATCTGTTTGAGTGAAAGAGTAACCAAGAATTGCTTTATATTTGTCTCCCTTTTCAAGATTTCTACCTTCAAGAATATGCCAGGTTTGTGCTTCCCCAACTAAAGCAAGATCTTCTGGATCTGGAGAAATCCCTGAAATAAATCCATAATGGATAAGCTCATTAAATTCAAATCTCCCATAAGTATAACCCATTCCTGTTGCATATTTAATTCCAGAAACATCTTTAATTGTTTCTAAATCATTTTCAGTTAACACCTCTGAAGAACCCATTCCCCAAGTTCCGCCTTTAGGCATAATAAAAAGTTTATCTTTACCAAGGGCTTCAAATTGTCCTTCAATTGCATTTTGTAGACCTTGACCTAAGGTGATTAAAGAAACAATTGCCGCTATACCTATGAAAATACCTATTAAGGTTAGCCATGACCTTAACTTTCGTCTAAATATTTCTCTTGCAGAGATTTTGAAATAATCTTTTAACATTGTTTTTATTTATTTAATTGTAATTCTTCACTTTTTTGTGTGTATAGCAATTAATCATTCTTAGTTTTACCTACGTAAAGCGTCTACTGGTTTCAATTTTGCTGCTTGTCTTGCAGGAAAAACTCCTGATGCTGCACCAACACTAAATCCAAATAGTAACATTCCTAACATTAAAAATAGACTGAATTGGGCTTGGATTAATACACTTTCATAAATCTGAAAAGCAACAAGTTCTACACCTTTACTTATTAAGTAGCCTAAAGTCACTCCAATAACTCCTCCAAAGAATCCTAAAAATCCAGATTCAATCAAAAATAATAATGAAATGTCTCTGTTTCTTGCTCCCAGCGCTTTCATGATTCCAATTTCTCTAGTCCTTTCATGAACTGCTGTATACATCGTGTTCATGATACCAATACCTCCAACTATCAAGGATATTGCAGCAATACCTACCAACACTCCTTGAACAATTAACAGGATGGTGTTCAATGTTGCTAAGAGATCTTCAGGAGTTTGAACTGTAAAATCTTCTTTACCTTCCTCTACGTTACGGTATTTTCTTAATTCTTTTTTTACTCGTTCTGAAACAACTTCAATATCTTCTCCTGAACTTATTTGGGCAGGAATAATATCATAAACATCTTCAAGACCAAGAATTTCTCTGAGTGCAGCTTCTGGAATTACTAAAGTACTATCCTGTTGTGGGTTTCCAGATTTCTTTAAGATTCCGACAACTTCGAAACTATAATCTTCAATAAGAACTTTATCTCTCAACTCTAAACTTTGATCAAAAAAATCTTCTGCAAAATTATATCCAATCATAATTTTATACTTATCACCCTTGCTTAATAATCGGCCTTCGCCTATTTTATAATTGTTTGCCTCAATAGCCAGATCGATTTCATCTTTATCTTCCGGAAGGGAAGCTGCATAAGCATATTTCACTTCATCTTTAAATTCTGCTTTTACTGAACGGATAAGTCTTCCAATTGCATTTTCTACTCCACTAACATCTTCAATGGTATCTCTATCACCTTTTGTTAGGGGAGCTTCAACACCAGTTCCAGGAGGTCCAAACCCTGAACTGATACCTTGAACAATAAATTTATCAGAACCTAATTGAGCAAACTGTTGAGCAATTGCTCCTTGCAGACCGCTAGACAAAGAAACTAACGCTACTACTGCTGCAATGCCAATAAAGATACCCACCATGGTGAGCCAAGAACGAATTTTCCTATGCCTTGCACTGTGGTATGCGAGAGCGAAATAATCTTTAATCATTCTTCTGGTTTTTCTTTTTACGTTTCTTGTAAATGTAATAACCAACTCCAGCAATGATTAAAATTACTATAATTACCCAATAACCCGCACTACTACTTTGAGTCAAACCTAACTTTTTAAGCTCGCTAGAAGAGTATAAGTTAAGATCCAAATTAAAATTTTGTTGATATTCTTGGTTATTATCATCCATGTAAGTTAGTTTTATTGGAATACTAACTTCTTCTAGATCTTCTGGAACGTAGATGTTTATTTCTTCACTTTCAGTATCATCAGCGTCAAGATCACCCAAGTAAAAATAATTGCTTGGACTAACAAGTTGATATTCAGAAGATTCAATAAGTTCTAATTCTAAATTATTAACATTAACAATGTCAGAATTGGCGATTTCTAAAGTAACTTTTCCAGCTTGGCCAGCTTGTAAAATTTCAGTTTTCTTGACATAGGCTTTAAGGACGGGAGTTTTACCGACTTGTATTGCTAGTAAGTCTTCATGAGTATAAGAATTACCTTGTTCATCGTTATAACTAATATTTAATGGAATCTTGTACAAACCAGCATCAGCATCTGGCGAAACAATAATCTCAAAATTTAAAGAATTTTGATAACCTGAATTAAGTTGCGAAATTCTTTTTTCGGAACTTGATTGGTAAGGCGCAAATGGGATGGTGCCGTCACTCATCTCAAGTTTAAAGATAATATCTTTCAGTAAAGAATCAGCTTCATTTCTTACGCTAATTTTTACATTTGCAGTATCTCCTGGAGCAACTTGTTCAGGGTCAATTTCAATACCTGTAATATCTAAAACAGCATCATGAGTTTGAATATCTATTGTAAACTCATTATTTGTATATTTGATTGTAGCACCTTCGGTGATTTTAATTTCTAATTCTAATTCAGTTTCAGCTTCTACAGCATCATCATCAACTTTCAATTGAAATGTTACTTCTACAGAATCAGCTCCGGTTGAAGAAGATCTCAATTTACCTATATTTTTTTCTTCGTCATCACCATATATTGTAAACGGATATTTTGGAAGGACTCTAACAATTACATCATCAGGCGTTTCTGATCCTTCATTTTCTACTTTAAATTTAACTTTAACAATTTGTCCTGGTTCTACTGGGTCTGGACTTTGAGACATTAAGGTCATACCTACATCTGGGCTTTGTGGAACTGCAGCAGTTACAAAAACTGAAGCTAATAAGAAACATATGACTGTTATAACTAATAAGTTGATTTTCTTCATATAAACACCTCTGGATGTACGTGTACTAAGAATATGTTTATCCTATTATAAATTTATCGATTAGGTTAATATAAATCTAAGTAAAAAACAAAAACAAATTACTTCTTACTTTTCTTTAAAGCAGCTTCAAACTTTTTTGGCTGGAAACCGATTATGATTTCACCATCAATATCAATTACTGGTACGCCCAACTGGCCAGATTTGTCAATCATTTCTTCTCGATCTTTATCTTCTTCAGTAACATCAATATCTGTAAATTTAACTTTCTTCTCTTTCATCCATTCCTTAGTTTTCTTGCACCACGGACATGTTGGTGTGCTATAAATTTTGACTGTCATTTGTAATACCTCTTATTATTTTGTTTTGAATAGGTTTGTTCAGTTTATATAATTTTCTTTCTTTAAAAGCAAACTTTATATCCATGAAAATCTAACTAGGTTTTCAGGATACAAAAAATTTCTAACGAAATTTTTAAGTATAACAAAATTCTTATCAAAGCAAACAATGGTTTCAAAGAGGTTGATAAGCATAGTTAACGTTTCTCTAGCTTTAGTTTCATTTTTACTATTGCTGAACTTATTTGGAGTAACTATTCCCAGTCTTGGCCAACCTATTTATGATGCAATTGATACTGAAGAACCGGTATGCTTTGTCGCTTGGAAAGATAATGTTAATCAGATGAACTTGAATTTATGTTGCCATGAAGTCAGAAAACAATTGAGCTGTGAACGGTTCAGAAACACTCTTGATGGTAAAGATACAGATAATGTTTGCCAGACCGGAATTGGAGAAGTTTTAAAATATTACTTGAACGATGCTGCGTACAAAAAATGTAGCAGTAACAATTATTGGGGTTGATCATGGTTAGTAAAAAATCAGGAGGAAAGAATACAATTGCAAGAAAAGTAGTTGGGAATAAAAAAACAAACAGTCATTTCCTAACCAAAATTAAATCTCTCAAACTAGAACATAAACTATTTTATACCCTTTTAATCACAACTTTATTGTTAGCGTCACTTAACGTTGCGCAAGCAAAAGGTTATTTCTTACCAGACCATTCTGGTGACCTAGTAACAGATGGTGTTGTAAACTTAGGTGATTGGACTTTGGAACAGAAAATTGCTCAAATGGTAATCACTCATGGTGGTTCATGGAACAAGGAAGTATGGCAAAAACTGCAATTAGGTGGAATCCATTTATTTGCCATGGAAACTGAAGAAGCTTATACCCAAACAATTAACGAATTTCAAGAAGAAATGGAAATCCCTTTCTTTGTAACCATAGATTTGGAAGGGTGCTGGAACCCGTTAGGTAATTTTTATCAGACAAATTCAGTAAGCGAAATTGAAAATATTGAAGATGCTTACCAGAAAGGTGTTGACGATGGTGAGGTTCTAAGCAGAATGGGATTTACCATAAATTTTGCACCAGTAATCGATTTAGAAGATTTGATCTGGAGCTGCCGAGCATTTCCTGGCGCTGAAGAAGAAGTAAGTGAATTGGCAGAAGCGTACGTAGAAGGTCTGCAAAGTCAAGGAGTAATGGCAACGGGTAAACATTATCCTGGGAAAACTCTTGTGGTAGATGACCCTCATCAGGAATTGGTTGTTGCTGAGATTGACAGTTCTGATTTGTACCCTTACGAATATCTTTCTAATGAGGGGGAAATTGCTTCTTTCATGGTAAGTCATATTATCCCAGTTGGTGAAATTAATTCTAAAGGCGTTCCTTCCGTAGTTTCAGAAGAAATTGTTAGTTCTTTGAAAGAAGATTTTGATGGTCTGTTGATTACTGACGATACTATGATGTTAGGGCTAAGAAACTTTTATGAAAATGATATTGATCAAATGTATGTTGACGTTTTCAAGGCAGGTAACGATATGATCATAAATTTTGACGAAGATCCTAACGAGATTTATCGAATGATTACTGTGGTTGCAGAAGCTGTTCGTAATGAAGAGATTTCGGAGGAACAAATAGATGCTTCCGTGACGAAAATCTTAGTAGCGAAAGGCTTTTCAGTGGAGTAAACTTTAAGTTTCTTGTAACATAATGTTTTCCAGTTTTGTTGATGATTCTAACTAATGAACCTGAAGGCAGTTCTTCCCATTTTAATCCAGGAATGTTGGCAAGAATTTCAGAACTAACAATTACTTGGTCTTTGTTTTTACCTAAACACATATTATAATATTCTGGCCTAGTGTTTTCTTTAATTGCAATGTAAGAATCTTCTTTATTTGCAAAGACCAAATTAGAACCTTTGCAATAATTGTTTTGCCTTAAAGTTTTTCCAATAGCTTGTGTGAAATTGTTTCGTTGTTCATTTAAATTTGAAATAATTGCATAGAATAATCGTTCTGAATCAGTATCTCCTAAAGGATGATATTTTTTATTGTATTTGATAGGGTTACGAATATGACCGTTATGACAGAAAGTATAATTGTTGTATTGAAATGGATGGTTGTTGTTAACTACTCTTCCACCTTTACTACCTTTTCTCGCATGAATGATTGCAAGTTTTGTTTTAACCTCTCGTAACTCTTCAACAAGAGGATCATTTAAGATTGGTTTTGTAGATTTTCTTAAGATCCAATTATCATTTTCATCTAAATAGGCAATACCCCAACCGTCAAGATGTTGGAAACTTCCTAAACCTTTGTTTTTGTTAAAACCGTGTAATTTAGTTTGATCTGATGCCATGGCAATAATCCCATCAAATAATTGGCTTAGATTTACATTTCCAGAAGCTATCAACATTCTGCACATGATTAAAATGAATTAACAAAGCGTTAATAAATCTTGTTAATCAAGAGTATAATAATATTATTTTAAGAGAATTTTAATTAGGAAATATAATCATGCGATGGTGCCGATATTTTTTTGTTTCTAACGTTTCAAAAGCTTCAATAAAAATATTCTCCGGAATAGAAAGTGCTCCCAGTTTTGGATCAATTATTTGAAAATAACCATTTCTTCGATCTGTAACTATAATATAGTTTGAAGTGTTCCGTTTTTCGTTTCTGATGGGCTTAGCATTGACTCTTATAATAAGAAGATTATTATCATCAATTTCTTCTTTAATCATAGCCAGATCAATCTCTTTAACTTCAATGTTGATTCCTTCTTTCTCAGCATCTTTTAGATAAATGTCCGACATGAAAGCTGCTTCTTCAACTTCTTCTTTTGTATAGCGGTAAAATCTATAATCTGGAAATTCATATTTAGTGTTTTCAACAATCACTTTTGGTTTAAAGCCTAATTTTTGTGCGTATAATGCTAAAGCAAACAGTGATGTGCCTCTGGTTGGCAATAATGCTGTTTTCCGCCAAATATCATATTCATTTTCTTTGTTTAGTTTAATTTCTGGATTAAAATGATGTAATACTGTCAGCAGAGAAGATGATGCACAAGTAAATGATGTTGTTTGTAAATATGGGATCATTTTTAATGTATTTTTATAAAAAGAGTCATTTCTTTATTTAAATCTAATGTTAAATTTACCCCTTCTTTTTTTTGGTTAAACTTGTCCTTTTGCAATTAGATTTAATTTTCTCGTTTGAAACAAGGTAAAATAGTATAATCAGATCCGGTCTTTGCAGATGTAAGATCATCTACTGATGCTCTAACATAAAACCCATTAAATCTCCCTCCAAAGGAATAAGGACAAACATTATACACCAAATCAGCTATATGGGTAGAACTGGTTTTAGGATTATGATATCTAACTGGAATCTGGGGTAATTCTAATCTTTCTTGAGCAATCCAATCACCATTAATTGCAACTTCGACAATTTTTCTCCAATGTTCTTTATCAACACCAGATCCTAAATAAACTCCTTCACTTGTTGCTGAATTTGCCTTTTTGATAACCCACTGGTTTTTTTGAGATAACAATCTTCTAGGGAGATCACTATAATGGTCTGGTCTTGAAAGATCTAATGTTTTAGGAATATATCCGCTGATTAAATCTAAATCTCTGTGTAAATATTCTGGAAACAATTTTTTATATCTTGGATCAGAAAACAAAACTAATGTCTTTTTAGAATCAGCTTTTTTAGCACTAATTGGCAGAACAATTGCAGTCTCACTATCATTTAATCTTCTTGCAAAATCAAATCTTCCTATGTCTTGAGCAGAGTCAAGCGAATCAGTTATGATTCTGACATAAGCAATATCGACGGGCTTTCCTCCAGCAATCATTTTACTAGAAGTAAAACTAATTTCTTCTGCTGGATAAAGATCACAATCAAATCCTAATTCCCTGGCCCTATTTAAGAACACACTAAATCTTCCTAATAAAATTTCAATATCTTTTCTTTGTTCAATCAATACTATTCTGGGATTCTCTTTTATTTCAATCCCTTTAAATCTAGATTGTTCAATGTAAGAATTTAGTATAACTTCTAATGCTGCTTGAATTCTGTCCCCACAACTATGTTCACCTTCCTCTAATTGAAAGTTTCTTTCAAACAATTGTTCTAGAGCAAAAGAATCTTCATTACCCCCTGGGGTTTGGCAATTAACTTCAACAACTTTAGCTCCTTCATTTGTAAGAAATATGTCTGCTCTAGCAATCGGGATGTTTGTATTAAATGTTGGGGAGTCAACAAGTAAGTTATCAAGTTCTGAAGAATATCCTAAAAAATCTCTAAACACCTCATAATTTTTAGCAACAAACTCATGTAATCTTACAATGGACTCAACTACTGTTCCAAGTTCATTCTCAAGCTTCGAATCATAAAAGAAAGGTGTTAATGCTGCTAATGGTTTTCTTTTTCCATGATGGTTTAGAACTATTTCATGTTCTCTAAGATAATGCTGTATACTTTGTTCATCAATAATCATTTTTTCTCAACCCCCTGATACTATTACTTTAATATTAAATAACTAACAAAACACCTACCACTACTGTAAATGTTGCAAATGCTTTTTGTGCAAGAGCTCTTCTATTAATCTGCTCTTTAATAACCTCTGGATGCCAATAAGTAATAACAGTTGCCAAAAGAAATACAAAAATATATTTCGATGCCAAAATTGCCGTTACTAAAGATGAAGGTCCTTTTGATAATGCTACAATAAACATGAAATAAGCACCAGTGCTTAATGAAATGGAAGGAATTAACTGTTTAGTAACTTGTTTGTCTTTGTGGGAAATTTTTTCTTTGTTTACAATCATCATTGTAATTGCACTTGTTGCAGTACCAATTCCTACCCAAAATAATACTGACCAAATATCTGCATTCGACGTTGCTGCTTTTACAGATGTTATTTGAAAAGCGGAAAATAAAGTTATTGCTAAAGTTAAGAATATTACTGAACTGAACTTTACGCTGTTTTTAACATTTTTTATTGAGATTAAAATTGTTCCTAACACTATCATAAACATTCCAATGTAAGCATGTATGGACAGTCTTTCTCCAAGAAATGCAAATGCCAATATGGCAACAAAAATTGTGTTCATGGAAAGCATTGGAACAAATCTAGATACTTCTTCCATTTGAAGTGCTTTGTAATATAACCAAACTCCAAAATTATAAAACAATCCTCCTAAGATTCCAAAAATAATTACTTTTGGTGCTAATGAAATTTCCCATTTAATTAAAGTTGGAATCAAGAAAATTGCAAAAACAGTAATTCCTGAAATGAAAGTAGCATATTTAATGTTGTTAATTTTATTGTCTGCTAAGAATTTATCAATTATGTTGATGATAGTCCAAATTAATGTTGCGCCAAGCGCTAATAGTATCCATGACATTTTTAGATCAATAAATTTCAATTAAGTAAATATTTGGGGTTATGTAATGCTTGTACATGTTTGTCTCTCATGTAAAGATTTGCCTGGGCCGATTGATCAGGATTAAACTGGTGTCCTTCATAACCTAAATTTCGTAAATATCCCATTAATTCAGCAGCAGTATTTTGTTTGGTTTGTAACATTTCCTCTAACTTGTTTAAATAAATTAAATCTTCTTTTGGAAGTCCATGCCGAGCAACTTCAACTACATCTTTAAGATATTGAACCATATAATCTGATCTTAAGCCCTGTCTGATTGTCTCATCCTGCATCCATTTCAAAGTTCTCAAATTTGGTAACAAAAATTTATTAGGTCCAAAATGGTATCTAAAATCTTCCGTTGCAATATCTACTTCAACTTTATTGTTAGCTAAATAATCATTAACTCCCTTGTAAATAGCAATTGCCGCCATTGCAACATCAAGTGGGCTAGAATCAAAACTCCGAACTTCAAAAGTGCTCACTCCAGGTCTAATATTATCCCTTTTTCTAATTGGTGCATAACCAGTATTATCTGGTCTGAACCTTAGATCATATTCTTTCCAACCAGCTTTTTCTGAATGTTCACGCCATTGTTTCCATCTTCTATCATTGAGGTCTTCGATTTCTTCCATAGAACCTGGATATTCTAACAATTCTGCATGTAATGGAAATTCTCTAAAAACTTTATTTCTTGCAGTGTTTAATCTATGGCAATTCAAAGTATTATTACCTTGATAGTTCATTGGTGATGTAGAAGTAACCAAATAAGATATTGGATCCAAAGCTTGCAAAACTTTAAACTGATCTAACTTTTTGTCAGGAATTTGGGATAAATGTAAATGGACTCCTGCAATAGTAATCAGTTCTTCATATTTCTCTTGACCTATAGAATTAATATAACCTGGGGTTCTTGAGAAAAATCTTGGTTCTCCTCTTCCTGCTCCAAGCTCACTTGTTGAAATTGGCTGCACACCGTGGCTATTACAAATGTCTTCTAATAACAATAATTTTCTTACAATATTTCTTTCTAATTCATGTACATGATCAGCTGGATCAGAATTAACTTCAACCATGCACATTGTTGCTTCATAAACTACTGTGTCTGTTATTATGTTTCTTTGATCAGTTAGAATTGCATCGGCTTTATTTTCCATATAACCTTCTGGCTGTATTAAGTTTAATTCCAGTTCCATGCCAATTGTAGAAAACACCATTTTTGCCTCTTATCAGACAGTAAGAGTATACTTATATTTAAACTTTTTGTAATGGTCAGCAATTTTTAGCCAAATTTAATAATCTACGGGAATAAATAATAAATCTCTAAATTTCAAGTCACTTTAACCATGTTAAAGTTAAATATCAGCTAAAAATTAGCCCGGATGGATACAAAACAGTATAAAATTGTTTGAATAAAAACTTTTTTTTACAAGAAACTAAAAATATTATCACTTTTTAGTATATCAGTATATCTCAATTTTTTCTTATTTATAATCATAATCTCAAGTTATCTCTCGTTTTTTTTGTAATTTTTATAATTTATCTGATTCAATAAATTTTCAGTATCAAAACTTTCTAATTCTTTTCTTAACTATTCGTTTAAAGGGATAGCAAGTTTCATATCTAAAAAATTTTCACTAAGCACCAGTATAAAAGAATTTCTCTACTACATTATTGATTATACTCAATAGACCCAAAACCTTTTTAAATAACCCTTCAAATTAAGCACAACAAACGGGTATCTAAACGTAATAACAACATAATCATGAGGTTTACTTTCCTATGGCAAAAAATTTGAAGAAAAAACAAGTAAAAATTAAAGTTAAAAAGAAAACTTGGTTTAAAGTATTAGCTCCGGCAATTTTCGGTATGAAAGAAATTGGCGAATCTTACCTGACTACAGCAGAAAATGCTGTTGGCAGATTAATGAAAGTTAATTTAAGAAATCTTACTGGTTCTATGCGTGACCAGAACGTTTACATTACTCTAAAAATTTCTGGAACTAAAGGTTCAGCATTACAAACTCAAGCAGTTGGATATGAACTGGTACCCATTTTCCTGAAAAGAATTATTCGAAAAAGGTCATCTAGAATTGATGAAGTTTTAAAGTTCAAAACTCAAAATAATAAAGAAATAGTACTGAAAGCTTTAATCTTAACTTTTAACAGAAATAACAGATCTGTTGGTACTAGTATCAGAAAAGCTTTACAGGAATTACTTAATGAAGAAATTTCTAAGACTAATTTTGAAACTTTCTTAGGCAACTTAGTAAATATGAAAGTTCAACATGGTTTGAAGAAAAAGCTGAACAAGATTTATCCTTTGAAAGATGTTTTAATCAGAGACATGCGATTAACAGATTTAAGTGATAAA
>JBDRMB010000021.1:0-5391 GCA_043812455.1 archaeon | reverse complement strand
AATCATGAAAAATCTGCCGAAAGTGTTCTACCACACCCTAAAGGATGTGGTATGAACGAACACTTTCACAAAAGGCAGATTTTTGTGATACAAAAAATTTCGACCTGAAGGTCGGGGTATTAGACCCCGCTTAAAATTTCCAGTCGAAATTTTTTCGTATAATAATTCAATTCACATATTAAACTCTTCAATCTCTAACTTGCCTTTTTTAGTTTTAATAACATAATTTTTCAATTCATTAAAACCAGTAGTCTTCGTAATCAATTCAGGTAAAAGAATTCGTTCTCCTTTAAAGCTCAAGTTAGTAATTATTTCAGAATCATTACTTTTTTCTTCAATTTGATTATTAATGTCAAGATCTTTCAGTACATCCTTACCTTCACTAACCCTTTTTTCACCTAAAGCTTCCTGAGTTTTACGAGCAAAATATTTTGCAATTTCTTTAGCAACGTCTACTGGAGAAACTTTACTCAACCCTTGCAGACCAGGAGAAATGTTGGCTTCAATAACCATTGGCCCTAAAGGACTTTCCAAAATATCAACACCACAAACATCCGAACCTAAAGCTTTTGCAGTACGCACTGCCAAATTAAAAGTTTCTCGATTAAGTTTTACTGGTTCACCAGTTCCGCCAGCATGAATGTTAGCTCTTTTTTCTTCCTTTTGTGCAACACGTCTCATACCTGCAACAGCATTATCACCAACAACCAGAACCCTAATGTCTGCTCCGCCGGAATCAATGTATTCCTGAATAATAAATGGTTGATTTAATGCACCAAGAGCATCAAGTAGAGATGAAGCTGATGCAAAAGAATCTGCAAACATTACCCCTTTACCTTGAGTGCCTTCTGGAAATTTCATTACAATAGGATAATTTACTTTCTTCAACAACTCCCTAGCAGTATCGGCGTTTGGACTTACAAAAGTTCTGGGCATTGGAATATTATGTTGTTGCAAAGCCAAATGAGTTAACAATTTATTATGTACAATAGTAAAGGCAGTCGCAGGCAATGGTAAATAAGCTACTTTACCTTCCAACATACTGGATATAGATCTTAGAAGATGTGCATAACGAAACGAACCTTTCACATAAACACAATCATAATTTTCAAATTTTTCACCTTGGTAAAATATTCCACCATCCCTTCCAAGGATTACTTCTAGTTCCCGGAGGTTGATTAGATCTACCTGATCAAAATAATTTTCCATGGCTTCAGCTACCATCAATGAACTTTTACTTCCCAAAGATATAATTGCTGCTTTCATTTGTTTTTTGTTTAATTTTTTTACTAGTCTTAATTTTTTTTATTTATTTGAACTTTTACTTTTTTTAGTATTTATTTTGAAATTGATTATTTTATTCCTTTAGTGGATCAACCAAAAATCCTCCTTTTTTAAGTACATTCTGGCCAATTAACGCGGGATATTTCATATGATGACGATCTGCAATTGAAAATTCGGCTTCAATAACTTTTCCTTTAATTTCAACTGTTACCATAATTAAAGGTCTTTTCTTAGTCCCACTAGCAGATTTTACTACTCGATCCCTTACTACTGGGCCTAAATTTAATCTTTCTGCTAAGTCATCATCAATTGAGGAACAAGTAGCACCAGTATCGATCCTAGCAATAAGTTTTTCCTTATGACTATTATCACTAAGTACAGTTATTTCTTCAGTTAATCCTAAAGTTTGCCTTTCCCCCATCTAATCTTATTCCGGACTTGGCCTTTTTAATGTTTTCTGTTTACTGGGTGTTAGCAGTGCCTTGCTAAGGGGAGGTGGGTGGGAACGTTGAGCGAATGGAGTAAATAAAATGTTCTCATTTTGTGAGTATAGCGAACAAAATCTAAGGAGAGCATTTTGCCTACGCTTCCGCTCGCGCACTGCTAGCTTTGGAAAATAATGTTTCTTGGCAAAGGTTTTTAAAGAAAAATAAGAAAAAATAGGATGTGGAGAATACAAAACAAAATATGGAATTGAATTTAGAGCTAGAAAAACTGTTTAACGAAATCAAAACCAATAATTATAGAACTATTCTTATCCAATTGCCTGACGGCCTTAAACCTAAAGCTAAAGAGATTCAAGAAAAATTGCGGGAAGAATTTAGTGATTTGAAGATAACTTTTTGGTCAGGCGACTGTTATGGTGCTTGTGATGTCCCGGCTGTTGATGGATTTGATCTATTTGTTGCATTTGGCCATTCAGAGTGGCGGTGTTAAGAATTAATTCAATTATTTAGTTACTAACTTTGATTATACACCTCACATCATGTACCTTATAAAATCTTGAAACTATCATTTCCAGCTCAGCTCTACTTATGTCTCCAATAACTGCTAGCTTTTTTCTTCTTTTTGAACTTTTGTTATCAAATTTAGCAGTAACGCCTTCTCGATCAGTTTTTCTTCTATTGTATCCTTTAATCATACTTGCAAGAGTCATCATCTGAGCTTTATGTGTTTTTTGAGGAGCACTAATTTCATACATTCTTCTACCTCGCAATTCATGCTCTAATCTTTTTGTAGAAGATAAAACCCTAGTTGCTAAATATTTATGCAAGGATAGTTCGTGAGTAGAAGGTATTTCTAATGAACTCTTTCCACTAAAACGATCATCTAAAGTTCCATTCATTAAATCGATATATAGTTCCCGATCTTCTATGGGGATTATTGCTAATGGATAACCTCTTTCGCTTAGACAGAAATTTTGCAATAGACGTGCAGCACGACCATTACCGTCTTCATAAGGATGAATTTGAATCATTGATATATGAGCCTCGGTTGCACGGGTTATAGGATGTACAGGAGTATATTTTAAAAAATCAACCAGACTTTTTATGTGATAAATAACATCATCAGAATTACAAGGAACAAATTTACCAAATTTAACGAGAGAATTTCTAAAATTAGGTCTCGAATGTTTTTCAGGATCAATCTTATGTCCTAATTGAGATAACGAATATAAAGTCAGTCCTTCCTCAGAAAGAAAAGACATTGCCTGATCTAAATTTCTTCTTAATTTTCGATAGCCTTCCTTGGTTCTTACCTCTGCAGAAGCACTGCCATTAGTTAAACTTTCAATTTCCAAACTTAAAGAATGACTAATTGATTCATCCCTAAATGCTTGATAAGCCTGCTTTCTTACATTACAAGAATATTCTGGATGAACATTGATCCTTCCTAATATTGCATCAACTGCAGTGATTGTTTTTAAGACCATCCAATTAAATTTAATAGAACTTTTTATAAATCTTTTGTTATTTTCTAGTAGTTACATGAGGTGTACTAAAAACTTAAGCATCGACCATTTCGATCTCAATGTTAAGACCTTCTGGAATAGGTACTCTCATGACAAGACGTAATGTCCTTTCATCAGTGCCAATATCAATTAAACGTTTGTGGATACGCATTTCATAACGTTCCCAAGAAGCTTTACCTTCACCGTCAGGTGATCTTCGGGTGGTTACTTTTAATTTCTTAGTTGGTAATGGAATAGGGCCACGCATTTGAACACCAGTCTTTTCGGTAATCTCACGAATACTACTGCAGACCTGGTTAATCTTGTCGATTTCTGTCGACGCTAATTTGATTCTTGCTTTTTGTCCCATTTTGTATTTCTTATCAACTCACTTACCACATCGTAAATCGCTACGATGCCAAAAAACATGTTCTGTTTTTTGTGCATAATAAGTAAACTTATTATACTGTTTAAGCATTCAGCTTTGTGCTTATTTAAAAACTTTTTGATTTGTTTGGTTATTTTTAATTGATTTAAAATTTTAAAAAAAAATAAAATTAAGAAAACTATAATGTTTTCTTTACTACATCCATACACATTCCTGCAGCTACAGTTACACCAGAATCTCTAATTGCAAACCGTGACATTTGAGGAATCTCGGAATTTTTCTCGATAACTAATGGCTGTACTGGTCGTAATTTAACGATAGCAGCATCACCGTTTCTCAAGAAATCCTTGTTTTCAGTAATTTCTTCACCAGTTGCAGGGTTCATTTTCTTAACAATCTCTACAAACTGACAAGCAATCTGAGCAGTGTGAATATGGAATACTGGAGTGTAACCAACAGTAACAACACTTGGATGGTTCATGATAACTACTTGAGCAGTAAACTCAGTTGCTACAGTAGGAACATTGTCAGAGTGACCTATTACGTCTCCTCTTGCCAAATCTTTCTTACCGAAACCACGTACGTTAAACCCAATGTTATCTCCAGGTTGAGCCTGTTTGTACTGTTCGTGATGCATCTCAATAGTTTTAACTTCACCACTAACTCCTTTACCTTCTCTACCAGGTACAGCAGTTATTTTGTCTCCAACTTTCATGATACCAGTTTCAACTCTACCTACAGGTACAACACCAATACCAGTAATGTTATACACATCCTGGATAGGTAACCTTAAGGGTAAGGCAGTAGGTTTCTGTGGAACATCAAACTTGTTGATTGCTTCTAATAAAGTATCACCCGTCCACCAGGGCATCTTATCAGATTTCTTAACTATATTGTCTCCTTTTAAAGAAGCAACCGGGATAAACCTAATACTGTCAGCTTTCCAACCTGCCTGAGCAGCATGTTTCTTAACTTCTTCAACTACTTCTTTATATCGAGCTTCAGAATAGTCAACACCTGAAATGTCCATTTTGTTAACAGCAACCATTAACTGTCCTACACCAAAGATTTTTGATAATCTTAAATGTTCGATAGTTTGGGCGTTAACACCATCGTTAGCTGCTACAACAAGTACTGCACAATCAGCCTGACTTGCACCAGTGATCATATTCTTAATGAAGTCACGGTGACCAGGTGCGTCAATAATTGTGAAGTAATACTTATCAGTATCAAATCTTTTGTGAGCCAAGTCAATAGTTACTCCTCTTTCTTGCTCTTCTTTTAAGTTATCCATAACGAATGCGAATTCGAAACCGGATTTACCTAACTGTTCAGCTTTTTCTTTAAGCTTTCTCATAGCTTGTTCATCGACGTTACCGCTATCAAACAATAGCCTACCAACAGTGGTAGATTTACCGTGATCTACGTGACCGATGAATACTAAATTAATGTGGTCTTTTTCTTTTGCCATTTTAATGTCCTCCAATTAAATTTATTTCCAAACTTAATATACAAGTTGGATTAATTCCTTTCATACGCCCCTTTATTAAATGACGAGTAGGATATGCTGGTTATCTTAACCATTCATTTATAAAGATTTCGGTAATAAAATAAGATTGCTTAAGAGGGTACTGTCAAGTTAAGTGCCAAAGTTTAAATTTTAGTTTTCTATAGAAAAATACCGAACAGCACAAAACAGAGCGCGAGCAGCTCCGCTGCTGTTCGGAGGTAAACTAATGTTACAAACAGATTTGTATAGCTTTAGCTA
>JBDRMB010000020.1:0-5216 GCA_043812455.1 archaeon | reverse complement strand
TAGCTAAAGCTATACAAATCTGTTTGTAACATTAGTTTACCTCCGAACAGCAGCGGAGCTGCTCGCGCTCTGTTTTGTGCTGTTCGGTATTTTTCTATAGAAAACTAAAATTTAAACTTTGGCACTTAACTTGACAGTACCGGTTTTTAGAGAAAATAATGGGCCTGCCCGGACTTTCGGTGAAACCGAAGGTTGAAAATCTCCGATTTTCATTCTCGAACCGGATATCCTCACTCAGTTACACTTCGTTCGGGGACCCTGTTCTCGTCCGGTTATCATTTTGTTGAGAAAGAAGAATAAATGGGCCTGCCCGGACTCGAACCGGGGATCAATGCCTTGTAAGGGCACTGTCATAGCCGCTAGACCACAAGCCCACTTGAAAGTTTAACATAGCAACTTATTTAAAAATGTTTCTGGTTTTGAAACAAAGATGGACATCTACGAACCAGCAGAAGATTCTTACTTGTTGCAAAAGCAGGTTAAACAGTACGCTTTTGGGAAAGTGTTAGATTTAGGTACCGGTTCTGGAATACAAGCAAAAACTGTCGCAGAAAGTCCAAAAGTAAAAAACATTCTTGCTGTAGATATTAATAAGGATGCAATAAACAGATTGCAGCAAGAAATAAAACAAAATAATCTCAAAAAAATAACAGCAAAAACTAGCAATCTGTTTGAAAATGTTGAAGAAAAGTTTGATACAATAATTTTCAATCCACCATATCTTCCGCAAGATAAGGTTGGTGATACAATCATTGAAGATCCTGCGCTTTACGGTGGGAAAAAAGGGTATGAACTTATTGAAAAATTCTTAACAGAAGTTGGAGAACATTTAACACAAAACGGAATAATCTTACTTTTATTTTCATCATTGACAAACAAGGATAAGGTTGATGAATTTATTTCTAAAAATCTTTTTCAAGCAGAGCTTTTGATCACTGAAAAACTACCACTTTTTGAAACACTTTACATTTACAAAATTGAACAAATGCCAATAAGAAAGAAATTAGTTTCACTTAATGTTAAAGATTTACAATATCTAGCAAAAGGACAACGTGGTTTGGTTTACAAAGGCTTGTGGAACAGGAACAGTTTAGTAAAAACTCATTTTGCTAAAGAGAAAGAAGTAACTGTAGCGGTTAAAATTGATAATCCTAAAACTGTTGCAATGGAAAGGTTAAATAATGAATCTAAATGGCTGAAAATAGTTAACAAAAAAGGAATTGGGCCTAAGCTATATCTTTCCAAACCTGAATTTTTAATCTTAGAATTTATTGAGGGGATTCCATTGCCAAAGTTTATTGAAAAGGATGGTATGGATAAGAAAGGTAAAACTGAAAAAGGTCAAAAGTTGATCAAAAAGGTACTTGCAAGAATCCTAGAACAAGCTTACATATTAGACCAATTGAAAGTCAACAAAGAAGAAATGCATCGCCCAAGCAAGAATGTTTTAGTTACAAAAGATCAAAGAGTAATCTTGCTTGACTTTGAGCGATGTCATAATGCTGAAAGTCCACAGAATGTCACCCAGTTTCTTAGCTTTTTGGGACGTCATGGTTATGTCGAACAAGATACTGCAATGGAATTGGCACGAAAGTATAAGGAAACTTATTCAGAAGGGTGGTTTGAAGAAATAGTTAAATCTGTGCAATCACTTCTTAAGTAGATATTTTAAGCATAAATTGCTGCGGATGTTACGTTTCACCGTAACATTTCTTTGATTAGTGTTACGTTTAACTGTAACATCTAATCTTTACAGGGTAACCCTACAATATAGGAAGATTTAAATAAATGTAGGGTTACCTGTGTTTAATGGTTTTTGTAAGCAAAAAGGTAATAAAAGGAAAACCTAGGTATTACCTAGAGAAATCTTTGAGATTTCCTGATCATAAAACAAAGAAATTTTCTGTTTATCTTAAAGATTATTCTGCAGACAAACCTTCTGATTTAGCCAAATACAAAGAAATTTTGAATGATAAAGTTATTGAAGCTCAAAAAGAATTTGTAATCAAATATTATAAAAAGGACTATATTTTCACAGAAGAAACCTTAAAAAAATTAGAAAACATTAAAGTTGGTTATGAAGAAGTACTTAAGAAGTTAACAAAACAACAATTAAAAGATCTTCTAGACAGATTTACAGTTAACTTCACTTATGAATCAAATGCTATCGAAGGGAATTCTTTAACCTTGAAGGATGTTACTTTTATTATTAAAGAAGGTAAGGTACTAAAGAATAAGGATCTAAGAGAAGTTTATGAAACATTAAACACAAGAAAAGCAATTGATATTCTCTTTGCTGGTAAATTTAAAATTAATAACAAGGATATCATAAAATTGCATAGCATTCTGATTGAAAATACAGGAGTTGCAGAAAGATACAAAAGGTTTCCCAACTTCCTTTTAGGAAGAAACTTGGAAACTACTCCCCCTGAAAAAGTAGAAGCAGAGATGAATAAATTAGTTTCTTGGTACAATGAAAACAAGGAGCTCCATCCTTTACAACTAGCAACAATATTTCATGGAAAATTTGAAAGAATCCATCCTTTTGAAGATGGGAATGGCCGTGTTGGAAGATTATTGATTAATGTTATTTTAATGGAAAAAGGTTATCCTCCTTTAATCATAAGAAAAACTCAAAGAATTAAGTATTTTAATGCCTTACAAGCATTTGATAACAAACACTTTGATAAATTATATCGGTTTGTTCTTGGTAAATATAAAGATACCTTTGAGAAGTTCTTTATGATTTACATCAAATATTTAGACTAAAAACGCTTTCAATAAAATTCAATTTCACCTTCAGTAACAATACCTTGCTTTAATTCTACCGGGCGCCAGTCGTCTAACACTAGTTCTGCGCCTAACCAGTTTGCTAAAGCTTTTGGGTTACCGATAGTTGCACTTAGACCAATAAGTTGCGGTGAGATAAGTTTTTTCAGCAAAGTTATGATAACTTCTAAAGTAGGTCCTCGGTTAGGATCATTTAGTAAGTGAATTTCATCAATAACAACTAATTTAACTTCTGAAAGCCAGGCAACTTTATGCCTGATCAGAGAGTCTAATTTTTCTGTAGTTAGGATGACTAGGTCGTAATTGGCTAAGTAAGGTGAAGCAGAGTCCATGTCACTTGTAGAAACAATTACTTTTAGATTAGTTTCTTTTAACAGATTTTGAAATTCTTTGAATTTCTCGCTTGCCAAAGCTTTCAGGGGTACTAAATATAATGCTTTTCCGTTATTTTTTTCTTGATTTAAACTAGTATCTGGTTCTATACCTAACTGGTTTCCAAGGGTATTAGCTATAGCCATACTGGCAACTAGTGTTTTCCCACTGGCTGTAGGCGCACAGACCAATAAAGATTTGCCTTCAAGGAGTCCAGCTTTGACACTCTTTTCCTGCACAGGGTTCAAAGTAGGAAATTTAGTATAATGTTCTTTGAAGTATATTGGCAGGCTTAATTCTGAAAATTTCATTGTGTTATAACTCTTTGCTTCAAATGGTAATGTTGTAAAAAGGTGTTTTATAATGCTTTACTATCAAAGTACGCTTTTCTTAAATGATCTACTTCTTTCATAATAGGAATTACTAAACCTCTTTCTTCTAGAATGTCAAGTCGTTCTCCTACCCATGTAATCCAAACATTTTGATTACTTTTTTGAATCTGATACTTAAGTTCTTCAAGAATTATCTTCCAATCAATTCCTGTTTTTGCAAGGCTGATACAATCTGTAAGATCGCCTTCTCTTTCAGTCATAGTTTTGAAAAGGAAAACATCTTCATTTGCACAAAGTGCCACCTTCACATTACCGAAAGAAATTACCAATTTTGCTCTTTTTGTCATATTTTTGGATAACAAAAATTTATCGCAAACTTTCTTTTCAAAGAGATCAATTCTAAAATCATCTCTTTGAAGTATTTGATTAAGGTTCATGTGTTCGTACTCTTGTCCCGGAATTTTAATTACAAATCCTATTTTGCTCAATGCTTTTTGGACTTCAAGAAATTCTTCTTTTGTCTCAACAACAAGATCAATATCTTTTGTTGCAGGTTTTAGTCCGTGGTAAAGCAGTACAGTTCCTCCTATAGCATAAACATTTACTTTATGAGACAATGCTTTATCAAATTCTTTGAAAAATTTTTCAATTTTTTTAAATTCAGAGATCATTTTTATACCTTTATGTTATATATTTCTGCTTTTTCTTTTATTTCTACTAATGTGGGAAATCTATCTATTTTTTCTCCTTTTAATATCTTTTCAATTTTTTCAATGATTGGATGTTTAATTTTTGAAAGTTCTCTCTTGAATTTAAGATAAAATAAGGCAATGAATATTATAAGTCTTGTATCAGGGTCTTTTTCTATAACATGAAGGGAATGGATAAAGATATCTTTTCTGCTGAGTGCTGTTTTTGGTAAATAATAGTAATTCGTAATAGTGTGAATTTTTATACCAAACTTTTCATAAGCTGAAAATGCAGTTATTTCAGCATCGAGTTTTTCTCTGCTTGAAAAAACGATTTCTTTCTTATTTTTATAATAAATCTGGGAATTAACTGGAATTCTTGAGTCTACTGATTCATCATAATTCTTAAATTCTATCAAAAACTCTTTTGCTTCCGGCCAGATTTTATCATTAATTTCATATTGTTGTTTTTTTTTAAATACTAGGTTTAATTTTAAGCCTTCATTTAATTTCTTGAAAATGGTGGTTCTGTGAAATTTTGTTTCTTTTTCTAAATCTCTTATTGTTTTAGGATTGGTTATTGAAGTATATATCTGTAATCCTGTTCCTGAAAATGGGTTAATTAGTTCTGGATACTTTGTTAATAGCTGAATCAAGAAGTTAATGTGTGTTTTCATATTTAATTCAATATTAGCTCTAACAAGTGTTATGATGGTTTTCTGAGTTAATTTTTGAACATTTCTGTAAACTTGAGAATTGCTTATGTTAAGAGCCACAGCTATGTTAAGTATTTTTTTAATGCCTTTGCCAACCTGTTCCAATACCCGCAATTCTGTTTTTGAAAATTCCATGATCTGATAAAATGCGAATGGTTTATAAATGTTTCGCATTTTTAGGGTATGTCCCAAGTCTAAAGAAAGATTAATAACCCAGTAAAGCATAGCTCTACTGGGGTGGTGAACATTCGAGGTGTTCACCGATGAAAGAAAAAAAGAGTTTGATTAATAAAATTAAGTATTTGTTAGGCAAAATC
>JBDRMB010000019.1:0-39595 GCA_043812455.1 archaeon | reverse complement strand
CGTTTTTAATAGAAAAAGTCTAAACACCCAATTTATATTTCTCAACAACTTCAGCTAAAGGCATTCCAGCTGCAATGTCATCAACATACTTGCCATATTTCTCGAGTTCCTTAACATGTAACTCAACCAAAGCCATTAACTTTTCTCTGCTAGTGTTCATAGCTTTAAAACAAGCACCATTTGAACGGTAAAAATTGTCGTAAAGAATTGAACAATGTTCATCCTTAATTCGCTCTGCTTTTGGAATCAGGATTCTAATCGTTTTGTTTTTCTTAACTTCGAAACTGAACGGAAATAATCGGCAAATACAAGGTCGATGATTAAATATTACACAACCATGTCCGTCTTTCATGAATTTACAATATCCAGCAATTCTTCTTAATTGTAAAACACTTCCATCTCTAAAGAATTGATAAAAGAACTTATCATTTTCTTCAACATCTTTACGATGTTTTTCACTTACTTTACCAAAGAAAGCAATATCATCTAATTCTAAGCCAGTAGCTTTCTGAATTCTTAGCGCATCATGAATAGTTAAGAAAATTCCGCTACCTTTCCCAGTACAACATCCTCCACCTTCAGCTGCACATTTATGGCATATGGTTTGTTTTGCGAAACTATCATCTTCTGGCATATCCTGCACGAGAAAGGTACTTGTTTATTAGTTTAACTGTTTTGAATATATTTTTAAGTAAACAAACCATTATAAGATTATACTGTTTTGAAAAAATAATAATAACTTTAATAATGGTGAAATTTAATGAGTTTAATCGAAGAACAAATCAGAGCCATTTTAATCATTCATGTTTTAGAATATGCTAACAGTAATTTACAACCTAACCCTAAAGATATTGAAATTATTAAAAAAGGTAGTTCGATAACTTTTGATGAATTAAAGTATGACTCTTCAGAATTAGATTTATTTTACAATTTAGATTCATCAGATATTGAAGAAGAACTTGATAATGTGTTTAGTAAGAACACATTGCTTAGAAAATATGTAGAAGAATTAGGGGCACCATTGGCACAAAGTTTTGGTAATACAACAGACAGATTTTCTACACTTTTAAATCCAGAATTAATAACATTTACCCTGATATTAATACTAATTTTCAAAGTTTAGCTACTCATTCTGAAAGAATGGGCCGCGTTGTTGAATCCTTGAAAGTTTTAGCAAATTTTAATGAATTTGGGGATTATTTTCCAATAATTTCTCCCTCAATTATTGACAAAACACTAAGAGAAGAATTTCCAACAATAAATGAATTTATAGAATCTTGGAGTTCTGCAACTGATGCTTACTATAACTTAGGTGCGCTTGAAACAGCTTTGATGAATATTAATTTTAATACAGACCATTTAAAAAATGGAGATTTTAAAGTTGCTATAGGTTATTTAAACATTGTAATTCTTGCTAGTGCTCAAGCAATTTACGAATGTTATGATAAATGATTTAATTGAAATATAAAATAATTGGGAGAAAGACAAACACAACCAACAATTTTAAAAACAAATAAATAATAAACTAGGTATGGTTCTGAGAAAATTTGAATTAACAATAATTTTCTTATTCATATTAATTATTCTTTTTGTCACAATTTTCTTTATTACTGTTTCTCAAGGACCAATCATTGAACTAGATTCCGGTGCTGTCCAAGGTAAAACAGTTAATGGAATAAAATCTTATTTAGGAATTCCTTATGCTAAACCCCCAATTAATGAACTTCGTTGGAAACCCCCTCAAGAACCAGTACCTTGGTATGGAACTAAAAAGACCACGGAATTTGGTGCTGCTTGCTCACAACCTCAACTTTTCTCTTCATCTTCTAATGAAAAGATGAGTGAAGATTGCCTTTACATTAATGTTTGGACCTCTGCAAAAAACAAAAATGAAAATTTGCCAGTTATGGTCTGGATATATGGTGGAGCATTTTTAGTCGGAGAAGCTGGACTTGACCCTTACCATGGTGCTAACCTTGCTTCAGAAGGTGTTGTGGTAGTAACTTTTAATTATCGGCTTGGCTCGTTAGGTTTTTTAGCTCACCCAGACCTTTCTCAAGAATCGTTAGAAAACACTTCTGGCAATTACGGATATATGGACCAAATTGAAGCACTTCGTTGGGTACAAAGGAATATCAAACAGTTTGGTGGAGATCCAAACAAAGTTACTATTTTTGGCGAATCTGCTGGTTCAATCAGTGTAACATCCTTAATGGTAAGTCCATTAACTAAAGGATTATTTCAAAGAGTCATCGCCCAAAGTGGTACTCCAGTGATAAATAAATATGTATTCTTAAATTCAACAGGCCCAATCACAAAAGCTTATGAAATGGGAGAAAAATTAGAGAAAGCTATTGGCTGTGACCAAGTTGAGGACATTTTATTTTGCTTAAGAAACAAAACTCCTGAAGAACTAATTTTAGCTTCTAATTCAGGAATTGGAATTTCCATTAAGGGTTTAGAATTTTCTCCGGTAATTGATGGTTATGTAATTCCAGAAGATCCTGTAAACCTATTCCTAGAAGGTAAAATTCAGGATGTTCCCCTCATGATTGGCACTAACGCTAACGAAGGTACAATCTTTGTTCTTGATGAAGGAATAATGCCTGATGGAAGTGTAATAGGAAATAATGAAAAAAATGATGAAAGCCAAGCAATAAGAAAATATGAATACTGGGTTCAAGAAGTGTTCGGAGAAAACTCTTCACAAATTTTAGAACAATTTCCTACTACAAAAGAAAACATCTTTTCAACATTTTCTGAAATTTACACTTTAACATTATTCGCTCAACCAGCCCATTTAATTGCACAGTCTACTGCTGTTAAGAATCCTAATGTGTATTTGTACCAATTCAACCATGTTCCCCCAGCAGCAGAAAGTAATATTTTAGGTGCATGCCATGGTTGTGAAATTCCATACGTCTTTGGTAACTTGAACCAAGAAGAATATAGTGAAACTGATTTTGAACTTTCTGAAAAAATGATGAATTATTGGACAAACTTTGCCAAAACAGGTAATCCTAATTCAGAAGGTTTAGAAGAATGGCCAATTTATACGGGTAGTGAAAAAGAATATTTAGAGTTTAATTAAGAAACTAGTTTAATTTGAAAAATAATAATTAATAACACCACAAGAAGGTTTTATTATCATGAAAAATCTGCTGAAAGTGTTATACCACAACCTGAAGGATGTGGTATTAGATCCTTATGGGTATAATATTTCAACTAATCTGATCAACTAAGCTTTTAGGAACTTCTTTTGCCTGACAGTGGATAGCACCAGCAGCATAATTAGATTCATCAACACTAACTATTTCATATTCTGGCATAATTTCCTGATAAACATTTAGTGCAATTTCATCTTCCGGAGTTCCATAAACTGGAACTATTACTTTATTGTTTAAAATCAAACTATTAACATAAGTCCATTCCTGAACATCGTCAACTGTTTCTGGTAACATAATTCTTACAATTTCATAAGGTTCACCATTAGAAGCTGTCATATCACTTAATGTTTCAGCTATATCTTCTAAACTGTTATACCATGGATGATCATTCGAAACTTCAGCAACTATTAAAGTATCTTCATCAATAAACTTTACAATCATGTCAATATGGCCACACGCTTCGCCGGGTACTGCAGGAAAAGTTACTAAATTTTCTGCACCTAAATAACTTTTCATAATTTCTTTTAATCCTTCTCTGTTAACCTGAGCATTATTGTCTAACACACTTTCCATCATCATGATAGTACCTTTTCCATCAGTAATTATATTTCCACCTTCAACAATTACGGGCAATCTATAAACAGGAACATTTAGGTACATGGCAAGTGCAGCACCAACATTCTCATCATTTAACATACCAGGTAACCCTAAAGGGACGTAAGGGTTCCAGATAAAAACAGGAGTTGAATTTTCTCCCATAAGGACCGTAGTTGGTCCAAAATCTCTGACCCAAATATCGTTAGTTGGAACATGAAAAAATTTAATTGAAGATAAATCAACATTATTTTCTTCTAAATATAATTCAATTAACTTTTGCCAATACTCGTTTGGAACCAAAATCCAGGCCTGAGCTTCTATAACAATTTCTCTTACAAAATTCTGGTGAACTTGCCAATCATTAATATGGTGGTAAACGGGCCAAGAAACAAACACTGCCCCAATTTCTTCATATTCTGCAGGATACCGTACAAAATTAGGTGGTATATCTATTGGATAATATTGAGCAAAATCCCCTTTCGGTTCAAAAGCACGTATAGTAGTATCAATATTTTCTAATCTGTTGAGTGCCTCTTCCCCACTTAAGCTTAATTCAGTAAGTAACCCACTTTTTTCCATATAATCAACAGTTTCTTGATCTGATGAAATGCCATTAATTGCAACTTCGAACTGGGGTTGGTAAATTTCATTTATCTTTGACCGTACGTTTGATACAACATTCTCTGTAATATAACTTTCTTTATCAGGTAAAATTAACGCGATAAAACTTTTCATATGGTATGATGCAAAAGAGTAGTAAGGTAATGGAATTGGAGCATTTTCAACTTTATCCAAAAATTCAGTTTCAATTTTATATTCCATAATTGAAGGTACAACTAATTTTATAATTATTATAGTAATCAGAACACCAATCAGAAATGTTAAAATAAGATTCTTATCAAACTTTCTTTTTTTCATGACCTACTCACCTGTACTCTCCTGAAAAGAAAAATTAAAAGAAAAATAAAAACAAAGTTTATTTCCAAACTTCGTATTCTTTTATGATTACTATCAAGAAGATTATCAGAAGTACTGCACCAGCTAACATATACCATAATCCAGGTAGAACTGTAGCATCAGTTAAGCTTGTATACATTCCCCAACCCATTACGATAAAACCTAGCCAGAGAAACTTGTCTAATACAAGTTTCATAATCTGAAACTCTTGATCTTCACTCATCCTTTTTTTGCCTTTTTTCTTAACCATTTTTTAATCAGCCTCTTTTAGTATTTTTATATTTACGTAGTTTTGATGAAAAATGTCTTACTGTCAAATTCAGCCCAGACACCAGCAGTTTCTGTTTCATAATATACCACAATCTTATACAGATAGTTGTCAGTTAATGACGGTGCAGTTATTGAAACTGGATAAACTCTGGATTCTCCGGCATTTAAAATTTGCTCAGTATTATCCCAATCAATCTTAGCAGTAGCACCATCAGCAAAAGTAAATGTCTCTTGTGATACAAAATCCGAGAAAGTATCGCCATCTTTTACTTGAAATCCAATTTTTAAGACCCTATCACCATCTTCAGTATTTTTTATACCTATCGCCTGGACATCTAGTTCCTTAGTTTCTAGATTTAAGCTTGTTGCTGGAAAACTTAATTTCTTGTTACCTGTCCTTAAATCATCTAGAATTTGCTGGCTGATCTGCTCCTGTACAGATGATGATGTTGAAGTCATCTGTTCGAACTGACCCCTTACAAACCCTAAACCTAATCCGAGAACAACAAAAGCTATAACAACTATGACTATTGCCTCTACAGATAGATTTAAAGAAGCCTTTTTATTAAATAAACGTTTCATCTTTACACCTCTTTTTGAAATTATACCTTAATTGTAATATAACTTTTCTAATACTATTTTTTTTTCATATAAAAAGCTTTCTAATGCTTCGGCAGCAAGAACAGCACCAACATAAGGGGAGGTGGGTGGGAACTTTGAGTGAATGGAGTAATTAATTGCCTACGCTTCTGCTCCTGTGCTGTTCATATTAATACTTAAAATATCGCACTTAACAGCCCTGGAAAGATCCAATCGCCTAACAAAAGAAGAATGTAAGCCAGTAAAAAGCTTGGGACAAAAGGAATACCTTCTTTGATTATAACATATTTCAATTTATTATCAAGAGCTAGCTTTAACAGTTTGTGCAAATCTTTCCGCTCTAAAGTTCTTGCCGTCATTACCAAACTATCATTAACATGAACATCTTTTGCTAACCAATCACCTTCTGTTAATTTGCTTACTCTAATCTTCTTAACAAAACAGCTATCTTCAACTGCACTGATTAAGGTAAAAAAGAAATATGCAAAAATTGGAAATGCTGCTAACAAAATGAACCACACAGACCAAATTGCAAGCAACGCTAACATTGCTGCTAAAAATATAGATATAAAAAATTCCATATTATGTTTATGGAATTTTTTGATATATACTGGATAAAATTGTTTCCAATTGATTGTGATCAAAATTCCACTCCAGATCAGACCGTAAACTGCTCCGGCAAGTAAAAGCATTACAAAGAATAATGGTAAATCCCAAGCATGATTGTTAGCAAAACCTGTAAAAAATACGTCTAATCCTAACACTGCACCTAAACCCATCAATAATTTACTATCGGCACCACCCCATTGCCTAGTATGGTAAAATAATAAAGCAATGAGAAAGAATACTA
This sequence comes from archaeon, assembly GCA_043812455.1. Taxonomy (GTDB): domain Archaea; phylum Nanobdellota; class Nanobdellia; order Woesearchaeales; family GW2011-AR9; genus JABHQR01. Next base: position 33,154 of record JBDRMB010000019.1, on the reverse strand, counting down.
AGAAACCTAATACTCCTGAAACTAAAACCTGCCAACCAAGTTCAATAGAAAATAATGCTCTTAACCCTAGCGCTGAAAATAACAAACTATAACTTACCCAGTCTGGAACTTCCCTTGTCCTTAAATCAGTATATGCTGCAACAGCCAATACAATTAAGGTCACCACAGCAAGGATAACGTACATCACCATGCTCAGAAGTAATTTTTTTGAATATATTAAAGTATTGTTTTTTGTAAGATTTTTAGAATATTTTAAGTTCACAAAATGCAATAACTACTTTAGAAGAGTTAACTAAATTTAAATACACAAATAATAAGATTAAGCCTAATGAATAATTCTCAGAAACTGGAACAGTTCAAAATTGAACATTTAAGTAAAGTTTACGGTAGGCGTTTCATCTTTAATGATATCAGTTTTGATGTAAAAACAGGAGAAATTTTTGGAATTATTGGTAAATCGGGTTCCGGGAAAACTACTTTACTTAATCTGTTAGTAGGAATCATCAAAGCAGACAAGGGCCAGGTATTATTTAGAGATGTTCATTTAATCAATACTCATGATGACAAAGCTTTAAGGCCAGTTAAAAGAAATAACAAAGATCTGAGAAGAATCTACGGTTTTGCTGCTCAACGGCCCAGTCTTTATCCAAACTTAACTGCATGGGAAAATTTGATGTATTTCGGTTCTCTTTACAATATTAACACAGAGTCATTAACATCTAACGCTGAAAATTTGTTAAGATTGATGGATTTGACTCAAGCTAAAAATGTTAAAGCTAAAAAGATGTCTGGCGGAATGCAACGAAGATTAGACATTGCTTGTTCCCTAATCCATGATCCTAAAATATTAATCCTTGACGAACCTACTGCTGACCTGGATCCAGTATTAAGTGAAAAGATTTGGCACATTCTAAAAGTTATCAATCAAAGAGGTACTACTATTGTTCTAGCAAGTCATCACGTTATCCAATTGGAACAGCTTTGTGATAGAGTTGCAATCATCAAAGAAGGAAAAATAGCAGCAATTGGTTTCCCTAAAGAGATTAAAGCTAGTAACGCTATCGAAGAAACCATTTTTGTTAGAACTATTCCTGGTAATTATGATAAAATCATTTCACAATTAAAGAAAACTCATATTAAAAACGACGTTCAAAAATATAAAATCAAAAATAAAGAACTGATTATTGACGCTATTAAATCTAGTGGAGTAGTTAACGAACTTATGAAGATTCTTCCTGAACTAGGAGAAGAAGTAGTAGATATTGAGTTTAAAAAACCTACCTTAGATAAAATCTTCATTAAAATTGAAAGGGAAGATTCAGATAAACATAAAGTTGCTGACCACCGTGCTAAAATACAAAAAATTAAAGCTAAAAAGAAAGCAAAAGCTGCTAAGAAGAAAGCTAAGAAAGAGCCAAGTATTTCTGAACCTGTTATTAAAAAAAGTAAAATTCCCAAAGTCAAGAAAATCAAATCTGAAAAAGTTAAAACAAAAACTAAAATAGTTTCTACCAAGCCAGTAAAAGAAGAAAAAACTAGCAAAGAGAAGAATAATATTAAGTCTGTTCCAAAGCAAAAGAAAATTGAAAGTAAAAAAATAGAACAAAATGCAATTGTCCCTGAAAAAAACTATGATGACAGCACTGATAATAACAACTCAACTGAAGAAAGTCAACAAGAAAAATGAAACTATTAACCATACTACTCAAGAATTTTAGATTATTGTTTAGATCTAAATCATCCGCTTTTGCAGTAGTTATTGGTCCATTGCTAATCATTGCTCTTATCATGATGGCATTTTCAGGCACAGATGATTACACCATCTCTGTAGGAGTAGTGGGCGCCGGTCAAGAAGGTTTAAGTGCAGATTTCGTGGAACAATTAGAAACTGATCAATATGAGGTTATAACTTATTATTCTCTAGCACAATGTATTGAAGATGTTAAAATGTCAACAATTAATTTGTGCCTTAACTTTCCAGAAAATTTTGAATCGGATGAACCCACTGTAACCATCGAAGAAGTAATCACTGAACCGGTTAACGGCACAAACGAAACTAACTCTACCACTATAGCAACTATAAGCAATACTAAAAGCGTAGAATTTTATGTTGACCAGTCACGGATCAACATTGTAGAATCAATCATTTTTGCATTAAGTTCAAACATTGATGCAACTTCTGAAGATATCACATTATCCAAAACATTAAATGTTTTGAATTCTATGAATAATAGTGCTGAAGAAATTTTAGAAAAGCAAGGAAGTTCCAGTACTGCTATAGCAGACACAGTTAAACCAGGTATCGAAATTATTACTGAAAATTCTGAAGATATCAGTTCAGAAAATGTTAATAGTGAAACTATTGACGCTGATTTGATTGATGATGCTGATACTGATGCATCAACTGCTGAAACATCTTACATTGCTCTTTACACTAAAGTTGATGATCTTATGGATGCAATTGGAGATTGTTCTGCTCAACCATTTGTAGATGAGTGTGAAGATTTAGATGATATTCTTAGCACTAAAAATACAGAAATAACTTCAGCAATTAATTCCTTACAAAGTGTTTTATCTTCACTTGAAACAGATATTGAAAATGCTAATGAAAATTTAGAAGCCAGTGACGAAGCTTTAGAACGAATTAGAACTGCTTCACAAGAAGTCGAAGATGAAATTGCGGCTATCAACACTGAAATTAATAACATTGACCAAAACTTAGCTGTTATCAAAGAAGAAGCAGAAAACATTCAAAGTCTTTCTGCGCAGGATATAGAGAATCCATTTGAGATTACTGTCAATGAAATTGTTTCAGCATCAAACCGTTCACAATTTATGTTCCCATATTATTTGATGGTTTTAATCTTATTCGTTGGGATGATGCTTTCCAGTAACTTAATTGTAATGGAAAAAGAATCTTTAGCATTCTTTAGAAACTTTTGTACTCCAACTAGTGAAATTTCACATTTAGTAGCACGTTTTATCACTAATTTTATTGTTTTAGCTGTACAAGTTAGTGTAGTACTTACTGCAGTATATTTCTTATTAGATATTCCAGTTATGGCTAACTATTCTGTCACTTTGACGATTCTAGCAATAAGCATTGCTTTATTTATCTTATTTGGTTACTTACTGGGTTATTTGTTTGGAACTCAAGAAGGAATAACTATCGCTTTCATTACTGTTGGTGGTTTGTTTGCTTTCTTTTCAAACTTAATTTTACCAGTAGAAAGTTTCCCAGAACTTGCTAGAACACTGTTAATGTTCAATCCTTACATGTTAGCATCAGAGTTATTGAAAAAGTCAATATTGTTTAATACTGGTTTCGTTGGTTTAGGTAATCAATTGCTATTACTTGTGTGGTACTTAATTGCAGCGATTATCTTGGTAGTCTTACTTCAAAAGATTTCTTTTGCTTGGTTCTCAATAGATTTAACTAAACGAGGAGTTCTGAAACGACCACACATTACTGATGACAAACAGTTCAGGTTAAATGATGGACATATCTTAAAGGATACCATTGCTTTAGAACATTCCATTAACAACATGCCTGACAAAGAGTTTGAAAGTTATATTACACCAAACAACGAGTTTAGTCTTTGGATAAAAGAAGGTCTTGGTGATAAACTTTTAGCTAAGAAAGTCAAGAAAGCAACTACCAGAAAAGAGATTGTTAAGATGTTGAAAGATCACCGTAATAATCCAAAACAACGTAATTGGTTGCACAGACATATGTTTAAGTAAAGAAATAATTCTTATCTAATACACTAATTGGGAGAACTAATTTAATTTTCCTTCTTCTTTCCTGATCATTTCAACGAAACTATGCTCATCCATCCTCACAGCATCAAAATTTAGACTTTTTCGTTGATTTGGTACAACAACTAATTCATAACTTAAGTCACTTGGATTTTCTTCATTGACAATAATTCTTATATACTTCTTTGTCCTTGGAAATAACATACCACTATTTTCATCAAGATCATATTCGTCTCTCCAACTACCTGGATGAATATAAACTTCGCCATCTTTCTCTTCCAAATAATGATCATGGACATGTCCTAGTATGTGAATTTTAAATTTCCGTTTCATCCGTTTCCTTTTCCTTTGAAACTTACCCATAATTTTATCTACATCAAAATGTACGTTTTTTAATCTTCGATAGAACTCTCTTAACAATTCTCTTGGAAATGTATAAGTTGGATCATGTCTGTATCTGAATGGATAATATACAAAACTATGAAGCAAGTATAATGAAGACTTAAAAGTTATTTGTCTTAACAAGTTATCATGTTTAGAAAATAAAGCAGGACGAGGAAAAGTTCTTTCCATCAATGGGTGCTGTTCTTTCATTTCCATAAATTTACTAACTACTCCAAAAGATACCCATGGAATGTTCAAGATTCTTTTGTTCTTATAGATTAAATACCAATGTTCAATATCAACTTGGTTCAGGAAATCATATTGGTGCCCATGCTCAGCTAGTACTTGACCATACCGATATTTTAATCCAGGGAAATGTACTTGATTTCGTATATCTCTATTTTTATCACAAAGAATATTCTTAATTTCCTTCTGAACCCCTTTGAACATTAAATCATGATCATGATTACCTAAAACAAAAAATACATGTTTATTGGATTTCTTGAGATAATCTCCAAGTGCACCGAATACTGGTTTATGAGCTTGATGTACCAGCTTCAATTTTTGAAGAGAAATTTCTTCAGTAATATGCCTAGGAAATGCTCTTTTTTGGATAGGCTGTCCTTCATTATTTAGAGCTTCAATAATTATAGGACATTTCAATAAATCAAAGGTATCTCCGTTGAATACAATGTCTACTGGGTGGGGTTTATTTGCCAGTTCTAAAATCAATTCTGAAAGAGCTTTATCACTAACAAAATCGTCGGTAAGGGTTCCACCTCCCATTTCTACATCTCCTAGAATTATAATCTCTTTCATAGCCATTTTAATGGTGTTTGTACTTTATAAACCTTTTGGTTTATTACTACTATTTAGTGGTTATCTACAAAAATATTTAAATAGAGGCTATAATTTTGACAAGATATGGGTAAAGCTAGCTAGGAGAGATATTAGTTTAGAAGATGTTAGAAGTAAGTTATAATTTAGGAGGAATTACTTGGACTGCCAATCTTGATTCAGATTTACCTATCGTGACAAGCATTTTTAGAGAGGCCTATAATAAAACTAATGCTTTTGGAAATATTGGTTCTTTTATTAGATATACTAGGTCAAGAAAAGATGTTAAAGCAGTTTTTTGCTCTGCTGTTTCTTGTGTTGATGGTGAAGCTGATGAAGTTAATGAGTTTTATAGAAAAAGAGAAGAACAAGGTTTAGGTTCTCAAAATTTTGTTGGGGTTTTAATGGGCTGGGCTGGTTTTGTTGGTGGAAAAGAGAGAAATTTATTTTATTTAAGAGATGGTGCTGTTATTCCTCTTGCTGAAGGTAATGGTTTTATGAGGGCCATGGTTGATTTTATGAGTTTATGGACTGCTGTTGAAGGATATACACATTTAGTTGCTTCGAGAAATGATCACGTAATGGCATCTTATTTAACAGAACAATGTGGTTTTGAAAAAGAAGATAGATGGGTATTGAAAGAAGTTCCGAGATTGAGTGTTGAAAGAGTTAAAGAGTTGAATGAGCCTTTTGATTTAGAAAAAATTGTGATTCCATGGGATGAGGAATAAGAATGTATATCATGCCGTCTGCAGCATTTTATGATTAAGAAACATTTGTTCACATTAATAGTACAACACTTAAGCAGCTCTTGCAAAGTATTTTTTCCTAAATTGGTGGTATTCTTCCAGTGTTGATTTTGCTACTCGTTCAACAAAAACGGGATCTGTTCTCATAATCATGCAGTAAACACTGACATCTTCTCCAACAGTTATTCCTCTTGATTTTAAAAATTCGTGCCTGGGCTTTATCCTTCCTTCTAAAGAATAACCAACATAATTAGGTTTTGGTACTAAATCCCCAACACCTAATCCCAATTCATTCATTAGATAAGAGAGGGTTGGTATTAAATTATCTTGGCAATTCGAACTAATAATTGTTGGATAAACGGTAGCTACATGAGTTAAGTCATCGTCTCGAATACCAATACTTTCTAAATGCCGTACACAAGGTTCCATTAAATTAGTAATACTAAATGTTAATAACTGTGGTCTTCTTAGAATCACTTCACCTAATTTATTTTGAGGAATCTTTACCCTCTCGAGTAAATATGTCACATCTTCCCTCATTATAATATCAGCACCATGACAAGTTACTCTTGGAGCATTTTCCAGGACATAACCAACTTTGCTAAGAGGAACTCCATAAGAGATTAAATCCCTTATCCTCGGTTTCATCCATGTTTTCATATTATATTGAGATGCTGCTGCCGAAACTTGATATATTCTTCCAAACTTTTCAACACCCCAACGACTAAAGAAAAGAATATTATCTACTTGAGTCGCGAGTGATGCACAAGAAGAGGCTCCATTAAGTTTTATTCCAAACCTTGCAAGAACTTCTTTTTTTACTTTATGTTTGTGTCCATTACTTTCAGCATCAATTTCGGCTATCTGAGCAGAAAAATCTCTATCATAATCCCTAGCTTCAATAGCTTCCTGTACATTCATCACTAAATCATCAATACTTGCCATATTACAATAACATCTAGAATTCGCCTCTAAAAGAGTAAACTTTGTGCCCTAGTTATAAACTTTACTCTAAATTTAAAAGAAGAAAAAAAGAACAATAGAAAACTAAATTATCATGAATCAATTATACTTCCCCTGCAAAACGTTCTGAATAACTTCATCCTTAACACTTGCTGGATCAGTCTGAACATTGATCGCAAAGCCGATCAAAGTAATTGGATTAATATTAGCAGCATTACTGAAAATGTTCAAAGCGTCACGTAACGGTAGAGTGATTGTAACGTCAGGATCACTATGCTTACCATCATCCAAAATTTCGATTTTCCCATCATCACCAATATTTATCTTAAGTTCTAATTCACGATCATTTTCTTCATCTTCAAATACAATATTGATTTTAGGGTAATCTTTCAGAACTTTTTTGAAGAAAGAATTACTGTTGATAAAATAAACCACCATCTCTTCATCAATCCCAAACTCTTCCCCAACATCAGTTTGTACAATCTCATCTTCAATTTCTTCAATAACTTCTGGTTCTTCTTCAACTAACTCCTCCCTTTGTTCTTCAATAATTTCTGGTGTTGGAATTTCATATTTACCCATACAGTCCACACTATCAAGAGCTTTCTCCCTAACTTCTTCCAATTCGTCTGTGACTAATTCATTAACACACAAGAATTGAGTAATATAGGTCATATAATTGCAGTAAGTTAATTTGGTTTCTGTGGTTATAACATAATCTTCATATGGAAGTTCATAATTTATGTAATAATTATCTCTAAGGACATCATTTTCACTTGAAGACTTTAACAATTCATGATCATCTTGTTCTTCAATTGCTTGTTCTAACCAATTAATAATATCTTCAGGTAAAGCATTATGCTTGTTTACCAAAAGTGTACAAACACCTTGCGTAACCGCGAGAACCCGTGCATCATCATCACTATTTTCATCTTCAAACTCAGTCCAGCCAGGATATTCTACAATATAATCATCATCTTCAAATTCAAAATAAGTTTGTTCTTTTGGCGCTTCTTCTTCACAAGTTGCTGAGTTAAAAACAGTATTGTGAACGTGCTGTGCTTTTTCGTCAGCTTCAGAGATGCAAACAATTGAAACAGCATAGGAATTATCATTACATCCATAAACTTTAGTATCAGAAAGCATAGTAAAATTGAGATATGGTGAAGATGTTTTTACATGAAAATTATCTTTATCTTCAGTTATGAATTCATAATCATCATTGTCCTCTACTGAGTTAATTAAAGAATCGTACCATTGTTCTTGTCTGATCTGTTCTTGGTTTATGATAACTGTACAAAAACCCATCGTTACGCCAACTTCTAAGGTATTATCATTATTTTCAGATTCCGGCCATTCTGGATATTGTATTGAGAAACCATCTTGTGAATGAGTAATATAAATTATTTCTTCAGACATCGCTTTGTCTAACTGTTGCCGAAATATTTCTTCAGGGCTACAGCTAATCAGAATTAATGTAGTTACCAAAGCAAGTACAATCAAAATAACTCTGTTGTTCATTATAACTTTATTAATTCGTTCAAGTTATATAAATTTATTCCAGAATAAGTAAAAAAAAGAAAATAAAAAAAAGTTAAAATTTCATTAACGTAAATCCAAAACCAGTTATGACATAAATCCACCATGGAATTCCAGTTAATATTTCAGCATAGTTCAATAACAGAAACAAGCCAACGATAAAAATTAACCTTCCTAAACCACCACCACAATGTTCTTCATGCTTAGAAGTCCAACAACTGTGCCATGAACATTTTTCATTTGTATTACCATTTTTGAATTCTTTTTCAACCTTACCACCAATAGTTTTACCTATTTGTTCCCAGGAAGGATGTTTATTATCATTATTTTGTTTTTTAGTAGCTTTTTTAGCTGCCATAAGTATCACCTCTAGTTTAAAAGAAAATTTAATGCTATTTATAATTAACTGATTTCTTTTTCTTGTATTTTTACACAAGAGTTTATATTGTAACAATATTTTAGGGGGATAATGAAAATCTTGTTAGTATATCCACCTTTTTGTACACCAGCAAGTCCACCATATTCTTTAGTCAATCTATACTCTTTTCTGAGGAATAATAGTGGTTTGGATTTAGAAGTTTTGGATTTGAATTTGAAGTTTCATACTTTGAAGTTTGCTGAGTACGGGAAGTATTTTCAATTATTTGCTAAAGATTTTAACAATGATAATTCCAATTATGACAAAAAGGCAAAAGAATTTTTACAGTTGACTAAACAAACTTATTCTAAAAATAACAAAAAAGTAGTCCTTGGAGAAAATCCTGAATTAATTGATGATTTAGTTAAAGAAATTATTTCCCATAAAGCTGATTATGTGGCTTTTAGTTTAGTATATTCCAGCCAGTCATTTTACTCATTGGCTTTGTTGAAGAAATTAAAGGAATTGGGAATCAAAACTATTGTTGGCGGTCCGGCAGTGAATGACAAGATTCGTGCTTTGAGCCATTTGGTTCCTAACAATGAAGTTGAATTGTTAGAATATTTAATAAGTAAAAAGTTAAATTTAGATAAGTTAAATTACGATTACTATTTGGATTTCAGTATTTTGCCTTTAGAGAAATATTTTGTTGACCAGCCAGTTATTCCAATAAAAACCAGTAGTGCTTGCTATTATCAACAGTGTGCCTTCTGTTCACATCATGGTAATCAAAAATATTCTGAATTTCCTTTAGAGAATGTTAAAGAGACTATAATTAAATCTGGCCAGAAACAATTTTTCTTTATTGATGATATGATTTCTAAGAAACGTTTGTTACAGATTGCTGAAATGATAAAACCCCTTAATTTGATTTGGACATGTCAATTACGACCAACCATAGATTTGGACAGAGCAACTTTGAAACAGTTATATGATTCAGGTTTGCGAATGGTCATTTGGGGTGTAGAGTCTGGTTGTGACAGAGTTTTGAAGTTAATGAGAAAGGGTACTAACAAAAAAGATATTGAAAAGGTATTAAGTGATGCCAAGTCAATAGGAATCAAGAACGTTCTTTACATCATGTTTGGCTTTCCAACTGAAACTAAAGAAGAATTTTTAGAAACAGTTGATTTCCTAAAACAAAACAAAGAGAATATTGATTTAATTTCAAGTTCCATCTTTGGATTGCAGAAAGGCAGTCCTGTTTATGCTGACCCAATTAAGTATGGTATTGTTAAAGTTAAAGAAGAATTGAGAACTGTTCTTGATCCTAAGATCTCTTATTCTGTTAATTCTGGTTTAAGTTCTGCAGAGGTAATAAAACTTAAGAAAGAGCATTTAGTAGAATTGCGTCAGATTAACAATTATCCTTCTTCTATGAATTTCTTCCGAGAACATTTGTTGAACTTGTGTGAGAAGTGAAAAAGCGCCAGCGCCCCGCCTTAGCCTTGTATTCACAAGCCTAGCTTATAGAGCTTTATTGTAATACACAATTTTATATAGTATGTCAACGATGTTTAAATGTTTTTCGGTGTTATTTTAATTGTTCTGAACCGTAATTATGTCACAGTTACAAATATATTTGTTAGGTGTGTACCAAATAAGAGGAAAAAATGGCATACACACTAAGAAAAAAGAGATATTGTGTTAAACAAGCCCTTTTGGGCTTGACACCGATTTCTGAGATTTGCAGAAATCGGAAAGTTCCAAGAAGAACTTTATATAGATGGATTGCTAGATACAAACAATATGGCATCGTTGGATTAGAAAACAGATGTCCTGAAGTTAAAGAAAGTGCAATAAACCAAAATTGTAAAGTTATAATTTGTGAATTTTGGTATAAACACAAATATGGATCACACAAAACTTGGCTCGAAGTTCGAGCCAAAGGAATTGGCGTTTCTCAACGACAAATCCAAAAAATATTCAACAAATATGGGTTTAAGATGAATAGAAGAAAAAGACCTAACCAAATTAAATTTGTAAAGTATGAATGGCCAAAGCCAAATATGCTTTGGCACACAGATTGGACTCACTGTCTATTCACAAAAAAGCAAATGATTGCTTTTATTGATGACCATAGTAGATTTATTGTTCACGCAGAATATTTTGAAAATGCAACTACTGAAAATACCTTGCTTGCATTTTCAAATGCCATACAAAAGTATGGCAAACCGGGAGCAATATTAACTGACAATGGAACTCAATTTACGCCCGCAAGAGGTGAAATTGGACCTTTTACCCGCTGGTGCGAGGAAAAAGGAATTAAACATATTTTAGGAAGAGTTCATCATCCTCAAACTAATGGAAAAATTGAACGTTGGTTTGGAACTTACAAAATTGAATTTGATGAACGATTCAATTGTCTTGATGAATTCGTAAACTTTTATAATGAAGTAAGAATTCATCAAGGAATAAACTACACAAAACCACTTGACAGATACAAAAGTGCCATTAATTCGGTTTAGGTCATTTTTGTAGACACCTAACCATGCTTTATCTTCAGATACAAGATAGAAAGAGCCTACATCAATCCTATTCCATTCATAATTCCAACAGACCCGTTCTTAATAATAAAAGCATAAGTAATCCACAAAATTAATACAACTACATAAATAATGTATCTTGATAAAGAAATATCTCTTGTTAATTTTGTTTTCCAGCTTTTAATCACTTGAGGTAATAAAGAAATAACTACTAAAATTCCAGCAACATAACCTAAAACAATTACCTTTATAAAAGAGATATCATTTACCAAGTGGTATATAAAAATCTTAGATTAGGGGGTCAAAATGGAAGGAAATATTTTAGTTACTGGAGCTACGGGTGCGATTGGACGCAATTTAGTTCCTTTGCTTCGAGAAAAATATGGTGTGAATAAAGTCATTGTGGGTTACAATAGTAGAATTCCGCAAGGTAGTCTAGCAGATGGTCCAACAGTTCAAGTAAACGTTGTTAATAAGAATGAATTGTATGATATTGTAACTAAGCAAAAAGTTAGTTGCATTTATCATCTTGCAGCATTGCTATCAGTAGCGGCTGAAAAAGATCCTAAAGCTGCTGAACGAGTGAACACACAAGGCCTTCGAAACGTTCTGGATATAATGGCAGAACAAGTTGCAAAAGGTAATAAGATGACTGGCTTTTGGGCAAGTTCTATTGCTGTTTATGGTGAAGGCTTACCTACGGAAAATGTTGCTGAAGATGTTGTGCTCAATCCAATTACAGTGTATGGAAAAGAAAAAATTGTGGGTGAGCAAGCAATTGCAGAATTTTGCAAAACAGCAGGTGTTGATGTGAGGATTATACGTTTTCCCGGACTTAATGGACCAGGTAAACCAGGACCAGGAACTACTGAGTATGCAATTGAGATGATACAAGCAGCTGCTAAAGGTAATCATTATACTGCACCCTTAAGACAAGATACAATAATGCCAATGATGGATATGCGAGATGCTGTTCGTGCAATTATGCAATTAATGACTGCACCAACTGAAACGATAGAAGTTGGAAAACCATATAACATCGCGGCTTTTAGCTTTTCCCCCGAGGAACTGGCAAAGGTTGTGAAAGAATTTAATCCATCTTTTACAGTTGAATATGAACCCAATGAACTTATGCAAAAAATTGCAGATTCATGGCCAAATACAATTGACGATTCTCGCGCTCGTAAACAGTGGGGATGGAAATCTACTGTTTCTCTTAAGGAAATGGTACGGAATATCTACGAAGCTGCGAAAGGTGAACACTAACAATATTTATAAACAACATAATACTTATTATTGATATGCAAAAAAGAGTGCAGATAGTGTTCGTAGTTTGTTTGATGTGTGTAATAATCTTATTTGCAGGGTGTAATATTCCAACATACGGCTCGACAGAACAAGGTCCGGAAGATGCTACCCAAGACGCTCTTGACGACTGGGCTGAAAATCAATTGGAAGGTACTGAAGGTTCAGATAAAATACCCCAAGATGTAATAGATGCTGCAGAAGAATGGGTTGACTCAGTGTTAGAAGATCCCACCGCAACACCACAAGAAATTCTTAATGTGCTTGAACTATTGGAAAAAACTGGTCTTGATCCTGATTCTGAACAAGCGTTGATGGACAAACTTAAAAAATATTTCGAAGACAAAATTAATAATCATGAATATTGCAAAGAAGAACTTACCGATCTAGCAGCAGAATGTGAATTGTTAGGATTCAATGATTTAAGAGAAATTGTTTCAAATAGGGAAAAGAGCTCCGCGTCATGCGAATCGAAAGTAACAAGAGTATACCATTATGAATCAACTGAATCTAGTAGCAAAACTGATTTCTCAATATCTGCAAGAGGAGTTTTGAGAGAAACTAGCCTTATGGGAATAAGTAATGGTGAATTTTATTTTGATAGAGGAGTAATCGATTGGGAATATGCAGATGAATACAGAGATAATTGTTTAATAGTTAGGAAAATTGGTGGTGGTTCAGAGAATCTTACTGGATATAATGATGGATCCTTTGGAGTCTCGTCAGATGGATCATATGGTGGTGCGATAATAAACAAAGATGTCACGTTAAAGGTTGAAGAGATTAAAGTTCCAGCACCTGAACGTAATCCAGATGACCCTTTTGCTGATACAACTGATTATTGCGAAGGTGTAGAGAGCAGGATTTACGAAGAGCAAGGGTACATTGAAATCCAAATTTGGGGTGATTCTTCTGACCTTAGACACCTTACCGGAAAAATTGAAGAACGAGGTAACCCAACAGATAGCAATTTTAATTCAGAAATGGGTGTAACCAGGTCTGATGTGACAGAATGGGATTTACAGATAAATTATCTTGTTGATGAAATTAGTTAATCAAATACAGTACATACAAAAAAACATATTTCCGAGTATATATTTAAAAATAATCGCCCTTTCAACGTTTAAATGCAATACGATATCATCTTTTTGTTGGGAGAAGTCTTCTTTGATCACCCTCTTTGCGGTGTGGCAATACTGAAAAGATTGTTAGAAAAAAATGGTTATACTGTTGGAATTATCGAAAAACCCCGTAAAGAAGAAGATATCACCAGTTTAGGAAAACCAAACCTGTTCTTTGGCATTTCTTCCGGAGCGATAGATTCCATGGTAAGGAATTATACCCCTCTCAAAAAGTTAAGAGCAGAAGATGAATATGACGATTATGATGAACATGTGCCAGACCGTGCAGTTACAGTGTACAGTAACTGGGTGCGCAAGAATTTCAAAGATTCTCTGATCGTAATCGGAGGGACGGAAGCAACATTAAGAAGATTTACCCATTATGATTATTGGCAGAACCGATTAAGGAAATCGATTTTACTGGATTCCCGAGCAAACATTCTTGTTTATGGTAATGGAGAAAAACAAATTTTAGAAATTGCTCAAAAAATTAAAGATAATAAAACCTTAGAAAATATCCAAGGCACTTGTTTGATTAGCAGAGAGCTGCCAGACAATTTTCAGTTACTTCCCAGCGAAGAAGAAGTAACAGATTCTAAAGAAAAGTTTTGTGAAATGCAACTACGGCTTAACAATTATCAAAATTTTGCACAAAAGACCGGCAATAGATATGTCTTGCAATACAAATTTCCGGAGTACACACCCAAAGATTTAGATGAATATTATGAACTACCGTTTACTAGAAGAATTCCTGTTCATCATCTTAGAGGTTTTGAATTTAGTATTGTCACCCATCGTGGTTGTATTGGCAATTGTAATTTCTGTGCATTAAGATTGATTCAAGGAGATAAAATCATTTCCCGTTCTGAAGAATCAATCCTCAGAGAGATTAACAGCTTTTTGAAAATGCCTTACTTCCGTGGTAATGTTGACGATTTTGGCGGTCCCAGTGCTAACATGTACGGGATGGACTGCCACAAGTGTCATGGTGATTGTCTGAACTGTAAGAATTTGAACAGAAGTCATACTAGATTATTGAACCTGCTCAAAAGAGCACGGAAATTACCAGAAATAAAAAATATTTACATTAGGAGCGGAATCCGTTACGATCTTGCACCGAAAAGATATGTCCAAGAAATTGCTGAACATCATGTCTTTGACACGCTCAGGATCGCTCCGGAACATGTTAATAAGAAAGTCCTTAAACTAATGAACAAAACTGAAGGTTCGTTCAAAGAATTTGTCGATTTTTTCAACAGTTTGCGTTGCGGTAAAGAATTATCTTATTATTTCATTAACAGTCATCCTGGTTCAGGAATGGAAGAAACCAGAGAACTTGCTGCTGCATTGAAAAGGATGAAAAATGTTAGTTTACAGATCTTTACACCAACTCCGATGACAGTTTCTACGTGCATGTATTATACTGGGATGGATCCAATTACTAAACAGAAAATACCGGTAACGTACACTTACCATGAAAAGAAAGAACAAAAAAGGTTAGTAATGAGAGTTCTTCAAGAGTAACAATAACAAAGTTTTAAAAACTCTTACTTCCTTTTTGATTTTATGACAATCCTTGCTACACTTGCAACAATTTTTGGAGTAGTTAATGGATTTGCTAATGTTCCTCAAATTTATAAGATCTTTAAAACAAAAAGCGCAAAAGATATTTCAATAACAACTTATTTAACACTAACTATAGGTTCTATTGTTTGGATTTTTTATGGTATAGAAATAATGAACATTCCAATACTAACTATGAATGGACTGGCACTTATTGAGTTTATTGTAGTATTGATTGGATGTTATATTTATGGTCGCAATTAGTAATTAGAATTTAAAGAATAAAAATAAAAAAAAGTTTTATTTTGTTTTACAAATTTTCTTACATTCTGGACATAAGTGAGTTCTAAAGTGTGCTAAACCCATTAATAATATCAATGCTGTCCACCATTGAACATTCCAAAAGTCCCATATTGCTAAATCTCTTAACAAAAACAAAATTCCTAAGACCAAAAGAACAAGCCCCATCAGTAATCTACATCTATTACACATACAATGCATTTTTTCACCTCTGTTCAAATTATATTTTTTATCTTAATAAACCTTTCTTAATACATCAATCTCAAAAAAAGTTTGAATAAAATAAGTTAATACTATTAAAAAAAACATTTTCAATACATTTATATGTGATAAAAATCTTCTTATATCAAATGACTAACAAAAGAATAACCATTGCTCTCATAACCGGAGCGATTCTGGGCATTTTCTGTATCATTGGGATTAGTTTGAGACTTGGTTTTGTAGGTAATGAATTGTTTATCCTAGCAACATGGATTAATAGAGTAATTATGGGTTTGGTGATTGGCTTAGCACCATATTATAAAATCAAAAACAGTACCAGAAATAGTTTACTTCGAGGAGCACTCTTAGGATTTATTATCAGCGGTTCACTTTACCTTGCAACAGACTTTATTGACACTCCTGGATTCTTTGCAGGAATCGTTTATGGAATCATCATTGATTACGTTGCAACAAAGTATGAGAAATAGAAGTATTCCTTTGATAAATTAATTTTCTATACTAGACGTGGCAAAGAAATGGATTTTAAAAAAAATGCATACTCCTTAAAAAAATTATTTCTTAGGTTTCCAATGTAGGATCTTATCAATGAAGATATACAAAAACAATATTATGAACAATAAACTTAGAAATGCACTTAGAAAAGAACCGATTCTTATGTTTACAGAACCAATTGGAAGAATCATATCTTCCCAGACTAAACTTTCACTCGAAATTAAAACCCGTATAATTGGTAAAATAATATCATTGATGATTGACTGGATAAAATTTGAAGCAGCTATAGCGATTATAAAACCTATCGAAATACCAATTATTCTGTATTCTTTAACGAATTTCTTAAACCCTTTCAAAACTGCCATGATTCATTATGTTAATTTTATAGTTTATAAAAATATCTTTTATTGAAGTTTTGGAATAGCACACCTTACAAATTAATTAATTTTTTATCTTCAATTTTTATCATTAAAATAGCTTGGATTTTCTTTTGAAAATTTCTGCAAAAATCTTGTAAATAACGGTATTTTTTTACCTTTGATATAAAAGTACCCGACCAAAGAAGTTAGCAAAGCTCCAATTGAATCTACAATTAAATCCCACATTGTATCGATCAACCCTGATTTTTGCATATTAAGATTGAAAATCTGGTCCATTGCAAATTCAAATATTTCCCAAACTGCTCCCAGTGCAACACCAAAACAAAATGCAAATATTGCTATCCAGATGGGTTTAGCTTTTACCTTATCTTGACAATATAAAATGTATAATACTAAAAATCCTGCAAAACCGAGAGCAATCCCGGAACCTGTATGCAATATTACGTCCCACCACCAAAACTTTGTGTAATAGGCATGTATCTCTCCCAAGAAAAATGATGCATAAATAAACAGTATGATAACAAATTCAAATTCAATCGGAAGGTTAATTTTATATTTTTTTTCAAACAGATATGGTAAAAATGTAAGGATCAGAATTAAAGCACTAGAAAAAAGTAAGGTCCATTGTCTGTTCCAAACTGCACCAGCAATGGCTAATAATATAGTAAATCTAAGAAAAACAATTACAGCGTTCTGAACTTTATCCGCATCAATTTTCATTTAAAACAATCCCAACAAATTATATAGTTTAAAAAATAAAAAAAATAAAGGATATTACCTTCTTATTTCTGTATGGCAGAACCAATCATTGCTGCTGCTGTTACTATACAAGCACCTAAGATTACCATATTGCCTTCAACATTTGTAAATCCTGCCCAAATTGCACCAATCTTTATTATCCAAATGGTAAGCATGAAATATATTATACCTAACAATATCAATATTAAAGATGCAACTGCAGTTAAAGCAAGACCACCAATTTCTTTTAAAAATTTCATTATATCACCTCTAGAGATTATAATGCACCTCTTCTTATTTAATGTTTGCTATTTAGTTCAAGTAAGATCTCTGGTTGACATTTTAAAAAAGTAAGAAAAAGATATTATTTAAGAAATTCTTCCATAATTCTTTCAGACTTTACAATTAACCTTAATTCTTCTTCAGTATGAACTGCAACTTTAAACTCTTTTCGTAGCTCTCCTCTTTCACCACCAAACTTCTGGTCTATCATAACAACTAGTTTATCATATGATTTTCTCCATCTTTTAGTGTCATCTTCGGTACGAAATTTAATATTGATTATTTCTAATAATTCGTTTACTGCCAAGCTTATTATGTATAAAGAATGTTCAAGATCCTTAAGCAATTCTTCAACTTCATGTGCTTGTAACCTAATTCCCTCAATAGGTACTTTTTCCAATTCATGCAAAGATTTCTTAAATTTTGGATGTAGTATTAGTTTAGCAAGGATCTCGGCATATTCTTGAACTCTAGCGAGTATAAAACGAGCTTTATCCTCATCTTCTTTGGATTTCAATTCTCCAGGCATATTGCTCATAACAATCTGTATTTGTTCTAAACACCAACCAATATGTTTCATATTTAATCAAAAAAGCATTTCACATATAGATATATTTACTTTCAAAAGAACACATTTATAACAAATACTTCTTTTTTACCATTCCAATGGGAGATTTCGCTAAATTGGGTTTGAAAAAAGAAATTCTTAAAGTTTTGTCTAGATTAAAGCTTAATGAATCGTTTGAAGTGCAAGACAAAATCGTACCACTGGCAATGCAAGGAAAAAATGTAGTGTTCACATCTAGGACAGGGAGTGGAAAGACGCTTGCGTACCTTCTAGGTTTTCTGGGAAAGATCAATAAAAAACAAGACATCCAGATGATAGTTTTGGTTCCGACAAGAGAACTTTGCGTCCAGGTAGGTAAAGAGATAAAAACTGTATGTGACCGTTTAGAGATTAACGTGGGAATACTTTACGGTGGCAGAGATATTTCTGGAGATTATAGAACTTTGGATAAAAAGAACCAAATTCTAGTAGGAACTCCCGGAAGACTTCTTCAGCATATTAACGGAAGAAGAATTAAGGTTGGTGAAGTTAAATATTTAGTTTATGATGAGTCTGACCAGATGTTTGACCATGGATTTTATGATGATTGTGTATACCTGAAACAACGGGCAAGTAATGATGCACAGATTATATTATCATCAGCAACAATAACTGATAAAGTCAAAAGTTTTATTGATAATGAAATTGTTGATTATGAATTATTAAATGTTGGAGAACTAATTCCTAAAAATATCTTACAGGAAAAATTATATTGTGAAAAGTCAGAAAAAGATCAATTATTACTGGATATATTCTCAAAAAAGAAGGTTAAACGGGCAATGATATTCTGTAACACTAAACAGAAATCGTATGATATCTCTGAATTTTTGGAAATAAACAAGTTCAATGCTAAATCATTGAACAGTGACCTTGGACAAGCAGAAAGGTTGAATTATCTTAATCTGTTCAAGGAAGGAAAAATAAGGATCTTAGTCACGACCGACGTTGCGGCTCGTGGACTTCACATCGAAAAAGTTGACATAATCATAAATTATGATGTTCCCACCAGAGATGAATTCTATATACATCGGATTGGAAGAACAGGAAGAATCGATAAGGAAGGATATTCTGTAACATTTATCTGTCCAGAAGATGTGGACCGGTTTAAGGATATTGAACTTAAATACGAATTGGATGTTAAGGATATTAATAAAGAATTAGTGTGATTAAGGAAAAAAAAAATTAAAAAAAATAAGACAATAAGAATTAAATCTTATTGCTTTTGAACATTAACTGCTTTTGGACCTCGGTCGCCTTCTTCTACGTCAAATGTAACTGAATCATTTTCACGTAATCTAACGCCTTCTCCTAATGCTGATTGATGTACGAAATACTCATTACCGTCTTCACCAGCAATAAATCCGAATCCTTTTCCTTCATTAAAAAATTTTACTGTACCATTCATTTTATTTTTTACCTTCTCGTTTTATTAATTTTTGATTTTCAGAAACAGCCCAACAAATTTGTTAAATAAAAAATTTCAACAGACAAATAGTCAAAAAGTTCTGATACCCCCTATAGATAATTCCCCCTTTTTAAATCCTTCTATTTTTTTTCATTAGATTATGAATTATCTCAAAATTAAGAATCAAGCAAAAAAGCAAGTTTTTATATACCAATTTACTTTTATTCTACTTAAATTATATCATATTGACCAAAGAATTTTTATATGATTATTGTTTAAAAATCTAAAAAAGAGGATGTTTATGGTAACTGATAATCAATTTTTTAAGAAAGTAAAGAAATTCTCAAAAAATAAAGAAACACCGTTTTTAGTTTTAAGCCTGAAAGAAGTTGAAAACAATTATAATGCTTTGCAGAAAGGAATGCCTTTTGCAGACATTTATTATGCAATCAAAGCAAACCCCCATCCATCAATTCTTTCTCTGTTAGATAAGAAAGGATCAAATTTTGATGTCGCAACAATCTTTGAATTCAAAGAACTATTAAAACTAGGTGTTTCTCCTAAAAAGATTAGTTTTGGTAATACTATTAAAAAACATGATGATATTGCTTTCTTTTACAAAAAAGGCGTTAGGCTTTTTGTGTCTGACTCAATTTCAGATTTAAAGAAAATCGCTAGATATGCACCTGGTTCAAACGTCTTTTTCAGGTTAGCTGTAGATGGTACTGGTGCTGATTGGGATTTATCAAGAAAGTTTGGTGCTCATCCAGATATAATAATTAATCTTGCAAAAGAAGCAAAAAAAATGAAATTAAACCCTTACGGTCTTTCGTTCCATGTTGGTTCACAACAGCGTGATGTTGAACAGTGGGATCAGTCCTTGGCACAGTGCAAATATATCTTTGATATGCTAAAGAAAAATGATATTGACCTTAAAATGATCAATCTGGGAGGAGGTTTACCTTCAGAATATTTAACTCCAACCCCTAACTTAAGATTTTATTGTAAAAGAATAAAGTCATACCTTAAAACACATTTTGGTGCCAATCTGCCTAAAATAATAATTGAGCCAGGTAGGTACATGGCTGGGACAGCAGGAATAATAGTAACAGAGGTGGTCTTAATTTCTAAAAAATCTGAATCATTACCCTATGAATGGCTTTATATTGACGCTGGGATTTATCAAGGACTTGACGAATGTATAAACGAATCTCTGAGATATCAGATTGTAACTGACAAAAAATCTAAACACTTATCTGAATTTATAATTGCTGGCCCGACATGTGATAGTCACGATATATTATATGAGAAAGGAATGTATAAATTATCTTCAAGCATAAGAGAAGGTTCAAAGATATATTTTCTTACTGCTGGTGCTTATACTTATCAAGTAAGTTCTATCGGTTTTAACGGTTTTCCACCGCTGAAAGTTTATATTTTAGAAGAAATGTGATCTTAGTTTTCAAACAGCTATGTTCAGAATAGAAAACATTTGTATGCTGGGCACTTTGGCGTCAGTATACAAAATCGTGTTATTCCGAACACCGCCTTTCCAAACAAAAAACTTATTAATCTAAACATTTACCTAAGTTTATGATCGAAGAAATATTATATTTAATTTTCAGCCTTGGATCAATACTTATTTCAATAATAGGTATGTTACTTTTCTTTGCTGTATTCTTAGGAATGATGGTTTTCTGGATCATGATGATCGTAGATGCTGCACAAAGAAAGTTTAAGAAAGAAGACGAAAAAGTAATCTGGATCTTAGTTTTAGCTTTTGCTGGAGTAATTGGGGCACTCATTTATTACATTGTAATAAAAAGCAAAGATAAGAAGATCAAAAAGAAGTAAACACATTAGAAAAGAAGAAATTTTCTGAATGTTTACAAAACAAAAAGAGGGTAAACATATGGCAAAGAAGTGTGACTGTTGGAATTTAAGAAAAGGTTTTCCTACTGTACCAATAATATTGCTGGTTGTGGGTATCTTGTGGTTATTGAATTCTTTAAATGTAATAACCGCAAATATTCCATGGTGGCCAATTGTGCTGATAATACTTGCAATTGGATGGGTCGTAGGATATTATAGAAAATAATTTTATTTTTTATTATTTAAAAAAAAAGAAAAAAATATTTATTCTTCTTTATTTTCAATGTACATGAATCTGTACCAAGGCTGTTTTTCTATGATTTCACCGTCATTTTTAACTTCAAAATGTTTAGTTGCTTTACCATTGATAAAACCAAGATATTTTACTTGTTCCCTAGCTTTTAATGTTATTTCACCAGTTTCTTCATCAACATCAGTTATTTCTAAACCTTCCATGTTTTGTAATCTTTCTTGATATCTCTCTTGAAATTGGTTCATATTTACCTGCAATTGTTGTAAAGCATTTTCGTTTTGAACTTTTGACATGGCCATCTCCAACCCAGCAGGAGTCCCATTATTTTGACCTGGCATAATAACCATATCATTACCTGCACCTTCAGGTGGTCCTTGTTCAATGTCGGGACTATTTTCTTCTCTCATGGAATTATCTACACCAGTGGTTTCAGGGGAATTTCCTTGCGCAAAAGCCAGTGGTAACACTAAACAAATTATAACTAACAGCATCAATATTTTTTTCATTTGTATCACCTTTATTATTTTATTTATTACTGAAAAGAAAAAAATCAAAAGAAAATTTCTTTAACTCCCCAGATTAACAAAGCTAACCAAACCAAGGCCAATAACCAGTTCAAATGGGATTTTAAAATTTCTTTTGGGTTCATTTCTTTAATCATTTTTGTAACATATGGAGCCAAACCTGCACCTAAAAGCATAGACATTAACAGCATTATTGCTAAAATCTGTACTACGGTAACTCCGGCAGTATATAAGAAATAGAATAATATTCCAGCTAGGATCAAACATACAATCTGCGCTAACATAACATTCTTAAACATCTTTTCAGCAGGTTTAAACCACGCTTTTGGTGCTATCAGAAGCATTATTAGTTTCAAGAAAACCAAGATAATCACAATTAAAGAAATTATTTCTAAAGTTCCTAATGTCATAAAAATCACCTCTACACTTAAAACAATATTTAGTTATATATATCTTTTGGAACAATTATATGTACAAACTAATTTAGAATATGCATAAATTAATGTAGAATAATTGTATTTAAGCTCTGGCCAGAAGATGCAAAAATAACAATTCTACAGAGCCAACCTGTTAGAAGCCTTTAAATAATATTAATCATTTGTTTAAGCTAGAGGTGATTGTGATGCATGTGATGAAAAAAGAGTTGCACAAAGTTCATAGTAGTGTTCCATTATTAGTTCTGGCAGGTTTGTTTATTGGTATTGGAGCTGGAATGGCACTAGGTCATACTGCTGCAGGTACTCTTATTGGATTAGGAGTTGGGTTCTTAGCAGCATTTATAGCTAGTTCAGTAACAAAGAAAAAAATGATGAAGAAATAATAAGCAAAAATATATAAATTAGAAAATAATCCTTCCAAACATGAAAAAAGGTGTAGGTGAAGAACTGTTATTAGAATCCATTATATTTGTGCTAACAGTTGTTTTCATAGTAAGTTTCTGGAATAAAAATTGGTTGATAGCATTAACTCTGTTAGCATTATACATTATTGGTAACATGTTCTGGCACAAGAAGTATGATTATGTATATTATATAGCTGGATTTGTTATTGGTCCAACAGCAGAAATAATTGCAGCATCTTTTGGAGTATGGACTTATGCCAATCCATCAATTCTTAATATTCCAATCTGGTTACCTTTCGCTTGGGGTCTGGCAGCAATCATGATTCTAAGGATAGCACAAACGGTTATCACTGTTGTAGAAAATAGGTAAACGAGAAAGTAAATAAGTTAAGAAGTAAACAAATTGATCATAAATTAACCAAGAAATGATTAGTTTTTTATTCATGTTTTAAGTAATTGTTAGTTAAAAAATATTCATTAATTGTTCTAAACACCAAATTCTAAGAATTTTAGTGCTACCATTAAACCTATTCCTAACAACATTGCTCCAAAATGTAAGGCAATATCTTTTGGTTTACATTCTTTGTGCAGTTCAGGAATAAGGTCTGAACCAGCAATGTACAAGAATCCACCTGCTGCAAAAGGTAAGATCAAAAGAGTAAACATCTCTGAACCGGAGCCAATAATCAAACCAATGATTGCTCCTACCAGCGCTGTCAGAGCAGATAAGAAATTATAAAACAAGGCTTTAGCTTTTGATAGACCGGCATGTAACAGAACTCCAAAATCTCCAATTTCTTGCGGAACTTCGTGTAAAAGTACTGCCAAAGTTGTTGCAATCCCAACATGCACATCAACTAGATAAGCAGCAGCTATGATTAGTCCATCAACAAAGTTATGGACACCGTCACCAATCAAGTTCATTGGAGCTAAATGATGTGGATGATCGTCTGAAGTTGGGATATGGCAATGACGCCAGTGGATAACTTTTTCAATAAGAAAAAATAGCATTATTCCGCCCAGAACTGATAATGAGATTGTTAAAGTAAACCCCTGCTCTTCTACAACTTCTGGTAAGATATGTAAAAATGCACCACCAAACAAAGATCCTGCTGATAAGCTTACCAAGAACAGTAAAATTTTTTTTAGAGATTGTTTCTTCAAGAAAATGAATATAACTCCAATAATAGAAACTAATGATACTGCGAGAACACTAATGATAGTATAAAATGCTGCTGAAATCATAATTATCAAAATTAGGTTTGCATATTTAAACCTTTTTAATCATTTGAAGTTAAAAGAAAGTTGTCTAAGGTTTGGAGATTTTACTTCTTCACCTTTTTTTGCTCTTTCAATAATCATTTCTAGTTCACTAGGAGTAATTGCATAAAGTTTAATCATATCTTGAGTTCTTGGAAAAGGGACATCACCATAATGACAATCACATTTTCTAAAATTTCCTGCCACACCGTCATAAAATATTTTACGAACAGGAACATCATAATCACTCAAATCAACCATAATTTTGAGCAGGCAAAATAATTATTTATTAATCTTTCCCTATTTAGAACTTTTGAAACTTACTTATTATTAACTTTATACTTCCTAACTTTTCTTTTCTTGTAAACTGCTTTGAAAATATTATAATATCCTACTGCTAGTACTAGAACAAAAACAAGGACATAAACCCAGATTACAGAAAGGTTTATTGATAACAAGTCAAAAAATATCATTTCCCATACCCAAGAGAACGCATTTACAAATAATGCTGTTAACATTATTGCTGCTACACCATTAAATAATGGATAAGGTATGTTAAATGGAAATTTTAAGATACTAAATACATCACCAGCAATGAACAAAATGGTAAAAGTAATTACAATCCATAAATTTTGGTTCATAAATTCTACATTTACGGTATAAAAACTGTTGTCAATGATTGGGATTAAAACATTAGATATACCTACTAAGATTAAAAAGATAAGTAAGCCACTCAAACCAAACAGGACGATACGAAGAATTTGTTTATTTAATCCCATATCATACTAGTTTGGAGCCAGAAATATAAACTTTTCTTAAATAAATATTATATAATCAGAAAGATATAAGTATGTGAAAAATTATTGAAAACCTCTTAAGGAATTTTATAAACTTTGTAACTGGTAATTCTAGAATCTCTTTCTTCGCTTTGAATCTCTGGAAATGCTTGGTAAAACCTTTCCAAATCTTCCACATGTATATCAAGTTTTAATTTCAAATCAGTTATTCGCTTTTCATCAGCAGATTTTTGTTCATAAAGTCCGAGCATTCTTACACCTGCTTGTATTCTCCCTTCTAAAGATTCAAAATGATTATCTAATCTGCTTAAAATATCTTTATCCATTCCAGAAATAAACGAAGTACTTAAATTATATAAAACTTGAGCATAAAAATTGTAGTTACATTTTTATACGATTGGTACTTAGTTAGATTTATGAAAAAATTGTTCTTTGCTCCCAGAAATAAAAAGTTAGGAGATTTTGATATGATTGAGAAAGATGGCAAATTGTATTGTATCTTTATCGAAAAGAAAAAAAGTAAAACTGGGGGGGAGTTAGAAAAAGGTAACAATTATAGTTTAGCAGTTTCTGAAGATGGCATACATTGGCAAGATTTGGAGAGATTAAATTTGCCTCGTAATGAATGGAACAATGGAAGTTTATGGGCACAACAAATTTATCCTGAAAAAGGTCAAAATGGAAAAATAGTTTATTATCTTTTTTACTCTGCAGTTAAACGGTTAGACGGTTATCATCACAGTTCTCAACAAGTAGGTATATTTGAATCTGAAGATTTAATTAATTGGAGAGAGATTGAACAAAACAATGTAGATGGTGCTAGCAAAACTACAACAAAGCCAATAATTACGAATCAACATACTGGAAAATATTATTATCCCTCAGATTTCCACAGGTTCTGCTGGCGTGATCCAGAAGTTTTCAAAGTTGAAGACCAATATTATTGCCTTTTAGTTGCCAAAGATAAAAATAAAGCTTTTGAACATAGTGGTTGCGTAGCATTACTGAAATCTAAAGATAAACTTCATTGGCAAACCATGGCACCTCTGTTTTCTCCGAACAGATATTGGGAAATTGAAACTCCACATTTGTACAAATTAGGATTAAATGGTAAGAAAAGGTACTATTTAGTTTACGGAACTTATGAAAACGAGTATAGTGTTTCTTTTGCAGTTAGTGATAAATTGTTTGGACCGTACCAAGAACCTGAACATAATATTATCACTCCACACTACTGCTATGCTGAAAGAATAATTGATTTCAAAGGTAAAAAACTATTTTATTACTGGTTACGTGACAAATTTAAAGGAAAAATGTTTACTTGCCTTGCCCCACCAAAAATTGTTGAAATTAAAAATAATTTTATGTTCCTGAAAAAACATCCTGAATTTGATAATGATTTCAAAACAATAAGTAATTCTCGAACTATTAAAGATCTTAACAACGATGAAAGAATAAAATCGGTTAATAATTTGCCTTTAAGATTTGAAATTACTGTAAACACTGAAAATCCAGAATATCGAAGAAAGATTTTCTTTGATCAAACCAAAGAAGGACTAGCATTACGAGATTTTGATTTTGACAATCGTGTGAATGATTTACGAACTTTACCAATTCAATTAATAAAAACAGTTAAAGATAAAGTAAAATTAGAGATTTATATTGAAGATAAATTTTGTGAAATATACCTTAACGATTATTTAGTCCACTCTTTTGTTGTTGAAGAGAAGGCAAGTAATGTTAAAAGTATCACAATTAAAAAGTAAGGCCATGTCCGAAATATATTTAATTTGTATACTGGGGCACGGCGCAATTATGAGCTCTCTACGTTCGCTCATGCACCTCCTTTGGCGCCAGTATACAAAATAGTGTTATTCCGGACACCGCCAAAAAGTAAAAAAGATTTAAATAGATTAAAATTTTCTTTTTGGCATGAAAAAAGCTCAGAATGAACATAGTAAATTAACTCACCTAGCACAAAAAAGAACAGAATTGGCACAAGAAAGAACAATCTTAGCGTATATTCGTGCAGCTGCAACGGTAACTCTGTTTGGTATCGCATTCTTTGGCTTGTCAGTTAAGAGATGGGACTTTTTCTTCTTTTCAGGATTATTTGCGGTCTTTGTTGGTGTAATCTTTTTAGTTGTTGCAGCATTTCGGTGGATCAAACATTCTAGAGAAATTGGAGAGATTGAAGATTTGTTGCACAGGAATTAAATTACTCTAACAATTTAATTTCTATTCGTTTTAATATTTTTTTATAAAATGTAATTGGTTTAATTTTTCCATAGTATTTGTAATAATTTGGTTTCAGTTTAATTTTATCAATTAACCTTTTTTGGATAATATAATAATCTTTTTTCTTAGGTTTCCAATCATTGCACAAATTTTTCCTAAAATGTGACAAACTTATTTTCTTTTCAGGTTTGAATCCTCTTAGTATCATCTCTTTCTTTAACAACTCATGCCTTTTTTTCAAATATAATAATTTGTTTTTAAAGAAATTAATATGCCCTCTTCCTAAGCAATATTCTTTTGGAGAGCTATGTACCTTAGGAAACTTCTTAACATGACCAAATAACATTAAAATTTCATTATATTCAGCAATTAAATGTTGATCAGCAAGTTTCTTAGGATTAATTATGTTTATTCTTACCATACTTGTATCATAATATTTATATATTTAAAAATATGTTTACTAAAACAAGTATAATCCTTTACTGGATTAAAAAGAGGTGAAATAAATGGATACAAAAGTACTTGATTGGATCGCACTTGTTCTTGTGATCATTGGCGGATTAAACTGGGGTTTAGTTGGAATAGCAAGTTTTGACTTAGTCAACTTTTTATTAGGATCTATTCCAATTTTACAGAAAATTGTGTATATTTTAGTAGGAGTTGCTGCTTTATACATGATCTACTTTGCATCTCAAAAAATGAAATAAGTTTTTGAGTTTATTTTTTTTATTTTTCATTTGATTTAATATAATTTTTTTTAATATTTAAACAAGCATCTAGTTTTTCTAAAAAAGCAAGGTTTATATAAAATTAAAAGCTTTCTTTTAATTAAAGAGGTAGTAGAATGGTATCCACATTAGTTGTTATCTTGATTTCACTTGCTTTCGCTTATCTGCTATCTGAAATCTCAAAAAAGATTGGTCTTCCAAGAGTTGTCGGGCAGATAATTGCTGGAATTATCTTGGGTATTGGTCTTATAAAATCTTACTTATTCACGCCAGATAACTTAGATATCTTAGCTTTCTTAGCCAATCTTGGAATAATCTTGTTATTCTATTACGTCGGACTAGAAACCAATTTTAAGGTTCTTACAAAGAACGCTAAAAAATCAATCCTGATATCATTATTCAATACTTCTTTACCATTGATTCTTGGGTTTATTGTAATGAGGTTTATTTTTAATTTTGATATAATAGCTAGTATAATTGTTGGTGTTGCTCTTTCGGTAAGTGCCCAGTCAGTTTCTATCGACCTTCTTGAAGAACTGAAAATGTTAAAATCAAAATTAGGAAGTACTATCATCAGTGCTGGTGCTGTTGATGATGCCATTGAATTAATTTTGGTTAGTATCTTATTATCATTTTTTCATATTGTAATCAGTAACCTAACACCGTTAAGATTAATGCTTGACATAACTATATTTATCGCAATCATAGTCGCTGCAAGGTTGTGGTTCTTACCATTTGCCTTAAAATTCTTTGACCGTGAAAACTCAAGCACCGCACGGTTCATGGGTTCATTAATCATTGTCTTGATTATTGCTTCCCTAGCAGAATATCTCGGTGTTGGTACCCTAATCGGAGCGATGGTTGCCGGTATCATCATTAGGCAGACCATCTTCAAGGAAGAAAGTATTCCCAACTGGGAAGAGCATGACATGGCCAGATCAATTCATATTATAGCTTTTGGCTTCTTAATTCCGTTGTTTTTTGTATGGATTGGAGTTAATACTGATTTAAGTGTCTTAATAGAAAACATTTGGTTCATAATATTACTAGTTCTTATTGCCGTTGTTGGTACAGTAGGAGGGACTGCCCTAGCTATCAAACTTAACAAAGGTACCTGGAAAGAAGGTTTTATTTTAGGTTGGGGTCTCAACCCAAAAGGTGATATTGAATTAGTAATCGTAGCCTTGGCATTAGAAGCTGGTATAATCACTGGGTCAATTTTTACTTCACTTGTTGCGATGGCATTAATCACTACTATTATCTCTCCAATTGTGTTTAAGATGTTAGTATCAAAGAAAGGGAAGAAAATAATTCATACATAAGTTAATATTTAGGTTAATACCTAACAAAATATGATTTCTAATTCAAATAAAATATTATAAAGTTTAGAAGAGCTGCAAAAGTTACCCAACATAAATAAGGTATTAGTAAGTAAGCCGCTGTTTTTGATTTCTTATAAAAGTAAATTGTAGTTAATAGTATTGAAATCCATAAGATAATTATTTCTATAAATGCTAGTAATGGGTTTCTTAAACCAAAGAAAAATATTGACCATAAGGAATTTAATACCAATTGTGCTGAAAAGAAACTTAATGCTATCTTAGTGTCTTTTTTCTTATCGTAACTGTTCCACACCAAATAAAGAGAAATTCCCATTAAAAAAAATAATGTTATCCAAACTGGACCAAAAACCCAGCTAGGGGGATTGAATGAAGGTTTTGTTAATGTTAAATACCAAGTACTTACTGATGATACAGTAAAGAAAGAGCCTATAACTCCTGCCAACTGACAAACAACTAGCGAAATTATTAACTTCCAATAATTTATTTTTATCATTTTTACTTTTTCTTCAACTTATACCATAACGGTGTAGTCATGTGTCCAATTAATAAGATCAAAAATGGGATAAGTAAATTTGTATGAATTCTTGATGATAAGGCTTTACCTAATAGACCAAATGTTATTTTTTCAATAAGTTGAAATTGGGTCATTTCTAAACCAGTAATAACATAAAGAGCAACGATAGTAAATAAGGTCCATTGTATAATTTTTTTGACTATATTAATCACATCAGTTTTTTCAGATTTGTTTTTTACCATATTTAACACCTACACAATTTATTTGTATTTAGATTCATCTAAATTACCAGTATCGCTGTAACCTCGACTTTCCCAGTAACCTTCATAATCTTCATCATCACTCACCTTAATTTCAGTAATCCATTTAACCCATTTGTAACCATATTTACTTTCTGCCACCAATTGGAACGGAAACCCCCGTTCTGGTGGCAAGGTAACATTATTCATTTTGTAAGCGATAATGATATCATTGTCATAAAAGTATTCTATCGGAAAAGAAGATGAATATCCATCATAAGCGTAAAATATTACAGTATTAGCACCATCTTGGACTTCCGCCAAATCAAGTAAGTCTCTGACCAAAAATCCTTCCCAAAGGATTGTAGCGTCCCAGCCTTCAACACATTGCAAAGTTACAACTTTTTGATAAGAATCAAAATATTTTATTGATTCTTGATATGGCATTGACAACTGTTTGTTTATCAGACCAGTAACCCTAAGATTATAAGATTCTTCATCAACATGTTGTGGACCGGAAATAGAATTTTCTCGAAAAGCGTTGACAGAATCTAATTTTTCTCCTTGGTACTCTTGGATTTCAATAGAACTTAGCAAAACACCACTTTCATTTGTTAATTCTTCCTGGCAAGAAATTGCTAGCAAACAGATTGATAAAATAAAGAATACGGCTAATAATAGTTTAACATCTTTCACCATCTATCTTAAACAATATTAGTTAGTTTAAATAATTTACTTTTAATTTACCAGAATGTACTGAACAATAAATAAAAATTTGAACTTTTATTTATTGTTGGTACATACCAACAATAATTAGTTAGGAAAACTAATTATTGTTTAGTATGTAATATCCAAACAAAGTATCTTTCATCAAAACGCCTTTGGCAGTAACTATGTCTCCTTCTTGAGGCAAATCTTCTGTAGATACACCAATCGTTTCACCACTATTATCACTCAGTGTATAACCTGAAAGCTGGCCAATTTTAATGGTGTTTTCTACTGTTCCCCTTACAGCTACTGTTTTTCCGACATGGTCTTCATTTTTGATGTCTTCAATTGTTTGGGATGTGCAACTTACAACAAATAATAGTGTTAATATTACAGCAACTATTCCTAAAATTTTATTGATGTTTGCCATAAGAAATTTAAGTATCATTTTTAGTATATAATGCTTTTGTAGAATTTATTGGTTTAATTTCAAATTAGAAAATTAAAAATTTATAATTTTTTTACTTGTTTCTCAAAGTCTTTAGTTAGGTCTTTGATGTTCTTTAAGGCTTCTTTCAAAGCTTTTCTTGGTTCAATACCTTTAGTTTCTAGCAAAAAATTAGGAACACCGACCAATGGGTGATCAATCCGATAACCTACAAGTTCAACACCTTTAACTTTCCTTAATTCTGTCTTTAACAAATTACAGAAAGTGTGTGTTTCTCCTTCCAGCTCAAAGGTGAGCTTATTTTTGCTTTCTTCAATAACTTTGAATTCCATGGTTATCCCTGTTTTTGCTTAGTTTATTTATAAAGCTTTCTCTTCAAACCTTTGCAACGTTTAATCTAATATTTCAATCTCCAATTCCAAACTATCTTGAGTAGGATATTCTTCCACGACAGCCGGAACAAGATTTAATCCTTTTATTTTCTCAACATTCTTTTCAACAAACTTCTTTTTAGTAATGATTCTAAACTTATTTTCATCAATAAAGAACTGTTTTTTAGGAAAATTCTTTTCAAGTATTGCTGATTTTTCTTCTAATAATTTTAATAGTTTCAGTTTGTTTAATTTTTCGTTCTTACCTTCCTGAACTTCTTTAATTAGTTCCTGATAACCAAATCCTGGTTTTAGTTCAGGCAGGTATATTACTCCTCTAATCAGAGTTCCTTCCTTAGTGATTATGTCAACTGTTTTAGCAACATTTTTTGCTCGACGTTTAATTCTGTTACCAAGCTGCGTTTGATCTTTCAACTTTGCAGTGCAGAAATAAATACATAAATCTTTTTTATCATAACCTTTTTCTTTTACATATTCAATCAATTTTTTACCCAGTTCAACAGAACCCTTAACACCATAACTTATCTCGTCTTTGGCATAATATATTTCTTGATATTCTTTTGAATTAAGTTTATAATGTTCAACTTTGGTGTCTGATAACTCCAGTTCATTAAGATTAAAGAATTTTACAATACTGTGACTATAGTCAATCAGTTTCTTTATTTCTTGTTCTTTGTCAGGTAGGCACGGAATTTCAATACCAATATCCCAATCAAATTTGTTTTCTTTTGTCCCTTTTGCTAGTTTCAGTCTTGGCCAATCTTTATCATCATCCAAGTCTGGATGAAATCGTATTTCATCAAGTCCAGCGTTATGAAGTTTTGTGAGAGTTTTTTCTGTAACTAGTTTTAACGGAGTGTAAAGATGAATATGAAATTGGTTCCCGAACTCATTCTTAAGCAATTTGATAAACCTGCAAGTCCGATCCAATGCACATAATGGGTCACCGCCAGTTATTCCAGCACCTTTAGCATCAATCAGTTTGGCTTCTTCAATTAACTGCTTATGCCCTTCAAGAGTATCCTCAATTTTCCATTCATCAGCATAAATCACATCATTACCAAACTTATGTTCAGATACTGGACAATAATGGCAAGCCTGAGCACATTTACCGGTTATGAATAGAACTAGCTTCTCACCTTTGATACACTGCTGACAGCCTTTTGCTGGTATGCCTAAATAGCAGGAATCGTTCAATTTAATAACTTTGATTTCATTATTAGTGGTCATTTTGATTTATCGTAGCTTTGTTCTCTTTATAAAATTAGGTAATCATTTAAAAAAATAAGCTAAAAATTACTGTTTTATAGTCAACGCGTTAAATAGTTGGACGGACAGAGCGTAAAAAAATAACCTCGTAAGAATTTTTCAATCCCCGCAATTAAATCTTCAATTGTTTTGAAGAAGTTGGAGTTCGTTACATTGTAACGAATAATTTTCCAACAAG
>JBDRMB010000018.1:0-9351 GCA_043812455.1 archaeon | reverse complement strand
CTTCTTTTGGAGATTTTATCAAACATTATAATGAAGAAAGGCTTCACATGAGCCTTCATTATAAAACACCAAAAGAAGTTTGGGATGATTTAAGAAATGTCTAGCACTTTCGTAGTGTCTAGCAGTTTCGGGATATTAGATAAACCCCTCCTCACCAAAATATTTATAAATAGCTTGCATTTCCAACCCAATACCGTTAATACTACTTTAGGTAGGAGGCAAATAAATGGATAAAAAACGAGTATTAGAAGTTATATCTGAACTTAAAAAAGGAAAACAAAGGAAGTTTCCGCAGTCTTATGATCTAATTATCAATCTTAAAAACGTTAATATTAAACAAAATCCTATTGACTTCTTTGCAACATTACCTAAACAAAAAGGTAAAGAAACTAAAGTTGCAGCTTTTGTTGGTCCAGAACTTGCTGAACAGGCAAACAAAAATTGTGATTTATCAATCACCGAATCTGATTTTGAGAAATATAAAGATCCAAAAGTTATGAAAAAATTAGCACAATCATATGATTATTTTATTGCCCAGGCAACTTTAATGCCAAAGGTAGCAGCAACATTTGGTAAGGTTCTAGGTACAAGAAGTAAAATGCCTAACCCAAAATTAGGTTGTGTAGTTCCTCCTAACGCTAATATTGCACCATTAATTGAAAAATTAACTAAAACTGTACGAATGTCAGCTAAGAAAGCTACTAATTTACAATGTATGGTTGGCAAAGAAAGTATGTCGGATAATGATATTGCAGATAATATAATTTCAGCTTACAATTCTGCAGTTAAACAACTTCCAAACGAACTGCAAAACGTGAAAAGAGTACAATTAAAATTAACTATGGGAAAGCCGGTGACTCTATAAAATGGTTAGCGAACAAAAAATCAAACTAGTAAATGAATTGAAAGATTTGATTAGTAGTCACACAATCATTGGTATAGTAAATTTAGAAAATCTTCCTACTCAACAATTGCAAGTAATGCGTGCAACCTTAGGTAAGAAAGGCGTTCGGATAATTATGGCTAGAAAAAATCTTCTAAAAAGAGCTTTAGAAGAAGTTAGTGGCAAAGATAATTTATCTCAACTTATTGAAAAATTAAAAGGAATGCCGGCAATTTTGTTCAGTAATGATAATCCTTACTCTTTATATTCAACATTACAAAAAAGTAAATCTGAAGCACCAGCAAAAGCTGGACAAACAGCACCAAAAGAAATTGTTGTTAGGGCAGGAGCAACCAACTTTGCACCAGGTCCAATCATTTCAGAACTGGCCTCAGCAGGAATTAAAACTAAAGTTGAGAATGGCAAATTAACTATTATTGGTGATGTTACTGTAGCTAAAGAAGGAGATGAAATCTCAGCTAAATTGGCTGAAACTTTGAAAAGGCTTGATATCAAACCAATGGAAATTGGTCTTGACTTAGTATGTGCCTGGGAAAACGGTTTCATCTTTAATGCTAAAGACTTACGAATTGACGAAGCTGAATACACAAACAACTTCACTCAAGCTCATCAGTGGGCATTCAACTTGGCAATTGATAGGGGGTATCTCTGTGCAGAAACTGTTGAACCACTTATACAAAAATCTTTCAGAGAAGCTAAAGCATTAGCAATTGAAGGAGGTATCTTATCACCAGATACTGTTGATGAGGTTTTGGCAAAAGCAGAAAGCCAAGCAACTTCACTGAAAAGTGAGGCTAAGCTGTAATCATATTCATTGTTGATGATTACCAACAAAGACAAAATTAACAAAAAATAAAATTTATACATCAAGGAGGACAAAAAATGGAATACATTTACAGTGCAATGTTACTTCATAAAGCAGGTAAAGAAATTACCGAGGATGCTGTTAAAGCGGTTTTAACTGCTGCTGGCGTTACTGTTGATGAAGCACGAGTTAAAGCTTTAGTTGCTGCTTTACAAGGTGTTAATATTGACGAAGCAATTCAAAAAGCTGCTGTAGCTGCACCAGTTGCTGCTGCTGCAAGTGCACCTGCTGAAGAAAAGAAAGCTGAGAAACCTAAAGAAGATGATAAGAAAGCTGACGAAGCTGCTGCAGCTGGTCTTGGCGCTTTATTCGGTTAAAGGTTTCTTTAGAAATTTAATTTTGGGGTTTTCCCCTTTGTTTAAATTTTTACCAACGCAAAAAGTGATTTAAATGACTGATGACAAGCAAAAATTATCCGAAGAACTGGAACAATTAAAGAAAGATTACGCTAAAACTAAGTCTAAACTTAATTCTACTTCTCAATTAAAAGAACAAACTTATCGGAAATTACGATCAATCACTGATAAAATAAAATCTCGTAACCTAAAAGTTAACGAACTTAAAAAAGAACGAGATGAATTAACTAAAGAAGTCCGGGAAGTTAAGAAAGTCCGTGACGAATTTAATAAACAGGTTAAAGAAACTTCTGGCAAACAACGCGAGATGCAAGAAAAGAAACGTGAAATGTTAGGTCAACTGAAAGTTCAAAAAGATCCTATTGCCCTTAAGAAAGAAATTGAAAATCTGGAAACCACTATTGAAACTGAAGTAATGTCTTTTCCAAAAGAACAAAGTATCAAAAAGCACATTAAAGAACTTAAAGCTCAATTAAAAAGTTTAGAAGGTATGAGTGACGCTTGGAAAGAAATGAAAGGTTCAGGTAAAGATTTTACCGAAATGCGAAAGAAAGCTGAAGAAGCACATCTAAAAGTTCAAGAATGTGCTCAGAAATCTCAAGAGAAGCATGAAGTTATCAATCGAACTTTTAATGAATTAAAAGAATTGCGGAAAGAAGAAAAGCCATTAGCTGAAGAGTACCTAAAACAGAAAGCTGAATTTGAAGAGTCAAAGAAATCTACTGAAGAGATGGACAAGCGAATTAAAGAAATTAAAGATATTTTAGGTATTCAAGAAAAGGTTAACATGAAAGCTCAGGTTAAAGAAAAGCAGAAAGAAGTTTCTGAGAAGATAAAAAAAGGCAAGAAACTTTCTACTGAAGATATTCTCGCGTTTCAGGCTTAGTTTTTTAAATACAATTTTTATAGAATAAGACAAAGAAAAAATAAATTTAAGCAACTCTATCTTTTACCTTAACAATCAATTCTAACTTTCTTTTATCTGCAGAGATAGAACCAACTCGGAACTCTACACTCTGATTATTTGGAACTAATTGATTTCCAGATAAAGATTTCATTCCACTACCATCAATTGGAATTGAAGAAGTATCACTCACAGAACTAATTAAACCCATTTTAGGGCAATGATACGCAACATCAACATGACCTGGAGGAACTTTACTCTCACCAACGTAAGACACTTCATATCCTCTACCTAAATCAGGAATTCCATACCGTTTTCCAACTTCCAATGTCATTATATTTTCACTCATCTTATTTCCCTCCAACAACTTATCACCAAATACTAATCAGTGGAATATTAATCTTAAAATATTTTTTAATCAAAATAATCCCAATAAATCAGACTTCGAAACTAAACCTTTAATCATTCCTCTATCTGAAATCAAGACAATCTGATTGGTACGTAAAAGTTCAACCAAAGTACTATACTTCTCATTGACAGAAACTATTGGTGGAGTATCTTGCATCACATCACCAACCTTAAGATTTGCAAATTTATCTTTATACTTAGCTAAAGCATTAATGATAATACTTTCACTGATAACTCCTACTACAGATTCTTGTGATTTTACCGGCATCTGAGAAATGTTTTTCTCTTTCATAATTTTGACAACTTCACCTAAACTTTGTTGAATGTTAGCAAACAAAACTTTTTTGTTCATAACTTCAATCGCTTTAGGTTCTTGAGAATCGCGCAGTTCTTCCAGAGCTTGAAATATCTTTTTTGCATTAGAATAAGCAGGATCAATTCTTTGAGATTCAATCTTAGCAATCAAAGATTGTGACACGCCAGCTTTTTCTGCTAACTCTTTCTGGCTTAACGAATACTGTTTACGCAACTTTTTTATCTGTATAAGGTCAAATATCATTTTGTAATAATTCTTTTAATAAAAATTAACTTATAATATTAAATAATCTGTCTTATTAAATATTTAGTATTTATTTTTTATGGATGTGTTCGCTGACAACGCCTTTTGACAAAAGCATCCATGTCTTCACTTAGGAAATTAAATTCTTCCACAGAACCACCGATATTAGTGAAATTCTGATTGATATTCTCAGCACCTTGAACTAATTCTTCACAATTGATCTCATCTTTCAATTCTTGACGTTTCAGATCATCCATTGCTTTAGCATATTCTGCTACTGACGGAAACTGTACTATAGGTTCCTGTTCCTCTAGCTCATGTCCAGATAATAAAGGAGCATAGTTGTAGTAAGCAACTGCACCAGCAATACCTATGGCTGTACTTAAACTACAAATTCCAGCAATCGCTCTCTTGCTCCATTTACTATCTTTTATTTCTCGTAGATAAAGTTTTTTTCTAATACCTCTTCTTTCTTTTTTCACAGAAACTAATTGCTGTATAAGATTATTATTTTCTTCTGTTGAACTTTCTTTTTCAGATTCATATTCTTTAACTTTTAATTCTAATTGTTCTACCTCTTGTGAAAAAAATTTTCTATCATTTTCTTCTCTATTTATAGTTACATTAAGTTCATCAATTATCTTGTTTAAATTATCTATTTTATCTTGATAACTACTTGCACCTTCACCACCATAATCAACTATAATTTTATTAAATTCTTCATCAGTTACTGCATCGTGAGCCCTTAACCTACTAATTAAATCTCTAATTTTACCATCACGATTCTCAATTTCTGCTTGAAGTTCTCCTACTTTACCATCAAAAACTTCCTGAAGAACTACATTCGTTTCATAAGAAGTTTCAGCACTTCCTTGTTGTTGTTTTTCATAACCTTTAACTTGTTGTCTAAGTGCTCCTACTTGTGCTCCTAACTTTACAACTTCTGGATTTCCAGCAGAAGCATTTCTATAAGCACCAAGTTCGTCTTCTAATTCTTTTACTCTATTCAACATTTCTTGAACTTTTGGATGTCTTCTACTTTCATATTCAGAAATAGTTTCAAGCGCTTGATCTAACTTTTCCCTTGCTTTGATTGCTGTTTCAGAAAGAAAATCGCGTTGTTCATTAACAGTCCTTAATTCTCTTTTTAATGATCTTAATTTACCATAATCTACAATTGTTGCTTCTTCCATTTCCATACTCATAGAACCTAAATCATCAATATCAATGAAGTGTTTTTCAGATACTAAGTAAGATAAAAGAACAGTAACTTCTCCTTCCTCACCACTATCAAGTACTTGTTTGCACAATTTTGAAGCATAATCGGTTAAACTTTCACTATTAGGAACTGGATTACCAACAAATAATTGTTTTAATTTATCATGAATTACTTTTTCACCAACTTTTTTATAAACATTGCCAGAACATAACAAAACTAAATCTTCTTTAGCTAATTCTTTGCTTTCAACAATATACATAGGAATATCTGCATTACTTTTTAAAGTAGAACCACCACTCACATTTAATTCAGATAATTCTCCATTTCTATAAAGATATAATTTTGAGTCACTAATTTTAGAATAATATAAATTGCCCAAATCATCTATTAGAGTAACCAACAATCCCGTTTCTAAGTTTTTTCCTTCTTCAGAATCTGCTAAACGGGAATTAAGATTAAGATATAAACGTTGATAAAATATTGGTAATAATCCATCTTGATAATTTGAAGGTTCAATTAATCCCATCATCTCATTAACAGCTTTTACTGCTAAATCGCTAGCAATATTACCATAATCCCCCTGGCCATCAGCCAATCCGGTTATACGTTCCCTTTTCAAAAGCGTATGTTTCTTGATATGGCCAACAGCTCTTTGACTATCACTACCGTGAACAATTTCATAGAGTTTAAGATTCATTTTACGACCTTTATTATTATCTGAATATCTAATTTTTAGCTTATTTATAAACTTTTCTTCTATTTATTATTGCAAAATAGTAACATATATTACAATAACAAATATTCCAATCAGAATATTATTGTCAAGAAACTTTAAATGAAATTTGATTTTCTCAGATAAATCATAACATTACAACCAAAGAAACGAGAAATAAGAGGTCAAAACGAACATGACAAACAAATATTTTTTTACAAGTGAAAGCGTTACTGAAGGTCACCCAGATAAAATCTAATAGTCTTTTCTATTAGGTATCTTGAGTGTGTGACCAAATCAGTGATGCCATCTTAGATGCAATTTACACAGACGACCCTAATGCTAGAGTTGCAGTAGAATGTTTAACCAAAACCGGATTTGTAGTGGTAGCTGGAGAAGTTACAACTAACACTTATGTAGACATCCAAAAAATAGTACGAAAAACAATTTTAGAAATTGGATATGACAAACCGGAATACGGCTTTGAAGGTAGCACTTGTGGAGTTTTAGTAGCAATTTCTGAACAGTCAGCAGACATTTCTCAAGGAGTATCTGAGGGAGAAGGTCTACACGAAGAACAAGGTGCGGGTGACCAAGGTTTAATGTTTGGTTATGCAAGTAACGAAACTCCCGAATATATGCCATTACCAATCGTTCTAGCACACAAATTAACTAGGCGGTTAGCTAGTGCAAGAAAAAGAGGAGAATTATGGTATTTGAGGCCTGATGGTAAATCACAAGTTACTGTCGAATATGAAAATGGTACGCCTAAAAGAGTTGATGCCGTTGTAGTTTCTACTCACCATCACCCAGATGTTGATTTAGAGACTATTAGAAGAGATATTATTGAAAAGATCATAAAACCAATATGTGGTGAATATCTTGATGAAAATACCAAATATTTCGTGAACCCAACAGGAGTATTCAGTACTGGAGGCCCTGTTGCTGATGCTGGTTTAACTGGAAGAAAGATTATCGTTGACACTTATGGTGGTCATGGAAGTCATGGTGGCGGTTGTTTCTCAGGTAAAGATCCAAGTAAGGTAGACCGTTCAGCATCATATTATGCACGTTATGTAGCAAAGAACATAGTAGCAGCAGGTTTAGCAGATAAAGCTGAAATCCAAGTAGCATATGCAATTGGTGTTGCTCAACCAGTAAGCATTTTGGTTAACTGTTTTGGAACCAACAAAATACCTGAAGACCAGATTGCTGAGTTAGTTAAACAGAATTTTGACTTTCGACCGAAAGCTATCATTGAACAGTTAAATTTGCGAAGACCGATTTACAGGCAAACTGCCGCTTATGGACATTTCGGAAGAGACGAAGAAGGTTTCACTTGGGAGAAGACCAATAAAGTTGAAGCTTTGAAAGTTGGTTTAAGTGGTGCACAAGCAACACCTGTTCAACCAGAACAAGCGCCAAATCCTGTACAACAACCAACCGAGAATTCTGAAAGTAATTTTATTTAATTTTTAGAAATCGTTACAACTTGTTTTTAATTTTTCAAGTAGTAATGACAGAAAATCTATTTTTGATTTTCGCTTTATTTTTTTTTACTTTTGATTTTTTTCATTCAATAAAAGCATTAGCAAAACATCATTCTTACCACTGAGATTGTAATTTCTATCCCTAGAAGCTTCTTCTGAAATGTGGCCATCCCTTAAACCCAAATAATTAGCACAATTATAAGTTTCAATGACAAATCCACGCACAGCTCTTTCCAGATGATAATTAATAAATTCAGACCAATCTTGATTTTGTCCTCTCTTGAAGGATTTGCTTACAAAATGAGTGTAAAAAGTTCTACCATCTGAACCTCTTCTTTCATCACAATATTTTTTATACATAACCGACATCCCTTGATAATCAAAATGTTCAATTGCTGTCTTTATATCATTCCATCCATTTGCAGGAACTTCAGACTCAAAAACAATATTTACTGCAACCCCAGACAAACGTTCTTTAACAAGGTATTCTTCATCACATTCAATCCCATCATAAAAACATTCTAACCTCACAAGAAAAGCTGTTTCTTCAACACCAAAATAAAAAGAGGGCAAACACTTATCTAAATTTTTAGCTTCTAATGGTTTAAATTTTCGTTCATTTTTTGCTACTTCACTAGAGATTGGCTTATAGATTCTATTTGCAATATCACTAGAAAATTTTATCATCTGACTGAATTCATCTTCTGTAGGTGGACGATATAACAATACTGAACTCTGTCTTATTGGAGCATCTGGATCTCTAGAAGGTAAACCAAGACCAGAATCTAAACTTCTTTCAGGTGGTGCTTCATCTTCAGAATAATCATCATCAAGAAGACTATCGTCGATTGGCTCAAACTCTTCTTCACAGGTAAAATAAAGACTGTCATCTTCAACCAAATCACTGAGATCAACTCCTTCCCCTAAACCAACTTCAGTATCTCCACCATCTTCATCAAGATAATCATCCCCTTTTCCTGCTTGATTCAATGTTTCTTCACGATCTAACCCTAAGTCTCCACCAACATAATCACTTTCAGTTGGTTCTTCCTCGTCAAATTCTCCAAGAGCTTTGATTACAACTTTCTTTTTTTTAGAACCATCAAATCCTTTTCCAGCATTATCACTACCTAACTTTAAAATTCTATCAAAATTAAATTTGCTATTGGAATACATTTTAACTTAACAACACTCATTAAAAAATAAGAACATCTGGTTTATATAAACTTTTTGCTTAATAACTACTTAGGGATAGTTACTAACTACTTAAACACACCACTATTTATAGAAAATTATCAAAAAAGAATCTACTTCCCCCTAGCTTCCTGTTGCTTCCTAATCTCTTTCAGCCAGATCAAACCAACTTTTATCATAACTTTGTTAAATCGTTCACTGATCCGATAAGTTTTCTTGTACAAGTCATAATCAATAATGCCTAAAGCTTTCATCGGTGTAAGAATTCGATCATAAAATTGTCGTTTATTGTAAGACAATTTGATATCTTTATCCAAGACACCCCTCTTCTCTTTGATAACAATACTACCTTCATGTAACTGATTAGCAAACAAACCCATTTCAGTTTTAGTTATCTCTCCGCCATTATCAAACATATGGTTAACTAAAAGTCTGCCAACTAACTCTTGTTGTTCTGTAGCAAACACTACTTTGTAAATATCGTCTGGCAGATTGAAGGAATCAAAGAGTATAACCATCTTCCAGATAAATGTAGCTTAATATATAAATATTACGCAAAGGTATACTGGGCACTAGCATTATCAAAAAACAAAATTATACCGGCTCTGTAGAAAATCTCGTAAGATTAAAATAACCCTGTAGAATCTCTTCTACAGGGGGTGGTGAATATTAGAGGTATTCACCATATGAAGAAAGAAAAAAGACTTGATAGAAAAATTTATTGCTTGTTTAAAACTGCT
>JBDRMB010000017.1:0-54707 GCA_043812455.1 archaeon | reverse complement strand
ATCTTGAAGATGAAATTGAAGAGATTGCTGAAGGAGAAGTTAGAAAAATAGGGAATGGTGGAATGATTATGTCTTCAAAGAAATACATTGGGAAAAAAGTATATGTGTTAGTTAGGAAGGATTAGTTGTCCGACAGAGCATATTTTATTGGCTCTGTAAAAACCTTCACAAATGCACAAAAGCCATATTTTCATTAATGAGATCAAGAAATAAACTTATCAACAACTTTCTTAGCTTTTTCTCTTTTCTTCTTATGCTCAACTAGAAACTTGCCAATTTTGTCAATCAAAATCTGTTTAAGTTCGCCTGATAAGAGTTTTCCAGATTTATAATCATCATAAACTTTTTGCAATTTCTTATCATCAGGTTCTAGACCATACTTTAGCATCTGGAATGAAACATCAATCTCTGGATCACCACCTTTTTTACGATGTTCTTCCAAAGTCGCCTGACCACCAGAGAAGGCATATTTTTTTATTTTCAATTCAGCCTCTTTTGGAGTATCTGTTAAAGCTATGTAAGAAGTCTCATCTGAAGATGACATTTTTCCACCTTTCAATCCAGGAAGAAACCTGTGATATGTTGAACTTAACTGTTTGAATTTGTATACCTTGATTCTTTGAGAAATGTCCCTTGCCAACCTTAAGTGTGGATCCTGATCAGCACCGACAGGTACGATTACTGGTAAGGGTTTACCTTCAAATTCAGCTAACTGTGGATGTAACATGTCTGCTGCTTGTAATAATGAAGCAGACATTTTACCTGGCGAAAGTTCACCATAAATAGCTTTCATTTCGTTAAATGTAACATGTCGAGATAACATATTTGCTAAACTGTAATATGCATTAGCTTTCTTACCATCTGGTGATCTCTGTGATTGGAAATAGAAATCGCATTTTTCCAGATCTAAACCTAAAGCTACATAATTTGTAAGATATTCTTTGATTGCAGTTTCTCTCAATTCTTTCAGGTTAGGGTTACGGGAGTTATACGCCTCAATATCAGCAACTGCAACGTAAACTTTAGCACCTAATTTCTGGTAAAAGATAATCTGGTCAGCAACCAATTTATGTCCAAAATGGAATTTCCCGGAAGG
The DNA here is from genome assembly GCA_043812455.1 of archaeon. GTDB lineage: Archaea > Nanobdellota > Nanobdellia > Woesearchaeales > GW2011-AR9 > JABHQR01. The sequence continues at coordinate 53,611 of JBDRMB010000017.1, read as the reverse complement.
CATTAATCCAGTCATCATTGCAAACGGTTTTTTCTGGTCAATGGCATCCACTATCTGTTTAAAGTCGCGATGCGCAAAGACAATCTCTCTTCTAAATAGAACATGCTCTTGAAACTTTTCAGGTAAATATTTTAAGGGCTTAAGGCCAAACTCTTTAATAAGCTTATCATAATTAATTTTTCCTTTAACTTCCCAGGGAGTAACTTTTTGTTGCATAGCGAAAAGATAAATTTTCTTCTTTATAATATTTACCTTTGGAGAAATAACAAAGAACTGCCAGGTATTAGGCTTAGCTCAAATTCAACCGCAGTCGTTAATCATACATTCTTTCAGGCAATCTTCATCATTACTACAGATTTCGTCACAATGTTCCATACAATGACTAACAACATCAACAGCACTTCCAGTAATGCTTGGAGAAAATAATTCTGGAATCTCGACTTTAGTTAAGACCGTGATTATCAAAACAAACATAAAAATTATTGCCAAACTAACCAATATCTTTTTTATAAAACAACCCATGCCAGGGTATATGTTTTGATAAAGATATATTATTTTGCATTGCTTTAAGCATATAATATGATATTATAGTAAATTATATAAATAATAATCATATTGCTATTTATATGAAAAGACGGGTGGTACAGCATGGTCCTTCTACTCTAATTTTTTCATTACCAAGCAAGTGGGTTAAAACCCATAACATTAGTAAAGGTGATGAACTTGAAGTTGAAGAGCATGGTAAGAATTTAATTGTTAAGACACATAAAAAACCAATTAACCTTAAATCTGAAGTTACAATTAACCCCAACACCCCAATTACACCTAGACTTTTAGGTGCCTTATACAAAAAAGGTTATGATGAAATAAGAATTAATTTCAAAGACATAGAAACTTTAAGTTTAATTCAACAAGAATTAAAAGAACAAGTAGGTTTCGAAATTGTTGAGCAATATAATGACTATTGTCTAATCAAGACAATTGTTGGAGAATATGATTCCGAGTTCGACTCTATGCTGAAAAGGTTATTTTCACAATTGTTAGTAATGAATGATGGTATCATTAGTGCTATTAAGAATAAAGAGTGTTTATTGTTACCAAATATTCGTCATCTTGAAAAAGACAATAATAAATATACTTGTTTTTGTAGAAGAATCCTTAACAAAGGAGGGGGTCTACATAGTCCAAATAACTTAACACTTTTATATTGTGCAGTAGAAGAATTAGAAAAAATAGGGGATGAATACAAATATTTATGTGACTTTTTAATTGAGAAAAACCTTGAATGTATAAATACAAAAGTAATATTTATATTTGAAGAATTACACAAACTAATTACTTCAACTCATGAATTATTTTTTGCTTATTCTAAAGGAAAAATTATTGAAACATTTAATTTAAGAAAACAATTAATCTCAGATTGTTTTGACCTTTACGATTCTGTTTCTAAAAAAGATTTAATGATGTTAGAATATGCTAAAAAAATAACTCAAATGTGTGCTAATATTTTAAGTTTCAAGATGACAATGGAGATGTAACTAAAGTATTATCTTTTCTTTCATTCTCCAAATAAAAAAGCCTGTCAAGACATTTTTTATGTAATTTACTTAACACAATTTTATGTTCTTCTTCTAGATGATTATACATAAAACTAAGTTTATCATGAGTTTTGGAAGTTCCATTATCCATAATATAATCTTCAAAATTATCTTCCATATAACTAGCACAATCTGCTGCATGAAGAACTCTAAGATTTGCATACCAGTCTTCATTGTAAATATCTTCTTTAATTTGATCTAAATTATCCTTTTCTTTATCATCATGGTAGGTGATATAATATAAGATTTCTTCTAATATCTCGGTAGAAAGATTATAATGTTCTTCTAACCATTCCATAGATCGGCTAGCTGAAACTCCAGCAGAATCCGATTTATATTGACTATAAGAAGGCTGCCTATTTTTATCTTGTTTTCCAAAAAATCGATCATAATCATGCATTAAAGCTGCTATTTGTTCAGCTTCACTTGCATCTGGATCAAAGAATATGTACCAAGATCTCACACTAAATATATGGGGATCTAAACTTTTAACTACCTCCTCTGGCGCCAACTGTATTTCACTCTTCAACTGACTTTCAATTCTATCAACTAAAGATTGTTCCTGAAGTTTATCAAAATCAATATCTTCTAATGTTAAATTTTCTAATTTATTTAATGCCTCTTTTATATAGAATAAATGTTCTCGAAATTCAATGTTTTTCTTAAGGTTATCATAATCTTGTTCTCCTTGTAATTTTCTAATAATCTGACTAACAGCATGATTGGTTCTACTCAAACAAACATTTATTTCTGTAACCCAACGTTGTCTATGTTCAGTAAGATCAATGTCTGGATTTTCCATAATCAAATATTTAGTTAAAGCTAATCTGAAGCTTCTCATATAACGATGAATTTCCAAATAATAAGCATCATCATCAAGTAATTTTGTTAAATTATCTTTATCTAAGAACAAATTAACAGTTGCAGAAGGTTTGTTTATATCAAAATTCCTTAAAAAGTTATCTACTATTTTAACATTGCCCTTTTCATAAGAGATTATTAATTCATTAATCATCCTTAATGGTCCCCTTAAGAACATTTTTTTGGTATAATCTTTTTCTTGATTATAAACAATTTTTCGTTTTACTCGCTCCCTACACAACAAATAATGTACATCTTCTTCAAACTGTTCTAATTCTATTTTTTCTGGTTTAGCAAACCCTTTTCTAGAATCTTCTAATGGATGTACTAATCGATTAGTTTTGTTAAAATCAACTTTATGAATTTCAACTGCACTATTTACAAAACTTCTGACAACTTCCCTTAAAGAAACTCTTCCATTATTAGGATTAATACCTTTTATCTCCTCAACAAATTGTTCCAAAGTTTCATAGTTACTATAACCTTTAATTAGAACATTAGTGTCCGTCCAATCACAATACTGTTCTTGGGGCATAAGTTGGATTGTTTCATCAAAAATTGTTGCCGCAAATCTTAAAGCTTGTTTTTCTTCTTCAGAAAATCTGTCACCTTTGATATTATCTAAACATTCAACAAGATTTTTAATAAAATTCTTTTTGAAGTTAGTTTTAATTCTAGGAATGTAACTGCTGTGTTCTACCGTATCCTCAGCTAAAAGTGCTCGAAGTTCATTAACTTTAAATCGACATTGTTGAATAAATTCTTTAGCAATTTCATAATCGGGATCACTTTCGTCAATTTGATTACAAAGACTCATTAAAGTAGGAGCTTGAATTTTTTTAGTAAGTAAACATCTTGTTCCACTCATTACTAAATTAAACGGTTTTCCAATAAGTTCAGGAATTAAGACTACCGGTAATTGATATAGATCTTCATCTTCAGTTCCTTCAGAATTTTCTTGTAAAATTTTTCTTAATTCATTCCTCCTTTTAAGTTCTTTTATATATTCATATTCAACATCCGCTCGGATTGATTCAAGATATTGTTTGAAAATTAATACTTTAAATGGTTCAACAACTTTTTTTTCTAAAGACCAGACAATATCTGTAGAAGTTTCTCCTAATCTTCTACCACGTTCAGAAATGTTAGATGCATAAAATTCTATTAAATTTTTTTCCAACAGATCTTTATAACGTTCATCTCTTCCTGCTAAGTCATATAAAAGATTAAATTGTATTTCTGCATCCTGAAAGTTCCCTCTTTCTTCAAAATTTTTAATTGCAGCGGTTAATAAAAAATAAAATTGATCATCACCTAAAGCATCACAATATGCTCTTGAAATTGCGCTAGTATCTTCTAATTTTCTTAAAGTATCTTTTAAAACAGCAGTCCTTTCTGCAACAACTCTTTCTAATTCAATCTTATCGGGCTCTGTCCTTTCCAATATTTTTCTCATACCTCCCCACAATTCAGTATTTTCTCTTCTTAACCGGGATATTTCTTTTTGTGAACTTTCTCTTTGAGGATACCATTTCACATTAAACAAAGTGTCAACTTTTCTTCGTTTGTAACTTACTGATGCTAATGGTAAATCCATTCTAAGTGGAAGGCATGATAGCTGTGCAGCAATACAATTATCTGAAAGGTTATTTTCATAATACAACTCGCTTATACCTTCATCTGGAGTTACCGAGATTAACGCTCGTTCCCTACCAATATATTCACAATTAAATTCCAAAACTTTAATCATCCGTTCAGAAAACCAGCTAATTCTTTTATACATCCTTGCAGGGTCTTTTTTTCTTTGTGCAAAATAAGCATCCTTTAAAACAGGAAGTGCATTTATAATTAGTCTTAACAAACTAAAATCAAACAAAGAATAAATATTTAGATCAGTTCCAAGCATACTTCTTAATGCTCCAGGATTTGGCCCTAACTGCATCATTAAAGCTGTATGTATTGGAAAATTATCTTTATCATCAGAAATTTTGAAAGCAGAACTACGGATTATATGATCTAATTCTGCAGAAAACCATTGATCTAAATTCCCTTTAAGTAATCTTATTGTATCACTATGGTTTAAATGCTCAATTATTCCAATTTCATTAATTAAATTTTCTAAACCCTCATTTCCTAAACCTTTTTTATAATAATGAACATCACCAACTGTACCATCTTCTTTAACTTGTTTTACAGTAAAGTTAACACCATCCTCCAGATAAGGAACGATATAACGAATATTATCCCAACTAACTTCTTGCATTCTCCAGTCAGTTATTATTCTCGGTTTATTATGCCCCATATTGTTTTCCAAAAGTATTTATTTTATATTTATTCTGCTTTTCTAATAGAATTGTTTTAAAATTGTTTTAATTAAGGAAGTTGTATCAAATTTAAAATATATTATATAACATATACAATGGATCTAACTTAACTTCTGGGTCAACCTTGCCAAGAATCTTTGATCGTAACCTGTCAATTCAACATAAGATTTTCCAATAATTTTCTTTCCACCTTTTTTACCTTCAACAGTGCAAGCACCTTCCCAATAAGATACGGGGGTAGTTATTGTCCTACTAATTTCCTGCCCTTTGACTATTGGAGTAATTTTAATATTGATATTTAATTTAGGAACTTCAATTTCCCAACCAGAAGGATAAGTAATCTTTGTTTTAGGGTTAGTCCATTTTGATAATATTTTTATTTTAAAATCTCCAGCTTTCAAATCAACTTTTTTAGAATTTTTGTCAACATAAGTCCCCCCCATTACATCTTTCTTAAGATTTTTTTCTCCCCTGATATCAAAAACCATCAATTCAGTATTATCATCAAACATTATTCCAAACCAGTCCCACCCAACAAATGGTGCTTGGGGAGGGTGATTAAGTTTTTGATGATCAAACCAGCTTTCTCCTTGAACTTGATATTTTTTACCACCTATTTTTAGATATCCAGAACTTTTTACTCTAGTAAACGATAAATAATAAGTCCGAAATTCCGGTAATCTAAACATTACTGAAAACCCGTTATCAAAATGTTTTACAAATCTCTTAGCAGGGGTTAAATCTAATTTCAGTTCTGCTAAATCGTTCTTGGTTTTAATTTGAAATGTTTTTTTGTTATTTTTATTACCAAGAGTCATTTTAGAATTTCCTAATTCCAAACTTAATTTTTCCCAATAAATCTTTGACAAAGTTTTAGTTCCTGAATCTTCGTAGAGGTCAAATTTTTTATTAGTTTTGTCAGTAATAGCAAAATGAAATATCAAAAACGGTTCTTTTTTCATAAAACTTAATGGTACTGGTCCAAACCGTAATGCCCAAGGATTATATTTAAAAAAACAAAATTCGTAGCCAAACTCTTGTAAATCTTTTTTCGCTCCAATTTCTCTAAGATGACCATTAAAATACCACCATTCTAATGGTGCACCCCACAAAGGATAAAGATCTTTAGGATAACTTAATCCTTTTTTTTTAATGTTATCAAGTTTAATATTGTGTTCTTTAACTACCTTTTTACGCCATTCTTCACCACTTAAAGCCAAACGATGATAAAAATTGCTAATTTGCTTTGTCATGTTAATCACACCACTCTCGAACTTAAATGCCTTAAATTTAACTTAGGATGAAACAAAGCTAATAATTTAACCCTAGTAACTCTAGATAATATATGAAAAAGAATTTTTGGAGGGAAAATCTTAGCAATTAATTTGAAATCATACTCGCTCCTCAACGCTTTGTAAAATTCATAACCCTTAAGTTTCCTTAATGCAACTACTAACTGATCCCAATCATCATCATCAAAAAATCTAGCACAGGCATCCCTTAATAGAATATTTTTAAGTTCAAATCTACCAAACTTCTGCCACCAAATTTTTTCATATTCCATAAGAAATTTCTGAGAATAATTTTTTTCTTTTATTGCTTTAATTGCAACTTCGGCAGCAGCTTCCCCCATTTGGAAACAAGGATCACTTCCCATTCCAAAAAAAGCAGTTGCTTGACCAGCAGCATCTCCAACAACCAATAAATTGTCTTTAACCATTGGATCAATAGCTTGTAAAACTGGGGAAATTTTGTAAAGCTTTTTACCTTTAACCTTATGGTTTTTGAAATATTGACTATATCCTGGTGCTTTTAACAAGAAAAGGTCTAGTCTCCTTTGTAAATCACCTCTTGTAGATTCACAATAAGGGCAAAGACTACTGATTCCAACATGGATAGTATCATTATGATATTGTACTGCCCACGCACCTGCAGACCTAGTGATATGATAATCCATGTACAATAAAGGTAAAGACCAATTTTTCCTAGGAATGTTTGGTCCAGTGATATTATAAGATAACACATTACAATAAACCTTACTTCGTTCAATACCCAAAGCATCTGCGACTACAGAAGTATTTCCGCTACAGTCAACCACCATTTTACTAAGATAAATTTTTCCGTTTTTATCAAGCAAAGAAAGTTTATTTCCAACATATTTAGCATCAACAATCTCAATATTAGTTTTAATTTTACATTTGATTTTCTTCTGATAAGATTTTGCCAATTTAGCTAGATCAATGTAATAAGAATAATGTTTTTTGTCAATAGGAATATTAGTTTTTTTATTACTACTATAATATTCATAACTTGGAAATTTTAAAACGACAGCTTCTTGTAACTCATAACGTTCAACAATATCGTTAAAAGTCATTACTAAATGATTGGCTGTAAGATTTTTTTCTTTTTCAATTAAAAGAATATTCAAATTTTTCTCTTGTGATAATCTTTTAGCTGTACTCAAGCCAGCCATCCCAGCTCCAACTACAATGATATCATACACCCTCGGAGACCTCTTTTTTACCATCCTCACCTAATATTAATATTAAGAGAAAATTCTAACGTTAAAAAAGCTTTCTGTGTGACATATAAATTAGAAACTATAACAAAGGTTCACAAATCCACCATAATCTTTTTATTTTTCAAATCAACCTGCTTGATTTTCTTCTCTTTTTTCAATTCCTTACTAATCTCTGTCCATTCTTTGCTTTTACGCAACTCTTTAACAATTTCCAACAATTTCTGCAAGTTCTGATACTTTTCATAAATCAGTTCGCCTTCCCTAGTGTTAAGTTCAATACTTTGTTCAAGTTCAGTTATTGCTTTTTCCTGGTCATTGATAATTCCTTGAATGCTTTTAATTTTATTTTCATAAGGTGACCTTTTTTCTAAAGGGTTTAATGTATCCAGAGCCTCATTAAATGATTTCAATTTTTTGATCGATTTTTGTCCAGTAAGTTCTAATGGTAAAACATTATCTTCATAAACAAAACCTGCTGGTTTCTCAAGCAGCTCTAAAACTTTTCTCAATCCTTTGAAAACTTGCTTAATATCTTGGTCAGTAACTTCAGAAATTTCTTTTTTTGAATCAACGTCACTAATTTTACAAACTTCTTCAGCATATAATCCACCAAAACTTAATTCTATCGCTAAGCAGGTTGCTAAATTTTTCTTATCACTCTTCTTTATTACTTCTATAATTTGTTTCAAAGTAGCTGTTTTCCAGTTAAAACTTTCTGGAGGGAATTGATAAGTCTCCCGGACTTTAACAGTTCTGCTTTCCCATACTTGCGCAGTGGAAGAAGTAATAATTTTCCAATCTTTATCTGTTAAGATTAAGTTTCCTTTTGAAAATAGTTCTATAATTAAATGATATTTAGTAATCTCCTGTTCCTTGGCATTAGGATTTTTACCTTCAAAAACTAGAATGACAATCCTTTCAGAATCTTTCTGATAAATTTCTCTCAGATAAGCATTATCCAGATATTTTCTTAATTGTAATGATAACCCACTAGGTCTTAATGTTGATTCTTTAGTACCTGTCAAGTTCAAAAACATTCCTGGAAAGATTCTCAGTAATTGTTTTCCCTTACCTGGAACATGCAACTGTAATACCAATTCTTTTTGTTCTGGTTGGTAGACCTTAGTAATTCTTCCATTTACTAAGAACTGAAGTTCATTTACTATTGCTGTTAAATCTAAAGATGAAATGTTCTTCTTAACCATGAGAGGAATTAGTTCTCTAGCTTTAATAATCTTTTGTTACCTATTTGTTAGTTGCAAAGGTACAATCTCTTCAACAGCATGCTTTTTCACATGAATATCTTTCAATCTGAAGAACAATAACCCAATTAGCACTAAACCGCCTGCAATGTACAATCCCATAAATTCGTAATAAATGGTTAAATAAGCTGTAACGCCCATTAAAACAACACTAAAAATTCCGTTCAACATATTCAAAAATGATAATGCCGTTGCCCTATTTTCGGATTTAATATGAGTGTTCAAATAATCAGATTCTAATGGTCTGCGTGATACACTAAATACAAATACTAAATAAATTCCAACTAAGGCCGTTATCAAATTTGGAAAGAAAATTAGCAAAATATAACCAATAAATGGAAGAATCGTTAGCGCTAACATAACTTTTTTTATACCTACCTTTTCTTCTATTTTATGAATATTTCTCTGTAAGAAAAAAGTTATTGCATTGTGCGTAGCCACAATAACTCCTAAAACAATTACTGGGACTGCTAGATTAGTTAAGTAAGGTTGCCAAATTCTCCAGAACAGTTGAAATGGTACGGCTATCAACGCAGCGTTAAAGAATATTCTCCTAAAATTTTTGTTTGTCTTAAAAAGTTGTACACTATCTTTCAAAAGATGTTTTGATTTGTTTCCTCTTTCAAAATGCAGTTCAGGTTCTTTTAATCTAAATGTAAACCAGATTGCAACCATCATTGCTACAATCGAAATACAGATCAAAACATTAAACTGCCAGTTCAAAAGATTCTTAGCGATTATTGCTGCAACAAAAGGCATAAATATCGAAGGAAATTTGCCTGCAGAAAGGAATTTACCATATTCTTTTTTCATGTCTTTCTCTCTACCACAAAATTTTAAGGAATCATAAATTAAAGCTTCTACTGTTCCAGATAATAAGGTAAAAGAAATTACAAATACCAAGAAAGCCAAAGACATTTGTAAAAAACCAAATGCAAACAAATAAGCAACATTATGAATTTGAAGTAAAAAGAAAGCTAATAAGATCGACTTTTTTCGGCCAATTTTATCTGCTAGCATTCCAGTTGGTACTTCAAACAAAAAAGAACCAATACCAAACACCATTGATAATAAAAATAAATCAGAATAAGATAACCCCCTTAACAAATAGAATAAAGTGATTACGGGAGTAAGAGTCAGCATAGAGGAAAATATATTCATCCAGAACAGTTTTGGAAAATTTTTCTCAATACTTCTTTTAGAAATTTCCTGTTCTTTCACCAATTTCCCTCACTTATCAAATTAAAAAAAAGCGCCCGGAGGGACTTCCAAACCCGGAAATGGCTTTGCTGTCTCCATTTCGTGGATATTTGAACCCTCGACCCGTCCCTCTGCAGGGGACTGCCTTAACCGCTTGGCCACGGACGCTTGAAAGAATTAATTTTAAGCTTAGTTTAAATAGTTTTCTTTAGAAGACCTTGTATTTTCCAAAAGCTTAACTGATGATTCTATTTTTATCTTTACTTCTTTAACCACTTAATATAAGAATATAATATCACTGCTAAATTTAACAATTTCATATTAACATTATAAGCAGTATCAACACCTTTTTTAATCAATTTAATATCAGTCTCAATTCTTGCAACTTTTTCCAACTCTTCTGCGGGAATACGCATCTTGAGTTTAGAGAAATCGATTTTACTGTATTCCTCTTCTAAAGAGATACTGAAAAAAAATCCTTTTTGCATACTTTCTGTCAACCCACCTATTTGTGCAACACTTCCTTCATTAATAATATCCTTTGCATTAAATACAAAATTTGGATTGCGCAGCAAAAAATTAAAATGATTTTTGAGTCGTTCATTAATTTGAACTTTTTCTTCCATTGTTTGTAGTTTTGGAATTTTGTTTAACAAACCGGCAATTTCAATAGGTAAATTTGATTGCCCTCTTTTAACTTCATAAAGATAAAATAAACTATTTTGAATTGCTGGAGAAACTTCTTTAAGCAATTGCACGGTGCGCTGTAAATTAACCTTCTCGTATATTGTTGGTTGCCCTTGCAAAAGGACTTTTATTTGCATGATTAAAGGTTCAATCAGATTTCTAGCTTTATCAATTATTTCAATTTCATCAGAAGACACAAAAAATTCCTTGAAGAATTCAGTAAGTTTTACAGAATCAATTGGAAAGGGCGTTTTTTCCTTAAGTTCGCGAATAAGATAAACACTTTCCAGATCAGCGGTCTTCTGGGAGAGGCGGTTCAACTGATGAATATATAACAAACCCATATCACTTCCTCCTTTTTTCTAAGCGGTCCAATCTACCGCAATATGGGCAATTTAGATTAGTTGTAATTCCGGTTTTAGAAAGATCAATTTTGAAATTGTAATTGCAACGGCTACAAAAATAACTCACATAATCTGGTGGAGGTAATGGTTTTATCTTAGAACTAACCAAAGTTCCTTTACCAGCTTTCTTTAATTCATCACAACAACTTTCACATACCAGAAGGTTACCTTCTTTGTCTTTAGGGTATAACCTAACTTTATTTAAAGGTATTACTTGTTTACAGCGTTCACAAGTTCTCGCACGATGGATTTCCATATTTTCACCTCATTAAGTGTTCTATTAAATAAGAAGTCAGTTAAATTGTTAATTACCTATTTAAGATTATCTTGCCGTGAAGATATAAGTGGATTACCAAACAAGAATTAAAAAGAAAAACGGGCCTGAGGGGACTTTCAAGTCAATACCAAAGTATTAGACATTTGAACCCCCGGTCTACAGCTCTCTTTGCTCTAGAGCTTAGAAGGCTGTCGCCCTATTTGCCCTAAACTAAAATTTATCAGTTAACCAGGCTAGGCTACAGGCCCATTAGACTGCTAGAACTGAGAATGACTTTTAAATATTTCGAATAAGAAACAGATTATAACCAAGAAAATAAAAATTAATGTAATATCTCATTTAATCCTATTGATTCGCCCACAATTTCAGCAATTCCACCAGTAAAATCTTTTGGGTGCTCGGGATCTGCCCACGATTGTGGTAAACCTACTTTCTCATATAACTTGATTAACATAGATTTGTATACAACCTCAGGATCAAAATAGATTAATTTTCCTTCATTATCTCTCAACTTTGAAGACCTACCCAAATCTGTTCTACCATCTCTTATGTAGATATCTCGGTTAGATTCAACAAGACCAATTACTTTAAGAGTTTTTAAAGCTCCTTTTCTCATAGCTCCTTCTAATGCCTTAATATAACTTTCTTGGACTAATTTCAGCCCAACCTTGATTGTATGGTTTATTAATGCTTGGTTACCTGTTTCACCAGCATACTTTATTGATTTTCCAGCGTACCATTCTGCAAAAGGGTAACCACTCCCAGCATTAGCTATGTCCCATAATGTGTTTGAAAAATCTACTGATCTTTGATGATTAGTCATAGATAAAAATTGTTTGTTGTCTGTTTGCATTTTAAACATATATAATATAACCTATATTTAAACCTTTCGTTTGTTTATCACTCTAAAGTGACAAAATAACCAAAAGATTTATAAATAAGAAAGATTCTGAATATATTAAGAAACAAATTAACCTAAAAAGAGGTAATAATCAAAAATGATATCATTACAACAATTTGAAAATAATGTGGCAAAATCCTTTGAAATAGCTAAAGGAGACGTTGAAGAATTATATCAACACGTTTATTTTGTTCTAAAACAAATGGAAGAATTGAGACAGGAAAATGCTACTTTAGCTGCAGAAGTTGCAAAACTTAATGCAAAAGTTCAATCTAATTCAAAAAAGGTTGCTAAAAGCACTGTTGCTATGAAAACTGTTAAGAAATCAACTAAGAAAAAAACTACTCGGAAAAAAGCAACACAAAAAGTAGTTTCATCTAAGACTTCTAATAAGGTTCATGATACTAGTTGTCCTTTTGCTAAGAACATTAAGAACAGCAATAAAGTAATTGTTGGTTCTAAAAACGAAGCTTTAAGAAAAGGTTACAAACTTTGCAGTTGTTTGACTGTGTTTTAGAGGTGTAAATAAAAATGAAATCTACTACGATGAGTTTGTTAAGTGCAGTAATTGGAGCTGGTGCTTTATTAGCAATTCCTGCTATTTCTTACAGTAAACCAGTACAAGATAATCCAATTGAATCCACTCAAGATGTCGGAACTGAATTAGATAAATCATTAGCAAAAAAAGCTAGAAAACTAGCTAAATTGGTTTCAGATAGCAAAGATAATCCTAACATCTCAAGTTACAATACACATTCTTTAAGTGATGATTTAGAAAGGTATGATGAAAAAACTGCTTCAGAACTAAGAGAAACTACTGTTGATTATTTTGAAACTACTGTTGAACTAGAAATTGACAAAAATAAGTATGAAGTTGTTTTTTATAACGCAGCACCTAACACTCAGGGATTACCTAACGGGTTAGAAATTAATATTACGAATTTGGAAGGAAGACCAGGAACAATAAGATTAGAGGATAATGGTTTAGATGGAAATTGTAATTATGGTGAAATTCCTGACTTTTTAAGCAATGATAGAAGATCAAAAACTTTTACCAAGGGACATGATGATGAGAGAAGAGATTATGGTTTAGAACTCCAACCTGAATTTCAAAAAATGTACGAAGATGCCTTAGACAGATTGATTGGTTTTTATAAGAATTAATAATATAGAGAATTAAAAAATGTCAATTGCTCGAAAAAGAAGAAAAAATAATCTGAAAGCTCAAGCCAGAGCTTTACAGAAACCTGATGTTGAAATTGTTCATGAACAACCAAGACAAAGTTATAATTCTACGTTTTCACACATAGCAGAAATAATTATCGGAAAAAACTGGAGAAGAGACGTGGGTATTGCTTTGGCAGTTACATCCGCAATCGCAATTGCAGCACCGTACTTCCTGCCTGGAACCAGTTACAGAAGTATTGCAGGAGATATCACTGAAACCTTTCAAAGAGATGTTCCTGAAGAACCATCTTTTAATGAGTTCTTAGAAGCTTTGGAAAGAATAAATTCTATGGACCCTAACAGAGAATGTTACATCACAGCAGCTCCAGAACCAGAAGTAATCATGACTAATTATGAACCACCTCTTAGAGATCATATTAGAAGTACATTACACGAAATAGTTAATCACTAAGGCAACCAAGTCTTTTTATCTTTTAGTTTATCTGGTAAATACTTATCAATTACAAAATTTATTAATTCTTTATCTTCAATTATTTTACTGCCCCAAGTTTTAACTCCAATTATATTGGTTCTCAATGTACCCAAGGGAATTTGATTAATTAAACACATCTTAACTAAATCTTCAGACTCAACATTGTTCTTTCTCATTCTTTTACTGACAGCATTGTAATTCCTGTTTAGCAAGATAGAAAGCTTTCGTTTATTGGTATCTTTCAATATTAAACTCTTTAACTCATCATTTACACAACAATAAAATCTCCTTTTATTAAGAAATTCAACAAATTTACTCTTCTTTCTTTGGTTTAGATCAAATAATTTAATTTGATAAGCTTTCCAATAGTTTTCCCAACTCGTTATTTGGATATATCTTTCACCTTTATTCATTATAGTAAAATGTTTTGAAGATATTCCTTCTAATTCCAAAAGTTCCTGTACAAAATTAGCTAATTTTTCTTCTTTTTCATAGGATAAATGAAAGCCTAAATAAGCAAGATAATTTTCTGTTGATTGTATTCCAATTCCTCCTTCTGATGCAAACAAACCCCTCAAGAATGCTTTTCTTAAGTTCGGATTATTCTTATAATCAACTTCTAGAATTAAATCGATAATATTTCCAAAAACGTGTATTAAAATCACACTTGAAATTTGAATACTGAAATATTTTTCTCTAACTCTAATTCTTTTAATTTCATAATCCAAATAATTTCTAAAGAAATCTTTCATAAAAACTACCATCTCTATCCTTTGAAGTGAAATCTAAGTGTCTTTTATCATCACTCAACTTACCATCTCCTATGTACATAGCAACTGCTTCTACAAATCTTTCATTAACAATGATTTTAGAAGGGATTATTACTGGTTTTGGATTATTACCCCTTCCTTTAGTGAGATAAGATATTTTAATCATGTTGCTTAACTTTCCCACAGACCAACTTTCTGATACAAGTTCCTGAATGTTTATCACAAGTTTTGTATTTTTCATATTCCAAAAATGTTTGAAGTCACTTAAATGATTTTATTTAATGTAAAGAAAATTATGATTTAGTCATTGAAATTACTTAAAAGAAAAATAAAAAGAACTTGTATATAAATTATCTGTGGACTTGACCAGTGGGTATGTGGTTTATGGAAGCCATGATTTAGGATTCTTAAGTTTCTCAGGAAGATACTTTTCCATTACAAAGTTAAGTCCATGTTTAGCCAATGCTTGCTGTTCTGATCTGGTCTTCATCTTAGCCATCTGTTGCAGAGCTTTTTGCCATTCTTTGTGATGCTTACAGAATGGATCATTTTTCAAAACATCCTTTATTTTCTTGTAATCTACATCCTTTAAAGGGTGTGTAGGTAATTTATAATCAATAATATCTTGTGGAGTCACTCCCAAAAATTTAGCTCTAGGAACGCAGAAATATTCATTGATATGTGCTGCGTTTCCAGAACCTACCTTAAGTGTCCTGTATATTGAAAAGAAACCATATGGGTCAGAGTCTGTAAATACATAAACAGGTAATTGTTTATCATCACTAAGTTTTCTAATAAACCTTCTGCAAGCTCTGGTAGGTACACCACCCATAGAAATCAAGATACAATTAGCTTTTTTCCAATAGTTATGCTTAACTAACCTCTGAAACATACCTGCTGTTTCAATAGCCAAAATAAATTTAGCTTTAGTTTCAAACTTCAGATCTTCAACAGAACTTGGTACTGAATACGCACCAGAACCAAACTTAGTACAATCAATTTTAATTTCTTTACCGTTATCTTGATCTTTATCAATGACAATTAATGATCCTGCAACATCACCACCTTTTTCTTCAGGAATAAATCCAATCTGTTCTCTGTTAACGCGCATCATAGCTTCAATATCGTCCATAATGCTATCAGATTCTGGCTGTTCCTTAAACCTGGCATCACCCCAGTTCTTACTAACGTAATACGCCTCTCTTTTTGTTGCGATATCTTCAGTTTTTATCAATTCTTTAGATAGTCCCATCATCCGTAAAGTCTGAGCAAAAGTTTTGATAGTAGATGCTGTTAAAGTTCTAGTTTTAACTTTATCTAAAAGTTTAAAATAACCTTCTTTATCATTATACTCAACGTTACTTAACGCTCTGATCGGCATTTCTATATCTGGCTTTTCAACCAACATAATTTTATTATAAATATCCTGAGCAACACTCTTTATTTTTTCAACAACTTTATTTTCTTTTGTATTTGCCATCTTTGATTATTATATCAATTTACTTTGTACAGATTTTTTTGAATAGTCATCATCAAACTCTTCTTCATTTTCAGATTCAGAAGTTTTATCTTTCTTTCCAGATTTACTTCTTTTGTTAGGCTTTTCTTCAATATCATCATCTTCAGATTCTTCTTCAGTACCTATTTTTGCTAGTTCAGGATCATAATCAGGATTATCTATACCAATTTCTTCTAGCTCACCACGAGTATGTTCAAGTATTTCAGTTAAATTATCTTCAACATTCTTAATTTTAATCTCGTCAAGCCCAATTATCTCCCCTAATGCTTCCGCAACGTGAGGGATATATTTTTCGATATAACCTCTTTTTTTGGCTTCGTCTTTAAGCCGACGCTTCTTATTGACAAACATTGCCAACTTTCTACCACATTCTTGTAATGCAGCTTTAATTTCTTTAACAATTTCAGGATAGTGTGCCAAAGCTTCTTTAGATTCAGAAGTGAAAGGTACCCAAACTGAAGACATGTGTACAACAATTGTACAAGGCCCAACCGGTAAAGAACCTTTGCTTTGGTTCAAACCGTAAGGTCGCCAAGTAGTATTTTGAATAGAATTTGTAATTGCACAAGCACCTTGCTGATAAAGTAAAGGTACTCTATTTGCAAATCTCATAATTCGTACAGCTTTATCTGCTGGCTGTTCGCCACCGTACGCCATTGCTGCTTCAATAATAAATGGATTACCCCTATATACCGCAGGCTTTCTGGTAGTTGAACAATAGAATTCAGCATTGATCTCTTTTCTCAGACCCCTTTCTAACAGTTCATCAGTAATCGGAGAAATACAATCAGTAGGTGGTGCAATAATTTTAGTTTTTTGAATACCATTGTAAAGATGTTCAGCCATTTCCCTACTAATCTTTTTTGGTTTAGTGTTAGGCAACAAAGCTGAATTCTGACAAATCTCTTTTGCTGTTCCCGCACCCACCCTTACAAATTCTGAAGTTAAGAATTGTTGTAATGTATTAGATGGAGTTAATTCTAACATCTTAATAAGCCTACCAAGCTCTACACCATAAGGATGAGGTTTGATTTCTACAGGTTCTGGTGGTAAATTTTCTGTAGCTCTTGGAAAAATAAGTTGCTCAGCGTCAGGATTGGTATAAATAAAAGTTGCATGAGGATTAACAATCGCCGTTTCTTTGATATATTCATCAACTGACTGTTTAGATTTAATATAACCCCCTTCCATATCAATCTCAATTCTAGTACCATGATTTTTTTCTTCCCAATCAACATCTATATCTTCAGAAACGTCAGGTTTGTTAGTTTGCGTATCAATTTTAAGCTTAATCTGGTTAGCTTTTGCCCCTTTGTTAGTTTTAGAAATGATAGTTGCTGGTTTACCAGTAGTTAGCTGTCCGTAAAGTACTGCTGCAGAAATTCCTATCCCTTGCTGACCGCGAGATTGTGCTAATTTATGGAATTTACTTCCATACAACAATTTTGCAAAGATCTTTGGCAACTGTTGCTTAATGATTCCTGGTCCGTTATCTTCCATAATCACCCTAAACCGAGTATCAGACAATTGGATAATTTCTATAGAAATTTCAGGCAAAATTCTAGCTTCCTCACAAGCGTCAAGAGCGTTATCTACCCCTTCCTTTATTGCTGTCAAGAGTGCTTTTCTGGGATTATCAAAACCTAACAAATGCCTATTTTTTTCAAAAAACTCTGCAATAGAAATGTCTCTTTGTTTAGTTGCTAATTCTTCTGCAGTCTTTCGAACCATGAGTCCAAAGAAAAACAAGGCGTTTATAAAAATTGTGGTTTGTTGAGTATTAAGTTTTTCTAACACGAAACATACTGAAAATTAGTAAAAAAACTAATTTTCTTGTAGAGAAAAATAATTTAATTTTATCAGAATGGTTGCGTTAAATGTAATTATTGGGGGATTTCTTGCCCAAACATAACTTCTTTTTTCTTCTTATCTAAGAATGTAAACACTGTTTTGTGCATAGAACCACGTAAAAGCATTTCAACTGCTTGATGACATAAACCTACTCCTTCAACATCACCTATGATACTAACAGTTTTTCCATAAACAGAAAGATAAGTATTAGTGGCCTCTTCAATCTTTGCCCGAGACTTGCCTGCCCTACCAATGATTCTTCCTTTCATCCTTTCCATGGTCTTTTGACTTTTACCAGCAATATCTTTAAGGCTGATTATTTCTAAAACATAATCCGTTTTAAGTAATTCCAAAGCAACATTTGGATTAAATCCACGGCCGATTGCCCGAATAATCTCCCTAGTCGAATAAAGTTTTAAAGCATCAGCTCCAGTAATATCAACATCCCCATCTTTAGAAATATTTAACTTTGTCCCAGTTTCTGTTTCAATTTTAACTTTAGTTTTACCATTAGTTCCCACTAGAACTGCAACCCGTTCTTCAGGAATCTTAATTTCATAAGATAACATTTCTTCTTCAGGATTGGTCACATCTTTCATACTTTCCAATTCCATTTCTTGTTCTTCTACCATCAGATCATTTCCCGGCTGTCACTTTTTTAAATGTTTGCTCCAAATCGGCTTTAATGCCAAATTTCTTAAAGAAATGTAAAACATTCATTAAATCGCGTTTAAGTAACTCTTCCGCTTGATAATTCTTAGTAATAGTGCCTTGAGAAAAGTCAATTAAATAAGGTTTTTCATTAAAATTTAAGATATTAAAGGCAGATAAATCTCCATGAACCAACCCGCCTTGGTATAACTTTTTTAATTCTATTAATAATAATTTAAAGAATTTCTTTGGATCTTCAGGATGAGCATCCTTCAAAGGGGGGGCTGGTTCTTCATTACCTACTAATTCTTCAACAATAACATTATTTTTCCAAGCTAATACTTTTGGTGATGTGACATTAGCTTTTTCTGCTCTTAACAAATTTTTATATTCCCGTTGTGTCCAGGCAAATATAATTTGTCTTCTGTTCTTTTTCAAAAATTCGTATCGTGGATCCTGCTTAATATAATCAAACATATGATTAAAATCACAATTTTGAACCCGATAAATCTTTACAATAACTTTTGCATCATCTTTAGAAGCTAAAAACACATTACTTTCCTTACCAACAAAAATTGGACTAATTAGTTCATCAAACTTTCCCCTACTTTGAAGCTCAAACAAATTACGTTGTGTAAACTCATCAAAAACTCCTTTGATGGTTCTAAATCGTTCTTGGTACGTGAATGTAGTCATGAATATGGTAAAAGGAAGATTATTTTATATAACTTCTCGTTTAATAAACAACTCGCCTCACTGATACCACTTATTAGTAACAAAATAACCAAAAGGTTTATATATAAGCACATGTTTTAGATAGTAAAACACCTCAAAAACCACCTCTTTTTCCTCAGTAAAAATCTTCGGATTTTGCTGAGGAATCCTTTTTATATACAAGACCTCTTTTGGAAAATATTTCTTATATAATAACATTATTTATTGCCCTAAAATGCTTAAAAACCTATAAAATTGCTTAGATTCTATACAAAAAATATGATAAAATAACGAAGAATTTATATAGTAGGAGCACTCCAACATATTTAATGCCCGTCATGAGAGTACCTGCGGGAGTTTACGGCTATGCCAAGCAATGAACTCGGGAGTTAGTGCTACGGGCTTCATATTTACATTTAATAAAATCAAATAAAAAATAAAATAAGCTGAAATTGGACAATTTTTTGTTTTGTTGCAATTTCAAACATACTGAAAATAGTCACAAAAACAGACTTAGTATGTTGGTAAGAGTGGTCATCAAGATCAAAGTATTTCACATTCAACGTTCATTTAGTACAGTAAATCAGGTAAAATTTGTTATGAATTCAACCTAAATTGATTTAATTATAATTAGGTTTAGTGACAGATGGAAATTTGGTTAAGTTTAACCAACCGTTTGGTTTAGAACTGCGTTGAGATACTTTTTCTTGATATACATCTAGCCAATTTATTTAGAAAATTTCATGCTTATTGGAGGAAATAAAATGGCAAAAATCAGCCCTGTTGCGGCTAAATACATTGTTCATACTAAAATAAAAATTGATGGAATTGTTGACCGTCCTGATGTGATTGGAGCAATCTTTGGTCAAACTGAAGGTCTTTTAGGAAATGACCTAGAATTAAGAGAACTGCAAAGAAGTGGTAAGATTGGAAGAATTGAAGTTAATCTTAACACAGTTTCAGGTAAAACTTCTGGAGAAATCGTTATTCCAAGTTCATTAGATAAAACTGAAACTGCAATCATTGCTGCTGCGTTAGAAATCATTCAAAGAATTGGCCCTTGTAATTCTCAACTTACTGTTGAAAAAATTGAAGATGTTAGAATAAGTAAAAGGCAGTTTGTTATTGAAAGAGCAAAAATCCTTTTACAGGATTTAACAGACAATACCCTTCCAGATTCTCAAGAATTGGCTGATGAAGTTTCTCAATCAGTAAGAATGATGGAAGTTAAAGCTTACGGAAGAGAAAAATTGCCTGCAGGTCCAGCAATTGATGAAAGCGAAGATTTAATTGTTGTAGAAGGTAGAGCTGATGTTTTATGTATGTTAAAACACGGATTCAAGAATGTTATTTCTATGAACGGTAGTTCTACCCCACAAACAATCATTGAATTGTCTAAAAAGAAAAATACAACTGTTTTTGTAGACGGTGATCGTGGTGGAGACCTTAACATAAGAGAACTTATCAGTGTTGCTGACATTGACTTTGTATGTAAAGCTCCAGATGGAAAAGAAGTTGAAGAATTGACTAAAAAGGAAATTCACAAATCTTTGAGAGGCAAGATTACGTCAGAACAAGCAAAACTTGACCTGGGAATTACAGAGGAAGGCGAACTTATTGACAAGGATAAAAAGTTAGTTAGACCTATGATTAACAAAGAAAATGATAAAGCACCTTTACCTAACCGGGAACAAAATAACAATGTACCTAAAAGGGATGTTAATAATGGTAATAGTAACAATAACCAAAGAAAACCACCTTTCGTACCACGTACAGCTCAAAACCAACCACAAAGAAAGCCAATAAGGTCTGTAAGTTTGAACCCAGATGAAAATAAAAAGTTTAAACAGACCATGGAAGATTTATTTGGTACCAGAGGTGCATGCATTTTTGACCAGAGTTTAAACATTCTCGGTAAAGTTCCAATAAGCGAACTTAACACCACCATAAAAAGCCTTAAAGGTGGAATTTACGCTTTAGCTTTAGACGGTACGGTAGATTTAGAACTTTTGAAGTTATCTGAGCGGCTTGGGATTAAATACTTAGTTGGTACTAGTTCTAAAGTTAAGGATGGCGGAAAAGTTGGAGTTTTCATTGAATCTCAACTTTAATTTTTTTTAATTTTAATTTCTTATTTTTACTTTTTTTAGTTTAATATAGTTATCTCGTACCAGAAGCTTTTTATTTCTCTAAGAATTAATAGCAGATAATATGACTTTTGATGTAATTATTGGCAGATCTAAACATGATATTGCTAAGTATGGAAAGAAAGGTACAGTCCTGATTGCTAAACAGTATGTTAAAATGGGCCAGACTACTTCTCTATCAAATCCGGTTTATATGGACGTCGCCGGTGCACACGTTGTTTTCATTGTTGGAAAACGGGGTTCTGGTAAATCTTATACTATGGGTTCCATTGCAGAAGGATTGGCCAATTTAGAAGAAGAAATCAAACAAAACCTTTCAATTGTTCTTTTAGACACTATGGGTATTTATTGGACTATGAAATATCCAAACTTTCAAGACGCAGAACTTGTTAAAAAATGGGGGTATGAACCTCATGGATTAGATGTTAAAATTTACACACCGTCTGGATTCTACTACAAATACAAAAAAGAAGGCATTCCTACCGATTTCCCGTTCTCTATCAGACCAAAAGATGTCAGTCCAGATGATTGGTGTAATGCATTTAAGATTTTGCCAAGTTCTGCAGCAGGAGTTTTGATAACTAAAGTCGTACAAAAATTACAATCTAAAACTATAGAAAATGAATCCGGAGTTGAAGAACCTTACAGCTATTCTATGGAAGATCTTATTGAAAATGCACGAAATGATGATGAAAGTGATAAAGTTACCAAATCTGTTATTGTTAACCAATTTGAAAAAGCACAAGGTTGGGAAATTTTTTCTCAGGAAGCCACACCATTAAAAAATTTGGTTGCTGGCGGTCAAGTAACAGTTCTGGACGTAAGCCCTTACGCTACGATGGCATCAGGTTGGGAAATCAAAGCTTTGGTTGTTGGTTTAATCTGCCGGACATTGTTTAATCAAAGAATGTTGGCTAGGAAAACTGAAGAGTACAAATCAGTTGACGCTGCAATGCATTATTTTGCAAAAGAAACCAGTGACAAGATGGACGAACCATTAGTATGGGTTGCGATAGATGAAGCTCACGAACTATTACCTCATGATGGAAAAACTGCTGCTACAGATTCTTTGATTACAATACTTCGGGAAGGTCGTCAACCGGGAATTTCATTAATTTTGGCTACACAACAGCCCGCAAAGATTCACACAGATGTCATGACTCAAAGTGACACTGTTATTTCTCATCGCCTAACTGCAAAGATGGATGTAGAAGCTTTAGGGATGTTAATGCAAAGTTATATGCGAACTGGTTTAGATGAAGAACTTAACATGTTACCGAGAGTAAAGGGTGCAGCAGTAATCTTTGACGATGCTAATGAAACCATGTTTCCAGTCCAAATGAAACCAAGATTTACTTGGCATGGTGGTGGTAGTCCAATAGCTATCAGAGAAACCAAAAGCCGAGCAGAAGAAATGTTGAAGAAGATTAAAGATTTGAGTTAATCCTGAGAAAAAACAGCAACATTTTAAAACAAAAAACGATTTCTAACCTAATATGGGAGTATTTGATAAACTTAAATTTTGGAAAAAAGAGGACGAGTTTGACTTTGACAAATTAGCAGGAGAAGAAAGTTCAAACATGCCTGACGAGAGCAGACCTATGCAAGATGATCTGGGTTTAGGACAATCAGCATTATCAGGGGAACCAGAAATGTCTGGCATGCCAAAAAATGAACCTCGCACTTCCCCATTTGATCAGCCAAAACCAGAACAACCACAAACACCGAGAGGTAACGTTCAAGATTATTCATTGCCAAACCGCGAACTAGAACTAATTAGCAGTAAATTGGATACAATCAAGGCAATTTTAAGATCTTTGGATCAACGAACAGCAAATCTAGAAAAAGTTGCTGGTGTAGAACAAGAAAAAGAAAAAAATCGTCTGTGGTAAGATGGTAAAATTTCTTCAAGCAAAACAAACCCGCGTTTTTATTTTTATTACTGTTCTTATCATTCTTTTAGATCAACTTATAAAATTCTTATTCATAAAATATCAACCTAATTGGCAGTTTTGGTTTTTTAACATTAGTTTTGTTAAGAACACAGGAGCGGGATTTGGTATTCTGCAAGATCAAACCTTACTGTTAGGAATAATTTCATTAATTGTAGTTGCACTTATTGTTTACTTTTATTCAAAAGTACCTAAACAATGGTTCCCACAAGTTATGCTAGCTTTATTTCTTGGTGGAACTATTGGTAACATGATTGATAGATTTTTCAGAAATTATGTTATTGACTTTATCGGTACAACTTTCTGGCCATCATTTAATTTAGCAGATTCTATGATTAGTATTGCAGCAGTTGGTTTAATTATTTACTTGATTAAAGAAGAAGTAATGTTAAAAAAACTTATAAACAAAAAAATAAACAAAAAATAGTCAAATAAAACCTATTTAACACAACTGTGTGCTCGGTAACCTTTCTCCCAGGCTTCTTCCTTACTTTTGAAAGTAATCTTGCCTTTAGGATTAATTTTCTTTGCCCAATCACAACTAGGTTTGTGATAAATTTTGCTTCTGCTACTTGCCACAAGATTTGATGATTTATTAGTAACAGTTTTCTTAGCTGCACTTGGAACAACTTTAAGCCCTTCATTCTTAACAGTTACCTTAACATCATTGTCAGGAAAAATTTCACTGTGTGGCTCAACTGATCGCGGTAATTCACAACAGCTTTTGTCACAAGACTTTCTCCAAGTTCTATTTGGAAAATTCAGCAATAATAGTATCAATGTCAGGAAAAACAGAATGTAACTGAAAACTCCTAAAAGGTACCACATTAAAATTATGTTACCAAAATTAAGTATTGATACCACAAACATTGCTCTTTCTCCACAACTACTTTTTGACAATGCTAGTCCAAAAACTGCAAAAATTGCCAACACAGTTGTTCCAATAAGTTCTAGAGTCCATGCCAATCCACCAAAGTTAGAAAAAACCCTTAGTAAGAAAAGTAGCAGTACTAGAACGATTATTGCTGATAAAAATAATTTAATTTTGCCCCTTGCCATAGCTTAATTTTAAGGAAAAATATATTTAAGCATTTCTATCTTAGATCTAGTATATAACAAACTATGCTTTTAGAACTCGTCATCAATATTCTTTAAATAACCTTTTCGTTTTAGGAACGCCACTTCTGCTTTACTTCTGTACTTGAAAACTACATCGCCTTTAGTATCACCACCTAATTCCCACGGTTCAATAATGACAACATCATTTTCTCGCACCCATAGACCTCTTCTTTTACTTCCAGGTATTCTGCACATCCGTTCCTTACCATCAAGACAAGTGACAAACATTCTGCTGCCACCAACTCTACGTTTAACTATTCCTAAAATTTCTTTACCTTTAGGAATACGTACTCTTAATATTGCTGGTTCTTCGGGTTGTTTAAATGCCATTGTTATTCCTAAATCTGTGGATTCTTTATAAAAGTGTCGCAGGAGATTATTTTTTACTTACAAAATCTTTTTATAACCCCTTTCCTTAATTTTTATTATGTTAGAAATTGAAGTAAAGGCTAAAGTTAATAATCTTGAACTATTAAAGGAAAAATTAAGTGGTTTAGGTTGTATCTTCTCAAATCAAATCAAGCAGGATGATATCATTTTCTTAGATAAATCAATAACATTTCCAGATATTAAAAAAAGGGTTACAGTATTAAGAATAAGAAATTCTGATGGTAAGTTCATTTTAACATTGAAAAAATCTGAAGAAAATGAATTAGCTTGTATTGAAAAACAGATTGTTGTTGACGATCCGGGTCAAGCAAAAGAACTTCTAGAACATTTAGGATACCAAGCAGTTATCACTGTTAACAAAACCAGACAAAAATGTAATTATAAAGGTTTGAACATTTGCCTTGATAAGGTTGATAAACTAGGAACCTTCATTGAAGTTGAAAAGATTACTGATGAAACAGATTGTACAAAAGTGCAAGATGAATTATTCGAATTTTTAATGGCTCTTGGTGTTAGTAAAGAAGAACGCGTCTTAGTTGGTTATGATACTTTGATGTATAAGCTTATTAATGGATAAAAACTTATTAAGAACTCATTTTAATTCCTTAGAAGCATAATGGGTTAATATTAAAATTAGTAAACCTACAAAAAGAGAAATCCATAAACTTAATTCGCGGTAATTAGGAAACAAATATTCGTCCAGTAATCCCCAAATCCCTCTCCAGAATGCAATTACTGCAAATGCAATAATTATTGCAAATAATGTTTGATGGTGCGGTTTAAGTTTTTTAAAATAATTGTACATACTTAATATTAAACTTTTTTATTATAAAAATGTTTCTAGTTAACATATATCCACAAACCAACTTGAACACGAAAAACCAGGAGGATTTTTATGCACAGAAAAGCTTTGCTTTTCTTGTGAATCATAGATTTTCCGTTATATCTTACGATATACACTGGTCAAGTGTTTCAAACGAAGTTTGCAACATGCCAGTAAACAGAATATTTACTGTGCATATACAAAAAAGTTATAAAGGATTGACCTGCCTTAAATTATTGTAATTTAAAAAAAAGAGGTAAATATGGCAAAAAGAGTTGAATCTCCAAGTTCTATCAACACATTCAAACAATGTTCAAGGAAATATTATTACCAATATATTGAAAAACTTCCCACTAAGAAATCTATCCATTTAGTAAGAGGTAACATCGCACACTCAACTTTAGAGGATTTCTATGATATTGAGGTAATCAATTTTTCAAATGATAATTACCATACAAAATTTAAGACTGCACTTCAAAGATTGTTATTGCATCAATGGGGTCAATATCAAGAAGAATTAGCAAAACTTAATCTTAATCCGGATCAACTTAAATTTTATTTTGAAGAAACAATGTTAATGATTCTTAACTGGGGTAATCATTTCCTAAGAGATTTTAGCCAGCGTTTGAAAACTTACGGTTCCTCAATCCCAGAAGTATTTCTAGAAATGACTCCAATCAGAGAAGAAAAGTATGTTTCTGAAGTACATTCTGTACAAGGTTTTATTGATGCTATCCATTTGGAAGGCGATCAGATACACATTGTAGATTACAAAACTAATGCTAAATCAGAAATGAAATCCAGCATTTTACTTCAGTTAGCGATTTATGGTTTACTTTATGAAGAAAAACACGGTAAATTGCCAGACAAAGTAGGAATTTTCTTTTTGCGTGATCAGAAAAAGATGTTACCCGTAGTTCCGGATATGATACAACGAGCTAAAGCAGAGATTGAGATGATTCACGCTCACACATCCATGACTGAAGAGATTAATGATTATCCAAAAAAGATAACTCCGTTATGCAAATGGAGTACTGGCCAATGCGATTTTTATGAAGTTTGCCAACCACACGGGAAGATTAATGTCCGGTCAAGATTTTAGTTTTATAATATATTCCAAACTTGATATATCTTTTTAAAGAGATTATTCTTATAAATAATCATGATCGAAAGAATCATAAGCACCGAAGGAAATGTAATTGGGGAACTGAAACTATTACGAGATTATTGGCGAGCTGCAGCTATTGGTTACAAAACAACAACCCATGAAAAAATTATAGAAGTAAGTGCCAATGAAGGCAGACCAAGTCATGATAATTATTATATTGGAGATGGGGAAACAATAACATTTCTTACTCTGTCAAAAAAATTTAGGCCATTAGTAAGAGAAGTTTTAGGTCTCTCAGAATCAGAACCTTTAGAAGGAACACCAGTTAAAGCTTATTATCTTAGTGATATATTAGAAGGGTTTTCTAAGTTAGAAAAATAATTTATTTACCAAACTTTTAATAATCCTTAATTCTTAACTAAACTTATGTGGACAAAAAAACAGATTAAAGTACACCAAGAAACAGCAAAGAAACTTATCCAAATCAGAAACGGTGCACTCAACTATATCAAGACCAACACAAAAATAACAGAAGTAGATGTGAGAAAATTAATTCAGAAAGAATTCAAAAAAAATAACTTGGTTTCAAGTAAAGAATCACCAATCGTTGCTTTTGATGGTAGTTGTGCAAATCCACACTACTTTCCAAAGAGACCAAAACACCTTTGTAACAATTGTTTAATCATGCTTGATATCTGGGCACGTGACAAAAAAAATGGTTCTCCGTATGCAGATATGACTTGGATGGCATACAAAGGTAAAAGAGTGCCAAAAAAGATTCAGGAAATGTTTGATTTAGTAATAAAATCAAGAGATTGTTCTTTATCGTACATTAAATCCCAATTGAAGAAAGGCAATTTTCCAAACGGTTGTGATTTGGATCACGCCAGCAGACAATGTATCAGAGATGCTGGTTATGCAAGTTATTTCATTCACAGTACCGGTCACAGTTTGGGCAATTATTCTCCGCACGGTTGCAGAGGCGGATTAAGAAAAAGCAATCATAAACCAATCCATAAAAATTATGGTTATACTATTGAGCCAGGAGTTTATTTTCCAAGAAAATTTGGAATTAGAAGTGAAATTAATTTTTACATTAATGATGACAACAAAGTAATTATAACTTCAGATTTGCAGAAAAAGATTATTATAATCTAACCCCCAATTGCCATCAAACTCATTCTGATAATCTCATGGTACCAGTAATAATGGTCTAATGCAATAGTTTCAGTAACTGCCCCTAAAAGTAAAGCAATCACAGCAAACAATAACAGATAAAGATTAAATCCAAACACCTCCATAAATCTGTCTGATGCAAATTCTTCGAGCAGTACGTCTTTAGAGATTACAGAACCCGCAATAGCGGCAAGGATGTAGGATAGCATCTCAATAACCATATGAATAGAAACACTGGCAATTACGATGATAAATAACCAATATGGATTTTTTCCAGAAAACTGTCCTGCAGTTTGGGCAGTATAACCAAAAATGGTACCCCATACAGAAGCGTTCCATACTATCAAAAATATTGCACCATCACCGGTAAGCAATGCCATAATGAAACATGCTAACATTACTAAAAAATTGTTTGCTAATAATCCCCAGAACAAATCTGAACTGAATATTCCTGAAGTTGCACTACCTGCAAAACCCTGCCCTAACCTGATTTCTAATTGTTCGCGGAATAGGGTGTTAGTTTCAAATGAAGGTAACAAAATTGTACCTAATGAGTAAACTAATAAAATTCCAATAAATAAACATAAATAAACTTTTACTAACCCAGCATCATCTTTCCATAACGCCTTTAAGGAAACTTTACGTTCCATACTTTCTTTACGTTCTTCAATGGAAAATATTTTGTATAATTCTGGTAATAACAACAAAGAAGTAAATGCTACTGCTACTAAAGCAGGATCTCCCGGAAACAAAATTGAAGCGATAAGAATTCCAATAATGGAATAAGCCACACCTAATATGAACGCATACCGGCCTTTACTTTCTAACCAATCTTCAGGGAAAATGTGTTCTAACACCACTTTAACATCTGACCTCTTTTTAATATTACTATAGCTAATGAAACAATAATTATTTATATAACTTACTGCCAGAAGATATAGTATTTAGCATATATTACTATTATTCATAAACAAAAACTAAAGATGGGAGCTAGCAATCAAATAAAAACTGTACTTTTACTTGGAGTTTTAACAGGAATTTTTCTAGCAATAGGATATTTCTTGGGTGGAAGGTTAGGTATTTTGATTGCTTTAATTTTTGCTGGTGGAATGAATTTCTTTTCATACTGGTTCTCAGATAAAATTGTCTTGGCAATTTACCGAGCAAAAGAAGCTGGCCGGTCTGAGCATAAAAAATTGTATGAAATGGTCCAGGATATCACGATACGAGCAAAATTGCCAATGCCAAAAATTTATATCATTCCAACCCATCATCCAAATGCTTTTGCAACTGGCCGAAATTATAAACATGCTGCAGTGGCATGCACAGAAGGAATTCTGGGCTTGCTTAACGATCATGAACTAAAAGGAGTAATTGCACACGAATTAGCTCACGTCAAAAACAGAGACATTTTAATTTCTAGTATTGCAGCAACTATTGCCGGCGTAATTTCATATTTGGCAATGATGGCACGATGGGGAGCAATCTTTGGCGGGTTCGGCGGCCGAGATAATGATAGTGGTGGACTTATAGAGCTGTTAGTCCTAGCAATTGTTGCTCCGTTAATGGCGATGATCATTCAGCTTGCAATTTCTCGTAGCAGAGAATATCATGCTGATGAAACTGGCGCTAGGTTTTTACATGATGCTTCAGGTCTAGCTTCAGCATTAGAAAAGTTAAAGCAGGGTATTAAAAAGGCGCCTTTGAAAGCACAAGGCACAACAGAAGCTACTTCACATTTGTTCATTGAAAGCCCGTTTAGTGGAGGTGGATTACTTAAAATCTTCTCAACTCATCCACCAACTGAAGAACGAGTGAAAAGGTTACGTTCTTTAAGGTTTTAGCCGTATTTTCACAATTCTAACTTAATTAATTCGATAGATTTAAAAAAGAAAACCATTTTTAGCTTCTCATGGTTAAAGACAAGTTCATATCCCGGAACGCGATGGACAAGATTATGCGCGAAGCTGGGGCTCTGAGAGTGTCTGACGCTGCTAAAGAAGCTTTAGCTGAAGTTTTAGAGAAAAAAGCTTTAGAACTTTCCCGTGAAGCAAAGAAATTTGCAGAACATGCTGGAAGAAAAACAGTAACTAACAAAGACATTTATTTGGCAGCTAAAGAATAGATAGATGGTAATAAAGGAATTTGAGCAATTCTAAGAGGTAGCTCAACTCCGTAATCAACTTAGCAAGGTGGGTTTTGATGTACGAAAAAAAATTAGTTAGTGTAGGTTCATTGAAGAAAGGAGATACTATCATCATTGATGGTTCTGCTTGTAAGATCACAGATACTGCTACTTCACGACCAGGAAAGCATGGTCATGCAAAAGTTAACATGATGGCAGTTGGTTTACTGGATGGCAAGAAAAGAAATCTTGTTATGCCTGGGCATGATAAAGTTGAAGCACCAATCATTGAAAAGAAAAACGCTCAAGTATTATCAGTTTCCGGTAAAACTGCAAATGTCATGGACACTGAAACTTACGAAACTTTTGACTTAGAAATTCCTGAAGAATTGAAAGCAGAAGTTTCAGAAGGTGTGGAAGTCCTTTACTGGATTTTAATGGGCATGAAAGTAATCAAACAAGTCAAATAAAGATCATAGAAATTTAATAGGTAAACAAACATGGGAAAATTTGAAGAAGCTGGCGAAAGGATGATGAAAAACATTTTTGTTTGCAAAGTCTGCAAATCAAAGATTAGAGCACCGAGCTTAAAGGTTAGTCAAGGCCAAATCAGTTGCCGAAAGTGTAAGGCAAGAAAGCTAAGACCAAAGCGAAAGAAATAAATACTCTTCTTTTTTAATTTATATATTATGATAGATGCAATATTAGCTTTTATTCTCAAGTACAAGTTCATTTTTATATTCTATTTAGTAATTATCGCTTTATTGATATATTACAGGAAAAAAGTCCAGACCCAAGCAAAAATCATTTTTATGATCAAATCAAAGTTCGGTTTGAAATTTATGGATCTGATGGTTGAAAAGTATCGGCAATGGGTAATTCTTTTTGGTTATATTAGTGTAGGGGCAGGTTATATTGGATTAATATTTATTTCGTACATTCTATTAAAGAATCTTTATGATCTTCTGTTTGTGGCAGATGCTGCTTCAGGAGTTTCTTTAGTTCTCCCAGGAGTTAATATTCCAGGTTTAGGAATTTTACCGTTCTGGTACTGGTTAATTGCAATTTTCATTATTGCTCTAGTTCACGAAGCTGGTCACGGTGTTGTGGCAAGAGCGCACAATATTCCTGTAAAGAGTACCGGTATAGTTCTTTTAGGGCCAATCATTGGAGCTTTCGTTGAACCTGACGAAAAGAAAATGATGAAAGAGAAAGACATTAAAATTTATTCAGTATTGGCTGCAGGTCCTTTTACTAACATAATTTTAGCAGTGCTAGCTTTAGTATTATTAACATTTGTCTTTACACCAATTCAAGATGCAATGGTAGAACCGCAAGGATTTAGCTTTGCAGAATATATTAACGAAAGTTATCCTGCTGCACAAGCAGGTTTGCCATTAGAAACACCAATTATTGGTTTGAATGATGAAGAAACTACCACATTTCAAGAATTTGCAGACATTTTGTTCTGTAAAGCGCCAGGTGACGAAATCACAGTTACCAGTTTCAATGAAGATGGTGAAAAAGAAGATTATAATTTAACTTTAGTAGAAAATCCTGACAAAGAAGGAAAATCATTCTTAGGAATTATCAGTATTAAAAACGAATTTGAAGTTAAAGAGAAGTATGAACAAGGTGTTTGGAAAGCTGTGTATTATTCAGTTGATTGGATGAACGGCTTTTTGCGTTGGTTATTCATATTAAGTTTAGGTATCGGTTTGTTTAACTTACTCCCATTGCCAATTGTTGATGGCGGTCGAATGGTACAAGTTACAATGCGAAAAGTTAAAGGTGAGAAGTTAGGTGACAAGCGATACAAGCAGATTAGTATGTTCTTCTTAACAATACTGATCTTAAACTTGATTCTTCCTTTGATTATGAATGCTTTGGGTTTGTAAAAAAAGGAAAAAACTTTAAAAAAAATTAACTCTCGTAAAGATCATCAAGAACAACCTTGACAGCATTTATTCTTTCGCTGCGAGTATCAAGATCACCATTAACTTTAATTGATACTGAAATTCCTTCAGAACTTTCGAGTTCGTAACGACTCCAATGTGGTTTTTTTACATATTGTCCTTGTCGTAAATCTAACCTTAAACCTTGTCCACTTATTTCTAACTTAGGTCCCATCTGGCCCATGTAAGAATTTCCATCTGAAAACAGGTCAAATCCTGCCTCCCTAAGTCTTGCAGCTAACTCGGCCTTATCTGTTCCTTCAATTGAACCTTTTTCAAAATAATAATTTGATTCTGTATCAAGATCATCAAGAGAGCTTGTAGGTGCTGTAGATTTTCTTGCAACCATTTACAAACCTAACCTCATCTTTAACCGATTAAACAAATTAACCAAGTTATACTTCTTGTCCAAAAACAAAATCTTGGTTGGTAAATTAAGTTTCAGTTTAGTGTCAATGTAATCTAATGCTGTGTTAAACACTAAATAACTGCCCACTATGCCCATTCCAAACAAGAACCGTTCCCAAGCTACTACTGGAATTAATCCCATCCAGGCCCCTGCTCCCATTGGCACAGAGTAAAGCCATAGTACACTTCCCACCGCATGTGCAGTGAACGTTGCACCAAAACTCTGGAAAAATAATCTGCCCGGAACTTTTCTCGGAAGAACTGCACCCAAGATTGGAATTAACCAATACATAGAATATAACCAAGCATCTCTACCAACAGGGTGTGCAATGAACAAACCCACACAAATTACTGGTACGATTGCTCCAAAGTAACGTTTCTTGTACCCAAAATAAAACGCAGCGAATAACATTGGTGTCAATCTCAAAACACTGATTAATCCAAGTTCTTTTCCTAAAAGCAAAAAATCTGCAATTTCCGACAAAGCAACTGTAATCACTCCAAATACTGGGCCTAAAATTGCACCAGCAATTGGTCCAAATAATTGGTATAATGTAAAAAATTGATTCTCAGCACCAATTACCGCTGAAAAATTAATATTTTTACCAATCAGAACCAATACAAAAAATGCTAATAAGAAAATAATTCGTTTTGTTGTAAATATCTTATTTAATTTCTTAATGTCAACCACTTTTTCCACCCCAAAATAATAATTATAAGCTTAAAATAAAGTTGTAAATAGTCTAATCGGTTTCTTTAAATAAATTTCTGTGCTTGAGAACGTCTCCCACCATATACAACGAACCTGTTGCTATTATGATCCCATCATCGGTGACTAATTCTAACGCTTTTCTTATTGCATTTGGTACTTCTGGACATACAGTAATCTTATCTTCACTTAAATGCCTTACAACTTCCTTTTTCAAAACTTCAATTTCTGCCGGCTTAAAATTCCCTTGAGTTAAAATTACCTCGTCTGCGAATGGAACAATCAAATCAACCATTTCTGGAATTTGTTTATCTTTGGCTATACCTAAAATTAAAATTTTCATACCCTTAATCTTTTGAACCGTGCTTTCCAAAAACTTGTTTAACGTTATAGCACCAGCAACATTATGTGCGCCGTCAATTAAAACTAATGGTTTATGATTAACCAGCTCTAACCTCCCTGACCATTTGGCATTATGCAACCCTTGCTTAATTGCATTTAACGAAAAGTAAGGATTCATTTTTAAGATAGCAAGTGCTGCCAACAAACCATTTTTAATCTGATGTTCACCAAGCATTTTGAACTCAAAATTTCCTTCTAACAAACCAGTAACTTTTGCAGCCTGACCAACCAAACCAGACAATATCACATCATAACTTATCTCCTCATTTAAAACAAATAATTCAGCATTCTTTTCTTCACAAACCATTTTGAAATCTGCCAATATTTCTGGATCTTGCTCACCAGTAACCACAATACTACCTTCTTTAATGATCGCAGCTTTCTCAGGAGCAATCTGGAGCTTAGTGTTACCTAAATGTTTAGTGTGATCTAAATCAATGTTAGTAATAACGCAGATTTCTGGTTTAATCACATTAGTAGCATCCAATCTTCCGCCCATTCCAACTTCAATGATGGCATAATCAACTTTTTGTTGTTCGAAATATTTGAATGCTAATGCGGTAGTAAATTCAAAGAATGTTGTTTGAATGTCATTTTCTTCGACTTTTTGTTTGATTTCTGGAATCAGCGCTACTAATTCTTCATCACTGATCTTTTCACCATTGATTTTGATCCGTTCATTAAATTCTATCAAATGTGGACTTGTGTTAAGGCCCACTTTGTATCCTGCTGTTTGTAAAATGCTTGCCAGAAATGCTGAAGTGCTACCTTTGCCGTTCGTTCCAGCAACATGTATTGTTTTGAATTTAAATTGCGGGTTATCTAAAGCATCGACTAGCTTGGTTATTTCTTCTAAACCCAATTTCATACCAAACCTTTCGAGACCGTACAAGTAATCTAATAATTGCTGTTTTTCCATAATTAAGACCATAATCCCACTATTGATTTTTATTTAAAATGATTTGCTTATTTTAATCTTACTTTTGCTTTACAATAATCTATTTAAAACAGTCCAGTTTCTAAATTTTGTATATTTACTTAACATTTTTTGATATTAGGGGTGGTTACATGCAAGAAAAAGAATTTCTCAACACTACTGGTACTTTAGGTCCTTGCTTAGAAGACCGAGAATTTACTGATGATGAAAAAGTTGTTTTAACTCATTTTTTTACTAACATTAACAAGAACATTTACGCAGCAACTGATGCCATGCCAAACTCATTATGGGCACTCTTAGAAGGAGGTTACAGCAGAAGTCAAGGATCTATGCGAATGAGATTTCTTACTATTTTTGACGAAATGCAGACAGATTTTGAAAATGGTAAATTGTCACAAGAAGATTTAGTAACCGTAAAAGATTTTGCGGATCAAATCAGAACGGGCAGTAACCTTAACATGGGTTTTTTCTTAAGTAAAGCAGAACAATTTATGCGTAAGTGGGCAGTACAATATGGTCACGATTCATTAAAAGATTCCGATGTGGTACGATTTGCAATTGAAAATATTACACAAACTGCTGTCAACCCTATCCAAGAAGCAAGGCTAGGCGCATACCAAGAAAAATCTACCCGATATGTTCCTTTCTCAAGAGATCATTTAGTTATTCCAACCGATTTACAAGAATTTTCTGAAGATATTAAAATGTGGAATAATCTGCTTATAACCAGTTATGAAGAATCTCAAATTATTGTCAGTGAATTTATTAGAAAAAAACTCAACAAAGAAGATTTCAAAACAGAAGCCGCGTTTAATAGAACAATAAATGCTAAAACGTTTGATATCATCAGATATTTCTTGCCATCAACAATGTTAACTTCACTTGGTGTGGTGTGGCCGACACGTGAAGCTGAACGGCACATATCCTACTTATTAAGCGAT
Source organism: archaeon (assembly GCA_043812455.1). Lineage (GTDB taxonomy): Archaea > Nanobdellota > Nanobdellia > Woesearchaeales > GW2011-AR9 > JABHQR01. The sequence goes on along the minus strand of JBDRMB010000017.1, from coordinate 18,219 downwards.
GAGCGAGAAGAAATCAGAAACATTGGTAAATGTTTATTAGAAGAAGGTAAAAAGGTTTCTCCAGGATTATTAAGTCACGTAGCAGTTAATGAATACCAAATTACTAGAAGAAAAAATGCCCAATTATTAAGAAACCTTTTAACATTAAACAAACCATTACCTGAAGCTGGTAGAACTAACAAAGCTGTAAAACTTATTCATATTACCCCTAACATTGAAGCGCACATTGCAGCTACGATTCTGTTCAGGAACTGTTCGCAAGGTAATAGTTATCAAGAATTTTTTGAGATGTGTAAAGATAATTTTCAACTGGTTGACGAAGTTTTCAAAACCTATTTGGCTCAACGTGGAAAATTTGATCCGTTCCCAATGCCAACTGAAACAGGTAACATTATTTTTGAACTTATGGTAGATTATGGTGCATACCGAGACATTAAACGTCACAGAAGAAATCTTTTCTTACGTGCACCAGTAACTGCTTCTTTGGGATTTGAATATCCTGAACATGTTGCTAATGAACCAGACCTAATAGAAGTTAAACAAAAAATTGAACATTGTGCAAAATACACTCAACAACTGCATGAAAAAATTAAAGTTAAATATCCGCGCTTTGCCGAATATGTAGTGATGTTTGCTCAGAAACAAAGAATATTATGGCAAATGGATCCGAGACAGTTTGTTTATGTAACTGAACTTAGGACCACTCCTGCTGGACATCATTCTTATCGAACAATTTGTCAAGAAATGTTTAATGTTGTAATGCCACACATGCCAACATTAAGTAAATATGTCCGAGTTGACTTTAGTTCAGGAGATGAAGGTCGGAAGAAACAAGAAGAAAAAACAGTAGAAAAGTTACAGAAATTAGGCGCAGATTTAGAAAGAGTTACTTTGTAAGTAAATAACAAAATTTCCTAAAATTAATAAAGATACACAAAGGTGAAACTACAAAAATGCCATTAAGAAAAGATCCACAAGTTTACAATTACGTTCAAGCAGAACTTAAACGCCAGCACGAAATACTGAACATGATTCCTTCAGAGAATCTGGTCAGCACGGCAGTACTTCAGGCAACAAGTAGTGTTCTAACTAACAAATATAGTGAAGGTTATCCCCGGAAGAGGTATTATCAAGGCAACCATTTCATTGACGAAATTGAAGAATTGGCAATTGAACGCGCTAAACAAATTTTTGGTGCAGAACATGCTAACGTCCAACCTTATTCTGGCAGCCCAGCAAATATGGCAATTTATCATGCCCTGCTAAAACCAGGAGAAAAAATTATGGGTATGCGTTTGGACATGGGAGGCCATTTGACTCACGGACATAAAGTAAATTTTTCATCCAGATACTTTAACGCCGCACAGTACGGTGTTGATCAACAAACGGAATTGCTTGACATGGATGCTATCAGAAAAATGGCCATTGCAGAAAATCCGCAGATTATAGTTTCCGGTGCAACTGCATATCCAAGAACTATTGATTTCAAAGCTTTCCACGAAATTGCTGAAGAAGTTGGAGCTTATTCGATGGCAGACATTTCACACATTGCTGGTTTGATTGCGGGTAGTGCACATCCAAGTCCTCTTCCATTTACTGATGTAGTTATGACTACAACTCACAAAACTTTACGTGGGCCAAGAGGAGCAATGATTATGTGCAAGCAAGAAGACAGATTAGCTGACCTTACCAGTTTGGATGATGAAAAGAAAATCAAAGCTGCAAAAAATTTGGCTTCAAAGATTGATCGTGCAGTTTTTCCTGGCTTACAAGGTGGTCCTCATGAAAACATTATTGCAGCAAAGGCAGTAGCATTTGGTGAAGCTTTGCAGCCAGAGTTCAGAGATTATGCACATCAGATTGTTAGAAATGCTAAACAACTTGCTAGTACTTTAATGGAACATGGAATTAAATTAGTTACTAGTGGTACTGATAATCATCTTATTTTGATAGATTTGCGACCAATGGGAATAGGTTTAGGTAAACCTGCAGCAGTTGCTTTGGAAGAAGCTGGCATTTGTACTAACTGTAATACTGTACCTTTTGATCCTTCCACTCCCTTCAAACCTAGTGGAGTTAGAATTGGTACTCCCATCATGACTTCCAGGGGAATGAAAGAATCTGAAATGAAACAAGTTGGAGAATGGATGGCACACGTATTGAAAAATATGGATAATGCTGAACTGAAAGCAAGAACCTTAACAGAAGTTAATGAATTGTGCAACCAGTTTCCAGTGTATCACGATTAGATTCATGAGATTAAGTTAGATTAGTTAACGTAATTAGAATTGTTAAATTTTAATTTTTTAATTAATACCAATATTTCTTGATTTTCTTCAAATACTCTTGCACACGCTTTTTACCCCTTGGCTGAGCATTCTCACCCAATTGATAATATGTTTTCTCGACTTTATCTCCCCAAGAAAATTCTCCTTTCTCTGTTTTAATTTCTCTTACTTTAATTTCGCCGATGGCAGCACCTTTCCGCAAATGGTAATAAATACTTCGTTGTGTAACTTCTGGAAAGATTTCATTATATATTTTAGCAATCTGGTACCCATAGCCCTTACCTAAATAGAACAATATTTCTACAATATTTTGCCTGATTTGGCTTTTTACTGGTCTTCCACGTGGCATGACAAGCTTATAACATAGATCTTATTTATTCTTTTTCATTTTTAACACCAACATTAATATAATACTTATTCTTAATTCATAATATGCCAAAACCGCGCTTATCAAAAGTAAAGCAGAAGGAAATAGCTAAAGAAAGAATTCTGGAACTGTTCAAACAAGCAGACTTAACTTTTGCAAAAAACAAAGCTCTAGCTAATCGTTATGTAACTCTTGCCAGAAAAATTGCTATGAAAGTTAAAGTTAGAATTCCTTTAGAATTAAAAAGAAGATATTGTAAACACTGTTACAAATATCTTAAGCCCGGAGTTAATTCCAGAATAAGAACCAGAGACAGTAAAGTAATCATCTCTTGTTTAGAATGCAAGAAGTTTACTCGGATACCAATTACGCCAAGAAGGAAAGTTAAATTAGACACAAATAAAGAAATGAAAATTAAAAAAAATAGAAAATAAAATTTAAACTATTCTTCCTCGAAATCTTTTTCATTCATCTCTTCAATCTCTGCACGATCAGCGTCCAACATCAATTTCTTCTCAGTCCTAGCTACCACATGTCTTATTTCATCAACAGCGTCAACATTGGCACTGATGGAATCAATGCCTTGATGTACGAGGAAGTTTGCCATTTCAGGTCTTGAACCCGCTTGACCACAAATGCTAGTCTGAACATCATATTTCTTACAAGTCTTGATAACTTTTGCCAGTTCACCAAGCACAGCTGGATGCATCTCGTCAAACAGTTTTGCAATTCTGCTATTGTTCCGGTCAATTCCAAGCGTCAACTGAGTCAAATCGTTAGTTCCGAATGAAATGAAATTTATCCCTTCTTTACACAACTCTTCAATTATCCAACATGACGCCGGAGTTTCAATCATAACACCAAAATCGACATCACGGCAAGGTTCAAGTCCAATATCTCGCATAATTTCTTTAGCTTTCTTAACTTCATCAGTTCTGATTACGAAAGGTAACATTACACCAACATTTTTATTACCTTCATCATGCAACTCTTTCACTGCTTGAAATTCTGCCTGCAAAATTTTTGGTTCATCTAACAACCTTCTGATTGCATGCCAGCCAATCATCGGATCGGTTTCTTTAGGTTCTTGCTCAGCACCTTTAAGATTCTTGTACTCATCAGTTCTCATGTCAGAACATCTGATCCAAACCGGTTTGCCATGGAACGCTTTTGCAATTTTTCCAATACCATCTTTCAATAATTTAACATAATCTCCGTCCTTACCTTGTCTGATATACTCTGCTGGATGGATACCCCCATTAGCAATCATGATTTCTAACCTAACTAAACCAACCCCATCAGCACCAGTATCCGCTGCGCGTTCGGCCATATCTGGAAGGTCCATAATTACTTTAACCTGGGTTGCAGTTATTATCTCACCAGCTGGTGCAAATTTCCCCTGAGCAGATCTAAGATTTTTTTGAGTTTCTTTCTCTTGATCAGAACCTACTTTTCCAGCATACACTATTCCTTGCGTCGCGTTAACTGTTACCAATTCTTTATCTTTTAATACAGAAGTAGCAACTTCTGTACCAACAATACAAGGTGTACCCATTTCCCTACTTACAATCGCGGCGTGACAAGTTAAACCCCCTTCATCGGTTACTATCGCGCCAGCTTTTTGCATTGCCGGTACCATGTCGGGAGTTGTCATTCTTGTAACTAAAACATCTCCTTTTTGAACTTTGTCTAATTCAGACATCTCTTTAACTAAGATTACTTTACCTGAATAAATGCCCTTAGAAGCAGTTTCTCCTTTTAACAAAATCTCTCCTTCTTCTTTTCCACTTGGAAGACAAGTTCCTTTTTCAGCTTCCTTTTCGTCACATTTTTCTTCAGATTCCTCTTTGAAAGTTGTAACAGCCCTGGCCTGGACAATCATTACATTATCACCTTCAATTGCCCATTCAATATCTTGTGGTTTACCATAATGGTTCTCTATCTTTTGACCTAACCTGGCCAACTCTTTTATTTCTCGATCAGTTATAGTTTGACTCTTTTTATCAGCATCAGAAATTTCTCTTTTAACATTATGACCATTTTCATCTCTAAACAATCCCCAATCTTGTTTTTTAACTTCAATTGTTTTAATCTCACGGCTAGCCTTATCAATGATGTATAAATTAGGATTAACAGAACCGCTAACTATAGCTTCTCCCAAACCGTAAACTGCTTCAATAACAATTTCATCCTTTTTGTTAGTAGATGGATTAATTGTAAACATAATTCCACTTTTAGTGGAATTTACCATTCGTTGTACTACTACTGCAATCAAAACTTTATCATGTGGAAAATTATTTTTTACTCGATAATATGTTGCCCTAGCTGTAAATAAAGACGCCCAACATTCCTTAACAGCTTTCACTAAATCTTCTTTACCACGTACGTTCAATAAAGTTGCCTGCTGACCAGCAAAGCTAGCTTCCGGTAAATCTTCTGCAGTAGCAGAACTTCGTACTGCCACAAAGACATCTTTAGAGTCAACAAGTTCAGTAGCATGTTTTTTATCAAGTGATAATACTTCATAGCATTCCTTAATCTCTTCCGCAATATTTTCTGGTACCGGAGTAGAAATTATCAATTCTTGAATTTTTGTTGTCCGTTTCTGTAAATCTTCAGTATCATTAACGTCCAAACCTTTCAAAATTGCAAAGATTTTATCATTAATTTGTGTTGTTTCAACAAATTCTTTGTAAGTCTGAGCAGTAACAATAAAACCGCCAGGTACTGGCAAACCCAAATTAAACATAATCCCTAAATTATTACCTTTGCCTCCAGCTACTGGGAGAGAATTTTCATCTAAATCTTTAAACCATGCAACATATGCCATCTTGACCACCTTCTTTTTAGTATTAAGTATAATATTGTATTATAACTAGATCTACCTATAAAGAAATTTTTACTTTTATATACTTTTCTTAAAACAAAATTAAAAATTAGATAAAAATTAGAAATTTAACCCTCATCTTCCAAATCAGCACCAAAATCTTCAGTTTCTTCATGATGGCTTTCAAATTGTGGTTCTTCTTCAGTCAACTCTTCAGCTTTAACTTCCATAAATTTCTGTGGAAGTTCTTTCTTTTCTAACTTTTCAAGAACTTCTGCAAAACCAAACTTGGTCATCACTTTAGTAATTTTAATTTTGACAAAATCGCCCTTCTTGGTATCTGGAACAAACACAACAAACCCATTGACCTTAGTGATCCCATCACCCTTTTCTCCAACGGAGAGAATTTTAACCTCATGTACTTCACCAGCTTTAATTGGTGCTTCATTTTCATTCATGCTTTTTTTACCTCGTTTATGTTTATTTTATCTTAAATTATAGGTAGATAATATCAATAATACTATAAAAACGTTTGGTAATAAATACCAGAAATATGAAAGAAAATTGAAATAAAAGAAAAATAAAATTAATGTCTACACATCGTACAGACCATCTTCACGAACCTCAAAACATGCTTCACCATCAGCAAGGTTCGGTGCATCAATCAACTTTGCAACTCTCGTGCCCTTCTTACCTTTTCTCAAATAAATTCTAAAGGTAGAAGCGTGTGCAACTACATGCCCACCAATTGCTTGAGTAGGGTCACCAAAAAATTGATCTGGTTTAGACATTACTTGGTTAGTTACAAACACACATAAGTTATGCGAACTTGACAATTTTCCAAGAGTATGCATGTGTCTATTAAGTTTCTGTTGTCGTTCCGCTAAAGTTCCTCGACCGATAAATTCTGCTCGAAAATGCGCAGTCAGCGAATCAACCACCACCAATTTGATTTTATTACCTTTTTCAGTAATCAAGCTATCAACCTTTTCCGCCAGAAGCATCTGGTGGTCAGAATTGTATGCTCTAGCTACCATTATTCTGTTCAAAGCTTCTTCATGATCTAGATCCAGTCCACGAGCTAACTGTTCAATCCTTTCCGGCCGGAAAGTATTTTCAGTATCAATATAAACCACGCTTGCTTCAGGATCTTCTTTCAAAACCTGTACAGCAAGAACGTGTCCAATCTGGGTTTTTCCAGAACCAAACTCACCAAAACATTCTGTAATTGCACCCGTTTCAAATCCACCGCCAAGCAACATGTCCACATTTGAACTTCCTGTTGGAATTCTTATTACTAATCCACGTTTTTTCATGACTTCAGTTCCACTCTCGAAACCCATGCTCATACCATCCCTTGCAGCGTTAATCATTTTTCTAGCAACTGCTTCTGACGTACCAGTAGATTCTACTAACTGGCCAGGACTAGCAACTGCGATTGATAATAAGTCATGATACCCTGCACTGATCAACTTTTCTGCAGTTGCGGCACCAACACCTGGCAAATTTTGAATTGTCATTTCTTCACTCATTTTTCTATTCCTCCTTTTTGAAAAGTTCTTGCTCTTTTACAACTAAATCTGCATAAGCTTTATGCATTACCGCCTGTACTTTAGGCAGATCGTTAAGTCTGAACGAGTTGGTACTTTTCCAATTAGAATCTTTATCTTGGTATACCCGTTCCAGAGAAATTGTATTATAGGTATTCTCTTCACCGTTACTTGGGCTCTTACCTTTATTTTCCCAGACAGTTGCAACAACAGCACCTGCACGATATTTTTTCTTTGGTAAGTTTCCACCCGTACCGTTATTGGCACTTTCAGAAACAAACTCAACTACTTCTTCAGGCACCTTATCGTAACGTGCCACTTTTTTATTTTCTTTATTCATTTTTTGACCTCTTGCTTTCGCATTTTATTTCAGCCACTTGCAGATTTTTGCATGTGGTGAGGTTGCAAGCCAATTTTAACTTGCTGATATTATGGTAAGATAGCTTCTATATAAAGAATTTGTATACTTGACCAGTGGGTGTGTGGGTCAGAAACAATAAAATCTTTTTCCTCAACAAGAAAATCATTCAAATGAGTTAATTTGTCATTAGAAGAAAAAGAAATAAATTAGAATCCTACAAATCCTGCTTCCCTGAAAGAATAATTACTCTATTATTTTCATTAAAGTGAACATCTAAATGGACCAGATTATTGATAACAAGGTCGTTACCCATTAAGTAAAAAGAAACGTTAGCCAAATCTCTTAACCTTAATTTGATAACATCTTCATACTCCACAGTCTTGAAAGGCACTTTAGCTTTCAAGTGAGGATTATTCTCATCAAACATGGCAATTACAGCTGTCCATAAACCATCCTTATCTTTACCGGGTTTACGGCTAATTACTATACTCTTAGATTCAAATCTTTCCATAAACTACTTGAGAAAGCTCTTACTTTTAAATATTGTGATAATTTTTTCTCGATGTAAGAAATAGGATGCCACAAAAGTAGCTACAAATAATAGCAATATTGTCAAACGGCTTACAAAAAAACTACCTGCAAAATAACCTATAAAAAACGCTGAAATCATTATCGCAAAAGGAAAAATTGGTTCAGAAAAATGTTTGATGTAAAACGTCCGACCTAATAATAGTCCAAGCAAAGCAATTGCTATATAACTGAACGCCGGAGTTCTCAGCATAATCGCAATAAAAAATCCAAGGAATGCTACAATTAGAGTTATGTACTCAACCCATTCTTCTTGTATATTAAGCTCTGACATTTTTCTAGTCCCCCCACAATAAACGGAAAATTGCAAAACCAGCCCCGCCAACAATTACAATAATTAAACCCACTTTGGTTTGTGATAATAATAAAATTGAAGCCAAAATTGCAGCTGCCAAAGATATAAAATAATAAAATCTTGATCCAAAAAATATTTGTAGGCCATCTAACCAAGGCACGGGTATCATAAAACACAACATCATTATAATGTTCATTAACATCCCAGTATAAAAGAAGAAAGTTCCTGGAAATGCAATATTCAAAATAGCAAAAAGTGTGGCAAGGTATAAGTTTGCTATCAAACCCCATAATGCTACTACTGAATTTTCTTCATAAGAATAACCGTAACGGAATTCTCCTAACCGATGTCTGATCATAAAAACTGAATTGATGTTACCTAACAAAACTATTGGCAATTTCCCTAAACTTAGGAACGCGATAACAACTGATGCTACTAAGCCTTCCCACCAAATTTTAAATTCACCATAATAACCCCTGTACAAGGCATAACCTTTCTGTAAAGCTACTCTTAGAAACATTGCTATTGCTGCTAAAATTGTTGATAAGAAAAAATATTTAAGATAATTGAATAACCTTAACTCATCGCCAGGATGTTGCATGGAAAAAATGAACCCAACTACAACTGAAATAATAGCTAGATAAATTAGCTCGGCTTTACTAAAACGCAAGTATTGCTTTATCCTGGAATAAGTCTCAAAGATTTTCATTATAAGTTAAGATATTATTTAGACCTATATAAATTTTGTTGGAGGTGTTGGTACCAGAAGGGAAATATTATAAAGATTAAAAGTTTGTTTTTCAACATTAATAATGAAATATTCCAAAAACAAAAAAGATTTGAGGAGAAGTGTTAAGAGCCTTAACAAGTCTTTAATTTTAAGGTTAATTATCTGGTTAGCTCTCATTTTTGGTATCCCGGCGCTGTTTGACAAATTCTTGAGCACTTCTGTAGGTTACAACCTTTTCAGTTTTACTAGTTTTTTGGCAGTGGCAATTTTGATTTATATCCTTTACAATAGGAAATTGTTAGCTAAAGAGAAAATTAAACAGAATTTAAATTTGGCTTTAATTTTTGGAGTAATCTCTTTAGCAAGTCTATTTGCTTACGTTTATTTCAAATATTTGACCAATGGACAGGTGAGTGATGTTGTTTCTTTAACTCATATCAGTTTAGTCATGCGCGGTTTTTTTGTAATATTCTCAGCTTTAGCTATTTTTGGAGTCAATATTTTCAGGAAAACTTTCATTTCCTTGATTTATACCTTAACTGCAGTTTATTTGTATTTTTTATTTACTTTAATGGCATGGACCAACTGGCAGTTCTTTTCTGAAAGAATTACAAAAGTTGCACATTTTTTCTTAAGTTTATTTTACAAAGATGTATCATATGTATTTAACGGAGATCCGTTGCTTAAACTCAATGATTTTAGTGTAATCATTGGCGCACCTTGTTCTGGTATTGAAAGTTTAGTATTTTTCATTACTTTGTTTGGTTTAATGGTAATTCTTGATAGAGACAAAATTAATTGGAAACGCGCAAGCATTGTATTTATTTTAGGTTTAATAGGAACATATTTTCTTAACGCGATCAGGTTAAGCGCTCTGATGATTATTGGTTTACGCTGGCCAGACTTTGCCATGGGCCAGTTCCATTCTCATTCAGGTTGGATCATGTTCGCTACTTTTGTCTTAGTATTGTATTGGATTACACAGAAATGGATGGTGAAGAAAGAATTTAGAAAGAAGTGAATTTTGTATTTTCCAGCCTTCAAAAACTTGATATTTTCCAAACTTTACATAACTAATGTTAGTTTCAATTTGGTTCAATAATCTTTATAAAAAGAAAAGCATTACACATACTTATGTTCACAGAGCTGAGATATAAGGTTATTAATTATTTCTTTAACCGAGAGCTTGGAAGGATAGAAGAAACCTACTACCAAAGGTTGGGTGAGCTTTTTACAAGAAACCCAAACCAAGCTGAAATAGCAATTTATAGTTGGATAAGTATGGCTGTAGAAGATAAAGACCATATTAAATTAGCTTTTTTTAGAGGATTAAGAAAGGATTATCAGCTTGGTTTAGATCATCTTCTTTCTTCCAAACCAAACTAAACTTCTACGGTCACTGCGACCCTTCGGAATCTCTGAGGATTATTAACACAGTATAAAATCAATTAAAACTTAAGAATTCTAAAACCCATGTTCGGGAATTTGCATTTTTTTGTGTTGCTTTCTTCTTACAACCAACAACCCCACAAAAACAAAATTCATTAAGACCAAAGATGCTGGATATAACCAAGTTATCACAGTATAATTTTGTAATGCTATTATTGCAATAATAAACTTCAATCCACTCAGAAAATAAGTGGACATTGTTTCTTCATGTGGTTTATGATATGATTTTCTAAAAGTAGGATAAAATCCAAGGGCATCAATTAGTGTGATTAAAATTACTGACCCTAATGGATTATTTGTAATAAACCACAAAACTAATGCAATACAAGCACCAAACAAACTCCATTTATCTGAAGTAGTTATGCTCTGTTCTCCCTTCTTTAATGCTATAAAGAAAATTACAAAACTAACTAACGCAGTAAATCCTGTAACCCATGCTCCAGCACCACCACCATCAAACATCTGTCCGAAAAAAGCAATTCCAGTTAGAGATGCCCACACTAACCAAGTATAAGTGTGTGGTTTTGTCTTTCCAAGAAAAATATCTCTAAAATATGGAATATAACCAGCAAGTGCAAGAACTATTGCTATTATTCCAAGTATTGCTTTATATTCAAACATGATCTCGATAATTGATGAATCTTAATAAACATTACTAACTCTTAAGTATTGAAAAGTGTTAATTTAATTCTCAGCAGGAAAAACATCTACGCATGTTCCATGATTGTATGGTGATAAACCCCCTGAAGCACAATATCGTTACGTAAAATTCACTTCTTCTCCAAACAAACAACTTGGTAAGAACTGCCGCCACGATGCACTTCCTCATTGAAAAGTTCCTTGAACTTATCAGAAACAACCAATTCAAAAGATGGACGGGAAATGAATAACACTTTAGCTCCACCCTTCAAAACGTAATTAAGTTGATAATAGATTTCGTTCAGACGATCTTCGTCCTTAGTTGTCAAATGTACTATTGCTTTGTCAAACTCTTGTTCTTGAAATTTCAATTCCAAATCGTCAAGTGAAGCAATTACTAAGTTGAGATAATCAGAAACTTTAGCAATCTTAGCATTGTTTCGTGCAGATCTAACGTTACCTGCTTTTTCCTCAAATGCAGAAACAACCTTTTTCTCATTACTGCTTTCAGTATTACTTATTGAACCAACAATCTTCGTTAATATAGGAATCTTGCTCAAATGATCTTCTGATTTAATCTTTCTGACATTAAGTTCATTCTGAAATAAAGCAGCTTCAATAGGTATTGTTGCATCTTTAGCGAACATACATAATAACTGATCATTTTTTTCCAAACCCAATTTTCTCAAAAGGAAATAACCAAAATCTCCTTTGAAAGATGCTTGATGAGCAAATACTCGAAATGATCTGGAATCAAAATCTTCTTTGTTCAACCTTAAACCAAAAAGGTAATCTTTACTTGGTTCTTCTAAGCCAGTATAATAAACTTGGAACACCAGGTCTGGATTTTTGAAATCGACACTTAATTCAATCCCAATTTTTTCCTTAAACTGTTCAATTAGTGGCTGGTAAATAGTTTTACCTAATTCAATTCTGTTTTCATTACCTTTAACACCTTCAATCTCAAGTTTAAATTTAAGCTCCTTTTCCCCAGCACCAAATAAATTATTAATCAATTTTGTATCAATTTCAAGTTTACTAAAATCGTCCAGCTTCTGTAGAAATAAAGATAAGTTTTGTAATGATTGATTACGTTGAAATAAGGTGATTACATTCCCCGGTTCGGATAAAGAAAAAGTTATTGCTCTTTGATTAAGTTCTCCTTCTACATTAACAATTTCTTTAATTTCCCGTAATGATAATTCACTTAAATTTGGATTAGAAAGTGAAAAAAAGGTTAATTTCATTGTTGGTTATTTTCTGGATCTTCTTCATCCAAATCTTCTTCTGGTTCTTCAGATTCTTCTTGTTCCTGCTCAGTTTCTTCTTCTAAATCTTCATCATCTTGATCTTCTTCAAGATCTTCTTGGTCATCATTAGCATCTTGTTCTTCTTGAGCCTTAGGTCCTTCATCAACACTATATTTTTCTTTTGGACCATCTTCAGCACCTTCAACTACATCTTCATCTTCGCTAATAATCTTAGCTGCTGCTGCTAACTGATCTTCAGCACCCAACCTCATTACTCGTACACCTTGAGTTGCTCTTCCAATTACAGAAATCGATTTAGATTTTACTCTGATTCCAACCCCATTTCGAGAGATTAACATTAAATCTTCACTTCCATCAACAATTTTAGCAGTAACAACCTTACCATTCTTAGCAGTGACTTTTAGGTTAGTAACTCCCTTACCACCCCGGTTACATAACCGATAATCATTTACTGGTGTACGTTTACCGTAACCTTTCATAGTTAATGTTAAAAGTAATTTTCCAGGTTCTGCAATAAGTAAACTTACAACTTCATCGCCAGAGTTCAGGCGGATACCTCGTACACCATACGCTGTTCGACCCATGTCCCGTACTTTAGATTCCTTAAATCTGTTTGCTAGTCCTTTTCTCGTAACCAAAATAATTTCTTGTCCAGGCACAACACTTTGAACACCAATCAAAGAATCTTCTTCTGGTAAGCTAATTGCCCTAATTCCGCCTTTTCTTGGCTTTGAAAAGTATTTGAGTTTAGTTTTCTTAACAATACCTTTTTCAGTTGCCATAAATAGGCATGAATCTTCTTCAAAGTCCCGCACGGAAACTACCGCAGTAATGTTTTCTCCTTCCCGTAATTCTGTCAAATTAGCAACATGCCTACCTCTTGACTGTCGGCTACCTTCAGGGATATGATATACCTTCAACCAATAAACTTGGCCCTGATCAGTAAAGAACAATAAATGTGCGTGAGTTGAAGTAACATAAACATTTTCTATAAAATCATCATCTTTCATACCAGTAGCTAATACTCCTTTTCCACCGCGATGTTGAGTTCGATAAGTTTCTAACGGTACCCGTTTCAAATATCCAGAATTAGTCATGGTAACTACCTGGGTAGTTTCTTCAATAAGATCTTCCATATCAACATCATTCATATCTCCGGTAATTACCTGAGACCTTCTTTCATCACCATACTTATTTCTCAGTTCTAAAGTCTCTTCTTTGATAATGTTGTAAACCATTTCTTCAGAAGCTAAAATTTCTCTTAATCTCTCAGCAGAGAGAGTTAAATCGTGATGCTCATTTTTGATTTTTTCCCTTTCTAATGAAGCCAACTTTTGTAATTTCATATCAAGAATAGCTTTAGCTTGAATTTCACTAAGCAGGTAATTATCCATTAAGAATTCTTTAGCTTCCTCTACCGTTGAGCTATTTCTAATTCCGGGGATAACTTCATCCAAATTGTTAAGTGCAATTAATAAACCTTCTAGGATATGTAACCGCTCTTCTGCTTTACGTAATTCAAATTGTGTTCTTCTGGTAACTACTTCTTTCCTATGTGAAATATGATTTAATAAGAAATCTTTCAAACCTAATAATTTTGGCTGATTATCTACTAAAGCTAACATATTAAGACTAAAAGAAACTCTTAACCTACTGTGTTTAAATAACTGATTGAGTACAATCTGGGGATCAATATCTCGTTTCAAGTCAATTACTACCCGGATTCCTTCACGGTCAGACTCGTCATTAATATTTCTTATCCCTTGCACTCTTTTATCTTTAACTAATTCTGCAATCTGAATGATTAAATCCGCCTTGTTGACCATGTACGGTATTTCTTTAATAATAATTTTACCGGCTTCTTCTTCAATTTCAACTACGGATTTAATCATAACTCTTCCACGGCCACGAGTGTAACCTGCCAGAAGCTCGCCACCAACATAAACTTCACCGCCAGTTGGAAAATCTGGTGCTGGAACAATTTTCATCAGTTCTGGAATGGTAATTTCTGGATTGTCAACAGTTGCAATAACAGCATCACACACTTCACTGACATTATGTGGTGGAATGTTAGTTGCCATACCTACTGCAATACCAGAACTTCCATTAATCAATAGATTAGGTAATGCGCTTGGCAAAACTGTGGGTTCTTTCAAAGAACCATCAAAATTTTCTCTGAAATCAACGGTTTCCTTATCAATATCTTTTAACAATTCGCCAGCAAGTTGGTTAAGTTTAGCTTCAGTATTATGGTTAACAAAACCATTGGCAATAAAAGAATGACAAGAACTGTCAACCTTAACTGAATAAACAGTTTCCTTTTTAGGAAGTTTTTCAACTGTTTTAACTTTGTTAAAGAAATATTTATGTTTCAATAACCAAGAGATTAACTTTTTGTCTGAAGTCCTTAAAGCTTTAGTTAATTTAGAATAATTTTTTTCTAGATTATTATAACGATCAAAATTATTTTTTTTAATAAACTGACCAGAATAATTACTTCTCAAATAACTGTTCAGAAAAGGAATATTATCTATTTTACTCATCCGAGATTTGTTCATAATTTTAATCTTAGAAAGAACATCTTTTTTCTTTTTTGAAAAGAAACCAATCCTTTTTCTAAAAATTTTTATGTTCTCTGTGCCTGGAATGATTAATCGATAACAACCATTTCTTTTATCTTTATAAAAAGAAGCAGTGATAATACCAAAATTAAGAAGAAGTATTTTTAATTGCTGAGCTAATTTTTTACTTTTTGAATCATAGTACAATTGAATTGATTTTCCACCATGCCTTTTATCTGTTATAAATTGAACAGACCCATCACCTTCAAATAGTGCTACTAAAAATTCTTTAATAATTTCTCTTTTTGAAAGTAAAATGCTGGAAGGAATTTCTTTTAAATCTGACTTCACTTCTTTCAAACCAAGGTTAATGAGAAAACGAACTACACTTTGAGGATATAAATCTAATTCTTTACAATTTCCTTTAATATCTCTTTCATATAATTTTACTTCCGGAAAATTCTCAAATATGCACTTTTTAACTTTGTTATAATAATCAATGTCTTTATTATTAAAAATAATTTTCTTTTGATGAAAACCGCCCTCAGCAACTAATGCTCCTAATAAGAAAGCTAACGATTTATTCATTGTTTTAGGTAAACTTATCTTTTTCTCTTTAGCAGAAAATTTTGGAGAATATTTCATTATATTCAAATTATTTTTGTTAAATAAAGAAAATTTCCGATTAATTAAAACGTAATCATCTTTTTTAATTTCACTGAGCATTTTCCATTGTAAAGAAGGCATGCCAAACTCGTTTAATTTCCAACAAAGAAGAGGGTGATTAAAACTACCTTTAATCTCATAATCTTGTTCTGTAACTACTTGAATTATTTCGTGCTTGCCCGAATTAAAGAATTTAGAAGCAGTGTTCTGTTTACCATTATAAGATAAAATTTTTGTATTAATTTTTGTTTCGGTCTTATCTGAAATTTCTTTGATTAGCAATATCCCTTTATTAGTGGGGATTAATGAATCTCCAGTAATACAATACCTCATAGCAGCTGCATTATCACCATCAATACTACCAAAATTTCCTTGACCTTTAATTAATGGATAACGTAATGAGAACTCTTGAGCCATTCGAACTAAAGAATCATAAACTGCACTATCGCCGTGTGGGTGGTACTTACCTAATACTTCCCCTACAATCCTTGCACATTTCTTGAACGGCCGGTTATAGAACATCCCCATATCATTCATTGCATAAAGAATTCTTCGATGTACTGGCTTTAAACCGTCACGGACATCTGGCAAAGCTCTACCAACAATAACTGCCATAGCATAATTTATGTATGCTTTTCTCATCTCGTCTTGGATTAGCTTAGGTTTGACTTTGTCGGAATCATTAGTGTCTTCAGGATCTTCAGGATCTTGGCTTTGGTCAGAACTTTCTAGATTTTTTACAGTTTCGGACAAGGCGCCAACTTCAGCAGTGATTTCATTTTCCTCTTCCAGAGCATCATCTACTTGAGGCTCTTCATGAGAATTTTCTTGCGTTTCAACTACATTTTCAGTATTTTCTTCCGCTTGATTTTCAGCTTCTTGGGCATTATTTTCAAGGGTCATTTCTTCCTGATTTTCGGGCTGTTTTTCTTGATCCATTTTAACAATTCTAAAATATGCTTTATCGACGATAAATTATACCTATTTAAAGAGAATGGCGCTTTATAAAACTTGTGGTTAAATTAGGGTTTATTTGGGTAAATTTATTAACAAAAAATTGCATTTAAATATCTTACTCTTTCCTGGCGCCTTCCATGGCTTTCTTGATTTCGCTCTGGGCAGCATCTCTTTTCTCTTCTTGTACAGCCAACCTTTCAGTTTCGTCAATCTCTTTGCTGATATCTTCAAATTCTTGCAAAACTTCTTTTGGCACCTGCTTTAAGAAAGCTTGTTTAGCTTCTTCACTTGGTAGATCAAAATATACAAAGAACTTTTTTGTGAGTTTAAGTTTGTAAGTTCTGCCAAACCGTTCTTTACCAACATAACCTTGTTCCATTAACAATTTCATATGTTCATAAGCCTTAGTTCCGCGCAGTTTGATAATTTCAGATTGAACCACAGGATAAAGCCAAGCTATCACTGCTAAAGTTTCCATGATTGGTTGCTCAAGTTCTGTTGAGCTAACTATGCTGCTAACTAAAGGAATGTATTCGTCCCGAACAGTCAATTTCCAACCACTTTCTTTCTGGACAATCTTTAAGGAATTGTTTCTTTCACTATATTCTTTCATCAAATCCTTGACAATCTTTTCGACAATATCGAGATCCAATGAACATAAGCTAGAAATTCTTTCAGTTGTTATTTCTTTACCTATAGCAAAGAGAACTGCTTCTACTTTCTTCAAGTCTTCTTCCTGATAAGTTAATTTATTTTTTGTAACCATAGCCCTATTGTTTTAAGTAATAATGTTCGCCGTCCAATTCAATTTTTTCAGTATCAATTAATTTGTCAAGATAATCTCCCAAACTTTTTTCCGGAACTCCAGTAAATGCTACTAACTGCTTTAATGTTAATTTGTTTTTACCAAGTAACACTAATAGAAAATTTTTCATCAAACCAGCCATATTTTTTTGTAAGTGAGAGTTCTGCATTGTAAGCTGTTTAGCTACCATATCCACTTGGAACAATTTAGCTTGCATATCATTCAGGAAATTGGAAACTTCTTCAGCTTTATATTTTAACTCTGAGGGTTCCAGAACTTCAATGATTGAAGGCATATAGTCAAAACAGAAAGAAATTACGTCTTCAACCTTTTTAGATTCAAATTCTATTTCCGCAAAAATTGTCCATAATTCCTGCTCACCATCCTGTTTTTTAATTTCTGCAACGTCTTTAGTTTTTATAGTGTACTTTTCGTCAGCTTCAAGTTTTTCTAAATATTTTTGAAGAGAACTTTCTACATGTTCCTTAGGTTTACCTAAAACTTCTATAACCGCTCTGCAGACAATATTTGACATAAAATTTCCTCTGTTTCTAACCTATTTCTTGTAGTTTTTAAGCTTTTCTAATGATGATTATAGTTGTAGTATCACGTTTTAACTAGACAGTATAAATAACCTCTGGTGAGGTTATATGTACAAACTAACTTTTAAGAAATGTGTTTGGATTGTTAAGCAATACAACAAAGGGCTTTCAGTAAAAAAAAAATGTTCAAGCCCAAAAAATTCACAGAAGCGCAATTTATCAAATTCTTGATAAATACAAAGAATTTGGTTGGGACGGCCTAAAAGACCATAAAACTGGTCGTTCAGAAACAATTCTTAATCAAAATGCTGTTGAGATTATAC
>JBDRMB010000016.1:0-52930 GCA_043812455.1 archaeon | reverse complement strand
TATTATTATTAATTAAACTTATTATATATTATATATTTATTTTCAATATAGAAATAAATTAAAAGATAGTTAAATAAAACTCAAACAAAAAGTTAAATGTGATTTTAAGAATTAAGTAATAACAATAATAAAAACAAGTCTTATAGTTTAATAAATATGTATTTTAATTTTATTTATGTGGTTGTATTATTCTTTCATAAGAAACTAAGCTAATTTTTACTATTTTTTTCTTAACTTTTAATATTCCATAAGAAATGCACCTAACACACATTTTTAGATATTGATTTTTAGCTTTTTCCTCTTTAATTGTTTTAAGGGGTTGTTTAAACAAAGTATTTAAAAGGTTTAATGTTGGATAATTTGATTAAGTTTTAATACTATTTTAATACTATTTCAATACTATTTCAATAGTATTTCAATATTGTTTAGTTGAATGTTTAGTTAGGGTGTTTAGTTAGAATAGCGCCATTGTCAGTTAAAATGTTAATATTGGTTGTAATGCCGGTGCCTTTTTGTTTTATTGTTCTTTCCAAGAGAAACGAGGGGGTGGCGGGCAGTTTGTTATTAAACTAAGAAATATTTAAAAAGGTCAAACATTTGTTTTTGTATTGATGGTTCTAGAATCTTTATTAAATCCGTTTGCTGTAAAAAAGAAACCGTGGGAAATGTTTCTTGCGGGTTTTATTTATTCTTTAATAGGCTTATTTATTTCATATATTGTTTTACGGGACTATGCTGGGCTATTATTGGTTTTTCTTACGGTAATGGCGGCTATGCCTTTGATATATAAAACAATGATTAATGAAGAAGAGTTAGGAATGAAGCTAAATTCACGCTGGAGAATTTTAAGGGAACACTCTCACGTTTTAACATTTTTAATGCTATTTTTTCTAGGTGTAGTAACAAGTTTATCTTTAGCCTACATTTTTCTGCCAGTTACGATGGTCGAATCAATTTTTAAAATTCAGTCTTGGGCAATTCTTAATGTTAATACCGCTGTTTCGGGCAGTTTAACTCAGTTTGGTTTGTTTAAAGGTATTTTTATGAACAATTTAAGGGTATTATTTATTTGTTTGATTTTTTCTTTTATGTATGGGTTGGGTGCAATCTTTATATTAACATGGAACGCCTCTGTAGTCTCTGCAGCAATTGGAAATTTGATAAAAACCAAAATTGCTTCAGTTGGGGCCGTGTTTGGTTTTGATGTGATAACAACTTATTTTGGAATAGCAACCTTAAGCGTCATGAGATATATGTTTCATGGCTTGATGGAAATTGCAGCGTATTTTGTTGCTGGTTTGGCGGGAGGAATAATTTCGGTTGCCGTAATCAAACACAACCTAAACAATGAAAAAGTTATTCGCGATGCTTTAGATTTGTTCTTTATCAGTTTGGCAATATTAATAATCGCGGCAGTTGTAGAAGTTTATGTAACTCCCCACTTGTTTTACAGTTATATATGATTTAATGGTGCGATTTTTGTGAAGCTTCTTAGAATATTTGAGAAATTTAGGTTAATTAAAGAACCTTTACTCTTCCGGGAAGATTCTGGAAAATTTCACCGTTCTGGACCATTATTTCAATAATTTTTTCTGCCCCGTCAATATTGGACTTTTCAATAAGATCTTCAATCATAACGCCCTCACCTTGGTCAAGGTCTTTAATCAATTTGAAAAGTTTTTCAGCAGGAGGTATTTCTTCTTCAAGTTCAATTTCTTCCTTTGGGACATCTTCAACAATAATTTCTTCAGAAAGGAAATGTTCTTCGCTTTTATCTATAAATACGATCTTTTCTTCTGACTTTTTGTATTTGGTCGTAGTTTCTTTAATTTCTTGGTTGTGTTCATAAAAATCATTTTCTCCTTGCTGCGAGGCAATACATTTTTCTTCGTTTTTAAAATTTAATTCCAAGGCCCTAACCTTTAACCACCGAGAATCAATTTTCTTCACAATATCAGGCGTGATATATTTTTCTTGGTTGAATTCTCTTATTCTACCAATAATTAAGATTGAATCACCCACGTTAAAATTTTCCTTAAATTTGTTGTCTTCAAAGAACCTTAACATAATTTGTTCTGAGCCATCGTCAACCAAAAAAGTCGTTACAGTGCCAGTAGTTTTAATTTCAAGAACTGTAGCCATAAGATTTAATCTATAAATTTTTTTACCTTCAGAACTTAACAAATAGTTTGGTTTTTCTGGACCTTCGTCAACGTATTCCCCTAATTTAATAGTTTTCAAATTAGATTTTATTGCATTCCAACGTTTAAACTTTTGATCTTCTACCATAATTAATTTCAAATTAGAGTTTTATCACACGTGTTTATAATCGGGGATTTTATCTCAAAGTCTTTGAATAAAACCACGCTTAGGCTCAAAAACGTCGCCTGTCCGCCTTAACTTTTCTAACGCTTCGTCCAATTTTTCTTGGGGGATGTTTTTCTCTTTGGCCATTTCTGCCAATTGTTCTACTGGTAAGATTTTTTCTCCCAGCTCTTTTTCAAGACTAGAAATAAGTTCCTTTACAATACTGATCTGGCTTCGTTGGCTTGCCGTAATTTTACTACTTATCCTATCAATATCAATTCTTCCAGTTTCAGAATCTTTAGCAATTTGGTTTAAACTATAATCTACAAGTTCAATTGCTTTTTGTGCGTCTTCTTTCGTTACTTGTTCGCTTAATCTAACTTTAGCACAGGCTTCAGATAATCTAACTAGGGCTTCAAGTTGTCGGGCAGTAATTGGAATGCTTGTTACACCAGAATCGTCAGGATTTCCCATATTTCTCATACTGATATAATATTCTTTAATTTCTTCAATAGCTTCATCACTTAGTTTAGGATTAGATTTTCTTCGTATATACATAAAGTATTTTTTTAGGAGGCCGGTATCAATTTCTGAACGAGCAGAATCGGGTTCTTGATGCAATTTTAGAATAAACGCGGCAGTACGTTCGTCCCTTTCTTTGCTAGGCAAATCTTTAATTGGAAAAATCAAGTCAAAACGGTTTATTAACGTGGGTGGCAAGTTTATTTGGTTTGCAATTAAATCATAAGGGTCAAACCTACCAAATTTTGGATTAGCGGCTGCAAGCAAAGTGGTTTCACATCGCAACGTGGCTTGAATATTTGCCTTTGAGATACTTACCGTTTGCTGTTCCATTGCTTCGTGTAAGGATGACCGGTCTTCTTTTGTCATTTTATCCAATTCGTCAATGATCGCAAATCCTTTATTTGCAAGAACCAAAGTTCCAGCTTCTAAACTCCAACCACCTAAAAATTCGTCCTTAACTACACTGGCAGTTAAACCCGCAGCACTTGCACCTTTCCCACTAGTGAACCTGGCCTTTGGCGCAATTTTTGAAATTCGTTTCAGCAACTGACTTTTACCACTTCCTGGATCTCCAATAAGCAACATGTGCATATCTCCTCTCGTAGTTACTCCGTCTGTCCGTTCTTTTTTACAACCACCAACTAATTGAAGAACTAAAGCCTCTTTGATTTTATCATGACCATAGATAGAAGGTGCAATGCTATTAGCAACCAAATTTAATGCGTTTTGATTATTTGCAATATCTTTAATCTGTTGTTCTTCTTCTGGCGTAATTTTCATATCATTAGGATTATCTTCGGTAGGTTCAAGATAATTTGATTCTAGAATAAGATCATACTTTGTAGATCTTCCACCAGTACGAAGATTAATTGGAACCTCTGCTACCCATCCAAACACCTTTATCTTTGAACCTGGGCTACTTTTTCGTTCTGAAATTGGACTCACCAAATCTCCCTTCAGAAAAACGTTAATTCTTTTCGGCTGTGCTCCCCCATCCAAATCGTCAGGAGATTCTTCTAAAACTAATCCTTGACCGTCAATCAACTCTTTAGAAATTTCTTTAAATTTACCCTTTCTACCACAAGAACACCTTGTCGGTTCTTTATATTTCTTGTCAAGTTGTAAAATTGATAAAATATTACCACAAGAAGGACATTCAAATTTTGCTGCTGTAACGTGTGGACGAACATCTGACTTTTGTCTGACAATCCCGTCTGACCAAATAAATTTGTTTAGATGTTTACTTCTAATTTCACTAA
Organism: archaeon; assembly: GCA_043812455.1. Classification (GTDB taxonomy): domain Archaea; phylum Nanobdellota; class Nanobdellia; order Woesearchaeales; family GW2011-AR9; genus JABHQR01. The sequence continues at coordinate 48,839 of JBDRMB010000016.1, read as the reverse complement.
TATTAACTTTTAATGATTCTGGAAGATTTTTCAACCGAACACTAAACTTTTCAACCTTTTTTGGCAAATCAAATTCTTTCACAGCAATTTCTGCAGCTTTAAGCAATTCCTCTGGAGTTTCTAAAATTTCATCACTAAGTTCGGTGTTAAATTTAAGTAACTCAGAAAAGTCTAAAACTAAAGATTCCTGTCCTTTTCGAACAGCTTCTAATAGCTGAGCGTGATAATTCTGTTCAATAAATTCCCTAAATAACCTAATTTGTTCTTCAACTTCCATTGTTAAACTTGGAGCAGTATGATTTTAAAAAAATCTGTGTACTGAAATAGTCATACTGTGGGTGATATGAGGATACTCGTTGTTCAGTATAGATACAAATTTAACAAAATGAATCATAAAAGAAAAAAAGAAATTTACTTGTCCAGGAGCTTTTTTAAGTTTTCAATCAACTTATCTGTAGCTTCATGAACTTCTTCTTCGGTTCTTGTACCAGTACATACGATTTTTCCGTTACTAAATAACAAAAAAGTTGCTCTTGTACCTTTGAGTTTGTGTACTAAACCTGGAAATTGTTCTGGCTCATATTCTGTGTTAGGTAGCTTAAGTCCTAAAAAGTTTAGATTTAAAGCCATACCAATTGAACCGGATGCTACAATGTTTTGAACAGTAATTTCGGGTTTGATTGTAACTACAATGTTAAGCTTTTTTAAGCTTCGAATGATGCTTTGGATACTTCTATCTACATCCTCTAAGGTTCTTGCTCCAGTACATACCACTTTTCCACTTGAAAAGATTAAAGCGGACGTTTTTGGTTCTTTAATTCTTAGAACTAAACCGGGAAATTGTTCTGGGTTATATTCGGTGTTTGGTAAAGTAGCTGCCATTTTTTCTAAAGGGATATCCTTTTCCAAAGAGGTAGATACTACAATATTCACGATGGTAATTTCTTTTTTACCAGAAGATTTTTTTGCCATTTTTTTTCAAAACCCCCAAATTGATTTTATTAGTGTTATTATTTGTTTTAAGCTATTTTTCTTTAAAACTATTTAAAAGTTCCCTTTATAAATAAAGAATTATAGTCATTTATAAACTATATAAAAAACCATTTAAAAACACCCACCCCCCCATTTCCTATGGAGATTTGGTTTGGTTTTGGCTTAAAATGAGCTTATTTTTAGTAAATGGACTTCATGAGAAATTAAGGTTTGTTAATTTTTAGTTAGGTTTTTAAATGAAAAGGATATTGAAATTGGTATGTATGATACTATTTTGTTAAGATATGGGGAAATTTTTCTTAAAGGTAAGAACAAGAAAGTATTTGAGAACAAGCTAGTGCGAAACATTAAAGCCATTTCTGGAGTTAATGAAGTTAAATTGTTACGTGCACGTTTAGTTGTTGATTATTTTTCTGAGCTTGTTCTTTTAAGAAGAGTTCTAGGATTAGTGTCATATTCTCCGGCCGTTAAGGTTGAAAAGGATCTTGATGTTATATGTAAGAAGGCTGTTTCTTTGTTGAAAGGTAAGAAAGGCAAATTTAAAGTAGTTACTAAACGGTCAGATAAACGCTTTCCGTTAGAATCTCCAGAAATTAATGTTGAAGTTGGTAAGTTTATTGAATCTTCATTAAAAGATTTGGAATTTTCATTTAAAGATCCAGATTATATTTTGAACTTAGAAATCAATCAAGACGGCGCGTACTTGTTTACGGACGTTTTTCCTTGTTTTGGCGGATTGCCTGTCGGTGTTGAAGGTAAGGTTACTTTGTTGTATGAAGGTTTCGAGAGCGTTGTTGCAGGTTGGTTGATGATGAAACGAGGGGTTGGTTTAGATATCTTTGCAGTTAAGAAGTTAACTGAGGAGGATTTGGAGATTTTGCAAAAATTTAGTCCCAAAAAGATTACTGTTTTGGGAAAGTTGAGTGGAAATAGTTTGGTTTCTGGCCAGAGTTTTAATAATTTGAAAGATTATGGTTTTAGTGGGGGGATTTTTAGACCATTAATTGCTTTTTCTTCAGAAGAGATTTTGGGTAGGTACGAAGGGATAAAGAGAGTTTAGTAATTAGTTTTTGATTTTTAGTTTGTTAATTTCGTTGTTCCAAGCATCGTATGTTGTAAGTTCATTATAATTTACTTGATTGTTTGTTATAATCTTTAATGCTAAAGTAGTTTGCATAGCACTAATGATTCTTGTCACAGTGTTAAGAACACCCATGGAGCAAGAAGTTTCTCCCTGAGCATTGTTTGGCAAGAAGTCTGCTAATCTTGGACCTTCTGGAAAAATTGCTGCCAACATCCCTTTAGTTCCTGCTGCGCTTGCGAAAACCCATTTAATGTTATTGTTTTTACAATAATTGTCAAGCAAAAACCGTGTTTCCATATTGTCTGTACTGTCTAAGATTAAATCTATGTTTGTTGGAATCAGTTCTTTAATATTTTCATTGTTTAATGTTGTATTGTGCGCAATTATTTTTGCATATGGATTAATTTTGAATAGTTTATTTTTTGCTATAGTCACTTTAGGTTTGTTAAGATTTTCTTGATCAAAAAGATTTTGTCTTTGGAGGTTAGATAACTCAATTGTATCGTTGTCGATAATTATGAGATTCTTTATTCCCGCCCTGATTAATAACTCTGCAGTACCTGTACCTAAAGCGCCGACACCAATTATTGTTATTTTGGCTTGTTGGATAAGCTCCTGACCGATTGGTCCGATTTCTTTCAAAATAGTTTGTCGGGAGTACATTTCCTGTTCTTGTTTAGTTAACATTTTAGTTCTTCTTTTAATTTACAAGCGTTACAAATTTCTTGTTTACTTGGTTCTTGGCAACATTTGCAGACGTTAGGTTTACTTGTTTTAGGTTTGTTCAATTCTCTTTCTTTCAATAACGGAAGGATGTCTAAAAAAGAATTGATAATTCCAGTTTTAGTTCCTGGATATTTTTCTTCCATCTGGTTAAGCATTTCTCTAACTTCTGCTCTGTAACTATGAGTTACATAGGGACATTCAGTAAATTCTACTTTGAATTTTTTCAGAAGAGCGTAAAGTCTAGTTTCTTTCTCTGTGCAGAAGTATAATGGTTTAATTCTTCTAACAAAATCTTGATGTTCTTCAATACCAGAAATTGGTCCTAATTTTGCAGAAATGCTTGTGTTGGCCTTAAACATGTTCATCACTATAACCTGAGATTCATCGTCTAAATTATGACCAGTAACCAATTTTGTTGCATTTAGAAGTTTAGCATGTTTGTTAATCAACTGCCTTCGCCAAACGCCGCAAATATTGCACGGTTTCTTTCCAGTGGTTTTGTTGATTATGGGATATGCTTCGTCTAAAGGTTTGCCATACTCTTCTTGGAATGAAGCTATGGTTAAAGGGATGTTATGTTCATTGCAGAATTGCTTTAAATCATCCAAGGTTTTGTCTCTGTAATTGTTGATTCCTTCATTGATAATTAGAGCAGTGACTTGGTTAGGATAATTGTTTTGTTTTAGGTATTTTTGTGTTAAGTATAATGCAGTCAAAGAATCTTTACCGCCAGAAGCTGCCACACAGACTTTATCGTTTCTTTGGATAAGTTGATATTTGTTGATGGTTTTGAATACTTTATCTTCAAAATAGTTAATGAAATGCTGTTTACATAAAGATCCATGCTGTAAAGTTATTACTGCTTTATGTTCACATTTGTTGCATTTCATATTTATCCTCCCGAGATGACGCTTAATAGTCTGATTTCGTCAGCATCTTGGAGGATTTCGTCTATAGTAAGAATTTCGTTAAGTTTGGTAACTATTACGGTCTCTGAATTAATGTTGATCTGTTTCAGAAGTTGTTCAACTGTTCCCTGAAACTTAATTTCCAGTATTTTCTGTTCTTTTTCTACGAAAACTTTCATTCTTCCCCTCCAGAGATGCTTCTAATAAGCAGGTCTATTGGTGTTAATGGTTAGTTTGAGTGCTTTTTTATAAAATTTTGGCGTTTTTTCCACAATTTTATGAGAATTGGTGTAGATAGTGCTATCATGAATAAGCTAAGCCATTGGCCAATTGTTAGCCCATTTTGGAGAATTAAATATTCTTTGAAAAATTCTGTGAAGAACCTCAATAGTGCAAAGAGAAAGATGAAAAGCCAGTAAAGAAAACCGTTTGGTAATCTTAAAGTTTTAATTTGGTTTAGTGTAAGTAAGATTCCAAAAATAAGAAAATTTTTTGCAGCTTCATATAATTGCGACGGGTGTCTAAGCTCTTCTTGATTGTTGAATTTCACGGCCCACGGAACATCCGTCACTCTACCAACAATTTCTTGGTTAAGGAAATTGCCAATTCTTACACAACCTGCGGCGAAAGCTACTGCAATCATAGTTAAATCAGCGTATTTCCAAAAATTTAATTTTTTAATTTTACAATAAACGTAAGCACCAAGAGTGCCACCAATTATTCCACCGTGTGACGATAATCCTCCTTCCCACAAATAAAACAATCTCCATGGTTGGCTTAAGAAATAATTTGGATTGTAAACTAACGCATGAAACAGTCTACAACCAATGAATAAAGTAATGATAACAACTAAGTAATATTCTAAAATTGTTTTTTTATCAATATTTTTTTGAAGAGAAACTTTTCTGAAAATAAGAAAACCACCAACTAAGCCAAGGGCCATCATGATACCGTACCATCTGATGGTTATCGTACCCAATTGTAATGCTACTGGATTTATCATTTTATCATAAATATCACTTAAATATATAAAATAATTGAACTTTCTATTATTATATGGTAAAGGAAGATAGAGAAGAATTATCTGAAGAAACAAAGAAACTTCTTAAACAAGCCGAACAAGATGTTAAGGAAGGAAGAATTATAACTATGAAAGAACTAAAAGAAGAATTAGGAATAATATCAAAAACTAACATATTATTGATGGCAGCCAAAGAAAGCATTTTAGAACTTAGTTGTTCTTTAGGTTATGAGAGTACTTTATTTTCAGAAGAGTTTTTTTTAATTAAAGCCAAGGATAAAAAAAAAATTTTAAAGGAAATAAAAAGTGCCAGGAAAAAAAGCTTGTTTGTAGTTGCAGAAGCTTCATCTGAAGAATTGTTACGTTTTCTTGTCGAGAAAACTTCTGTTGATATGGTAATCGGAATGGAAAAGATTAATCCTCGCGATAGCGTACATTATCCTCGCGGTGCAGTTGATCAAGTTATTGCAAAAATTGCTCGTGAACGCGGTAAAATTCTTGGTTTTTCTTTTAATTCAATTTTGAATTCAGAAGATAAATTTGAAAGAGCCAAGTTAATGAATCGTATTCGTTTCAATTTGAAGTTGTGCAAGAAATATAAGGTTAAAACTTACTTTGGTAATTTCGCTCAACAAACTTCAGAGATGCGAAGTTCTAAAGATTTGAAATCTTTTTGGTTAGTTTTAGGTGGAAACGGTTTAAATTCTGTTGAACTGTAAAGAAATGTTTATATAATTGTAAATCCATATTAAGAATAATGGTTGACAAGAAATTAATTAAAGAATTAGAGAAGAACAAGAACGTAGTTGCAGCCTACCTTTTCGGTTCTCACATGACTAAAAAAGAAAATCCATTATCAGACATAGATTTGTGCGTTTTTACAAAAGATTTAGATAAAGATACAATTTTAGAATTATATTCATATGGTGGAAATAAAATTGATATAAGTATCTTTGACAAACTTCCCACTTATATTAAACCGAGTGTGTTTAAAGGTAAGGCTCTTTTTGTAAAGGATAAACACTTCATAGCAAAAAAATTTGTTACTTCTTTCCGACAAAGCCAGGATTTCAAGAAATATCAAGAACGTTACTGGAAATCTTTAAAGAAAAAGGTGGCAGGACAATGAAGAAAGTAAAATTGTTTGATAATATCCATAATTATCTATCAGATATGGAAGAGATTTTACCCGAGGAAGAACTTTTTTTGAAAAGTAAAGTTCATCAGTACAGTATTTCCATGTTAATGATGAATCTTATCAATGCCTGTGTTGACCTTGGAACAGAATTGATTAATCTTAAACAATTAGGCTATCCTGGAAGTTACCGGGATGTTTTCCAAATCTTACAGAAAAATAAAATGATTTCTTCTAGTTTGGCTAAGAAAATGAAAGATTTGGTTGGTCTTCGTAACATTTTAGCGCATGAATATGGCGAAATTGATTTAGAGATTCTTCATGAGCAGGCAAGCAATTTAGATTTTATTGAAGATTTTACGAAAGAAATTGTAAAATATTTTGATTGAGGCAATATGTTTAAATGAATATTGGATTAAGTTTCATGAAATATTAATCTGTTATCCAAACAACTTGTTTGTTATACTAACAAATCTATTAAATATTTCTTCCGATGTTTATATTACAAACACATTGGTATTATTAACGGAAAGATTTAAATATTGTTCTTTTGTTTATAGTACCAACATGGAAAAGGAGTTGATGAACAATATTAAAACTTTTATTGCTTCTGCGGAACTTGTTTATCAAAACAAAGACTATACTTCTGCGACCATATTGTACTTTAAGACCATTTTTGTGGCTTTAGATTTAATCATATACGGAAAAATCAAAATAACTCCTAAAGATCATAGTGAAAGGTTTAGAATTCTTAAGAAACAATTTCCTGAAGAGTACTCTCAACTTGATAAATATTTTAGCATTTATAGAAGTACTTATTCTATAACAATTGATAAAGATGATTGTGACGAGGTTAGAAATTATGTCAAAAAATTATTGGAAAGACACTTTAACATCTAAAACAGAAGAGTTTTATAAGAAAAATAAGAGTGAAATAGTTGATATTATTTTGTTTGGGTCAGTCATGAAAGGAAAAGAAAAACCAAACGATGTTGATTTGCTAATTATTTTTAAAGAAAAAAAGAACTTGGACTTAGCTCACAAGTTAAAAAGCATTTTAAGAATTAAAACTGATATACCTATAGAGATTACGATTAAGACCTATTCAGAATTGTTCAAGAAAACTTTCCATATAAGAGAGTCTATCTTGACTGAAGGTTACAGTATTTTGAATAAAATTAATCTTTCTGAAGGTTTTGGTTATAAAAGTATGATTATGTTTCAATATCAGCTGAAAGGAAAAACTAATTCAGAAAGAATGCGTTTTTACTACAGTCTGTATGGCCGGAACTCTAAAGGCATGTTAGAAAGGTTACAAGCGGTAAAATTTACAGATACAGTTATTATGTGTCCGGTGGATAATCAAGAAAAAATGCATGCTTTCCTTGATAGTTGGGAGATTGAATTTAAAGAAATTCCATTGTTAATACCATTGCGTTTAGTTTAAGTAAAGGAAAAAGATTAAAAAGGTCAAATTATTTATAGAGTGAAAGAGTATTTACCATGACACAGATGGGGAAAAGAGGTATAGATGTAAGTAGAAGTAGTTCTAGGAGTAGGGTTAGGAGTGCGTTTAACGGTTTAGTTAAGTTGGGGCTGGTGTTTTTGGTTGTTGTTCTGTTGAGTAATGTTGTTGTAGCAAAGGATTTTGATGCAACTGTAACAAAATTTCATCAATGCTTAAACTCAGAAAACGGAATAATGGACTCCCAACACTTATGTTTAAAAGATTCTTTTGAAATTGAAAATGGCGAAACTGCAATTGGTAAAGATGTGTGTTTTAGGGGAAAAAATTCAGCAAATGAAGTAACTGTATATGATGAAGAAGTTTGTGAGAGTACGGCCTGTTTAGACACAAGTTCTGGAAGGGAAGAAATTGAAGTAGTTCATAGAATAAACCAAATGTATGCAGAGCTATTTCATGACATTCTTGTACAGTTAGATGATCAGGGGGTAAAAGATGAACCTAACACAAAAGATGTAAGAGATGCTGCAGCAATCACTGCCGAGTTGTTTTTTGGAAATGGGGACTATTGTGGGGGGACTTCGGATCATACAGAATGTGAAAAAAATGATGGATTTGCAACCGATGGGCAAAATGGTGACAATAATCCTGGGAATGAAAATGAGCAGCCTACTGCTTCTAGTGCTTGTTTAAGAATTAAGAATGATCAACCAGTATATTCGATAGATGTTGACGATTGGGGGGTTGCGGGTCCTGATAAGTTTGGCTTTGAGGAAACAGGAAAAGATAAATTTTCAGAACTAAGCACGGTTCCTCTAGTATTAAAATGTTATAGTGAGGAAGAATCTAAGGTTCATCCTTGGGGAGAAGGGAATGCAAAATACTTTGATATAAGGGGTGGTTTTGCTAGCGACAATACTTATCCTGATGACGCAATTGAAGAAGTAACAGAAGGTTTATTTGTATCTCAAAAATTCATATATACTGATCCTAACAGTAGCGATCAAATAACAAAATATAATCTTTATTTTTGTGAAAATGGGCAATGGAAAGATTATGATTACATTAAAAATTTAGATGATGATGGCGATGGTGCTCCAGGAGAATATGGGGTAGTTTGGGATTGTGATGATAATAATCCAACAGTAGCACCAGACTATTCAGCATTTGAAGGATTGGTTAGTAATCCCATAGAAGTTTGTGGCGATGGAAAATCAAATTTCTGTGAGAATTCAACTCTTTATGAAGAATTTTATGATGCGTATGAATCAATCTATGAAGACTGGCCAAATACTTACAGCGAGGAACAGGATGATTGTGATTATAATCCATGGGCTTGTGAAAATAATTGTCTCTTTGTTAATAACCACTGCGACTATTTAGACTATTCTTCTATTGACGAAGAAAGTGAAGAATTTGAGCAACCTTCAATGGCAGAAGGCTTCTGTTGCGGTGCCGACCAAATAGAAGATTTAGGCAGAATTGCTGATCCTGAATTTATTGACGAAATTGATGAAAGTAAAGTTTGTCTTCACAAAGATAACGAATATATGGTTGGTGGAGACTTAGAAAATTTGATTGGGTGTGAAGATAATGATGAATGGTGCTGGGCGGGAGCAAACACTAACGGATTTAAAATTTTTACAATAAAAGAGGTTGGCATAGAACCTTTTGACATTATTTCAAATACTGATGATTGGTACAGCTGTAATGAAAATACAACAGAAGAAACTTTACAAACGCCAAGTGCGCTAGAAGACAGAGACAAGGCAAATAGGTTTATGTGCTATGATCAAGGCGACCGGTTTGTTTGGGCAGAATGCGCCGATCCAGAAAATGCTGGAACTGTTAAACATCGCTTGCCTGGTGACGGAACTTATATGCTTGCTAATTTCATGGAAGATGGTGGAGATATTAGATTTGATGATTACAGTTCAGACACCAGCTTCTTTTACAAGCAAGATCTTGTTAAAACTCAGTTTGTAGATTTCAAAGAATATGATTTTATTGAATTTTATGCAGCAATCAATGAGATTCCTGACTTACCAGCAGATGTTAGATTACAGATTTACGGGAAAAACGACGTTATTTATTTTGATGAACAAGTCTTGGGATATTCGGTAAATGCTCCCTTGATGACCGAAGGTAATCAAATCCACGTCAAAGTTCCAATTGGAGGGTGGCTGGACGTTGAATTGATTAATATTTATGGCGAACCTTCCTCCGCTAATATTGACATTAAAAATGTTTACTTAAGCAAAGAAGGTGAAGAGACTCCAATATGTAGTGGTTATGTTACAGATTCTGTTAATTTTAATTCCTGGCTTGAAAATCTTGATCAATCTGAAGAAGGAAATGAAGTTGTTGGAGATAAGATCTGTATGGAACATTTTGGAGAGGATGCCTGGTTGGGTCATTCTGATTATAACGAAGTTGATGAAGATTCTGCAAGTTGTTGCGGTAACACTGCAAGTGAATATTATGCCGGTTTGACTGCTGATAATGATGGCAGGGGCTGTTGGAATTCAGAAGTAGTTAACAATGATGAAACTGCAATGAACGTCGAATATGATTTAACTTATTCAAATAACGAGTATGTTGTCGAGTATCCAGTGCAGGAGTTTGACCTAGCTGACACTTATCAAACAGTAAGTGTTGAATGGGAATGTGATGTCAACGCTGATTTAGGTGATTATGATTCAGCATGCGATCAACAAGGCATCAATTGTCAAAATACAGAAATTGAATGTTCTACTACCTATAGACCATCGCAAGATTGTATCGAAACCTATTCAAGATGTAATAATTTAGGTTGTGCTAGTCGCGAATTTACAGTAAGTTGTACTGAAGGCGAATATGCTGATAATTACATTAGTGTGGTTAGTTTGCTTGATGAAATTAATTTTGGCGAAGTTGGTTATTATGGCACGTATCCTGATGGTAACTACTATGAAATTGATGAGGGGAGTGCTATATATTCATTATCTTATAATGAATCGCCAATGGTTATTTCTGAAACAGAATATTCATTAAATTCACTTTTAGAAAATTCAGAAGAAGGAGAATTCACATTTACATTACCTTTTGACCAGGCACAATATCCGACAGTAAAAGTATATTATTTCTTACCAGGAACACAGAGAAAGCAAACCGGTAACGAATTTACAGTAAGACGAGGAGAAGTACCAGAACAGTTTACCTTACAAATTATTGCAGAAACTGATGAGATGACCAGTACGCCAGATCCACAAACAGTGACAGAATCTTTCAACCATGCTTGCCTTCAAGACGAGTGCATCTTTGGACTACCTGGAATTCCACCATATTATATAACAAACCTTCATCCAGGACTGTACGAATTGTACTACATAACTGGTTCAAATCCAGAAGATGAGGTTCTTGTTACAACTGAAAATCAACAATTTAACGATTTCGCAAACCTAAAAGTGAAGAAACTATCACAACAAGTACTATACAGTAACCAAACATTCTATGGATGTAACGCAGCAAGTTTTATTGCAGATGATACAAACATTCCTGGTTTAGAAAATGTTAACTACTGCACTGCACAAGGAAGCTACTACTGCGCGTACCAAGATGACAACTACCTGATCAACACCTGGAGTAACGTAGGAATTACTGAATATGGTTATGAAGAAATTGCTGAATATGAAGAAGATATGGAATTTGAACCAGCATCATGTTTAACTGGAGACCCGTGCGCAGCTGAAGACTTAAATTTCTCAACACACATCGTACCTGGAAGGAATTTCATTAACAATCCAGACTTTGAAGAACAAGATAATAATGATGTTATCGGTTGGGAATTGTTGGACAGTAACAATTATTTAGTTGAGAATGAAGATGCTAATGCTGCAGATGGTACTTTTAATATCCCTTCAGAAAACACCTTGAGAACCGAACGGTTAGCATTATATCCTAAAATGGATTATGTTTTCACGCAAGCGTCTAGTTGTATTGCAACATTAAAGTTATACGACAAAGATGGTGCTGAAACAATAACATCAACAACTTTCAATTCTACTGATAATACCTACATCGTAATTGAATTTGCCGGGAGTTGCAGCTTATCTGAACCAATGTTACAGTTAGTCGACGATCTTGGTGCTAAAGAGTTTGATGCTGAAGATACAGAATATCCATTACGGAAAGCAGCAGCATGTTGTCCAGAAGGATGGTGTTGGAACGGTTACCTTTGTGTAGAAAGTATGAGCAGTTATACTTACCTTACTGAACAAGTTAACGATACCCATTACCGTTGTATTGATGGCGTGTGGGATCATACCGAACCAAAGTATGATTGGAATGGAGATCAATGGGGTTTCTGTAGCAGTGAACTGCAATGTTATGTAACCAGCAGTCTTTCTGAAGGCGCCGATCCTGACGCAAACTTATCAGATTTCTATGAAGGTACGTATCCAACTTGTGTCAATGAAGGAGATTATTTGATGGACCATTATTGTGAAGAAGGTAATTGGAGCAGTAGAACAAAATATTTGGCATCAAAGATGTTAGAATTTGCTGGCAGTGATGATTATGTCTTGTATTGTACAGATCCAAGAATTAATTTGATAGATTATGATGTTGAAGGATACAATTATGCAAATTATGTTGCTGGAGAAGTTTCTGCAGATGTTGACCAAGAATCTGGTTTAGGAGAAGCAGTTACTGGTCAGGAAAGTTCTTCATCGACAACTTCTGTATGTTTCTCAGCGTTAACTACCAGTGAAACTGGTAAACGATTAGTTCCAACTGAAGATAATACCTGTATTAACAATGTGTGTGTACTGAAATATAAAAGTGGAGATGAGTTTATCACTGCATTTGCAACCAGTATGAATTATGAGAAAGATAATGATCAATCATTCTTTATCCCATTAGGATATTCTAGTAGTGAACTTGAAACTTTATGTACCACTGGAACTGGAGATTTTGTGGAATGTAGCGACGAGTTATGGTACTCTGAAGAAATTAATTCTTTGATTTATGGTAAGAACGGCATCAGTGTCCAAACAAGTTTATTAGACAATGTCCTTAACTGGTTCTTAGGATTGTTTGGCGAAACTCAAGTTGAACAGACCGAAACATTCTTTGAAGATGCCGGTAACTTTAACGAGATTTATGTGTTAAGCATGGGCAATGGTGACCAAGTTGTCAGAGCGTTAGAAGAAATTTCTGCAGAAGGAAACACTTTAGTTGCTGAATATCAAGGTTTTGATTTCCCGATATGTGATTATGTTAACAATATTAACGAAGAGTACGTGCTGGAATATCAATGGCCAGCATCTCCAGAATATTTAGTTAGCTGCAATCTGACAGAAGAAGGCATTTATTCAGTGATGACACAGACAAATACAGATTTCTGGTGGCCACAATTGACTGGAAAATTGCGTACAGGAATGAGTTAAACGAAAAAAGTTTATAAGGCTAAGAAATTTATATTCTATTGATGTTATTAAAAAGAGGTCAAGTAACTGTTTTTATCATAGTAGGCATACTTCTTTTAGCCGTAGTTGGATTTATGTTTTTTATAGTAAGTGAAATTCAGTTAGGCGAACTTCAAGCTGAACAAGAACAGATTATTGGTAAAACTTTCCAGAAAGAAGCGCTCAGGATTTTTGTTGAAGATTGTTTGACTGACAGTTTGCAAGAAGGATTGATTAAAATTGGAGAACAGGGAAGGTTATGGGATGATGATCCTGGCGGTTCAGCATTACATTTTCTGCCAGGATTTACTGGAATTACTTTCCTTAGCAATTATTCTTTGTATTATGCTATTACATATCAAGAAGAGCTAGAATACCCTAACAGTTATCCGTGTGAGGATCAGGTAAATGAAAGTCCCGCTTTCTGTAAGTATGAATATCCTGACGATGCTAAGTTTGGAAAGAAAGGTAATATCGGTGAAAGTAGCATAGAATCTGATTTGAGGATTTACATCATAAATCAAAGTTCTGAGTGTGTTAAAAAATTTTTAATGTCAAATCTTTCAATTTCAAGCCAGATTGAAGAGGAAGATATTGTCATCAGTAAATTAGAGATTGAGACTGACGGTATTAGTATTGATGTTGAATATCCGTTACAATTAATTGTAGAAGATGAGGTTTATTTTCATCTAGTAGATTTCAGTTTCTTTTATCCTTCACCTAAGTTAAATGATATGATTGTTAGAGCCATAACAGACCCATTAAACAGGGAAATCGAGAATGTTACTTTTCCATTTAATGAAACTGGCTTAGAGACTCTTGCAGGGTATAGTGAATTGGGTGCTAAATTTTATTCTTTTGAACCAGATATTATTACGGGAGACACAGTTATCAGATATGGATTTGATCCTGATGACATATTAAAATCTCAACCTTACATGTTCCAGTTTGCAATTGAAAATCGGCCACCGGCGTTAGATTATATTAGTCAAGAAGAATGTAGCAATTTTGATTATCTTGTTATTTCAGGTTATGAAAATTTTATGGGAAAGATCAACATCACTCCTTCTGCCAGAGATCCTGATGATGATAATATAAGTTATAGTTTTGAAGCAGATCCGGGAATTAAGGGGTCAGATGGCGCAGGCAGTATAAGTGGTCCTTATTGGACGAATGACGATAAAACCATATTTCTTGGCAGTCTTGACCAGACCACGCCAGGTAAATATAATCTTACAGTAAATTCTACTGATGGACATGAATTAAGTGACTGGCAAGTTGTAAGAATTTTAGTTGACCCTAAAGTTGAAGTTGATGTTTGGATTGAAACACCTTATCAACCGTTTACTGGAAGTTCCGCTACAATTTCTATAGAAGATCCAGTGTTTTTGTATATTAATATAACTTCAAATGGCGAACTTGTAGGTGGAGAAGTTCTTTTTAACACATTAAGTTATGACAGCCAGGGAACAGAAAACTTTACAATAAGTACTTCCCTTACTAACGGTTTAAATTGTATTCCTTTACCTTATGAAGAAGGAAGAACTTGTGATCTTACTCTTTATGAAAATGATATTGAAACTTGGACAAATTTTTACATAAATAACATTAGTGAAAATCCTTATTTCAGCGAACCTACTGTTGGACAACCAGGAGAATTAGATTATGAATTAGAAATTGATTACTGTGGTGAGTTCTCCCAAACTCCTGATGATCATATTGATATGAATGTTAAAGAATGTGTTCCTTATTTGAACCCTAGTCATCCGTTTGCTTCTCCTTACCACAAAACCACTGTAAATGAAAGTAATCCCCTCCAATATCTAGAAGATGTAGCAATTAACCCGTTCTTAGCATCCCACAGTTGTTGTAAATATTATACTTATCTGCCAAAAGGCACACCATGTTATTATGGTGAACCGGGATGTCACGGAGGAATTTTAGATTGGACTTTAAATCGTGATGGTTACGTATTAGAACAGCAACAAGATTATTGTAGTGGGGATCGAGGCAACGTTTGTGGTGGAACTGGTAAAGCTAATTATACCATTTACAATGATGTGTTAAAGTGCGGAAATAGTAGTTATACTGGTTGTGGTGATAAAATTCATACTAACTGCATAAATGCTTTAGCTTGGGGTTATGTAAATAATGGTTGGTGTCATGGAGAGATGGGTTGTGAACAGTTTTGTCCCCTGGGAACAAGTGGAGAATCTGCAGTAGTATATTTAGGAAGTGGAATTGCGCCAACAGATTTAGGAATGATTAACGAAAGAGCAAAAGCTGGCCAAGCTATACTTGATGACAAAGCTATTCTTAACCCTAACTTTAATTTTACTTGCGGTTGTAGTGGTGTACCAGACGGTAAGAAATGTGATTCAAATTTTAACGGAAATTTTGTGGGGGAATGTAGTGGGGGTGTTTGTAACGGTGATTCCTAAACATTACCAATTGTTAAAGGATCTTGTAATATTGTTCTGTTTTTCTTTAACTGTCTTAATCTTAATTTCTCAACAAGCTTACGCAGCAGACGGTTGTTTTCTTTATCAAGATAGTAACAACTACTGTCAAGAACTAAGCTCAGAACAAGCAGAAACAGAATGCGAATTATATGAAGATTGTAGTATGGAAGTCCACTACCTGTTCGGAACTGCGTGCAACATGCAGGAAGAATGTGAAACAATATTGTGTCAGAGTTCATGTAAAACTGAATATTATGGAAACTGTCCGTACGGAGCAGTGCCAGAAAATGAACAAACTGAGTGGTGCCAAGAAGGGTGTTGCCGGTTTGAACATACCTTTGGAAATTTCTGTGAAGTTTTGCCTAACAAATGGTATTGTGAAATAGAAGCTGACAATAAAGGTATTGACGAGATTCATTGGTCAACACTTAATGAAGAACAATGCCAACAAGAATGTTCAGCAACTATAAATTATCAGACATTTAGTTTAACTAAAAAAGATTTTTCTAAAGACGTTCCGGTGCAGACTTATATTCTTCCAGAACAAACTGTTGCAGAACTAGAACCAGAAAAGGCCGAAGAACAGGCAGATTCCGTAGCAAATTTTGTTACTCCTTTAATCAGAGCGGGATTTTTAGGAGTTCTTCTTGGTGGGATAGTTATTGGGGCAGCAATCTTTTTCTTTAGAATCTTGAAAGAGCGAAGAGAAGAAAAAGGGCCAAAGAAAAAAGAAGATTTTGATTATCCTTTACCTAAGGATGAAGAAAAGCCAGAACCCAAAAAAAGAGGTTGGCTGTTCAGTCCAAAAGAAATTGCACGAAGGTTAAAACTTCTTAGGAAACAACATGATATCAAAAAGAAAGAGCATGAAGTTGAAGAAAATTTTGGCACGTTCAGTAAAAATGAAACTCAATTGAGTCATTTAGATAAGTTAAAACACATAATTAAAGCAAAAGAAAGAAAGGAAAAAAAGAAAGAAGAGCGAAGAAAAAAGAAAAGTGAATGGCACTTGCAAAAAGTTCTGGCAGGAGAGATTAAAGTTAAACCAAAAGGCGGTAAAAATCTTACTGAATTGGAAAGAATTGAAGCAGTAGAAGAGTTAAGAGCAATCTTAAGAAAGAAAAATAGTAAAGATAACAATAAATAACAATTTCTTTAGGGGAAAAATAGCATTGAAATAGGCCTATTAAAAAATAACATTTATAAAGCCAAAAGTTTTCTTTTCTATAATATAATATTATGGGATTTAAGAATAAAGAGGTGTTAATAGTAGATGTTGTTATAGCTAATGCTAAACCTATTTCTCACTCAATAAAAAAAATTGGGTTGCTTCTTATCATTTCAATACTTTTTTCTTTGATTGCGTTCAACAATTTGGCGGCAGCTGAGCTGCAGGGTTGTTACACTTTTCCTGGCGGAAGTGAAGATTTGTTCTGCCAAGATAATGTTTTAGAATCTGAAGCTCAAGCAGATTGTGATTTGTATGGAGATTGTGACAATTTTCAAGATTATTTCTTTACGGGACAACAATGTTCATCAGCAACTTTTGATGATATTTGTGAAGAGGTACTTTGTACTGTAGATTGTGATTACCATCCGATTGGCCAATGTGAATATTTAGAAGGGGCAGAAATTCCCGACGGAGAATATGACCGATGGTGTACGGAAGGTTGCTGTAAAGTTGGAACATTTTGTGATCTAGTAAATTTAAGGTATGAATGTGAGCTAAGATCTCTACAGCAGAACAAGGCCATGGACTTTTATGTCACTGGAGTTGACAGAGATACTTGTGTGGTTGACCACTGTGGTATTGCAGTAACATACGCACAGTTAGACGGTTACGTTTTAGACGAAAATGGTACAGCACTTAGTGGAGCAACAGTTAAACTTACCACTTCTATTTCAACCATGACCGGGGCTTCTGGAAGTTATTCTTTCACGGACGTAACTCCAGATACTTATGTTGTGGAAGCTAGTCTTGAAGGATATTCTTCACAGTCCAGCACGATCAATCTTGGTGTTGGTGCTGAAGAAAGTCTTAATTTTACTTTAACTGTAGCAGAAGCTACTGCCAGTATCAATGGTTATACTGTTAACACTGATAATAATCCTGTGGGCAAGGTTACCATATGTTATGAAGGACCAGAAACTGCATGTGTAAGTTCTGGGGATGATGGATTTTATAATTTAACAGGACTTTATACTGGGTCTTATACTTTTACTGCTAACAAGTATGGTTATGCTACTACTGAAACTCCAATTACTTTATCTGAAGGGGCTAAAACACAGAATTTAGTTATAGAAGAACAATTATTTCAAGGAGTGCAGGGAGAAACTTGGTTAGACAGTACTGGTGATGGTTTAGCTGATACCTTAGTTTATGGCGCCAAGATTTATGTTAATGGAATTTATGTTGGCAGTTCAGATTATCCTGATGGGGATTATGCAGTACAGTTAAGCGGTGGATCATACAACATTTCTGCAATTTATGGTGATTATGCTTCTGAAGATTATGAAATTACTTTAACTGAAGTTGACCCAATTGAAATTCTTGACATTTTATTAACAAGGTACGTTGGTGAATGTAGTTACGGCCAAGATAATGATCAGAAGTCTGTTGAAGAACTTGTTGGAGAGACTGTTACTGGCGAACTTGTAGCTGAATTAAGCTGGACAAAACCTTGTGCAGAAGTTAGTGGATATCAACTTTACAAAGACGGAGTACATGTTTTAACCTTATCACCATGGTCAATTGCATTTTCTGACCATGATGTAGAGTGGGAACAAAGTTACACTTATGAAATCTGGGCAGTTTATACTGACGGTCCGCCAGGAGATGATGGTCTTCCACAAACTAGGTTGTCTGAAAGTGGAGCTTCAGTAACTGTAACTTTAGGGAATGCTGATTGTGAAGGGTTCTCTGAAGGAGAATTTTTTTGTATGCCTGACGACGAAGGCACAGAATCTAATGAGAAAAAATTAATTTACTCTTGTAATGCTGATAATACAATCATCACAACCACTGATTGTAGCACTTTGGACGGTGACGGCAGTGACTGGTATTGTACAGAAGCCAGCCCAGGTTATGCAGTATGTAAAGATGCAGGTGGGTGTAATGTTTGGTCTTTAACAGCAGATCCGTTTGGTTTGTATTACGAAAAAGATAGTTGTTACGGTACTTATAGTTCAAGTACCGGTTATGAAAATTATTGTTATTATGATTATACTAACACCGTTTCTGATAAATGTTATTCCTGTGCAGAGTTTGAAACTTGTTTTGATTACCAGAGCCAGGATTCTTGTGAACTGAACAATTGTTTGGGTGTTGGTTGTGCTTGGTTACCTGCAACAGTTGACGAGATTGAAGAAATGGTTAGTTTAAGTAACCTATTTCCAGTAACTGAACAAACTGGTCATGGATATTGTATTGAAGAAGAATATGAAGAAGATGATTATTGTTCACTTTGCGGTCCAGATGCTGACTTGTTTGAGAACAGTTATTGTACTCCAGAAATCTGTGTCAATCTTGGAAGATGTTTCTCGGAAGAGGATTTAACATTATGTAACGAATGTGGCGATAAGGCAAGTACTGAAGCTAACTGTTATGAATACACTTCCGAGCTGGAATGTATCGGTGACCAAGATATAGAAAATAATGTCGGAGAAATTACCTTATCTGACGACCGGTGCGATTGGGGAAGGTGCAACTGGGCTGCAAGCGATAATGATTTGAGTGGGGGATACTGTTTCAAAGATGGTGATGCTAACGAAGTTGAAGATTGTGCGGAGTTCAGTGCAGGAGAATATACGTCTTGTAAGATTGATAATACTGCGCCAAGTACCAGTCTTGGAACAACAAGTTTTGCGGTAGTATCTACTGCATATCCAAATGTTACATTTACTGGTGTTGATGATGCCAATGCCATGGGAACTTTATCTTATTGTTTAAGCAGTTCACTAGCTTCAGATTGTGAAAATTTTGAAACTGTAGATTATCCTGGATTATTGAGCGAAGAAAGTCTTACCATTGATGTTAATAATTCAACTTTTTTACAGAACAAAATTATTTCTGGAGAGACTTATCTGTTAAGGTTTTATTCTAAAGATAAGTATCATAACCAAGAATCTGTACAAGAAACTTATGTTTATGTGGATAATGAATTGCCAGATTTTAATTTGGAAACATATTATGAAACAAGTGCTGACATTAGTGATTTGACGATATACTTATCTGAACCTAATGAAGCAATGAGTTGCGACTTTACTTTAGTTCCAGTTCTGCCTGAAGGAAGTAACACCACAATAAGTTTTGAAAGAGATGAAGAAAAAGAATATGAGTTTACTGGTCTTAATGGTGTGATCTATGACATCTCAGTAACTTGTACTGATGATCATGGTAATGAAAATACTGAAGTTGAAACTATTGTTTTTGATCTGGAACAAGACATCACTTTAATTTATCCAGAATATGATGGTGCAGTAGCTGAAACCAGTATTGAATTTGAAGTTGAAACTGCAGTTTCTGCAAATTGTGAATTGTATCAACTGAACAGTGCTACTGGTGGTTATGATTTTGTTGCAGGTTTTGAGAGCACTGATGCTGAAGACAAACAACATAAGACTGATGCGATAAGCGGGTTCTATGAAGGAGAATATGCTGGTACTGTAAAAGTTATTTGTTTAGAATCTTTAACAGATGATTATATTGAAGATTATTTCTTTTTCCGAGTAGATTTTACTGCACCAGAAACACAGATCGTGTTAACTGAAGGCGAGCGAGAAGAAAAACCTACTGGTTATGCTTGGGAAGAATATTTTATTGAAGAAGTTGTTGTAAGTTTTGAATGTGATGATGACGGATTTGCTTGCGATAAGACTTATTATTGTCTAGGAGAAGGTTGTGAGTATTCTGGCAATGAAGGATACAAGGAATATACTGAAACGTTTAGTGTTACTAACACTACTAAAGTATGTTATTATTCAACAGATTTGGGTGGTTCTAGCGCATATCCAGATTGTGGTACAATTATAATTGAAGGGTTTGGAATTAAGTTGATCAACCCTAACGAATATTATTATCTCAGCGAAATGTGGGGTGTGAGCAACAAACCAACTTTTGATTGGGAAGTTATGAGTAAATTAGACACTGACGGTTGTACGTTTGACCTTAACTCAGAATTTGATTATTTAACCAGACCACAATTGTTTACTTTCGATTCTAGCGATAATGAGAATTATTACATCAAAGAAAATTTCCCGAACGGAACATTATCTGATTATGATACAGGCGGTAGTACAAAAGAACTTTATGTGAAATGTATTGATTATCAAGATGAAGTTGGTCCTGCACAGAAAATGAATCTGGAGTATGATCCTACCGCTCCAGAAATTACCAGTTCTTATGCTGACCCTTACGAAGTTTTTGAAGGGATTGAAACTTATATCTATTCAGTAACTGATGATAAAACTATCTGTAAATTCAGCGACGATTCTGATAGTGCAGGTAGTGCAGAGTTTGATACAATGGAATATAGTTTCCCTGGGTATGATGATAACACTTTAGATATCTCTCATGTAGGAACTTTTGGATTCAGTTTTGAAGGTGCAACTAAAGATTATACTGTGAACGTGCAATGTAGTAACGGTGCAGGAGACTTATCAGAAGTTGCAGTTGTAACATTTTCAGTAGATTACACTGCCAGCGGGTATATTGTAAGTACAAGTCCAAGCGGTTACATAAATTATTCTGATATCACTTTAGGAGTACAGACTAACAAGAACGCACAATGTTATTTTGACGATAGTGTATTTGAAAGTACAGGCGGAACAAGTCATAGCAGTTATATCGGAAGTCTTGATGAAGGTCAGCACCATTATTTAGTGTCATGTTTAGTTGGAGAAAATAATCGCGAATCAGAAATAGATTTCATAATAGATTTCACTCCACCGACCATCACTAGTGTTGATGATGGAACTTATTCTTGTGGTTTGGATGAAGTTAAGCTACTGGTTTATACCGACGAAGCTAACATTAGTTCTTATTACTATGAACTTTATGAGGGTGTACCTGAAGGAGCAAGTTCTACCTTGTTAAGTTTCTTAGAAAATATTACCAGTAATGATACTAGTACTACTACTGCAGTTCAGATATCTACTGGAACCTTACCTGCAGAAAACAAAACTACTATTGAAAATTTGGATTTGGAAGAGAATAAAACTTATTATGTCTTGGTTTCCGCTGGCGATGCTGCCGGTAATTGGGGAGAGTTAGCTACCAGTGACGGTTTCACTGCAGTAGATGATGATTATAGTATCTGTGCATTAGATGATGATAACCCAGCAGTAAGTTTGAATACTAACAGTACTTGTACTGCAACTAACGCTGAACTTCATTGTGATGATGAGGTTGGTTGTTCCGAACTTAAGTATGGCACTTCAAGTTCTTCTTCAACTTGTAGTCCAGACAATGTTTATTTTGGTAACAAGGTTCCTTTCACTAGCAGTGGTTGGATATGTTATTATGTTGAAGACAATACAGGTAATAACGGTACCGGTTCAAAGAAAGTTACTTTTTCAGATGCTGACGGTGACGGTGTAGCAGATAGTTGCGATTCTTGCTCAGGAACTACTGCCGGCAAAGCTGTTGATGCTGAAGGTTGTTCTTTTGGCCAAGTTCCTGACAGTGAACAGACTAATGATCAGGACGAAGATGGTCTACCAGATTATTGGGAAAAATTATTTGATAAAGTTAATTGTGAGTTAAGTTATGTCACTAAAGATTCTGATAGCGACGGAACTTTTGATGGCGACCAAGATTATGATGGAGACGGGTTGGTTAATTATGAAGAGTACAGGAAAGGTTACGATCCGTGTGTAGCAGATGCACCTGCAGATGATGGGTCTGAAGTAGATGTAATTTATGAACCAGGAGCTGGCGGAGTTTCTGATGAGAAAGGAGTAGACTATATCGCTTGGACATTATTCATACTAGGATTATTATTAACTCTTGGTGGTATAGGATATTTGGTATACTTCTATGGTTATAATCCAAAAGGTAAAGCCATTTTTAGCGGTAAACAGCTGCCAAGTGCAGGACCGCCGGGAACCGCACCTCGGGCAAGGCCGGTAACATCACAACCTATTGGGGAAGTTACAGCAAAACCTGGATTTTTATCTAACCTTAAAGATAAAATTGCTGGACTGAAAAAATCTCGTGCACAGAAAGTTAAACAATTAGAACGAGAAAAATTGTTCTCTGGCTTTAACCAGCAAAGTCCAGAATTTCATCATTTTAAGGATATTATGCAAAGCAGAAAACCTGAATACAAAAAAGTTGAAGATTTGGTTAACCGGTATCAAGAACACAAGGAAGTTATCAGACCGGGACTTAAACCTGGTGAAAAGAGTTTGTTTAACCGTCTTGATCAAATAGCAAAAAAGACTGAAGAAAAACCAGTTTCAAAAGTGGTTAGTAAGAAAGATGCCCAAGACATTTTCAAGAAATTGAAAGCGTTAAGTGAAAAAAGGCAGTCTTAATTTCCTGTTTAATTATTTAATATTTAATTTTTAAAAATGAAAGGGGTTCAAGGGGTGTAAAGATGTTATTAAACAAAAAAGCTAAGCAAAAATCGCAAAACATTTTTTCCAACATTTTTACTAATAAGAGAGGTATGGCAATATCACAAGTTTTTGTGTTTATTGTTGCCGCAATCACTTTTGCGTTCGTTTTAATTTTTGGTTATAATGCTGTAAGTGACTTTTTGGATAAAGGTGAAACAGTAGAATTTTACCAGTTCAAAAGTAGTTTAGAAAATACCATTGTACAAATCTATTCTGAGTATGGTGCTGTAAGGCAAGAAGACTATTATTTACCGACAGGGTATGAACAGATATGTTTTGTAGATTTAGATTTTGATTATTCACAAGCAACTGCCGGTTCACAATTTGACGAATTATGTAAGAAAGATCCTATTGCTTGTGACGTCTGGGAAACTGCCAGAAATTCCGAAACTCCCGGATATGCTGGAGCTGACGAAAATGTTTTTCTTCAACCCAGTGCGCCAGTTGCATTGAAAGTTTACAAGATTGAACTTCATAATGCTGCTGATGAAAGAGTAGGATATCTATGCCAAGATATTGATAAGGGACATTTCACGTTACGTCTGGAAGGAAAAGGTTCTAAGACTTTGTTGACAGAGATTGTTTACGAATAAATTAGAAAAAATTTGGTAAAAATTAGGCACGGAAAGTAATGATATCAGTAAGGGATAAAAAAGGACAGTTGACGTTAACTTTCAATTGGATTTATGTTTTAATAGCTGGAGCAGTGATCTTGTTGTTCTTTATTGGCATTATTGTTAAACAAAAATCCATATCTGAAGAGAAGTTAAGTTACGATATCTCAAGAACTCTTGAATCAATCTTAACTGCGGCTGCAGTATCTGAAAAGACCTTAAACAAAATAGATACCAGCGGATTAAAAGATTATACCATTTTCTTTAATTGTGAAGTTGACGGTGGCGGGTTTAAAGATGTATTTTCTGGGTATGGGATAGTTGGTTCTAGTGCAACTGTAGAAACTCCAATTGAACCAATTTTCGCACCTGAAGAAATTAAAACCACAGAAATAATTGCTTGGAGTTTACCTTACGAATATCCATTCAAAGTCATGGATTTGTTGATGATAACTTCAAGTAATACTAAATATTATGTTCTTGGTGAAGATAGTGCTGGGTTTAGGAAAGAGTTAGAAAATGCAACTTCTGGAAGTTTGAATATTGAATTTTTTAGCAATCCTACCGACGATTATGATACTTTAAAAGCCGGGAATAATTTTCATATAAGGATTATTGATCTTGATGGAAGTAGCAATGAGATAACCCATATGGGCGCAGTGCCAGAAGATATGGAAGAATTAGATGATGCACAAGTATCTGCAGTAAGCTTTACCAGTTCAAGAAATGCAGTTTATTATAATAAAGTTGGAAATCATTTTGAAGATGCAGGAAAGGTTGAGATCATTTCTTTACAACCCAATGAACGTGATGCTGCTAAGTATGCAGTAATATTTGCCGGCAGTAAAGACGATTATGAATGTAACATGATTAAAGTTTTGAAAAGGTTAGAAATATTAGGTGAAATTTATTTGTTAAAATATCAAGAATTGCTAGAATATTATGACCCCAGTTCTCCAACACATAATTCAAATTGTTGGACATTAATTTCTTCAGAAACTAGTGCTTTAGATAGTTTTTATTTTGTTGCTGGATCTTGTGCCGTTGGATATGAAAATTGTGAAAAAGGACAATTGGAAAGTTTGGCCCTTAACATTAAATCGCTTAACGATGATTTAAGTGAAGGTTGTATTGGAATTTATTAAACAAAAGAAAAATGATCAGAACAAAACGAATGAACAGAAAAGCGCAAATGCAGATGATGGAAACTATTGGAGTGCTGTTCATATTTTTTATCTTAGTCTTGTTTGGGATTATCTTTTACTTTAAGTATCAACAAATTGCATTACAAGAAAAGCAAGAAGAACTGGTCGCTGCCAGAGCAATGGATACAACCTTACAAACTTTATTTTTACCAGAATTGCAGTGTAGTAGGGGAGATTCTGAACCATATGATAATTGTGTTGATTTGGCAAAAGTCAGGGCATGGAATGAAACGATGGAAAGATATTATGAAGATTATTATTTCAATCTTTTCTCATATTCACGAATCTATGTTCAAGAAGTCTATCCTGGAAATAGTACTTGGATGTTGTATGATAATGAAAAAGTAGATTCTGATGGAAATCCTAATTGGGAATTTAAGGAACCTACTTTTTTTGTCGTAACGTTACGCGATGAAATGAATAAATTAGTTTATGGTTTTGGTTATCTATCAGTTGAGGTTTATTCATAAATGACATTTAAATTAAGATTAAATCCTAGGAGAAGTAAAAAGGCACAAGCAGAGATGATCGGGCTAGTGATAATTGTTATTCTGATAACTTTAGGGATGTTGTTCATGGCCAGGTTCGCTTTGAAAGCTGATCCTGATAAGAAAGTTTTCACCAGGAAAGGCTTAGCATATAGTACTATGAGTGCAATTGAGAAAGTAGAAGTTAATTGTTACCAAGGAACAAACCCGTCACCAACAATACTTAGTATAGGTTTAGATTTGATAGATGATTGTGCTAAACATGTCGGAGATCCAACCTCAGTTTTCATGTGTTCTTCAGAACCGCCCGGGTCTGCTCGAGCACCAAAACATGCTTGCAATTTCACCCAAGATCTTATTACGCAAATGTTAAACGAGACCTTAAATGAATGGGGAAAGAATTATCAGTTTTCTTCAGTGTTAGTTAGAGGTAGTGGCGAAGAACTGATGGTAGTAGAAAATGGTGGTTGTCGTGCAACTTCAGACCGGGACAGTTCTGGCCTTTTTCCAATTTATGTTCAGAATGTTGGATTAGTTGAGAATACTTTATATTTGTGTGATTAGGTTTAATTATTCATAATTATCTTTGGTATCTAAAATCATCCAATAATCATTTTTATCACTATCTCTTAAACAGATAAAAGAAATTTCTTCACCATTTCCTAAAATAAAAGTTTTTGTTGGAAGATTAACATTTCTTCTTAGTGATGGCCAAAGTTCGGTTCCATCAACTTTTCTGACAATATCTGCATAAAAAACACCTTGTTGTAGTTTAATTAAATTTTCAATAAATTGATTAGATCTTGTTTTTTCAATGCAAGAATTTCTTCTATTACCCTTTTCCCCAAGAATTTTTTGATTATAACAGTTTTCTAAATTAGGCTTGTCAAACCTAAAAAAAGGAAAACCATGATCATTACCTCCTTCAACAACATCATTTTTCAAACCTGTACGAGAAAACAGCTGAGCATAATTATAATAATCTTGTTCTTCTAAATTTAAAATTAATCTTGAATAAACAATTTCTGGACTAGAACTAGTTAGAGTATCTGAATTACCTTGCCTTCCACATTGTTCAGATTTGTAACTTAGGTCTTCCCATGGTAAACATGTTTTTTTTTCAATTATAGTTCTATCATTTGAACCACTATCAACATTCCTTCGCGATGACAGCTCACCTAAGACGGTTGGCGAAGTTTGCTCAGGATCAGAATAACTATTATCCGAAACTTCTATTATACTAATAGTTAATTCCTTTTCCAATCCATTTTCCCTAACTTCCTCAACTTCCTCTCTAACTTCTCCAATGCTTTCTGTAACCAGATAAAAACTTCTGCCGTCAGAACCCCACTCTTCAACAAATTCTTTCGTGGCGTAAATACTGATCCAGTTGCCATCCCAGTCCTGATAAGAAATCTTCTGATAACGAACACTGTCAAGACCGGTTTCAGTAGCATAAAGATTTTCAGTATTTTTCAAAGCAGTTTCCTGCACTGCCAGAAGTTTCTCATAAGCTTCGCTGTGTTTCTTTTTCCAATCAGAAAAATCATCAAACGCCTGGTCAAAATTATCATTGTTCAGGTTCTTTTGCAGAGATAACAAATGTTCACGGGCCTCTTCAGCGGTCTTTTTGCCTTCTTCAAGATCTTCGTCAGTAACCTCTCCTCTTGCTCCCAGTGGAAGTTCTCTGAAAGTTATAGCCTGGCTTGTCACATAGATTGACATCAATTCTAATTCACGAAGATAGTCCTGCCAGGAATCAATCTTCTTTTTCAGAGCTTTTCTCTCAGCTAAGTTAAGGTCAGGGTATTCTTGCTGTGCTTGCAGAACATTCTGTTTAACATTCTCAGCAGCATCTTTTAATTCCTGCATCTGTTCAGAAAAATTCAGTACTCCTTCTTCTTTTAAGATACGACGAATCCTGCTTCTGTATTCATCCTGATCTACATTTAAATTATCAAGTAAAGTATCAATACTATCTTGATATAATGAATGAGAACTGTCACAAATTTCAGAATTATATTCCTCTAAAAAGTCCTGAACATTCTTTAAATCGTCACCATAATGGCTGTCATCTAAATTATCTGGCCTAAGGTGATCTAAGCTGCCTTCAGCAATTCCCGCCCAGCCGCCACGCAAGACTTTTCTGTACTTGGATATAATCTCATTGCAAGAACTTTCCTGAGCTAAGCTAGGTTTAACTGGAGAAATCAAGCTTAATGTTAAAAAAGCTGCTGGAATTATTTTTTGTAAGGATTTAAACATTTTTATTAATCAAAAGCAAGAGTTATTTATAATTTTTGCTTTATTTTTCTCCTCAAGAGTAGTACATACTTAGAAAGATTTATAAAATTTCTTTCAAATTTTAAGTGTGATGAAAATAGGTAAAGCTCTTAAGATTCTTGGAATAACTGCGGTAATTGGTTCTTTAGCAGCGTATTCTACTTATGTTTATAATGGAAGACAGCAACACAAACAAGAAAAAGCTGCTGAACGTGTAAATGCTATTGAAAATAGATTATTATTTGTAGATTTCAGCCCGCGGCCAGGAATGGATATTAGAAATGTTCAATTCTGTTTTGGAACTGATAATCAAGGTGAATGCCAAGAGTTGGGCGATAAAGTCATGGTTGGCAGCGATGTTTATGCTAAAGCACAAATTGAAACTTTTGGTCTTAATGATTTACGTTTAACGAAAGGTCTTTTGCTTATTGGTGAAAGTGGGTTAGAAATTCTAACTAATGAAGAAAGAAAGCATTCTAACCTCAATAATTTAACATTAAATGTTGGTGGACAATTACCTTCAGAAGACGTTATTTTTGGCCAATATTCTTTAGGGCTAATTATAAAAGATGAAAATTCGGGAATCGAACATTCTGCTAAAAGCGAACCGTTTGAAGTTGTTGATAAAGACAGAATGAAGAGCCCTTATTTACAAGTTTGCAGAAGTGCAAGTGGTGGATGCGAAGAACTTAGTACAATTTCTGGTAATATTGGAACTGTTGCTTTGCGTACTGGCGTTAGTTATGTTAACAACAGCGGTATGGACCATGAACTGTCTGCAAATTATTCTATCAAAAATTCAAGTGGTAAAAACGTTAAATCTGGAAGGTTGAATTTACAACAAGGAGAATCTAAAGGGGGGCTTGAGAATTATGTTGCTTCAGGTAATGTTAGTGTTAGCGGGTTAGGTACTGGAAAATATCAGGTAATTGTATCTTTTAATAGTTCAAATGGTTTGAATGATTCTGTAAGTAAGAAAATTAATGTGTTTTCTTTTTGATCCGCTTTTTTTAAAAGAAACAATTCATTTTCTGCAAACTGGAACCTGGTAAGTCATCTCATCTTTACGATACTCTGAATTTGGATGTATAACAGTTTCTGCAGTAAGCTCTAAATTAGTTTTCCTTCTCTCTTGGCAGTTATCTGAGAATATATAATGTGAATTAGGTTCTAACTGAACATCAATGGTAGCGATGCCGTTAGTAACTTGGTACCTTGCTGCTTTGTGCGGAATTAACTCACTTTCGGCTATTATCGTTGCAGATTCTACAAAAGTTGTTTCTAAAACATCAATGTCGGTTGAAGCAGTTTGTTCATAGATTGTATCATCTTCTTTTTTGTCTGTAATTCTACGTTTTGTTGCTGTGCGGTCAGTTTCTTCGATATTTTTCTTATCAAAAGGGATACTTATTGATACAATTCCGGCAGTTGCGGAAGCTCCTAAGAAGATAAAAGGGGTTGTTTTTTTAACTCGCTCATTATCGTCAAGGCAATCTGCAAGATCTTCTTCATAATATGAATTAGTATAATAAAGGTCACAATTACGATTTAAACCGAGGCTAGATGCTAAATAAAAAAGTCCACCAATACCAACACTAAACAACATTTTTAATCCTAAAACAGAACTATCAGAATATCTGGTAGTAACTTCTTCAGAATGTATAAGTTTAGATTCATATGTTTCGCGAATAGTTTCAATAGTCTCAGATTGAGATACTGCTTGTTCTGATAAACCAACCATAATTTGTTGATTATCATAATCTATTATTAAGTCATCAGCAAATTTATACCGCTTAAAATCAGTGTGTTCTTCTCTGGTGCCCGTGACAACTTTCATAGTGGGTTCTTCTTCTTGAACCCACATTGTACCCAAATCTTTTCTGGAAATTTCTTTTGTGGTTGTGCAACCACCCATTCCAACAGTACTGCCTAGCAAATAAGCGCCTAAAACAGCCCCAGTGGCAGCAGAACGAGCTTTTCTCAAACTCGAGTTTAATATATTTTCTAAACCCATAACTACTTCAGAATAGTTACTATTATTTAAAGATTATTGTTCTTTTTACCTAGGTCAAGGGAAAGTTTGAGGCAACTTAAAATCAACGTAAGCTTTATATAGGTAATTTCTTTCTTAAGCTATAAATTTATAGTCATTTAATTAGCTATAAAACTCTGAGGTGATTAGATTATGAAACTTTTTGAAAATAAAAAAGGGCAAGGTCTTTCTTTAACAGTAATTATTGTTGCAGCATTAGCATTAATCGTATTGGTTGTACTAGTGTTAATCTTTACTGGAAGGATGGCTTTGTTTACTGAAGACGTTGGTAAAGAAGGTACTGCTCAACTGGCAAAATTGCAAATAACGTATGGCAAATGTAGACCTACTACAAGTTCAGAAAATGCTTATCTGAATGCAATGGAAGTAGCCGGTGATGATCAAGATGCTAAAGATAATGCTTATGATGATTTAGTTGACGAAATTGATCGATGTAAATCTCAAGGTACTGATGAAACCAACTGTGAATCTTACGGTTGTAAGTGGGGCTGAGCTCTTAGCTGAGGAAAAGAGGTGGATATGATGTTAAACTTAGATAAGAAGGCTCAAGCCAACACTTTCTGGATTATTATTGGAGCTGTTATTGCTCTGATTGTTATGATTGTGTTGTTGTTGATGTTTACTGGTAACACTAAAATTCTTGGAAGTGGTTTAGTTGACTGTGAAGCTAAAGGTGGAAAGTGTGACCATGGTTTAGGTAAAAGCTGTCCAGATGGTTACGTTAAGCAGAGTTTCTTCACATGTAATCCTGAAGATTGGCCAGATAAACCAGCATGTTGTGTTGGTAGCGAAGAAAAATCGTCTGAATAATTAACATGATTACATTATTTGATCGGAAAGGCGAAGCTTCTAAGACAACCCAATACCTTATTGTTGGTTTAATATTAGCATTAATTTTAGGAATGGTGTTTATTTACTATTGGGTTAAGTTAAGAGGTTCGCTTTTGAATTAAAAGAGGTTAGTTGGGATGTATCTAAACAAGAGAGGAATGGAAATGTGGCAGATAGTGATGATAATCTTAGCATTACTTTTACTTTTCTTTATAATACTCTTTTATTCTGGATTGAAAGATTCCATTGTTGAATTGTTAGGAGGAATAGGAAACTGGTTTTAGGTTTTGACCTTATTTGAAAATGGCAGCAATACAAAAAATTGTGTACTGGTTAGTACCTTTGATTATCTTTGCAATTCTATTTTTTGCTTTTTATGGTGGTGAAGGGGCATTAACTAAACTTAAAGATCTTGGCAAAGATATTAAGGAAGTAGCACCAAATGTTTCAATGGGGTTGGGAGGAATTTCAGCGGAAGATATTATGCTTGGCGGAGAACTTGATGTACAGTTTGATTCTTTTCGGAATACTGTTAATATGATGTTGGCAAGCAAGGAAGAAAATGGTAGCAATAAGGAAAACTGTTTTGCCACTTTTGGGGGGTTTGATGATTTAGGTTCTGATAAATGGTTGGAAGAACCAGAATCAGTAACTTTTGTGTTAAATTATAATGAACAAAAAGGAGTTACAAAAGTTACTGTGGCTAATGATAAAGGGCAGTATAAGATATATAACTTATCAATGAAACCTTGTGTAATTGCTGGTGTTAAAGGTGGTTCGGTTATTGCGGACAATTTCTTTGATCATTATATTCTTCAAGGCGGAAGTAAACTGAAAGAACCATACTATTCTTCTGTTGATACAATTACAATTTATTATAGCGATAAAGGTTTGGATGGAAATGCAATTAGAGTAAGTGGAGAAAGGTTTACTGACGGCGAAGATCCAGTTAACGACGAAGGACACAATTTACAAGATGGTGGATATCTGTATAAAGCCGATGGTAATAACATTTGTTTCATCCCAACTAATGATGTGACAAATGCAAACAAAGATGGAATTGAAGAACAGTGGATCATGGATATGAACCGGGATGCTCCTAAAAGATCTTCTATAGCTTTTGGTTTAGGATGTGATGGGAGAACGCCTAAACCTTGTAACTCAACAGTTAGAACACCATATGATGTTGATACTGCAATTACAAAGTTACAGGAGAAACTTGATGAAAATCTGGACGTAAAATATTCTGATTATCCATGTCTCGTTGACACATTTCATGAAGATCAGTTGTTGACAGATGAAGAGTACAAGGAAGTTAACGGTCAAGGATGGTCCAATTTAGAAGGGAAATTGACAGATGTCATGGCTATCTTGAAAGCTAAACAATCACAAAATCCTTAGAGAAAATAATGCAATGAATATAAAAAAACTGTTTCCTAAAAGTAAGAAAGGTATTGCTATGTCCTTTCTAGTAACGATAATGAGTACTTTAATTGGTTTTGTCCTTCTTTCTTATGTTTTAAGTGGTTTTATGAGTAGTTTTAATGAGAAACAAACAGAAAACATGTGTCATAATAGTATTGCATTAAGAGGATCAACAGCACTGAATGTTGGTGGCGACGAAGATAAAATTGAAGCGGTAATAAAGGCTATTCCTGTAACATGCACAACAATTGACCTTGAAGTAACTGGGACAAAAGAAGAAATTATGGAGGAGATTGCGTATAGGATGGCAAGAACGTGGTGGATGTTCGGCGAGGGAAGGTACGAAGAATTGTTGCATGACAGTGAAGTTACTTTATTTCCAAAACTTTTTGGTACGCAGAAATTAAATAATGAATGTTTCAATTCTTACACTATTACTATTGACCAAGACGAGATCAAGGATGAGGAAGGAAATGATGTGCTAGCAATTTCTAGCGAGGATCTGATTACTTATTTTTCAACGCATAATCACCCGCAATATAATGTTACTTATCTGAATTATATTCAAAGTTATGGAGGCGATGGTCGAGTAATGTTTCAAGCAGGAACATCACAAGATGCATTTATAATTCCTCACGGATCTTATACAATATCTTTCATGCCAAAAAATAAAGACCCTGGTGCCGTTACTTGGTGGGACCCCACAAAAATTGCAATTGGAACAGCAATAGTAGTTGGGGCTGTTGTTGTAGGCACTGTAGTTACTCTTTGTGTAGTTGGAACTGCTGGTGCGTGTGCAGTTCCTTTAGCTACTGGCGCTGCATGGCTAGCTACTGCTGCGGGAGGTTTAACTGCGGGCGGAGCAACGCTTGGAGGGATAGGACTGGTTGCGGGTGGAACCGCAATTGCGGGCGGTTCTGGAGCATTATTTGCTTATAGTGGAACCAGTAAAGTTTTAGCACAAATTTATGGAGAACGAGAAGTAAGTTCAGTTTACCTTAGCTGGTTAGAAGATGGCCAAGCAATGTGTGGTTCAGGAGATCTTGCTGGGGAATAAACCATAATTAAGAGGTGTTTAAAAATGTTAAGTTTAATTGAAAAAATAAAATCAAAAAAAGGTATGTCTGAGATATGGTGGGTAATTTCTGCAGCAGTTATTGCCTTAATTGTAGTAGTATTGATTATTGTATGGTTCAGAGCTAGTGGTGGAAAAGCGTTTGACACAGTTGATATACAGATTGATTCATTAGGAGACTGTGATGGAGATGATATTGCAAACATGTTTGACAAATGTCCTTGTGATCCAGAAGGAGAAAATCCTGAATTGGAAGGTTGTCCGGATAGTGTTACTAAAGATAATGATCCAGGCAAATTAATTGGTAAAGAAGATTGTATTTGCTCTTCAAGTTGAAGAACAGTAAGAAATAGTTTAAGGGAAAAGAGCTAATGAAATTTAACAAAAAAGGGTTGATGGTAAAGTTTCTCGTTACGATAGTCTTAGCGATAATAATCTTTGCACCAGCCTGTTTAGTTAGTTCGAAACTATTCCGGTTAAGTGACCAAGCGAAAGAAAGTTTTGTCGATTTTATTATTGATGTTAAAGATTTGGCGGGAGATACTCAGGAATCTGAATTGGTCAAACAGGAAACAAGCTTGATGATTCTGGACGATGACAGTTTTATTGCGTTCTTTAAAGAAGGTGATGAGACCGCAATAGTTGGTGGAAATTATGATGAATCTCAGATGGGTGCGTACCACAAGTTTTATGGTTTTTATTTTGATTATCCTACAGAATTATGCAATGGTGGTGCTTGCGCATGTTTATGTCGAGATTATGATACAATAGTTCCCGATACTAATACTAAAACTTTAGCAACGGACGAATTGGCAGAGTTGTTTTATGATCAGAGAGGTGTTTTTAGCGCCCCTACAGGTTATTTGTATTATGAGGTTAAATATTCATGTTTAAAATTATCATGTGAAGATTTAAATGATGGGATTTTGGCAAGATCGTGGGGTTTGGAAAGGAATGAAGACCATTCAGAAAGTGTTGAATATCGAAGAACTTCGGTTCAGTTATTGAAAGATGAGAAAGGAACAGTTTCCTTTTACACATAAAATTCATTCAAATAATTTTTCATATTGATTTTAAAATGGCTTTTAAGAACAAGAAAGGGGTGGCACTAGTGCTGTGGATTTTTTCTTTGTTAGCTGTAGTGTATCTTATTTTTTCAGTTCTGGAAATTACGTTCCATTATGCAAATTCTGAAACTGCAAATAAAATAGTTATCGCTAACGATTTTGGTATGATGGTCAACACACTAGTTGGATTGCCGGGGGATGCTGTAGTTGAATTCCCACGAAGTTTGGGGAATTATACTATTACACTAACAAGTTCAACAGTAAATGTGCTTTTTGCAGATGATTCAGAAAGCAAGACTGTTACAAGAGAATTTATTTTGCCCCAAGATTATAATGTGATAGGTTATGTTATAGAAAAAGAAAGAGTTTGTCTGGAAAAGAAAGAGAACCAAATTATTTTAAAAGAGTGCGAAACTTGAAAATGGACAAAAAAGGGGAAGACTTTTCGTTTAGTATTGCAAGAAAGCAGATATTTTTTCTAATTATCGGTTTTGTCATGACTATTGTAATCATCGGAGCTACAATGATGATGGTAAGTTATAAAACTAGACTAACTGCAACGCCTGAAAATTTGGAAGCAGAACTAATAGTGTTACGTTTTTTTAACAATCCAGAATGTTTTGTGTATCAGGACCAGGATAGTGGGAGAGTTTATGTTAATACTATTGATTTAGCAAAGTTTCAAGAACCAGGACGGATTGAAAAATGTTATTCTCCTGAGCAAGAAAAAGGGTATCAAGATTATAATTTCAGGTTAGAACTTAGTGGTTCGGGTGTAAACATCACCACAAATAATTATTATAACAAAAATGATTTTACTTTATTCAAGAAAGTTTTAGTTGTTGATAATGGAAATTTTAAAGAAGAGGAACTGGCAGTTTATGTCCAAGTAGATATTTAAATGTTAAACAAAAAAGCAGTGGCAGTAAATGTACTTGTAATTACAATAACTAGTCTTTTGTTCTTGATAATAGTTGGTACTGTTATAAAAAACATTGATACAGATTTGGAAGAAAAAGAACTTGAAATCTTGTGTGAACAAACAATATCTTACCGAGCAACTACTGCAATTCAAATTAACGAGGATGAAGGTTCTGCAAAAGATAAGTTCAAGTTAATTCAAGCCACTTTGAAAGGGTCGCCGGTCCTTTGCCAGACAATTGATAAAAAGATTAAAGGTGATAGAGAAGAAATCTTGGAACAGGTTTCTGATAAAATGGCCAAATGTTGGTGGATGTTTGGTGAAGGTAATTATGAAGAAATTTTGCACGGATCTAGCGTAGACGTTTTACCTTTCATTTTTGGTACTGATGAATATCAAAACGGATGTTTTGATTGTTATAATATTATAATTGATCAAGATAATATTAAAGGGGGAGACATTACTTCTGAAGAATTGATGGATTTTGTTAGTACAGAAACTTATTCTGGAAGTAACATGACTTATTTAGAATACATTCAAAGTTATGGTGGTCCTGGTAGGTTAGTGTTAATGGCTCCGGAGGGTATCAAAGCTAACAATGTTTACACTATCTCTATTGCTCCAAAGAATAAAGAAATTGATGAGAGTGCAATTTGGAAAGGTGTGGGGAAAATTGCAGGAGGAATAGTAGGTGCAGTGATATTAGGTGCAGTCACTGGTGGAGTGGGTTGGATAGTTGTTGGTGGTGTTTTGGTAGCTACAGGAGTAACATATTCTGGCTGGAATAATATTAAAGCAGCACTAATGAGTGAACGAGAAGTAAGTTCAATTTATTTTACACATTTAGATACTGGAGCAAATTTTTGTGGTACCGGTTATGTTGATGCATCCGAAGCTCAACCTTAATTAAAAAATGTTCAAAATGAATAAGAAAGGAATGGTAGAGGACCTTTTTGACTATCTGTTTATCGTTATCACAGTCTTTATAGCTTTAGCGTTTATCGGTTTTTTGTTTGATTACACTTTAGACGAACGTAAAGAAACCACTTTGGATAATTTAGAAAAAACTAACGAACGAACAGCGTTAATCACAGAATCAAGAGCTGATTTTGAAGATGGGAAAGATGTAAGTGTTACAGATTTGAGGTACAAAGTTAGTAGGGCCGGACTGCCGGACGTTTATGTTGATGAAGACGTTATCATTGATAGTAACATTTGATTTTAAAAAATGAACAAAAAAGCAGCATTATTTCATTGGGTATTACTTGTAATCATAGGAGCTTTAGCGCTATTTGTATTTTTGATCCAAGGACAAATTTTTACTGAAGAAAGGGGAGAGTGGCAGTTAGATTTTGTCCAGTTGAGTCAGCAATCTGAGATGGATTTATTATATCTTGATAAGTTAGCAAATGCCGCTGGAAGCAAACTTATTGTTGATTATGCGCTTACTGCAGGACAATTTAATGATACGTTGTGCGGAAAATTTCAAGATTATAACCTATGGAACTTAAAGGAAGATTATTGCATTCCTAACTTTTATGAAGAATTTAATTTAACATTAAACAAAAGCCTTATGGAATTAAAAGACGAATTAGATTTAGAAGATTACATTTTCTATAATGATTCAATCCTAACAGTAGATTATGGCGTTAAGTTTGTTAATGGTAAATTTATAGGAACATCTAACCAAGAAGTTAGTTATAATGATGGGGAAGGTAATTACTATTTAATCAAACCATCATTTTCAATAGACTTAAATTATAGTTTCTATGGGGAGTATTATAACCTTTGGCAACAGGCTTCCAGTTTGTTAATTAATTGTAGAAATATTGAAGAATTAGAATCATGTTTACAAACAAACCGCGAAAGTAATTGGTATTTTACGTTATGTAATTCTAACACTAAAACTTATCTTGAAGATCAACGAAAAGTAGCATTTTGTGTACAAAGCTCAACAGGTAAAAGCATTTATGATTATCGGAAAAAGGCAAGTTCTATAGTTGAATACAAATTAGCATTAGATTTCACTCCGCTGAAACCGTTTACGATAGAAGATATTGATGTTTCTTACGATGTTGACTCAGATGTTTATGAAATCACTTTTGAAAGTAAAGATTTGCACGACGATGCTAATGTTTATTATTTTATTATCTTAACTAATGATGGAGCTGCAGAAGATTATTTTGGTAGTGCTTATGATTTTCAATATATTGAGCGGGAAATTCAAAGTAGTACTTTTGAAAAGATTGAAGTTCATGCATTAGATATTATTGAGGAATGTCCGGCAAGTAAAAGTCCAGGCATAGCATATTTCTGTTCAGAAGAAGGAACTTCTAAATTAACTTACCTAATTGATGCCACTTACCTTGATCCTGCAGATTATTATTTTACTGTGACCTTGGAACAGAATGGTGAAGAATCAGATATAGCCAAATTTGTCTCTATTTCTTAAAAATTAATATTTTGTTCAAAATATTTATAAACTATTGTGGCTATAGTGGCTATAGATGGTAACTACTATTCAATTATCTTCAGAAACAAAGAACTTGATAGGAACTTTTGGAACTAAAGAGGACACTTACGAAGATATTATAAAACGGATGTACAACTTAGCAGTTAAAGAACAATTAAGAGAATTCTTAATGTCTTCTGATAATACCCTTACTCTGGAAGAAGCAAGAAAATTTATTAACAATGGTTAAAGTTGAAATTGTTAAGTCTCTGGTTTTAAATATTAAAAAAAGATTTTCTAATGCCGAAGCAAACGAAATAATTGATTTACTTTATACGATTAAAGAAAATCCTAAAAAAGGAAAATTACTTGGTAGTGTTGGTGGTATAATAATAAAAGAATTGAAATATAAAGGATTTAGATTTTATTTTTTGGCAGATGGATATAAGATTAAGATTTTTTCAAATGAAGAATTAACAGATTTATTACTAAAATTTGTAAGAATGTCTGACAAGAAACATCAGCAAAAGGTAATAAATGAAATTAGACAGATATTGATATCAATTGGTCCAGAAGGGTTTAAATAACTTTGTTAGTATATCTTCAACGAGCAAAATTCTTATAAAGGTTAGACTTTGCCTTAAGATGGGGAAAAAGAGGGGGTTTCGTGACTATGTATAAGATTCCATTACCAGAACTAAAAGAAAAAATTGTTGCTAGTGGTAAAATTTCTGCTGAAGAGCTGGAAGCTAAGATTAAATCTAAAATTAGTGAACTTTCTGGTTTGATTAGTGAGGAAGGTGCCGCTCATATTATTTCTAATGAATTAGGTTTAGAACTGTTTGCAGAGAATGTTGGAAAAAGTGCTGGCAGATTAAAAGTTAGAGAAATCTATGCTGGCATGAAAAATGTTGAAGCTGCAGTTAAAATTATCCAGAAATATGATGTCCGAGAATTTAAGAAAGATACTTGGAGCGGAAAATTGTGTGCCATGTTTGTCGGAGATGAAAGTGGTACTATGCGCGTGGTTTTCTGGAACGATCAAGTAAATATGATTAAAGATGTAAAAGAAGGTGACATTTTATTAGTTAAAGAAGCTTATGTTAAAGAAGGCTTGAAAGGTCAAAAAGAATTACATTTAGGTAAAGAAGGTACTGTAGATATTAATCCTTCTGGAATTAATATTGACGCTGTAAGAAAAACTAGCGAGTTTACACGGAAAAGTATTGAAGCTTTACAGGGCGATGAAGATTCTATCGAACTGATGGGAACAATTGTCCAAGTATTTGATCCACGATTCTTTCACGTATGTCCTGATTGTGGAAAAAGGGTTAATCAAGTTGGTGAAGAATTTAGTTGTCAGGAACATGGTACTGTTGCTCCAGTATTGTCTTATGTAATGAATCTAATTTTAGATGATGGTTCAGGCAACATTCGTGCGGTTTTGTGGAAAAACCAAACCAATCACTTGTTGGACAAAACCGAAGAAGATTTAGCAGTTTTCAAAGAAGATCCAAACGTTTTTGAAGATATCAAGAACGACCTTTTAGGTGAACAGTTAAATCTGATGGGTCGAGTACGGAGAAATGAAATGTTTGACCGCTTAGAATTTAATGTCCAGATCGTTGGTAAAGCAGATCCTGAAAAGGAAGCTGCACGTTTGGAAAAGAATGAAGAGCTTGTCGAATAGTTTTTATACTTCTTAATTTTTATTTTTATCAAATGTTATTTTATGGCCATATCTTGTTAGGATTGTTAGTTTTTCTTTTAAGCAGAAACTATTTTTCTGGTGGAAATGAGATTGTGTTCTTTTTGTTGGTGATGTTAGGTTCATTATTGCCTGACATTGACGAAGAAAATAGTAAAATAAGTAAATGGTTTGGCATTGTTGGTAAGATTATTTCAAAGATATTTTCACATCGCGGTTTTTTACATTCAATTTTCTTTTTTTTGATCTTAGGAATGTTAATGATACACTTCTTTGGCAAATATTATGCTTATGGCTTGGTGTTAGGTTATCTGGCACATTTAATTGGTGATGCAATAAGTTTGCAAGGCGTGAAAGTTTTCCACCCTTTGCGGTTTAAGGTTCGCGGACCAATGAAGGTTGGTGGTGTGATGGAGATTTTCTTGACTGGGTTCTTACTTGCTGTTGTCGTGATGTTGGTGTTTTTTTAGAATATTATCTATTCCAATTTAGAACTCAATCCTGAAAAATGAGTTGTTCTTGCTTCCGAAATAATACTTTCATATCTTTGTTCAAGAGCTGGCCTTTCAGTTTTGTTCCATGACCTAATGGCTGCATCTGCGTATCTAATCGCATCTCCAAAATCTCTTGCCCATTTGTGAAGTTTAGTGTTATCATTACCTTCTTTGATTGCTTGATCAATTTTATGTGCATCAGACATTTCAAGAGTAACATCAATGTCAAAAGAAGGGGACAATTTCACATCAAAATATTTCTTTAATTCTGTTTCAACAGCGGCAAGCACTTGTTCTTTATCTTCCGTAATATAATTAAATTGGTATGCTCCAAATCTCATAATTGCGTCATATCCGTTTCTGTTAGGTCTTATAATGATTGGTCTTCCTTGGACATAACTTATTGGTCTAACGTCAGAATCTTGACCTAATCCATGTTGATGATAAATTGCGTGTTCAAGTTCTAAAGCTAAAGTTGCTTCTAAAGCTCCAGGTAAGTAGTTTGGTTGTAAAGATGTTGGACTGTCAGTAATACCTGGATGTGGTAAAAGTTGAATAAAGAAAGGTAAAACATTTTCCGATCTGGAACGGGCATGTTGCATAATATCATGGCGGTCAACACTTCCATCTTGAAAAAGTTTTTTTCTTTCTTCAATTTCAGCATTAAATTGTCTTTTCATAACCTCTAAAGAACCAGTTGCCATTGCTCTAAACTTTTGCCATTGGAGTGCGGCGTCAAAACCTGCAACGGCATCTCTTCTAGTGTCAGTGTAAATTCCAATTGGGGGGATTTTTCTTTCATCGACTATCGAATCTATGCCGATGGCCTTCATAATAGCATCATGGTTGGGTTCTGAACGAACATTAATCGGGAATTTACCTGTTTTTACCCATCCTTTTTCACCGTTTCTAACAGTAATTTGGAAATAATCTGCTGTTGAAAAAATACGGGGTTGGCTGTTAAAGACTTTTTCATTATCATATCTTTTTTCGTGAAGTAAAGCGTTACCCAGGCCTTCATGATCTACCTGTTCAGAAAATCTTAAGTCCCATTGAACTTTATCATCGTATTCTTGATGTTCTGACATACCACTAACAATCAAAGTTTCAAATCTGGAAGGTAAAACCTTGTCAGCAAAAAGTTGTTCAACAAGCCATGTTTCAAAAGATTCGTTAATTCTTTGAACTTGTATTTTACCAAAACCTACGTATGCGCCAGTTTCAGGGAGATCTTTAAATTTATTTTCAACAGTTACCATAGGTTTGGTTAAATAAATATTCCTTAAATAGTTAATTATTCCCTAATATAAATGTTATAAGTGTTAGCTATGCTGAAGTCATGGTTCCTTTTAGCTGTGGTGGTTATGTTAGTGTTTTTTTAGAATTTGAAATTTTTACCCCACGCTTTGTTAGGAATCTTAAGTTTAGATTCTGGGAATTTGTTTAATACCCATTGTACAAAAGAATTACAGTTAGGGCCGCCAAAGTAATTAAATTTGTGTTTATACGGGTAGTTCTTAACTTCCTTTTCTATAAAATTTACCATCTTTTCAGCAGTAGAACCTTTTTTACCTTCAATCTTACCTAAAAGTTTGCTATCATACCTTGGACCTTTCAAGAGAAGAATCATTGTTCTTCCTTCCCATGGTTTGAATAAATTACGATTTAAATGTCCCCAATGTGTTTTATTCTTATGTCTGAAATCCCAAACTTCCCAACGGTTAACTTTGCCTTTATGATTAGTAACAAGCCAGGTGTGTTTAATGAATGGCAATGGCAAAGGTATTGATGAAGAGAATAAAAACACTTGATAACGCTCTTTTTTAATCTGTTTTTGGAATTGTTGTTTGTTCATTATTTTAAGTAAAGAATTTGAAATATAAAATAGTTTCTAAATTAGTGAACATTTATTTTGGCGTATTTTCCAGACCCACACACCCACTGGTCAAGTATACA
Organism: archaeon; assembly: GCA_043812455.1. Lineage (GTDB taxonomy): Archaea > Nanobdellota > Nanobdellia > Woesearchaeales > GW2011-AR9 > JABHQR01. The sequence continues at coordinate 7,405 of JBDRMB010000016.1, read as the reverse complement.
AATTCTTTATAAGTGATGGATGCTGTAAATATAGTAAACACTCACAACACAAATAACATGTGCACACTAAAAGATTTCCAGCCGAGATTGTACCAACAAACAATTTTAGGCACAACTGTAAATAACAATACATTAGTTGTTCTTCCTACTGGATTAGGTAAAACTGCATCTGCATTTATGCTGGCTGTACAAAGGCTAAACAAGTTTCCTGAAAGTAAAATTCTCATGTTAGCACCAACCAAACCATTGTGCGAGCAGCATGTGGAAAGTTTTCGAAAACATATTGAACTTAATGGAGATCCCGAGGAAAAGATTGTGTTATTTACTGGTTCGGTTAGTCCACTTAAAAGAGCATCTTTATGGCAGGAAGCAAAAATAATTATTTCAACTCCACAAGGGTTAGAAAATGATATTATCAATAAAAGAATCAACTTTGCAGAAGTTTCTCTTTTAGTATTTGACGAATGTGTTGCGAAAGGAACAAAGATAAGCTTGGCTGATGGAAATAGAATTAACATTGAAAAATTAGAAGAAAAAGTAAGTAACGAAAAAATTTTGGTAAATAGTCTAAATGAAAAAACTGGTTGTTTTGAGCCAGCGGAAATTACTAAATTTCATAAGATAAAATCAAATAAGAAAATATTACAAATTAAACTAAAAAACAAAAAAATAAAAGTTACCGAAGATCACCTATTTTTATCTGAGATTAAAGGAAAAATAGGTTGGGTTCCTGCAAAGAAATTAAGAGAGGGAGATTCAGTTTCTATATTTAAAGATGATGTTGTTCAAAAGAACGATAGAATATTGGTAAGTAAAAAGGAAATAATAAATCAATTTTCAAAACGTCAGAAAGATTTATTTGAACAATTTTTAGAAGTGACTAAATTAAGAAGATCTAATGGCTTTGGTTCAAGGAAAATTTCTAAGGTATTAAACATTAGTGAAGGTGCTATTAGAAATTGGATATACCAACCATTTCGTAAGCCAGTTATTCAAAATACTCTTGAGAGTTTAGAAAATAAACGTTTAATTCCTTTAACTCACAATAATCCTTTTTTACCTATAATTGCGAGATTATTTGGTCACTTATTTGGAGATGGGTGGTCTTATAATGATAAAAAAGGAATTATAATTGGTTTTTCTGGGAATATAGATGATTTGAAAAGTATTCAATCAGATTTATCACTGCTTGGTTCTAAATATTCTAAGATTTATTCAAGGAACACAACTTCTGTTGCAAATCATTTATCTAGGGGAAAAAAGGAGATTACTGGTATTTCAAATTCTTTTACGGTTTCTGATAGAAAAATTACTAAACTATTAGTTTTATTGGGGCTTCCAATTGGAAATAAAACAAAAAATTTATTTTTAATACCAGAATGGATTATTAAAGGACCCAATAGAATAAAAAAAGAATTCCTTTCGGCTTTAATGGGTAGTGAAGGATATACTCCTTCCCTGAAAAGAAATCTAAAAACTTGTAATCCAGTAAGATTATCTTTTAATTTAATTAAAAGTTTGGAAAACGAAGGGTTAACGTATGCCCAACAAATCAAAAATTTATTTTTTGATCTTAAAATCAATGTACAGATATCAAAAAGAGTTGGTAACATAAGAAAAGATGGACATCACACTGTAAAATTTTTACTAACACTGTCTAATTCTAATAAATCTATGATAAGGTTCCTAAGAGAAGTGAACTACTCTTATGCTATTAACAAAAGAATTCAGGGAAACTGTATTTTGAAATATTTGGAAGAGAAAGAAGGAAATCTTAAGGAAAGGATTTCCTTATCTGAAAAAGCTAAAAGTTTACATAAACGAGGCCTAGGTTGTCATAAAATAGCTAGGGAACTAGGATTAGATAGGGGAACAGTAGAAAATTGGATTTATTACGACATTAAGCCTTCTATGATTACATACAAAATGTCAAAGTTTGATTTTAACGATAATTATTATAGTAAACTTCTAGTAAAATGGGAAAGAATTGAAAGGATTGGTCTTAGTAAAAATGAAGAATATGTTTATGATTTGACAGTTGAAAAAAATCATAATTATATTGCTAATAATTTTATTGTCCATAATTGCCATCATGCTACTGGCGATTACAGTTATGTTTGGTTAGCAGAACAATATCAAAAGAATGCAACCAATCAAAGAATTCTTGCCTTGACAGCATCTCCTGGTGCAACGTTAGAAAAGATTCAAGATATTTATCAGAACTTGTTTATTGAACAAGTTGAAGTGAAGTCAGAAAAAGATCCTGATGTTAAACCTTACGTCCAGAAAACTAACGTTAATTGGCTAGAATTAAAATTTCCTAAAGAACTAGAAAAGCTGCATGATGAATTAAAAATTTGTGCAAAAAAGAAAGTTGAAATGGTAAAAAGTTTGGGTTTTGTCAACACTCAATTTCTTAACAAAGGCCAACTATTAAAATTGCAAGGTCTATTGCAAAATAAACTTCGGCAAGGCACAGATTTCGAAGTGATGAAAGCTATTTCTATAGTGGCAGAAGCGCTTAAAGTTGAACATGCCTTAGAACTTTTAGAATGTCAAGGTCTCAATCCTACTCACGAATATTTACACCGGTTAATGGAAGAATCAAAAAGTACTAAAGTTAAAGCAGTAAAAAATTTAGTACGCGACCCTAATTTCAAAGCTGCAGTTTATTGGTCAGAAAGTTTAGTTAACCGGGAATTTGAGTATCCTAAACTTAACAAACTTAATGAAATCATTAATGAAGGTTTACAGAAAAATCCAGAAACTAAGATTATTGTTTTTACTAATTATCGGGATTCTGCACAAGAAATTTCAAAAGTTCTTGAAAAACAAGCAGTAAAACATCAATTATTTTTTGGTCAGGCAAAAAAGGACGGGGTTGGATTTTCACAAAAAAAGCAAAAGGAAATTCTTGACAAATTTAGAGCAGGAGAATTTAATGTTCTCGTAGCAACTTCTGTTGCTGAAGAAGGGTTAGACATTCCTAAAGTTGACCGCGTAATTTTTTATGAAGCTACTGCTAGTGCAATACGTAATATTCAACGGCGAGGGCGTACTGGTAGGTTAGAAGAAGGTTCAGTAATCGTGTTGTACATGAAAGGTACCAGAGATGAAGCTTACAGATGGGCTTCTCATCATAAAGAAAAGAACATGCACAAGATATTAGATAAATTAAAGATCAGTGCTAAGCAAATGGCTCGGAAAGAATCTCAAGGATTTTCTACTGCAGCCGAAGTTGATAACGTAGTCAATAATTCTGATGTTAAACAAAAAATAGATTTAAAAGCCGCAGTCACTGGCAATCAAAGTCTTACTAATTTCGTTTCTCAAAATCTTGAGATCAGCGAAAATAAACCAGTAGCAATTCTGGCAGACCATCGTGAGAAAGATAATAAGGTTGTAAAGGAATTAATTAACCTTAACGTCAATGTCAGAACTGGACAGTTAACTAGTGCGGATTATTTAGTTTCTGGCGTTGTTGGTGTAGAATTAAAAAAAGTACCAGATTTTGTCGGTTCTTTGATAGATGGTCGTTTGATTGAACAAGTGAAGGAATTGAAATGTAACTTTGAGAAAGCAGTTCTTATTATTGAAGGGGAAGAAGATATTTTTGCGGTACGGAAAGTTCATGCTAATGCAATCAGAGGTGCACTAGCATCAATTGTGTTGGGATTTGGCGTGCCTGTCCTTTATACTAAAGATCCTGAAGATACTGCGGCATTACTCGCAGTGATGGCTAAACGCGAACAACAGAGTGAAAGCAAGGAATATTCTTCGCATACTAATAAGCCCCAGTCAATGAAGGAACAGCAGGAGTATCTCGTTTCAGCAATGCCAAGCATAGGTTTAGGTACTGCTAGAATTCTTTTAGAACATTTTGGTTCAATTAAGGCTTTGGTCAATGCCTCTGAAGATGAAATTAAGGAAATAAAGGGAATTGGAGATAAAACTGCAGAGCGATTAGCAAAATTATTTAAATCACAATATGTAACCACTTCTTAGTAAATATAATATAAACATTTATATAGTATCAGCGTGTTTAAATATGTATGACAAATGCAAACTTATATGATTTATCTTGTATCGCTGGTGGTGCAACTAGGCATTCTGGTATTAAATACATAGCAGGTCATGAAAATTTGAATAGAATTGGCGCTTTTGACAGGCAAGCTTACAAAAGTTTAACTTTAAGAGTAAGAGATTCATTAGTTGATTTAGTTCAACCAAATTATACTTCATTTGCTAGAATTGGAATTGGAAATTATGACAACTGGGCAGCCGAACGTACCGGTAGAAAACTTCTTTCTGAGACTGTTAAAGAATTGGATGCACTTGATGCTCAAGATCATGATCGCGAAATTGGTCCTGATGAGGAAACTATCCATGATTATGATAATGTTCCTACTGTAGTAGAAATGCCTTACCTTGAAAGGGAATCAACTGTTGGAACTCCTTATAGTGAAGAACTTGAATCTATTGGTAGAGAACCAGAACCTGCAATCATAGGAGAAACAAGTACTGACCAAAATAATTACGATTTTGTTGCTTTACCTAGCGGCTTAGTACCTAGATCTGCTTATGATGCACAAACTGGTAGCGATCGAGAAATAGTTGGCTCAGATGGAGATAAAGTTGTTGCTATCGAAAAAAGCGCTGGGACTCCCAATCTTGCTATCAAAAAAAAATATAGTACAAAAACATTGCCTCAACCATCTGGGGGTTTTTCCCGTAAAGGGTTGGACAGTATAGTTGCACAAAAAGCTTAGTGGATTTAATCCAGTTTCTTATTCAATTTCCCAGTTTGCCAATCTTTAAGTAATAATCTAGAAGTTGCTTCAAGATCAGCATTATTACCTTTTCTTAACCTATTCAGTTTAAATGCTAGCTTTTCTAAAATCTCTTCTGCTTCATCAGTTTCTTCAATTTCCAAACCATAATGTTCAACCACAAGGTCTTTGTTTTCTTCAATAAACTCTAATGCTATACTTTCTGGATCTTTAAGTTTAGAATAACTGATTGCACCAATTTTGCTATGTTTAAATTCCGATTTTTCTTTATCTGGTAATACTCCTGGCGTATCAATAAGTAAAATCTTGTGATCTACCCTAACTTTTTGAACACCTTTAGTAAATCCGCTCTCAGAAGAAGTTTTTGCTGCACCTCTACCTGATAAAGCATTAATTAAAGAAGATTTCCCTACGTTTGGATAACCTAAGACTCCTACCACCACCTCTTTACCTCTAGACATTTCCAATAGTTTCTTTTTTAATATGGTTGTACCTAATTTATCTTTACTGGAAATGAAAACACTTGGTTTCAGCTTAGCTTTCCATCGTTCTGATTCAACCTTATCAGCCAAATCACATTTGTTAATTACATACAAAATTTTTTTCCTTAATTTCTTAACTTTTCTTTCAATTTCAATATTTCTACTTTCGTAAATATTTCTTGCATCTAATACTTCTATAATTATGTCCGCAGTTCTAATTACAATATTGACATGTCTCCAAAAAGTTACCATTACTTGAAATTACTTGGCAAATTATATAAAGCTTTTTTAAGATAAACAAGTTTAGGTGTAATCATGTGGGTCCATAACATTAATCCAATACTATTTTCAATAAGTGAAAAAATACCGTTAATAGGTGGTTTGGAAGTACGTTATTATGGAATAGCTTATGTGTTGGGATTTTTCTTAGCAATTGCTTGGTTACAGTACTGGCGCAAGAAAGGTGAACTTAATTTAACCAAAGATCAAGTTTGGGATTTCACTTTTTATTTGATGCTTGGAGTTATTATTGGATCTCGCATATTTATGATCTTCTGGCAACCATCAGTTTACCTCTCAGATCCTTTAGAAATATTTAGGATTTGGAATGGGGGGATGAGTTTTCATGGTGGTTTGTTTGGTATTGTAACTGTTGGACTAATTTATTGTAAAATTAAGAAAATTAAATTTATGCGAATGGCTGATTTGATGTCAGCGCCAACAATGTTGGCTTTAGCATTAGGAAGATTAGCTAATTTCATGAACGGAGAATTGGTTGGCAGAGTTACTGATGTATCTTGGTGCATGCAATTTCCAGGATATACTGATTGCCGGCACCCAAGCACATTGTACGCTGCAGGAAAAAGGGTCATTGTATTTTTCTGGGTCTTAGGGTTGAGTTTAAGTAAGTTCAGAAAACAATTTCAACCAGGATTCATTTTCTGGAATTTCGTGTTTTGGGAAGGTTTGGGCAGATTTATTGTAGATTTTTGGAGATTTGATGAATTGCATTGGGGTTTATCATTAGGCCAATGGTTTAGCGTAATTATGGTTATTTTAGCTTTAATATTCTTCTTGAAATATCATCGTCAAGATTGGAAAGTCTTATTAAGTAGAAAGAAATAAATAGTATTGTTTTAACTTATAAAAACATAATAATATAATAAATTAATGAGGTGTAATAATGGCAAGTAAAAAAGAAATTGAAGATGGAAAGATTGTTGCGTTCTTAGCTTATCTTTTGATAGGTATAATTTGGTATTTTGTAGATGAAAATATGAAAAAGAACACTTATGTTAAGTTTCATGTTAAGCAAGGGTTAGTATTATTGATTTTTAGTGTGATCTTAGCGATTGTTGGTATAATTCTAGCTTCCATAGTCGGTGTAATTGTTGGATTTTTAGCTGCAGCAACATATGGGATGGGAATGATCTTAATGTTTATTCCAGGACTGATAATGTTTTTAGTTTGGGCAATTAACATTATTCTCTTGATCTTTGGAATTATAAATTCCTTGAGCGGTAAAGAGAAAGAATTGCCTGTAATCGGCAGATTTGGAAAGAAATTTACTTTCTAAATTTTTTTGTTATTTTTTTCTAATTTTATTTTTTTAATTCTTATAGTTTTAATCACCTTAACTGCAGTCTCAGAATTCTAAATTTTTATATTAAAATTAAATAAAGAAAAAAAAATTTTTACTTGTCTACCCACTCTATATCCTTAAACTTATGTTTAGTAGCGATTAAGACGATATCAATAATCCACCAGATCCAGCCGGCAAGTCCAAATGTTAATATTGTAATTAACAATTTTAGGATACCTAAGCCAACATGACCCATGATAAATCGGTCGACACCTAAACTACCTAGGAAAATAGAGAGGATTAATGTTAATAACCAGTTAACTTTCTTTGCTGCCATTAAATAAACCTCCTAAATTTTTTAATTTATGTTAATAATAAAATTTCTTGTTATATAAATTTATTCTTTTTTTAGGCTAATATGAAACCCTAATAATTCTGATGAATATCAAAATTATTTCATTTTCGATTCTTAGTATTCTGTCGATATTGTAAGCAATAACTCTTGTTAGAATCTCTACTTTTTGTATTTTATCGATTCTTGATTTGACGTT
>JBDRMB010000015.1:0-56162 GCA_043812455.1 archaeon | reverse complement strand
AACGTCAAATCAAGAATCGATAAAATACAAAAAGTAGAGATTCTAACAAGAGTTATTGCTTACAATATCGACAGAATACTAAGAATCGAAAATGAAATAATTTTGATATTCATCAGAATTATTAGGGTTTCATATTAGCCTCTAATAAAGTAATTTTTATATACCAACACAGTTTCACTCTTTAAATATGGTTGGACATACAACTTCTCCAGTAGTACAAGATCCCTTTGCAGAATTGGCGGCAAGACACTCAAAAAGATATCAAGAGGCATATCAAAATACAACAAAAATAGTAGGCATTCCTAGAGATCTTACCATTGAAGAACCAATATTTACTGGTGATAGAAATTATGTAGCGACATTAAGTACTTCTGAAAGAGACTATCAAATAAGAAATAAAACTACTAAATATATAGGACCTTTACCAGATATGAAACCAGGTTTATTAGAGGAAGCTTTACTTATTGCTGCTTCTGAGCTTGGAATTAAAGTTACTTTATTAACTAGGCCAGGAGAATTGTGTGAAGAAAAATTTCTAGAAGTTTTTGATGCTAAGTTTAATGACCCTTATTCAACTGAATTTTCTGGAACAGAACATTGTGGTATTATCCACGGACTTGTTAAAGAATCTTCTCCAGAATCTGGAACAACTTACGCAGCATATTTACATAACGGGATTCAAATGATTCCAATCTTGGGAAAAATTGCTGGTGAATCACAACATGAAGAATGGGCATTGGATACTCGTCCACATGGCCACCATATTTTAGTAAGTCCTAACCCTTTCTTGCTCTCAGAAAGATCTGACTTAGAAAATTTGGAAGCTGCTTATAAAACAGGATCTACTGTAATAGTAACAGGAGGTATAGAACTTGAGACTGTAGGAGACAGAGCATGTAAAGATTTTTTTGATGGAGTGAGAGCAATGGATTATATTAGAATCAGACAAGTTAGACTCTTAGATTCTTAACTTAAAGACAAAAATAAATTTACCTAACCTTTTTATACTAAACTAACTTTTCTTAATACAACTAGATTTTAAATAATAAATTTATAATAAAGAGGTGCAGGATATGTTTGACAAACAAAAAATAAAATTTAACTCTAAAAAACTTTTGATTCTTCCAATCATTTTTGTCCTGATTTTTTCTTTAGTTCCACAACAAGCAGAGGCCGGTTTTCTTGATCCAATTTTGGATCCGATCAGTGAATTCTTTCAAGATTTAGGTGATCAAATTCAAGATGAACTTGATAACACCAGAATTGGTAGAGAACTTAATAGAGTTATTGAAGATGTTGAAGCAGTTGCAGAGATTGTAATAGAATTTAATAACTTATTAACTTTAGCATCTTCTGTAACTACACCAGCAGGCATTATTGTTTTAGCTGTGGAGTATGGCCATGACCCTGACGCCGTATTTGACAGATTTAAAGAAAGGATTGACACATTACAAAATAATAATCCTGGCGGTGGTGGAGGCCCTGGCGGAGCTTTAACTGAAAACGAAATTGCAGCAACTTTACAAATTGTACTTGAAGAACCACCGCTACCAGAAGGAGTGTATATGGGAGATGAATGTATCATCGATTTCACAAACTGCCCTGATGAAAGTACAAATTCACAACCAAGGCATCGGGCATATTATTGGGACTATTCCTGTTACGCTGACGGTATTGTTGGTAAGAAAAAAATTAACGGGATGAATAAGGCAGTCTGTCAAGTATCTTGGGTAAACACTTGGCGAGGAGAGAACACTTTAGTACAATTCCCTACAAATTCACAAGACGGAACATACGAATGGGAACAGTGCCCTACGACATATTTGACTCAGCAAGATAAAGATCAATTCCTTGCTACAAGAGATCAAGTTTGCCAGCAACCAATTGCAAAACATGACCTTGGAGATGTTTGTGCTGTAGATTATACTTCATGTGGTTATGGTGCTTATGGTGATTATAATGCTAACCGGATTGGCACGATAAATTATGGTGTTGTTATTAACCAAAATTTTCAATACCGAAGAGAATACGCTTGTGAAGTTACAACAGGCAGCTATGCATTAAAGCCAGAACTGCGCGACTCTTGCAGTACTGTATATGTTGGTGACCGTGAAGTTGCTGAATTTATTGCCGCTAATCCTGAACCTACGCAACTACCTAGCGCTGGCCAGCAGAATCAGCAACAAGGACCTTCAACATCTGGACAGAACCAACAGCAAGGATCACAAACCCCACCCTCAATGGAAGGATTTAGATTTAACAGAAATTTAGGTTTTGTAGTTCAGCATTTAGGTGACATCCCTTTTGAACAACAAGAAGAGGAAGAAGAACTGCCACCGATGGAAGTATTTGATAAAGATTCTACCGTAGTTGACCTTGGTCCTAAAAATGTTAAAGAAAAGAAACAGGAGACCAAACAAAAATTACAACAGTATGATGCTTTCACAGAAACTAAGATTGATGGACTCCGAGATTCAATGTTAGGTCAACAATTACCAGATACCTTAAGCATGGTAATGAAAAATGAACGTATTATCTTCAGAATTAGTTTAGATTATGACGATGATTTAGTTTACTGCACCGTAATTAATGAAGGTATTGTTGAACAGTTTGACTCTTGTTCAGGAGATTCCAGTTTTGAACCGACAGTTTACATCTACACTTCCCAATCAGTATTGGAAGAACTTGAAAAAGACCCAAGCATTATTACTGAAGCACTGGACGACGGCAGGATTGTGATAAAAGCTGTAGGCACAATGAAGAAAATTAAGTTTGGAATTTCTTCATTCTTTTTAGGATTGGTGAATTAGATTAAATTTTTATTATTTTTTTTCGTTTTTATTATATCAATTTTATTTCTTTAAATTATGGATTTACTTTTTCCTTATCCTTCTTCTTCCAAATAATTGCTGCTGTAATCATTGAAGCTCCTAAGATAATTGCTGCCAAGAGGTTAGTATTGTTTCTCACTACAACTTCTTCTGGATAAGGCCGACATTCATGATTACTGCTACAATAATGATCTCTAGGACATTCGCTGTTGTTATTACATTCTCTCAACGCTAAGTTTGAGGCTACAACTACCAAAATAATCACACCTAAAAGAAGTATCACTCCCAACATCAACGCTGCACCTTTTTTGTTCATTTCAGTCAGATGGGAAAAGGAGTGGTTTTTAAGGGTTTCGTTTCAAGAGAATTTGTTACTCACCAGTGATTAATCATCGAAAGATTTATATAGAGATCATTTATTTTATATTGAAAATGAATAAATTGGAAAATTTACAAGAAGGAAATACTGTAACTTTAGAAGACATTACTAATTCAAATAGTGATATTGATTTTAAAAAACCCATAGAATCTCTTCAAGAAAAGTTTCCTGACCAATTCCAAGCTCTCTTTGCACAAATAGGAATGTATCAAAACATATTTGCAGAAATTATGGATACAAAAATTACAGAAGTCTCTTGTGAAAAAATTTCAGTTCAAGGTGAAGATCATTTATTTGCACTAGCAAAATATGAAAATGGTGTTTTTTATGGAGTTCCAGTTAACGAAAAAACAGGTGAAATTGTTGATATCAAACCATTTAAATTTGAAACTAATCAAGACGGAGAACTTGTTAATAAAGGTGTAGAAGTTGATTTACCTCATAACTTTGTGATCCCTTACGCAGATCCGAATTATTGGCAAGCACCAGTATTTTTGAGAAGTAAAGAAAAAGTGAGTTTAGGAACAGATACTGAAAAAAGGTCAAGAGCAACCAAAACAGATATCAAATATTCAATTTTTGGAGATCTAGAGGGTTATATTAGTAGTCTTAGAGTGGGAGTCTCTACAACTGAAGAAAAGATCAGATATTTTTCGGGAGGATTTGAAACTGTTGAATCTTGTAGGGCAGAATTTAGTTGGATGTATCAACCAAGTAATCGCTTTGGCGAAAAAAGCAAAGATTTTACAATACATTTCAAACATGATAAAGTAAGATGGACTGCTTTCTTTGATGAAGAAGGATATTTCAGTGGAATGAAAAAGAAAGATTCAGGAGATCAGACAATCGCCCAAAAACTAAGTCCTGGAGAAGGAATAATTGTCAGTGATCAAGGAGCTATTATTTTAGGAGCCGGTTTTGCCGACACTGTCCATTTCAATCAACATTACGAAAGAATGAGAGATGAAGGTCTATTCAACGACAGTCGACTTGAATTAGAAGCTTTTGAACTATTCAACAAGCATTTTCCCGGCATGACTAATCAACGAGTTGACTTTAATGCTACTTTAAGGAACATGTTAGAAAGTAATGAGATATATTTAGTTCCAAAAGAATAATTCAAAAATCTCCCAACTTACTCTGCTTCTTTTCATCCTCAACACGTTTGAAAGATTTCCAAGTTTGTCTAAAGATTTCAGGAAACTTGTCATGATAATCACGCAAGAAATTTTGGGTCTTTTCATCTGACATATATCCAGAACCAAAATCTACACCAACATCATCACGGATCTTATCAACTTGCCAATCACGGATAACTTTTGCAATCACTGAAGCTGCTGCAACTACAACATGGTTCATATCTGCTTTATGTTCCATCAGAATTTCAGAATTAGTTCGTACACCTTCACTTAACCGCGATTCAAAATATGCTTGATACGCTGGAATGTTAGTACTCGGACAATCAATAATTATTTTATCTGGTCCTAATTCAGATACCATCCGTGCTGCAGTTTCTGCTTCCAACCAATTTAAATTAGAATTCACGTCACGTAAAGAATGGTCAATTGCGTCAGGTTCAATTACTTCAACTCGAAAATCAACCACAACTTCACGGATCCGTTCAAACAATTCTTCACGAGCTTCCTTACTAAGTAACTTACTATCTTTAACGCCCATCCATTTTAATTTCTTTTCACCTTCTTCATCAACAGAAAGAGCTACCATAACTAAAGGACCGATTACACAGCCTTTACCGGCTTCATCCACACCGCAGATAATTTTCTTCATTTGAGCATGAAATTGATATTAATTATATAAGAGTTTACAACCCAAACGCGTCAGTGAACTCACGCATTCTCCTAAACTCTGCTAGAAAACCTAAACCCTTATCAGTAATATGTACCATCTTAGAAGTACTTTTCTTAGCTGTTACTTCTCTTATTTCTACCATTTCTTTACCGATAAGTTCTTCCAAATAAGCATTAAGCAGTTTATGAGATAAGTTAGACTTGTACATCAAATGAGTAGGTTTAATCTTACCACCTTTGTTTTGGATAGATACTAAGATGTCAAATACCAATTCCAATCTAGATCTTCTACCTGCCATAAAAATTAATTTGAACCTACAATTTTTCTATAAACATAAAATATCATCAAAAATCCCGCCAACATAAATAATTCTCCTGGAATGTAAAACCCGTTCCAGATAAACAAAAATGTAAAAAACACGTGTCCTAATAAAATAAAAAAAAATGATAACATAACTAACATACTGTTCCATTTCTTACCGCTGTTCAAGTAATTTTTATAATAATTTAATACAACCATGGACAATATTACTGTTGCTGTCAGATAGAACACAAATGGTTTGAAAGTAGCAACAATTGCTAATAAAGTTACTAAGTATACAAATAAGCCCATTTGAGCAACTTCATAATATTTCTTTAATCGGTCCCGAGATTTCTGTGAAACAAAAAATACTAACAGCCAAGCTCCAAGTAAAGAAGCCATCTGCATGAAATATCCAAACCTATACAATAAGTCATTATATGTTACGATACCTTGTGTTAATGGTCTAAGAGTATGGTCTGCAACTTCTCGTATTGAAGAATAATATAATGTCGCTGAAGTTCCCAGTTTGAACATGAAAGCAATTGCTACTAATATAAACACAAATGAAAAATATTTATACTTATTTTCATTACACAACTTTGCAACTTTCCAGCTATAACCAGCAATCAGTAAAGCAATTAGAATAGTAATAGCATCAAACACTAAATCTATACCACTAAACCAAATTGGTGTCTCAAATAAAGTAAACATTGCCTATTCCCACCCATATTTTATACAATTAGTATCTACTCGCGAGTTATACTTTACCTTTAATTGCAAAAACCATTTAAAAGGTTTGTGGGTCTTTTTTCTTAATTAGTCTTCTTTATATAGTATTCAACCTATTTATAAAGAAGTAGCCATTTTATTATAACAAGATGATGATTATAGTTACCTCCTATTGATTGTCATTAACCTCTTTAAAACAAACCCAAGCCTCTTTTTATTATTTTTTTTCTTTTTATTTTATAGAAATTCTTGAACTAATCTATGTAAACCTTTATTAATGCTAAAACATTTCTGATAATATCAAGCAAGTATCAAACTAAGAGGTGATAACAATGGCATCTGAACGATTAGAAGCATTAATGAGAATTGTTGTATGTGTGGTAACTGGAATAATCTTATATTTCTGGTTTATACTAGTAAAAGTTTTAACGATAGTTCATTGGGTTGTTGTAATTTTAACAGGTAAGAGAAATAAAACTCTTTCTGGGTTTGCACATAACTGGAACCAGCAAGTGTATCTATTCTTGAAATACATTACTTTTGCAACCAACAAACGACCATTCCCATTTACTAAGTTGGGTACTGTGGACAAGTTAGATATGAAATAATTTTTTATTTTATTTCAATTTTTAATCTTTTCAAAAACAAGCAGTAAAATATATAAACTTCAGAGCACTTCAAATTAAACATGGAAACCGTTACAATTCCAAAAGAAGAATATGACTTGTTAAAACAAAAAGTTGAAATAGATGAAGATCTTTTAGTTTCTTTGGTTAAAGGTCTTGAAGATATAAAAGCAGGTAGAATTAAGCCTTGGAAAAAATCTACAAATTAAGTTTTTTAATAATTTCTTTTTGGTAATAGGGAATCAGCCTTTTTATTTTATCAATAGCATCTTGTTGATCTTTTTTAGTGCTAATTGTAATAACAAATACAACAACATATCCATCATAAATCAGATAATAAAAACGATAATTTCTAACTTTCTTTTCTCTAAAAAATTTATAGCCTAATGGTTTCCCAGAATAAGGATTTTCTTCGAGTTGATCTATTTCTTTTGCAACTTCATTTTTAATGCTTTTATCTAATTTTTTATAACGCTTGTCAAATTCTTCAGTCGTAAAAATTTGATACATTTTCCTACTCCAACTGTGTTCCGCTCCATAGAGTCCAGTCTTCTGAAGGAGAATAAGGCGGGAATGAGAAGTATGGTGGTGCTGTCTGTCCGAAATGGTTATAATGCACTGAACCCCATGTTCTGCCTGTTGGAGCTGCTCCTCCACCACCAGAACCAACACCGTAAACAGGACTGCCAAAAAATTTCCAGGTTTTCATAATACTATGAAATCCTGAACTATCAGTAGTATAATCTGCACCAGGTTCAACAATCAAATCACCTTTAAACCCGTGCTTTTTCAAAACTTTTACAAACTCTTTAATTGGTGCATTACCTTCACCTGGAGCTAAATGATCATCTTGATAACCATAATTGTCAACTAAGTGAGCATGACCAATCATATTTTTCTTAGCTAAATTTTCTACAGTACCAATACACCATTTATCAAACTCTTTATTGTTTTGTTCAGGAGATTTGTGAGGATTACCTTTCCAATACTTTCGCCACATGTTCATATGACCAATATCAAACGTGATTTTCAAACTTTCTTCAGCTAACCTTTGCGCTTCTTTCTCTTGGTAACCTTGCTGTTTGAGAATTTGCTGCATTCTGTGCCTGGACCCGTCAACAATTTTCATAATCTCGTCAGGGTGTGAACCATAACTTTCTGGAAAAAGATTTTCCATCGCAACAAATAAAGGTCTTTTCAATTCTCCTTTCTTTTTCAATTGTTGAGTTTGCGTTAAAGCTGCCATTCCTGCTCTAGCATAAGCATCATAACTTTCAGTCATAGCATAAGAGTCAGCACTTTGAACATTTCTCATAGTTTCTTCGTTTTCCATAGCTTGTGCCCACTGCGAAGCTGCAGCTTCTTTAGCCTGTTTCATGCTAGCTTCTCTCATTCGAAGTTCACGGTCAACAATCTCAGAAGGAAATTTAGCATCTGTAGGAACTAAACCCAATGCTAAACTATCAGCCTGTTTTTTTAATCTCCATTGTTCTTCAGGATCAGTTTCTTCTTCAAGTTTTTTATAGAACTCTTTAGCTTTAATCAACTTTTTAATGTGTTTAACATCATCTTCAAAACCACGACTATAAGAATAAGCCCAACCTTTAGAATGAGCAGCATTAGTTTCTAAAGTTGCTAAGATGTAAGCTTCTTCTGGTCTTACTTTAACATCACTTTCCACAACTTCAGGATTCAAAAATCGTCGCCACATTGATTTATTGACCTCATCACTGCTCAACTCACCATTTTTCCATTTTTGCCAAGTTTGTTTAGCCTCAGTGGTCATTTCTTTAGCTTCAGATTGAAAACCGTCCCATCCAACCTGACGTACTTTAAACATTCCTTCTTCCTTATCATATACTGGCACACGGTTTGCCCGATCAATTTTGTTTCCATAATAATCAACATAATCTCCTGGCATTACTCTATTTCCATTTTCATCAACATAATTACTACCACCATGCTGATTCCACATTTCAGAATTTTTTTCTTCATAACGATTCCAAACAGGTTTTGCTACAGTTTTACCTTTCCTAGCTTCTGCAACTAGACCGCCAGTTCTGGTATCCACTACTCGATAACTGGCCCGTTGTTCCTCACCAGGATATGCTTCAAACTGACCTTTCTGGTTCCATTCAGCATCTGTAATCGGCCGTTGAAATTCACCAGTATGCACAACAATAGGTCCACCTTTAGCAACATCTGCTGCAAATTCGATTGCTCGTTTGATTTCTTGTACAGAATTTTCTTTCGCTTCTCGAGAAAAGTTACCTTGTCTGTCCTGGCCAGCTAAACCATAAACTCCAACTGAAGAGTGTGTAGTAAAATCAACTCTGTTAGCGGTAGCCGATTCTCTTAATGCTTGTCGTTGTTTTTTACCGTACATTCCAGGAGTATGACCTTGAGCATTACCTTTTCCCATACCCATAAAGTCAAGTTCAAGTTTTTTAGAACCTGCTCTCATTTTAGCTTGGATTGCTGGGACGTTTGGGACAGGACCTAAACCAAAACTCATCCCGATATCTCCTGCAGTTACACCAACATCATTTGTTCCTTGTTCAGGAGTAGAAGAGATAGAAGAAGCACTATATTCTCTGTCCATAGGGGTCATATAACCAGTACCAAACTCTACCATGGTTAGAATTATTATTTAGAAGTATATAATATTTTTCTTTTGAATATAACCAAAGTGTCACAATAAATAGAAAAGTTAAAAAAATCACAGAGCTAGTTAACATAAGTTTTTGCCAGTTCAACTATTCCTACAACATTATCTAAATGTTCATTTGAATGTTCTACAAGGAATCTTGTTTCAGAAGTTCCCCATTCAATTAACAGTTCTCGAATGTATTCTCCATATTCAAGAAATTCTTGTAATTCACCAGAACTAAGCCCGCCCAAATATTCTGCTGCAGATTCTTCATCCTGAGCAAGACTAGAGCAAAAAGAAGCATACTTAGGTCCTTCATATTCTTCTCTCATTTTCAATAATCATTAGCGTTCTGATACATTCCACCAGAAGCATCATTACCTTTGTACAAAGAACTCATCTTGTGCGCTAGTGCCTGACTTAAACTAGCTGCCCGAGCAGTTTCCTTAGTGAAACTATATTCACCTGACTGGAAATCACTAACTTTCTGTTCCATTGCAGAACTTAAATAAACCACCCTATTGTGCTCTTCAGCAGACAAATAACCTTTTTCCTGCACCGCACTATAGAGATTCTTTATTTCACCATAAAGGTCATTTACCGGTCTCTGACTAAGTTCATTAACATAATCTAAATTACTTCCTGGTCCGAGCTGAGCAACAGCTTGCATTGCTTCCAGACCGATCTCTTCTGCACCTAAGGTTTGTTCTAGTTCTGAAACTTGTTTATCAACAACTTTTTTTTCTATAGTTTCAGGACTTTCTTCAGAACCAGCGTCTTCTTCCGTCCATTTATTATCGTTTTTTCCTTTCTGAACTTTAAGAATTTGTTTTTCTTCAACGCTTAACCCAGCCAAATCTTCAGCAGCAACTTGAGGAATAGGAACTTTTTCTTCCCATTCTCGTTGTGAAGTAATCTCACTTTCAGCTTCAGAAATTAACTTTTGAGCTTCCGCTATCTCTTTTTCATGTTCTTCTTTTCTTTTTTTGAGTTTCTCTAACCTTACAGGAGCATCAAATTCTTTCAGATCATCTTCTTTAGCCATTTTAGCGTTTAATGTATACTACATACTAAGACCATTGCAGTTTATAAAATTTTACTGAGAAAATTGCATGTCTGAAATAGAAAACATTAATTTGTAATAAAATTAAAAAATAATAATAAAAAAATTAAAAGAAAAAAAGAAAATTAAAACTTATTAAAATTAACAACTGCTACAACAACTTTTACAAGTTTTTTTCTTAGCAGGAGCTTTCTTTTTAGCTACAGCCTTTTTCTTAGGTGCAGCTTTTTTTGTAGTTGCTTTTTTCTTAACTGGCATTTTTCACCTCGTATTTTTTTAATTTAAATAAATGATTTTTACCAAGTAACCATCCGATGAGCTTTCTTAAAATTTTTGTAAGTTCCCCATGCAGAAAATAAAATTGCACCTCTACCATCTCCTAAACCAGCATCTTCATCATTACTTTTATCTTTCTTACCACTACTAGCTTTCCTTTCTCTCAACTTATCAAAATTAATGAAATCTCCAAACATCATTTCTGCAACAGACTTTTTTGCAGATTTTTTTTCCTTTTCATCTTCATCCTTAATGCCTTCAGCTTCTTTCAAATATCGTTCAAGTTCACCACCTAAAGCTTCCATGGATTGTTGTACAGAACCAGAAAGATCGCCCATCAATTCTAAACTTTCAGCTTCTTTCAATGCTTTATATCTTCTAATATGACTCTTTTTCCAGTCGAGTGCTCTTACTACCATTCTCATTTGACCAACATGCACTGGACCTCGCTGATAACCTTCCTGGACAAATTTCATGTGTGGCCGGGTTCTAAAATTGAAAGTAACCATTAAACAATGATCGGTGTCAGGATAATGGCAAAGAACTTCAATGTCAGTAAGAGAACTTTCAAATGCTGATATCATATTATAGGACATATCAGAACCTTCTTTCATGTTAAGTTTTTTGATAGTCCGCAAATAAGGTTTTAACCACGCTAAATACATTTGGATAATATTATAATGTTGGCGTAAATATTTGAGCATAAATTCTTTCCGGTTAGCATGTTCCTTATGAGTACGTTTTTTCCATTCCATGAATTGCCTTAAATGTCTAACTAATACCCTTAACAACGCTTCATTAAAATTCGCTCTCAAACTACTCACGTGATTTTCCATCTCTTCAGTATTATTAAACGGTGGAGCATCAAAAAACAGGTCTGGTAAAGTAATAAATTCTAATTCCCGTGCCATTCCATAAATGGAACCAGGAGTCTTGCTACCACCTTGTACCAAGTCAATGAAAATACCTTTCAAAGTGATTTCTGCAGACTTACTTCTGCCATTTGGGGGTTTGCTAAGCTGAGAATAACTTTCTTCATAATATGTTAATCTTTCATCTAAGATTCTTAACTCTCTTACCATCTGGAAAAGTTCTTTTACCATTTTCCCAGTAGTTGCTAAGAATTGTCCCACTTTATCTTGTTGGATACCTAACCTTTGCTGTGTAACACCAAAAAATGCAGAATTTTCTGAAGCAGAAAAAGAATCTTCAACTTTTTCAATTATTGGCACAGTTTGCCGAACATTATCAATAAACCAGAAATAAGGCTCCTCTAAGTTCATGTCCTGCATTTCCCAGAACATTTCAAACCTTTTAATTGATTTTGGATAGCCAGTTTTACCAAACTTATCAATAGCAACCTCTGCTATTTCTTCATCAGCATCTTTCCCTCTTATTTTAAATCCAGGCATTGGTTGATAAGTTTTAGACTTTTCATCATAGGTATAATTAGCAAGCTTATCTTTCTTAATGAAACCGTACTTTACCAAAAGTTCTGAACTGACCATCTATCTACCTTTTTTACCCTTTTTAGCTTTATTATACCTAATGATATATTTATTGTTTAAATTAATTTCGGATTGGAACACCAAAGCTTTGCCTAATTAAGGGAAGGTTGGTGGTAAGAAGCGAAGGCATGAAGTGACATAAAAAGTGCATTTTGGAACAAAGTGATAAAATCCGGCACCTTTTGGACTACGCTTCCGCTCTGGCAAAGCTCTAATAAAGAAAAATTATTCAAAACAAACTAAAGAAATACAAATCATTTTCAATTTCCATGCTAACAATAAAACCAGCACTTTTGAACATTTCAATCCATTCCTTTGAACTAAAATTATTAACCTGTTTCTGCCGTTGCCAGAGATTAACTTCTTTTCCAGAAAGTACAATATTAAAACTTCCGCCAGATTTTATCACACGCCTGACTTCTTTCAGCAAATTTTTTACATTTTTCACATAATTCAAAACAAAAATTGCAGTAGCAGAATCAAAAGTAAAATTCTTGAAAGGAAGATTAGTTTCTAAATCTCCCTTAACTTTCTCGATAGCATATTCATTAAAGTCGAGCATCTTTTGTGAACAATCAAATCCAGTTGATACAACATAACTGAACGCGCCACAACCAAGGTCAAGATTTTTTCTGTCTTCAGCAGAAGTTAACTTCTCAGAAAGTTTTTTCTTGATAAGTTCTCTGACATCCCGTTCAATTTTGTGCTGCCACATGAACGCTTCTGCGTTCCAGAACGATTCTTTATTTTCTGGCCAGTCGTGCGCCCAAGGTACTTGTTTAGCTAATTCTTTAAGCTTTGGCACTACATCGTTACCATACTGCAATTCGATCATCCCGTTAAGAAATTCAGCCTCTGGTTCTGTTGCTTGGTTCATGTTTAGAGGTAATGTGTTGGAAGATATAAATTGTTCTGAATTACAGAATAATAGTTCTGAGATGCAATGTTTTCAATGAACATATCACTTTAACTTAAAACAACACTGCTAAGAAACTAGCAGCTCCTACTAAGACAAAGCTGGAAACAAAACTTGCTGTTAACAATAAGAAACATAATACCAAAATTCTTCCTAAACAAATAAATATTTCTCTAGTAATAAAATATTCGACAGCGTTATCCCTAGTATGATTATATTCTCTGGCAGACATTGGTGAAGACATTGCTCCGTAAGTGATAGAATGAAACATAGTAACTCCTAAAAATCCAGAAAATGTAGTCAAGAAACCTCTTACTATCCAAGATAAAGATTCAAATGGAACAAACCATTTGATAATAGTCCGTTTCTTAAATTTATGGTCACTCAATTTTCCAGTAAATACCATCAATATTGAAGTGCCTATCGCTGCAACTGAACCTAATATTCCAACTGTAAAATAATCACTTAAACTCATAAAAATAAATAGCGGCCAAATGACTCCGTTAGTCATAGCGAACATTCCTCGATAAACAAAGAATAATGAACTTCTCCAATAACGTTTGTCAAAAATACTTTTGACAGAAAAATGATATGGTACATGCCGTTCACTGCTTGCAAACAAGAATAATGCTGAAATTAATAATAGAACACTAGCTAAAATGAATACAATATGAAAATTTACAAATTTAATTAGTGCTCCACCTGCTAATGGCCCAAGTAAAGTTGCTAAGATTGCTACAGCTTCCCTTTTCCCAACCTCTTCACCCCGATGATTTTTATGACTGACCTTTTTGAATTCTAAATGCATTCCCATCCAGAAAAATGACATTCCTAGTCCTAAAAGTCCAGCGATTAGAACTAAGGGAATTTGATATGTATCTAATTGATATAAAAGAAAAAAGTACATAACATACATAGGTGCGCTTAACAACACACTATGTTTAAATCCATATTTGCAAGCAAACTTTGCAGTGAAAGGTGTACTAATGGCAAAGATTACTGCATAAAAAATATAGAACACTAACGTTTCAGCTAAAGTATACCCTAACTCATTGTAAAGGTACATCGGTACGAAGATACTAATCAAAGAAATTGCTAATGACCGTAAAGCTACTGAGATATAAATTTGGTTCATTTCTTTCCCACGAAAATATCTCCACCAGTGATAATGGTGATCTTCACTATGTGTCATCACGATAAGAAAATTTATATAAGAATATAAGCTTTTTGATTTCACTTTTAGGAACATCTGATAAAAAATGGTGTGGTTGAGTTCACGAAGTGAACGAACGCCACACGTGTTTTGATCAAACTTTTCTTAAAAGTTTGGGCCTGTGGTCTAGTAGCTACGCGAAAATGTGACCATTTTCGGTCGCAGCTACGCGCTGCATATGATATCGCCTTGACTAATTAAGTAAACTTAATTTTCAAAAAAAAGCTTGCTTTTTTTCAGAATGGCGAGGATCCCCGGTGCAAGTATTAAGCCGGCTTAATAATTTAAAGAAAGTGCAGCTTTTTTGCGAGTCCGGGTAGGCCCATTTTTTATTTTTATTTAGTTCTTCTATCTTTCAACCCAAGTATCACAAATCTTAATTTGTTATCAATCCATTCCTCTGCCTGTTCCTGAATCTTCTTAACAAACCCTTCCCTGACTTCCAGTTTGGTTTCAAGACCTTTAGCTACACTAAAAAACTCTCTTTCAAAATCAATCTTTCTTCCCATCTACATCCAACCTCTTCAAAACGTCATCATACAATTTAACAGGAATAGAATAGCCATCTTTAACACAGCCGTTGTTAAGAACGGACCCAGTTCCCCATTTATCATCAATCTTTGCTGCATGTTTCCCCCAAATATTTCTAAGAGGCTCTGCCCGGACATCATCTGCAATTTTAAATTGACCGCTATCATTCCCAGGACAAAATTGAACAACTCCATCTTTCCTTACGAACATACCACAAGATAATTGAGTACACGGAGTAGTGCCGGCATATGAAGAAACTCCTTCTTCTTTTAACTGATCTATGGTTAGAGCTCCTATTTCAACTAAATAGGTATTGATGTCAGTATACAACTGAACTAACTTTTCTTGAAACTCTGGAGTTTGAGCTTCTTTCATCAGTTTCTTACCTCTACCGCTAACCATGGTTGGTGTTACAGTAACAGGAATGTTTCTTTCTGTTCCCCATTTGAAAACTTCTAATGTATCATCAATACTATCAGCAGTAACTGGAGTAAATATTAATCCCAACCTTTGAGAATAGAGATCGCTATTCATTCCCTCTTTTGCTAATAGCTCAACAGCCCTATTCCTAGCTCTAGCATAATTACTAGCTTGGCTGTTAGTACTATTATTCGCCTTTTTCTCATCAAAGGTTCTAAAATTTATTCCAAATCTTGTATTATCATAACTACAAACTTTTTTCACTAATTCCTCAGAACTCATACCCTGGTATCTCTTAGCAAGTTCGTCGTCACCTAAGGTTCCTCCTTTAGTGAAGATTATAGTTTTAATATCTTTTTCATCCAAATAATCTAATATCTTAAACAAGTCAGGATTAGCAATAAGCTCTCCGGGTCCTAAAAATTTTATAGATTCAAGACCAAGTTCCAAACCTTGTTCAATATAATTCTGGATATCTTCAAAACTCAGTAAATAATTTGTCACATCTCCCTTTTCAAAACATCCAGGACAGTTATGTGGACAAATAGAATCATAAAATTTGTTTACTCTTCGAACTAGTCCTTTTCTGTCACCTTGATTTACTTTTTCAACAAATTGATCTGGAGAGATACTAACATCTAGAGTTAACAGCTTTCTAGTTCCGTCCTCTTGTCGTTCTGCTAGCTTTTCTTTGGAAAATGACCAGCCATCTATACCAAGACGATAATCTGTTGGAACCGCCCTTGGTAACACTTCTTTTACGTTTGGTTTAAGTTTCATAGTCACTATAGAGTGGTGAGCATTATATTAAACTTGTCTTTAGATTTTAACCGAAAAAGGTACATTTTATAAATAATAAACGTATTATGGTTAAAATATGGTTAAAATAAGCTTAGATTTGACAGACCGGAAAATACTAAGAGAATTGGATAAAGATTGTAGAATCCCAAATTCATTGTTAGCAAAGAAAGTAAATAAGTCCCGCGAGACAGTAAAATATCGAATCCAACAATTAGAAAAAAAAGGTATCATTACTGGATTTATTACTTCAATAAATCCAAATAAATTAGGATATTATATGTTTAAAGCTTATTTGAAGTTAGAAAATATTCCTGAAGAAAGGGAAAAGTTCTTCAGTGAATTAAAGAAAAATAAAGATATTTACTGGTTTGGTATTTCAGATGGAGCGTTTGACTGCGTTTTTGCTATTCTTTCTAAAGATATGACTGAATATTATGAAAAAATAAATTCCCTTCTCTCTAAGTGGGAACATTTGATAGTTAGTAAGATTCTTGGTACTATGGTTGACACTAGACAGTACCACAAAAAATTTTTTACTAATGATACAGATAGTAAGTTTGTTGTTTTTGGAGGAGATATTGTCGAGAACAAGATTGAAGATTTAGACTCTAAAATTTTAAACATCTTGGCCAATGATGCTCGAATTCCTTTAGCAGAGTTAGCGAGAAAAGTTAATTCTACAATTGAAATTGTGAGAAGGAGGATTAAAAACCTTGAAGAAAGAGGAATAATATTAAGTTATAGAATTGCAGTAGATCTAAATAAATTAGGCTTAGAATTTTTCAAAGCAATTATTTATTTCAGAACTCTTTCTAAAAAAGATGAGGCTGCTCTTTTTGAATGGACAAGAACTCATTCATACTGTATGTATTATATTCGAAGTTTAGCACCTTGGGAAGTTGAAATTGAATTTGCAGTAGAAAGTTATCAACAATTTAATAGTATTGTTAATGATCTTCGGAAAAGGTTTCCACATGTTATTAGAAACTATGAACACCTAATCATGATTTATGAGAGTTGGATGCCAGCATATAAAGAAATGTTGAAGGTGAAAGCATGAATTCAAAGATTAAAAACCCACCTAAAATGAGAATTTGTGGAAATTTGGCAAAAAACAAAGTAGAGAAAATTTGAAAATTATTCCATTTGACTTATTTTCTTCTGCCTGTATCCAATTTTTTCAAGTTCTTCTTCAGAGAGTTTGTTTTTCTTGAGCCAATAAATTCCTTTGTAAGGATCCCTGCCTAAATAATTAAAGTTGATTAATTCTCTCCTAAATAAAACATGATCATCTGAAGTTACAGATTTAATAATATCATTAACTTCTTGTTCAGTATATTTCTTATTTTTTTCAAATTTTACAGCTATTTGCTCTAGATATTTCTGCTTTTTTAAATCATCACGAGGTAGGGTAATCATAATATCTCAAATTAAGAAACAATATAAAAGATTAACGGTAATTTATGAAGCCAAAAACCCCAAAAACAATATAAACTAGAAAAAAATACTAAATAAAGCATATGGAACCACAACAAAGAGTACTGTACTCAGTAGCTAGCAAGAAGTCAAGAATTCTTGTTCCTAACGCTCTAACTTTAATTATCTTAGGAGTTGTCTTCTACATGGGAATTCTGCTTAACGTTGGTCTTCTAGCGCTCGACGCTGAAACAGAAACTATCGTGAAAAGTTCATCAATCTTTGTTGTTATCCTGATTGTCTTAGTAGGCATTCTTCTTAACTTAAAGAAAGCTAAAACTTCATACCAATTTTACCAAACCACAATTACTAATGGTAAAAGTAATATCAATTATGCCGATATTGAAAATATTCAAGTTAAACGATGTTTATGGGACAGAATGTTTGGAACTTACACTTTAAAGTTAAGCAAAAAGTTTAGTGTTGAAGGAATTCCTAAGAAAGTAGATCTACAGAATTATGTCCAACAAATGGTCAATTATAATCGCAGATCGCAAGTTCAAACTTATTAAAAATAGCAAATGAAATACTTATTTCAAAAGAAAAATTAATGCTAATTAAAAAACTAATAAAAATAACTAATGATAAAGGACTATGGGTATCAGAAGAGGAGTTATTTAAAGCTTTAAAAAGAAATAAAATATAATTTCTATATTCCAACACCCGGAAAACTGTTTTCTACTCCTGAATTTGTTTCTGCAATTCTTTTTGCATTCTGACCTTTAACAAACTCTGGAAAGTAAGGGATCTTGATTGGTACTGCAAATCTAGTAAATGTACTTGTTATCAAAGCTTCACCTTTGTCCAAACTAGCAATGTTACGTGAATCTTGACTTAAATCCTGAGCAGAAGATTCTATCACTGCCTGCCGTTCAGAACCCATCTCTATCCCCAGAATAATTTTAGTATTCATGTTAGCTAAAATATTTTTAGGAATTTCGCTCGGCAATTGTGTAATTGCCACTAAACCAACTTTAAATTTTCGGCCTTCACGAGCAATAGTATCGAAAATGTTAGTACCTTGCTCCAAAACTTTTTTGCCTAACACACGAGGAGCTTCTTCTAAAACAATGCTAATTACTGGCTTCTGTTCTAAAAGACCTTGTCGCTTATAGTATTTGTACAATTTCAAAGCTTCACTAGCGATAATGCTGCCAATCATAATCTCTAACGCTCCAGAAAAGTAACTGGTGTCAATGATTACTGTTTTGCTTTGCTCAAGCTCTTTACAGATTTCTCTGACAGTATTTTCTCCAGCAACTTCATCAAAGATACCCTGACAGATCATCTGTCCGTTACTTAACTCTATCTGTAATAAAGAAATTAATTTCCGTTTCACAACAGCAACAGTATCTGGATGGAAACTTACTCCTTCAATCTTCCGTTCTTCTAAGATTGCCTTTATCCAATGTTGCTGAAACATTCGATGATAAGCATGCAAGCATTGCTGCTGAGGATCAGTTAATGCAATTGCACCTTGAAAATGTTCAGGCTTCAGAGATCTAAGATTAATTTTTAACGTCTTTGTACCTGGCGGTGGAGTACTTGGTGTGTAATACACTAAATCTTCTTTACAGGGATGATCTTTTAATCCTAGACCAACCCTACCATAATATTCATCGTGCGGATCGAGGACAAGCATTCCTACAAAATCTTGCGGATGACAATCCCACAGAATAGTGCTCATTAAATTGCTATTATGGACAAATAATCCTCCATGACCGGCAAGAAATGTTTTATTATCTTTTATAGTTAGATCATAAACATATTTTTTATCATACTTTATTTTCTTCACTTCTTTTATTTTATCCCATCTAAAATTTAGTTGATTTTCTAAAATAGAAACTAGGAGTTCAACCTCTATTATTTTTAAATAATATTCTGATGACAATTTTGCAAGTTTTCTAAGGCTTTTAAGTTGGATCTGTTTACCTTTCTTTAATTCTCTAGCATAATAACCCAAATTTTGTTTCTCCTTTTGCATAGCTTGATTAGGAAAATTTAACATAAAAAGAGCACTTCTAACAACTTCACTCCAACCATTAAAATTAAACTCAAAAAGAGATACAAATTTAGACAAATTCTTTCCTTTTGAATTGATTGATAGAAATTGTCCCAAGGCATAAATTTTTGGAGAGTTTTTTACTTTTTTTGTTTCTAAGATTCTACTTAGATCATTTTCAATGTAATGTTTTGAGGCGTTTTTATAAAGACCAGATTTTTTTCCAAGTTCAAAAAGTGTTAATTTTTGTTTTTTTCTTGCTTTATTAATTAACTCAACTATCTTTTCGGAACTTGGAGAATATGAAAAAACAATTAATTTATCAAACAAAGATTGATCTAATTTTAATAATTGCTTTCTAAATACCTTAACCAATATCGCAGTCATATATCTACTAGGTTTTCTTTTTCCTAATTCTATTAAAGAAATAATACTTTTTGAACAATTAGACAATTTAGCTAAATCTCCTTGACTTAATCTTAGAGATAATCTAATTTTTTTCACAATTTCGGAACCACACGGAATTAAATCTACATTCGTATTTTCTTTATAATCTAACTTATCTTTCAAAACATCATTTTTCCTTGAAAATTGAAAGCCGATTTCAGACAAAAATGTTACTATATCTGATTTCCCAGAGATTTTAATACAATAGTACCAATTGCCTTTGTGATTTGTATTAGTGGCTCTTTTCCAAAGTTTTTTACATCTACTGAAGATCCCATATCTGTATAAAGCAAAACATATATCGCTTGCAAGTTTCTTTGATTTTGTGGTTGTTGAAATATTAAAATTTCTTTTTTTCATAATTATTTCCTTATTGACTCCACCATCTCCTTCAAAGTAAGTTTTAAGAAGAATTCCTAAATTTTCATTTGACAGATTCATGAAAAAAAATGGTAATCTTTTATCTCCAGACACCCTTCCGACTCCGATCTCTTTTAATATCTTTGTGAATATGGAAGAAGAAACACCAACATCCATATTTTTCTCTTTTTTCTTAATCCAGAAATATTTTAAGCCAAGTTTTTTAAATATGTTATTTAACAATTCTTGTCCAGGTTTTTCCGAACAGCTTATTTTGAAGCTATTCTCATCTGAACAGTAACCTTCTGCAATATAATATCCTATTAATTGCAAAAATTCTTTTGTTAATGGCAAAATCGCATTTAATTTAAAACTAAAATGTTGATCTGTTAATTTAATAGTTCTTAATTCTTCATAAGATAATTCATTATCTAATAATTCTCTGATAAGAGTAATTTTAATTTTATTTTTTTTGGTTACAAAATCATTGTATTTTTGTAATGGTTGATTAAAATATTTTGACAAAATCTTTATGCATTCCTTTTTAGACTTAAGCTTCTTTACAATTTTTTTATCATATAATACATAAATTTTTTTCTGTCTTTCTAACAGTTCAAATAAATTTAATTCTTTTAAATCTCCATTTGTATCAATCTTTAAAGGTAAAGGTAAATGGTCATTATTTGAGAGATCTTGAGTCTTCAAAAGCATTAGATGGCCATTTCTTAAAACGTATAAATTATGATCTTTAGTTACCATAATCTCACGACCACTTTCAGTAGTCACTAAGTACATGAAAGAGGGGGCTTTATGTTTAACAAAATTAGTTACTTTTTTAAAACAAATGGAATAATTTTTTGGATTCATACTCATGGCCCACATTTCTGGATCCGAAAAATTATGGTTATTAACAATTTCCCCAATGGTTTTAATTGAAAAATTATCATTTTGTTTAATCAGCACTTCTTCATTTTCATCCAAACTCTTACCTTTTCCTGTAGATGCTGGGATTAAAACATGATGTGAGAATACTTCTTTGCCTGACAAAAAGATCTCTAAGTCAAGTTCCTGGCTGCCACTCCTCAATTTTCCGAGATAAAAAGGATTTTTTGGTCTGGTGATAAACTGTAAATCTTCTTTGTGTACAGCCCGAACGGTTGAAAAGAAATTAGGCAATTTTTTACAAGTGTTACTCACTTGTTTTGTTTGGTTCTGACCTTCTTTCTGCGTTACGTTAAGTACTGGTTTGAGTAATGCTATTTGATAGTTTCTTAGATTTCTGTCCATCAACTGAAAATTAGAATCTTCTTCCAAGTTCATCCCAGAGACTAGTTCAAGGTTCTGCTGACTAATTTGAGAAGCGTAGACAAGATCATAAACTTGCAGAATAAAAAGTTCATTCGGTCCACTTTGATTGTTTTGAATAACTAACAATTCTCCCAATTCAACATTTTGGTCTTGCTTGACACGCATAGCAATCTTACCGAAATCTCCAGAAACCACTTGACCTTTAATCATAGCAGAAATTGTTAATTTGTTTGTTTTTAACTATTATTGTACTACTCCACAACTTTTCATAACGCAAGAGTACTGGAGCACGGCGCGATTACGAGCTCACTATGTTCACTCGTGCGCCTCCATTGGCGCCAGTACTCTTGCTCTTAGGAACAAAAACATTTATAAACCAGAGCTAAAATTAAGCTTAAACATGGAAGCAACAGTAATGCATTTTAGACAAGGACGACATCATGTTAATCCTCATCAGATGATCCTAAAAGTAGCTGACACTGCTGAAGAAGCAGAAAAAGTTATCGGTAAAACCGTTACTTGGAAATCACCTGCTGGAAAAGAGATTAAAGGTAAGATTTCTGCTTTGCACGGTAAAAATGGTAACGTCAGAGCAATCTTTGCAGAGAAAGGTCTTCCTGGTCAATCTTTGGGTCAAAAAATTAAGGTTGAATAATTTTAACCATTAATTTCTTAGAATTTTTTAAACAAATTTTAGCAGTTAGTTAAATATTTTATCAATTAATTTAAGGAGTTCTAGATCCTGCAGTTGCCGCCGCAGATTTTCTCTTTCTAGTTTCTTCAACAGCTTTGCGGATGTCATCAGCTCTTTTGTTAATGTAATCTTGAATCTTAGTATGCAATGTACCACAATTAATAATAAGTGTGTTAGTACCTGTTTTAATCAATCCTACTTTTCTCGCCCAGTCTGGATCAGCAACATCCAATTTATTACCTTTAATAACTTTTTCAAACGCTTCAATATCATGGACACAAAGACGATATAAATCTCTGGCAAAGGTATGATCTTCACGCCGAGCATGTAACTTAAATGCATGTAAAGCACGTTTAGCTTTATTCAAATTACTTTCAATTTTGTGTATTACACTTTCAGCATCAATAATGGCACTTTTAGTTTTCTCTTTCAATTCATCATCATGTAATTGGTCAGCTGCTTGTTCTGCTTGTAAAACAAAACTTAACGCAGTATCTAATACTTTTCGTTCATTGCCAATCGTATCACTGATTTTTGACTCATCCATCTCACTTTCAACAAATTTTCTGATGTTCTGACCTTTCTCTGCCCAATTGTCATTATCTTCAGCAAGGAAAGTTGCAATAAACCTGATTAAGTAATAAGCAAGTAAAATACCAACTAATAACATAGCATATCCAATAAACTGAGCTGCTGCAATGTAAACTGGAGCTGTTGGATCTGCCATTTTAGACAATCACCCCAATATGATATTGCATTGCACCTAAGATCCACAACAATAATGCACAAATAACAACTTTCATGAATAATGTTCCTCGGTCTTCTAAATTATTTCCCTTTTCATCTTTACCTGGCCATTTCATCAAGAAATAACCAATACCTACTACTGGAAGACCTAACAAAATTAAAGATACTGCAGTTGCCCAACCAGCACTGATTGCTAACAAGACGTTTACTGGCATTGCAACAGCCGAAATAGTTGCTAAGACTGCTGCAACTACAATTGCTTGGTTTTTCTTTAACCATTTGAAACCCCAGCCTCCGCCTTTACCATCTCCGCCCATTGCTGATAAGACTGCAAAGAAGACTGTAAAAATTAATATCCAAACTAAAATTCTGATAAATGCACCGACCATATAACCGCTAGATACTCCTAAGAATTCTAATGCTCCTGCTCTTAAGATCGTGTCCCAGATACTTCCGATAGATGGTGCTGCCAGAACTGATGGTATACTAACTAAACTAAGTAAACTGAATAGAACTAAGCTTAACACCCATCTACTTCTTTTCATACAGCTAAGAATAACTTTTTTGTTTATAAGGTTTTTGGCAATGCCAATTCAAAGGTTAGCATCAATTCACGAGCGGTACGTCATATTTCTAGAAAGATTACGGAGGGTGACGCCCCTTACGGGGAGGCGCCGTACTCAAAAATAACTTTGAAAGAGCGAGTCGATGCTAACCTGAAGAAAAATATCAAATCAAAAATTTAAAAGAAAAAGAGAAAAAAAAGTAAAAGAAAAAATTTACCAAAGCTTTTCTATTTCAGCCATGAAGCCTTTCAATAATTTAATTGCTTCATCTTCCGCTTTAATCGCTTTAGAAACGTCTCCATTGGTTTTATGTATCAAACTTCCCAACTTATCCCTCATTTCTTCCAATTGCGCTTGTGCAATATCAGGACTTGTTGTTTTTGGTACATGTTCTGCACCAAGATTCTTAAGAGGACTAGTTCTAGTTTTCATTCTTCCATCAATCTTAGTAAACGCAACATTAGCATCTTTAAGATCATTATCAATACCATGCTTCAAATGATCTAAAGATTCTTCATGTTTTTTCAGAATGTTAGCTTCTAAAGCTTCCAACCTTCTAACTTCCGCAGCATCGATTGCTTTTTCTTTCTGTAATTCACTGATCAATCGTTTAGCTTCCCTTTGCTGTCGGTATGTCCTTCTCTGAACTTGCCTGAACAGTTTGTAAGCATCATCAAAGTCATCAGCCACAGCATCCATATGTGGTGTCATAGCACTAACCCAATGATTCTTTTGAATTTCTCCAGCATCAATAGTATTATTGACCAAAATTATTGCATTATCAACTGAAGTTGGTATTTTGTCAAGAGCTTTCATCTCAGCTTCATCTCTAACAAATTGGTTCAAAGTTCGAGTTCTAGTTCTCTTATACTCACTTTTTAACTTCTTACCAGCCCACTCTTTAATCTTACCACCTTGTTTAAGTCCCCACTCTTTAGCTTCCTGACCACCAGGTCCAACAATCAGTTTGTAACCCAAGTAAATTCCTAAAGCAACAAGAACCAAGTACGCATAATTTGTTAAAGTATCAACCCAAGTTCCAAAATTACCCCAAGAACCACCGGCAGCACTAGGAACCCCAACTCCAATATTACTTAGATGAAGATTGATTTGACCAATTATCCAAGTAATAAATCCTAAACATGCCAACTTAAAAGCAGCCATTGCTCTTGTTTCTGTCGAAGTAAAGATTATAAACCAAATTGCTGGTGCGAGTACTGCTGCCAATATTACAAACGACATTAAAGTACCGTAAGTAACAAGTATTGCTGCTATAACTCCGCTAGGAATTGCAATGGCAGATATCAAGGCAAGAATTACTGAAATGGTAATTCCAATATTTTTTGAAATATATTGACCCAACGTGCCTGACAAAGCATAAAAAATTGTAAAAATCAAGACCGCTAATAAAATTCTAATAAATCCAATTACTTGACCATCACTACTGCCCAAGAAATCTAAAGAACCCCAACCAACAACAGTTTCAAAAGCATTACCTAAAAATTCTAACGGCGCAGCCATTACTGCTTGTGACATAACTACACCTAAAATTAGAAACATTAACAGAATATATCCTTTTTTCATTTCCAACACACCTCTTTTATGATAATTAAATAAATTTAAGTTACGCTTAAGAAGATAATTAACCTATTTAAATGTTTCCCAGTTCTAAACTATAGAAAAAGAAAAAAATAATGAATTTTATTTTTACCTTTTTCTAAATAGTTCGTGACAAAAATCTTTGTCCCCCACTATAGTAAAAAGAGTATAAATATCACAAGAACATAACAAAAACTAAAGTAAAAAAAAAATTAGAAAAAAATAAACCTATTCAACAAGAATACTTTTCTCTCTATGGATTCTAGCAAAGTAAGGTACTGCCACAATGTAATCTTCTCCAAAACCTGCAATGTCACCATCAATGGCTTCACAAGTCTTACGAAGTTTGTTAACAGCTCTCTTAAGCTCAATTAAATCTTTATCCTTTAAAGGTTTAATATTAATTAAAGCTACAGTGTTACCTTCTCGCAAAGCATCTAAGACAGTTTTTATGTCTTCAAAGTCTTCCATCACGTACGGACGGACGATAACTTTGCTTCGATCCTCAGTAGGAGCTTTATGTACTCCCACCTCTACATAACTTTCACCATCCTCCAGCATTTCTTCATCGTTGCTAGATGGCCGGGAAAATTTTTCTTTTAACTGTAAAAAAAAGTCTTTCATTTTGCACCTACCCTCACTAAGACTGTGTTAGTTGATTATTATTATTATAAATCCTTCAAAATTGAAAACTTCAAGGATATTTAAATGTTTTTATTGTGGAAAAACTATTACATTCTAGCTATTACCCAACAATTAAGTTCTAAAAAAAACTTAACAAGGCTAAAAATCAATTATCTTCTACCTTTCCAGCATCAAGACGGAAAACGTTAGAGTACGCCTTTTTACCATTACCGCGCTTCTTGTTAAATTCAACAACTGCTCGTGGTAACTTAAAAGTACCTAAGACGTTAAGTTTGGTTCGGACTTTGTAAGTGATAATTCGATGTTCTTTAGCTTCCAGTTCTGCTAGATTCCAAACAATTTTGGTTCCTTGCTTAGTGTTTAACACTTGTTGAGGTTTCAAAGTACCTAAATCTAAACTTTTCTCAAGGTTAGCAATTCCCGGGATCGTATCAGTAACAGTCAAATCATTAACTGGTTTTTTGCTTTTATTCTTAATTTCTAACGCAATCTTGATTTCATTTAATGCGCCTTCATTGCCTTCTGTAGTAATTACGCCTTTACGGATCACGATTGGTGACCGTACAAAGAAGTAAAAAATCAAGAAGGCAACAAAGAATATTGCTAAATAAAGTAATAATCGATAATTGTAAGTTGCTTGAACTATAGCAGCTTCACCGGGTTTTAATTCTAAATCCCAAGCTAAATAGGTATTACCATTTTCTCGGATAATGTCCCCTTCAGATTTTACAAATAATGCTTGGAACCCGTTAATTTGATATTTGAACTTTTGTGTATTCTCTGAATTACCGTCATTTTCAACGACGATACTCTGAAATTTTTTCAAGAAAATTGTTTCTTCTTCCAATTCATAAGTAAAAGGAGTTTCTAATGATACCACTTCAAATTTAACATCTTCAACCTTTACTGTTTCTCCATACATTTCAAAAGTTACGAACAAGTAATAATCCTTAGGTTGCTGGAACGGATCCATTTCAATAGTAAATTCTAAAGTTTTACTTTCTAAAGGAGCTAAATCAATTTCCCGTTCGGCATTAAATCCTTCAGCTTCACTTTGCAGTTTGATTACCAAACCAGACAGATTTAAGGGATTACGATTTTCAAGATGAATCAATACTGACTGAACTTCTTGAGGATCAATTTTATCTTCAATATCAATCTCGACATCAAGTGAGGGGAAATAACTTGGTTCATCCATGGATGAAAAGTAAACTTTCAAAGGTATTTCATAAGATTCGCCTAAATCACCGTCAATTTGTACATTAAGATAATAGATCCCAGGTTCAAAATCTTCTAACGGCCAACCCCTAATAGAAGTTGTATAAGTTTTTCCAGGTGCAACATTTTCAACAACTTTATCACTTAATGGATAAGGATCAATTGACCATCCTTGCCCGCTTGTTAAGGAATAGATTGTATAACTTTGACTGACACCGGCATTGTTAGTTATGCTTAAATTAAATTCAGCACTTTCACCAAAAGATATTGTGTTTTCAATAACTAGTGAAGTAATATCTGAATCTGCCAATGCTAAAGAGCTCAACAAAGAAACAAGTATTCCAATGATTATAAGTGATAATACTGATCGGGAAAAAGATTTTGCAATATTCATTTATCCACCTCTCCAAAAACCTCGAATGTAATATTTAGTCTAAATTACTATAGAAATAAAAGTTTATTCTATTTAAACTCTTCGCTTATCCTAAACTTTTTCACAGCGTAAGGTCCTTCTAAACTGTAACCAAGTTTGTAATAATAGCCCCTAACACCAATTCCAGAAATAACTACAATTTTATTTTTTTCGTGCTTTTTAGCAATCTCTTCAGCTTTTGCCATTAACTGTTTTCCTAGTCCGCGATGTTGTACTGAACCTTCTTCACCAAGTGCAGTTGCAGTACCATAAACATGCAGTTCTCTTATTAAAGCAGTAGTTTTTGTAATTTCCGGTCTAGAACTCTTAAACTCCTCATTGCCAAAAGCAGATTCTGAAGGAAAACGTAATCGTAAGAATCCGAGCAAATAATCATGATTCTCACCAGTATCAACTAAAGATATGAAAAATTCTTTACCTTCAGATGCTTCGTACTCTTCAACGTTAAGTTCAACTTTGTCCCAATTAATATCCCTACCTTTCGGTTCGCGACACCGGATACATTTACATTTTGGATTATACTTTTGCATCATGTACTGCCGAAGGTTGGTCATGTCAACTCCTGCTTCAATCTGATAACTCGGAATGTCACGCTGCACTCTTTGAACCCTACAATATTCTGGAATGAACGGTTTGAACTCTGCAATAAGTTTAGCTGCTTGTTCTGTATCCAATGGCCGGTAATCACCTTTTTTCCAAATATTGTATAATTCAGTTCCTTTAGTTACCATACAAGGATATAATTTTAACATGTCTGGTTTATAGTTAGGATCATAGAACAACTGTTTCATCCCTTCTAAGTCCATTTCACGTGCTTTAATTCCATCTTTCTCCACTAGACTCATTAATCCGGGCATGTAATGTGCTGCAATCTTAAATCCTAAATCTTTCAAAACTTTGATAGACTTAATTGTATCTGCTGCAGTATGTCCACGCCTGATCTTTTCCAAAACATCATCATACACAGACTGCACACCTAACTCCACACGAGTGCAACCCAATCTTAACATTTGATTGCCATGTTCAAGCATCCCATAATCTGGACGAGTTTCGATACACAAAGCCACACATTTAATTTTTGCAGTTTCGTTATTTTTCTGCATATCAACTAATTCACATTTACCATGCAGTTCACTTAACTTTGACTGAATCCGCGCAATTCGATCTTTATCTCCTAATTGACCAAATTCAACAGGCAATTCAAAAAATTCTTTGAATTTAACATAATCAAATTCATTATCAACATAAAACATTTCAGAGAAGTCATTCATTGCCTTGAATGCATATTTGACAAATTCTTCTTGATATTCTAAAGGAAAGCTTGGAAAAGTACCGCCCATTAAAATCAGTTCAACTTTTTCACAGTTATGTCCAAGAATAATATACTGTTCTAGGCGGTTAAACACTTGAAAATAAGGATCATACTTGTTTCTAATACCGCGCATTGTTGCTGGTTCTTTACCGGTATAAGATTGGGGCACATTACCAAAAGAACTGTCAACACCACCAGGACACATTATGCACGGTCCAACAGTTTTAGCGTGCGGGCAAGGCATTGGTTTAGTCATTATTGCTACTGGTGCCACACCGGAAATACTTCTTACTGGTTTGGTCACTAATTTATGTTTTAATTGTGAAATTTCTTCTTCTGGCAAATGCATTAAAATTTGAATGTTAGTAGGAATAGTTTTCATGCTATGTTTCAGGCACAGATCTCGTTTCAGTTTAGCGAACTGTCTTTCTGTAAAATCATTCTCTTTTAGTTCCTTAATAATTTCTTGATAAAATTCCTTACTCATTTTCAATTCTTGTTTTTTATTATGCATCCCAGTTACTTATTCCGGTTTCTAACTTTCTTTAAACTTACTTTCCCTTAAAGATCCTTAAAGATATTTTAAAGATACTGTGCAAATATTGCTCTACATACCTACTTTATCAAAAATCAACCATAAGTTTTATAAACCTTTCATTAAAATAAAACCAGATATGGTTACAAGAATAGGTACATGCCGAAGAAAAACTAGGAGCAAACTTAAACGGAAGCCCGCTGAAAAAGGTAAGATTCCTTTAAGTAAATATTTCCAACAGTTCGAAAACGGTGACCGAGTAGGATTAAAAATTAATTCTGCAATCGCTAAAGGACAATTTTTTCCAAGATTTCACGGTAGAGCTGGAAAAATTACTGGCAAAAAAGGTCGATGTTACGAAGTGGAAATTAAGGATGGTGGTAAAATTAAAACTTTAGTTGTTCATCCAATTCATATGATTAGATTAAAGTAAAATTGAGTTAATAAAAAAATAAAATGACCAATCCAGAAATTTTAGAAGAGAAGCCAATCGCTTTGGCAGAAGTTAAAAATATCATGAAAGATATTGAAAAAAGAGATGAAGAATTAGGTTTATTATCTCAGAAAACTAAAGAGCACATGGACGCTTTCGTGAAAATTAGTGCCAAAGATTACGAAAATTTAAGGAAAGGCCTAGAAGGTTTGAACTTAACTCGATTAAAAGACGAACACATTTCAAAAATTACTGATTTCTTACCAAAAGATGTTGAAGATTTGAGAGTTGTTTTGCAAGCATATCCTTTAACACTACCTAAAAAAGATCAGCAAGCAATTGTTGATGAAGTTAAGAAGATTGTTTAGGTTTTGATTCATCTAATTTTTTATGATTTTCTTAAAGTTTTTTAGGTGTAGAAAGTCTAAAACAATAAGCTTTATTAACTTAAAAGTATTTCTAGACAGTTCCAAGGGGTGGAAATTGTAAAATGGAAAGATCTAACGCAGAAGAGAATGCTATTATCCTAGACTATCTGAAAAATGGTTATGCGATGAGTGGCAACAGTAGTTTCTCAAAAGCAGCGGTAGCTCAAGCAATTGGTACTGAACATTTGACAATCTTAGAACTCGTTCCAAAGAAAGATGTTTTTCTGCAACCGATGCAAGAAGTTTACATTGGTGAAGGTAAAAGAGAAGAAATCCACCACACAAAAGGTAGAATTCCTTATGAAAAGCTTAGTTCTACTGCAAGAAGTGAACTGGAACACGCAATTAGTAAGGTTGTAAGTAAAAAAGAAGCACAGTTTATTGAATTCTTTAACAAAGCACAACCACTGTCATTAAGAATGCACCAGTTAGAACTTTTACCAGGACTTGGTAAAAAACATATGAACATGGTACTTGCTGCAAGGACCGAAAAACCGTTTGAGAGTTTTGAAGATCTAAAGAATAGAGTAAAATTATTACCTGATCCAAAGTCAATTATTATAAAACGGATAATTTCAGAAATACAAGGTAAAGAGAAGTACAGAATTTTTACTAAACCTTAATTTTTTATTCTACCAACGAAGTTTCCACTTCAAATCCTTTTTCTTTTCTTTAGCATAATCTTTCAGTCCTGCTTTTTCACAATTGTTTAAGAACTCCCGTGCAACCTTTTTTACCCTAATAGCATTCACTGAAACATCGTCTTCTAAAGATTGATAACGTAATAATATTTTTTCAAAGATTATTCCTTGTGATTCCAGATTTACTTGCAAAAGACCTTCTTTTGCTACAGCTTTTTCTTTCTCTAACTCCTGTAATTTTTCCAGTTCTGGAACTAATACTTTAACATCATGAGAAACTAATTTCAAGAAATCGACAACTGCACCTAAATCCTCAATAGGTTTAACTGTTTCATGTTCAGGAACCTTAACTAACCCAAACTTTCGCCAAATTTTCCAATTGTTAATTGCCATTCTAAACTTGATAGTTTGAATCACATAAAGAAATAAAAAATAAGCAAATTAAAAAAAAATAAAGAAAGTTTATCTTTTCTTCTTTTTAGCTGCAGCTTTTTTCTTTGCTAGTTTCTTTTTAGCTACTTTTTTCTTAGCTACTTTCTTCTTAGCTACTTTCTTCTTAGCAGGTTTCTTTTTAGCTACTTTCTTCTTAGCAACTTTTCTTTTTGCAACCTTCTTCTTAGCTACTTTCTTTTTCATTACTTTCTTTTTACCAGCTTTTCTACCACGAGCCATTTTTGCTCGGCAGACGTTACCGTTCTTATCAATAAAATATAGGTAACCAGATTCTTTCTTTACACCAACTTTTGCTACTACTTCCTTTTTGGTTTTTCCTTTTTTTCTCCCTGCTCTACTCATTTTAGCTCGAGAAACATTACCGTTTTTGTCAATAAAGTACAGGTAACCAGATTCTTTCTTAATACCTGTCTTTGCTACAACTTGGGCATTTGCCATAGCTGCACCACCTCACCTTTTTTTTTATTTTTTTATCTTTTCAGTCGAAGAAATCGACTTATTACTCGAATAGAGAAAATTCTATAGTATTTAAATCTTTCTACAAGTTGCCCGACGATAACATTTTTTGCTAACGTCTAGAAACAGTTAAATATTTATGACCAGAAGTTCTCACTAATTAAAAAGAAAGAAAATAAAGCAAGTAGAATTAAGTTCTTAGAAATTGTTTTTATAGTCGCTAAAAATAATTAATCTCTTTCAAATCCTGCCAATTCAAGCAGGGGAAATCTTCAACCATTCTTGGACAAGCAGTATTAACCCAGACATCAATGAAATTGAAGTCTTGCAATCCAAGAATATTAATATTGTCTGCAATAAATACAAATACCTTTTTACCTTTTTCTTCTAACTTAACTCTCAACTCTTCTGCAATTTTGCTTTGGTTCTGCCCCGGCTTTCTTGTAACAAGAACACCTATATTATCTGAACTAATCAATTTTGCAAGGAGTGCATTTTTTCTTTTTTTAGCCTTCTCCCAATAATTCTTGTCTAGTTCTTTAATTTCCTGTCCTTCATGAGCAAATGGATTGTAAATAAATACTGGTTTTTCATTACCGTATGCTAAAGCTGTCGGATGGAACATTCCATCACCTAAGTATAAGAAAGCATCATAATTTATTTTATCCTGATTAGTATCAAGATTATTATCCTGTTGTTTAATTTCGAACTTTTGAATATCACACCCTAAACTCTGGCCAGGATACTTGCTGTGCAAGCTCTGGAATAAGATAACTTTCTTACCATTTTGTTCCAGATAAGATTTTAATTCGTCTAATTGTTCTAGATACTGTAAACTAGCAGCTAGAACTAACTGCTCTGGAAGTTTGCTAACTAACTCTTTGGCTACATCTCCAGATAGATCTAATTTTCCTTCATACTTAGTCTCAATAAACAAGCTTTTCATCAGTAACTTTTTTATACTGTTTCTTTATATACTTTACTCATGGATAAATTTAGAAAGTGGTTAGTTCGTGGCACTAGGAAGATCAGAGATAAATACATGATGCCGATAGCTAAACTATTCTTGAAACTAAAAATTCATCCAAACTTAATGACTACCATTTCGTTATTAACTGGTCTGGCAGCTGCTTATTTCCTGTTTACTAATTATATTGCCTTCGTAGTTCTAGTTTTGGTACACTTATTTTCAGATGGGTTAGACGGCGTCATGGCCCGGGCAGCTGGTAAAGAAACCACATTCGGTAAATATTATGATTTAATCTCAGACAGACTTGTTAATCTGGCAATGTTAATCAAGATTGCCTTTTTCTTGCAGGATTATTATGTAGTATTAGTAATTACTTTCTTCCTGTTGACACAAGCATTGTATTTTGGCAGCAGAAGACAATTGCCGGTAATTTTTTCAAGGACAACTTGTGTATTAATTTTAGTATTAGGTTACTGGATGGGTCCAGTTATAATTGCCACTCTTGCTTATTTGACTGTTGGAGTACTATCTCTATATTCTTTGATAATGCAATTTAATTATATGATTGCTCGGGTTAGGATGAGTAAAGAGAAGTGAGTTCAAAAAGAAAGTAAAGAAAAACTTAGTAAAACAAGTCAAACATAATTACTACTTAAATCCTAATACCTACTCTTTCTAATTTTCAACCAATAAGCGATATGGTTCACTAAAATGTGTAATAAAGGGCTGATCAATAACAAGATTACAATCACTAGAATATCTGGCACATAAACAAATGCTGATAAGATAATAGCCCCTAGCACAAAATCTAACTGGTCCCATGGAATCCAAGGTTTGCCCGGTTTAAGACCTTTCTTACGTTTGAAATAACTTTCCACCATATCACCTAAGATTGCTCCCAGAGCTAGCAATAATCCAAGTAAGAAAGTATATCCACTATAATCTATCAAAACCCAATCAGCCATGAGATTATTCGTATAAAGCAACCTCTGGATAAAGAAGATTCCAGTTCCTAACAGTACTCCAACAATTAACCCACGCCAAGTTTTGTTCTTTCCAAACCATTTTTCATAGATTGGAATTCCCAACAGTGGAATTTTCCTGAAAATGACTGGTGCCATGTTAGCAAAATAAGCAGGTAAAAAGAAGTACAATGCTTTCAGGATAATTGAAACCATGTTTGAAAAGAAAATCTTAGGGTTTTTAAAGGTTTCAGGTTTTGTTAGGATATAAACTCTCTAACACTAAAAACTATATAAACAACCCTTAATAATAAAAACACTAAACCTATTGTAAAATGCCACCAAAAGTAAGAACTAGAAACGGAGAATTGGTAGATTTCGATCCAGAAAAGATTACTTCTGCTATTTTTAAGGCTATTCAATCAGTGGGTGGTAATGATTACGAGCTTGCTAAAGACCTTTCTGGCTTAGTACAAGATTATCTTTACATTGCTGATCAAGAAATCATTGACATGGAAACTGTTCAAGATACCATTGAAAAAGTTTTAATTGAAGAAGGTCAAACAAGTACTGCTAAAAGTTTTATTCTTTACCGACAGAAACGAAAAGAAGTCCGAGAAGCTAAATCTCGAGCAGGTATCATTGACGATTGTAAGTTAGGACTGAACGCCTTCAAAGTAATTGAAGCTAGATATTTATTGAAAGACGAAAATGGCCGGACTGTAGAAACACCAAAAGAAATGTTTGAACGGGTAGCTAATCATATAGCTTCTGCTGAAATCCATTTTGGGGGCAACGTTGAAGATGCGAAAGAGAAATTCTTCAGGATGATGACTTCTCTTGAATTTATACCAAATTCACCTTTGTTAATGAATGCAGGTACAGAAAATGGTCAATTATCTTCAGTATTTTCTTTGCCATTAGATGATACTACTGAAGGAATTTTCACTTCGCTAAAACATGCTGCAATAATCCATCGCCGTGGCGGCGGTACTGGCTTTTCATTCTCTAGAATCAGACCTAGGGGTGATGTAGTTAACAAAATGCATGGTGTGGCTTCTGGACCGTTAGCTTTCTTAAAAATATTTGACAAAGCTATAGGAGAGATTAAACAAGGTGGAAGAAGAAGTGGAGCCAACATGGCAATTTTGTGTGTTGACCATCCTGACATTTTAGATTTTATAACCTGTAAAGAAAGCCAAGACATCATTACTAATTATAATCTTTCAGTGGGAATTACTGAACAGTTCATGGACGCTCTTGAGAAAGAAGAAAATTATGAACTAATCAATCCACGTAATGGCCAAGTAGTAGGAAAACTTAACGCCAAACGAACTTTAGACCTGATTGCAACTATGGCCTGGAAAAATGGTGACCCGGGAATAGTGTTCTTAAACAGAATTAACAGTCCTCGAAGTAATCCCACACCTAAATTAGGTGAAATTGAAACTACAAGTCCTTGCGGAGAACAACCACTGTTGCCTTATGAATCAGTAATTTTAGGTTCAATTAATTTATCCAACCACGTTATTAAAGATTTAGAAAAAAATGCTATGGTGATTGATTGGCACAAACTTAAACGTACTGTCCACAATGCAATTCATTTCTTAGATAATGCTACTGAATTTAATGTTGTACCTTTAGCTGAAACCGCTAGGATAATTAACGGTAACAGAAAAGTGGGTTTAGGAGTGATGGGCTGGGCAGATCTGTTAATTAAAATGAAAGTACCATACAATTCTGAAGAAGCAATTGAAACTGCTGACAAAGTAATGCGTTTGATTAACGATGAAGCGCGGGCTGCTTCATGTAATTTAGCAAAAACCAGAGGATTATTTCCAAATTACCAAGGTTCAGTTTATGATAACAATCAAGAGGTTTATAGATTGCGTAACGCTTGCCGAACAACAATTTCGCCAACCGGAACAGTATCAATAATTGCTTCTTGCTCACCTAGCATTGAACCTTTGTTTGCATTATCATTCTTACGTAAAACTTCACAATTTGAAATGTTAGAGATCAATCCGTTATTCGAACAGATTGCCAAAGAAGAAGGATTTTACAATGAAGATCTGATGAGAAAAATTGCTCAGCAAGGTTCAGTACAGAATATTGACGAAGTTCCAGATCATGTTAAAAAAATATTTTTAACAGCAATGGACTTAACTCCTGAAGATCATGTCAAGATGCAAGCTACGTTCCAGAAACATGTAGACAATGCTGTTTCTAAGACTGTTAATTTTCCGTACTATGCTACTGTTGAAGATGTCCGAGAAGTTTTCTTGTTAGCTTATCAGTTAGGATGTAAAGGGATTACAATATATCGGGACGGAAGTAAAGACGGGCAGGTATTGAGTAAAAATTTATGAGGTTTAGGTATGAAAAAGAAGGGGCTAGTGCATGTATACACTGGAGATGGAAAAGGTAAAACTACTGCTTCTCTAGGATTATCTTTACGTGCCGTTGGCCAAGGATTTAATGTTTTCATGATCCAATACATGAAAGGTGGCGCTTACACAGGTGAATATGTAGCTTCCAAAAACTTCTTACCAAACTTTGAGATCATGCAATTTGGCAGACCATGCATCAAGCAGCAGAAACAACTCAAGATTCAAGGTTTTTTTAGTTTAAGTGAAGAAGATAAAAACAAAAAACTTTTTGATTATATTCGGGAAGATATCGAATGTGGCACTTGCCGGTACTGTTTCTTAAATGACGCTATTCAAAGAGATTATGTTGAAGAAGCGTTCAAGAAAACTTTAGAGGTAGTTATGTCTGGAAATTATCAAGTTGTGGTACTGGACGAGATCAATACTGCAGTTAGTTTAGGATTTCTGAATGTAGAACTTGTGTTGAACCTTATGGCCAACAAACCCGATGACGTTGAACTGATCCTTACCGGTCGAGGTGCACCAATAGAAGTTCTAGAGAATGCTGACTTAGTTACAGAGATGAAAGCAGAGAAACATTATTTCGACAAAGGAGTGATGGCTAGGCGAGGGATTGAGTATTAAACTATTACTTAAATCTCAATCTTCCTAAACACCAACAAATTCTTGTGAGTAACTAACATATTCTTCAAGACATTACTAGCTTTCGAAGTTACACCAATAACCTTTTCACCCTTCAATTGGTAATGCTGTTGCATCATAGCAATAAATTCGCTAGAATAATTTAGATATTTACCATCTTGATATTCGTTTTCCAGCAAAATCAAAAGATAAGTACCAGAGCGTAACTTTTCCTTAACTCCAGTAAAAACTTTTTCCAGAAATTGCATTACTGTAAAACCTTGTCCTGGATAAACCTGCTCAGATAAATTGGTCAAAACTTTCCAGTTAGGCAAAAATGAAACAACCACACTTAATTCAGGCAACTTATACTGTTGCCAGAGATAATCAAAATCTTTTAACTTACTCTTCAGCAACAATTGTTTACTTTTCAGTTTGGCACCAAATTCTCCTAATTGTAACTGACTTTCTAAACGTTTGATTTCTTCACTAATACTGTGAAACTTTTCATTATTGTCAGTTAAAGAGATCCCATTTCTGTTAAGGTTATGACAAG
The DNA here is from genome assembly GCA_043812455.1 of archaeon. Classification (GTDB taxonomy): domain Archaea; phylum Nanobdellota; class Nanobdellia; order Woesearchaeales; family GW2011-AR9; genus JABHQR01. Next base: position 18,855 of record JBDRMB010000015.1, on the reverse strand, counting down.
CATACAAAGTTTCTCCGTTACCCAAAAAGGGGTCAAAGACTAAATCACCCTCTTCAGTAAAGCCTAGAATCAGTTCTTTCTTGATTTGTTCTTCAGTTTGAGAATCAAATTTATCAACAGTTGCCCAAGAACTAGAACTTAACACCCTTTTCCCCATAATACTACTCTTTGTCCCCATTACTGAGCTAAGTGCTTCTAGATTTTAAAAATACTTTGTCGGTAGAAAGCTTATTTTGGAATGGACAGGGGATTTTATTTACTTCACCTAAATTATTACTCCTGCGTAGTAAAGTCCTCAAAAGATTTATAAAAAAATAAGAAATTGTCCCACAAAGTAGTAAGAATGAAGAAGAAACTAAGTGTATCAGTAGATGAAGAATTAATTTCTAAGTTAGATGATCGGCTAAAAGATAGAATGCTTAGAAACAGATCACACTTAGTTGAGATTGCGTTGATGAGGTATTTGGAAGAATGACAGAACAACAACCAATAGTAGAGGAACTGAAAGTAGAAGAGAATTTGGTTTAAGAATATGGTAAAAATAAATACTCAAAGATTTGCAGATAAAGTTGAAGAATATTTAATAGATTCAAATAAACCAGAGGAATGGTTTAAACTAAATGAGTGGACAGCCAACGATTCTTCAGTTAGTGGAACTTTGTGTTTAAAATCAGGAACTGGAATTTTAAATAGGGAGTCAATAGGTATCCGTTTTGGTTATAATACCCTATTGGTAATGCAATTATTCAGAAGAGCATATGAACATTTAGAAGAATCTGTTTCTCCAAAAGAATATGCAAACGCAACAGCTCAGGCTATGGAAAGGTTTGCTGAACCATTTCCTGAAGATGCAAATGAATTATGTTACCCACATTTTTTACTTCATGGATTAATTCAACCTTCATTAGAGGATGTTGTTCAAAGGTTCGACACAAATAGCCGAATTATTCATGAGACTAATGATTCATGGAGGAATATTATCAAAGAATTTGGCTCTGTTGATACTGAAGGAAATACAAAATTAGAACTGGTAATGGGTGTTACTGATGATTATTTTGGTATTGCGTGTTTATTAGCAAAAAGAGATGAAAGACATGTAAGCAGTGCTAATGGATATATTGCAAAAGTAAGTTTTTTTCTTGATGGGGCTAAAAAAGATATTTATGTTATGACAATCCAAGGAAAGAGATTTGGTTATCATGATCCAATAAGAGCAAATTCTGAACAGGGAAAACAAATGAAATTAGAAAATGAAAGAAAGTACTCTCGTTTAGGAAATGAATTAGGAATGAGTCCAAGGAGATTTGTATTGAATAAAGTTATGCAATGGGGTAGGGAACATGATTATAGGAGGATTAGAGTTATACACCCTAGTGAACATGGGATGAATATTGAAGGTCATAAGGGTTTTTTAGGTAATTATGAGCCAGTTATTTTGAAAGCTGGGATTGCTGAAAGAAATGGTTGTTATTTGGAAGCTGATTTGGTGAGGGGAAGAAGTAGAAAATGACAGAACTAATCAAAGCATATCATGGAACAAGGAATCTAGAAGGAATAGCTAGACAAGGAGCTATAGTTGCTTATTATAATAGAGGTAATGACAAAATTTGGTTTATGGAAAAGAAAAGGTATGATTCTCTTACAGAAAAATTTGCTAAAGCTGCAAGAGTCAGTCATGAACATGGAACTCTAAGGGGAGACATCGGTATTCAACTTGATGAAGTATTAGCAAACGATGAAGCCCTAGCTGACATTGTCCAATTATATGGAATGCATTCAATTAGTATCGAAGAAAGATCTGATTATAGAGAATTAAATAGAATCTTGTTTATATATCTTGCATGTGAGCGTTCCACTGCAGCTGCTTATGTGGGTACTAGTGAGGAAGGGAGAATTGGTGCTTTATTAGAAGTTAATATTCCTAAAAGTATCATAAGGCCAAGTGTTCAGGTTAGTATAGATTCTTTTAATACAATAGAAGTCCCGAAAGAAGTTAGTTTAGAATACTTACAGCAAGTTGCAGTTAATGGACCTTATCTTGAAAGAGCAAGACAGATATTAGGAGAACATGGATTTGGAAACATTCCTATTGTTGAATTAAGATAAAATGACACATAAAATAGTCAAACAGGGAAGAAAATAACTTCACCCAAAAAACTCTTCAACATTTTTGAAATGCAACTTGACAAACTCGCGTGGGTTCAAACCTTTCTCTTTAAGCTCCTCAAGTGCCCATTTCACATGAGTCGAACCTTTCGGAATTGCAAACCCAGCTTTCTTACTCAAATAATTTAACTGTTGTAATGCCGTTGCTCTTGCCAAGACGGAAGCTGCTGCCACTTCCACAAATTTACTTTCAGCTTTTGTTTCCATAATGTCACCAACACTGCAGCCAGGATATTTATCAACAACATGAGTTCCCGGTTTGAGATACTTAGCAACATTTTTATGCAATTTGTTCATTAATTTTGTAACTCCTTCATTGTCTTTATGATTATATTCTTCTGGAGTTAAGTTAATTATCTCACACTGTACTAATCTTTTTACTTTTTCTGCCATTTGAATAATCTCTTTATCATTGAGAACTTTACTATCTGCCACCCCTAATGCAATCAATTCTTTTCGCACCATATCATCAGCTTTCACTGCAGCTACAACTAAACCGCCGAAAGTATCGCCTTTTAAAGATTCATCACTACCAATTACCCAACCTAATTCTTTCCTGAACTTGATTTGTTTGACTTCTTTACCGATACCTGCACCACGCAACTGTTCTGCCGTAAGTTCAATAGCATCAGCATCGCCTTGTAACAAGAGTTTGCCAGAATTATATAGAATCAAAAGAACTTTCTTCTTGATACCTTTACTGTATCTTAATTGTTCATGAATAGTTTTAATGTCTAAAGGACTGAATTTTCTTTTTCTCAAGAAATTAGCTAACTCTTCACTTTCCACCCCTTCAAATACTACCATAACATAAAAGAACAAATTTAAGCAATTTAAATGTTTCTGAAACACATATTGCAGTTATGATAAAAGAAATCACGGAAATATTTATATATAACATATACCTGCAGATAAAAACGAAAATGAATAACAGATATTTAAGACAAGAAGAAAAAGAAGATTTTGCGGCACAACTTGCAGCTGAAGTTTTTGGTGATGCTACTACTAGTGGTAGTATGTATGTAGGAATGATTGATTGTAATATAGAAGGTCAACCAATAGGACAACATCTTGAAAGTGGTAGTTATACTATTAAAGATACACCAGACAGGTTAAGATTAGCTCCTGAAGATCCTAACTATCTTAAGGCTTTAGCAGATAGGTATGACCACTTACGTTAAACATTTCAAACAAAAAAATAGGTGATTAAAATTCCACAAAAACATCTGGATTGTCCTCATTGTAGGAACAAATTCGTGAGTTTGATCTTTACCGGGTTAAAAGGGATTTATTGCCCATATTGCCACGGAAGGATAAAAGTTTAGTTCCTTAATTTCTGTTTTTCTTAATAAATGACCACACACCCACTGGTCAAGTTCCGAAAAACTATTTAAATGACCTTTTTTATAATACAATTATGCCCCATGCTCATAAAAAATGGAGTAAAGAGGAAATTAATTTTCTTGTTGATAAATATTCCCAACTTACTGCTAATAATATTGCTAAAACGCTAGGAAGAACAAAAGAATCTATCAAAAATCAATCTAGAAAACTTAATCTTAAAAAAGAAAAAATTTCTAAATGGAAAAAAGAAACTATAATTAAAACATTCTATAAAATTAAATTAGATTTATGCAGAACTCCAAGATATAATGATTTAAAGAAAAATCATTCTGGAATGTTAGATGCCATAAGCAGAGAATGGCAGACTTACAATAATTTTCTTAGCAACTTAAACATCAAACAAAACATCAAAAGATGGACTAAAAGGGATTGTATTAATAGATTTAATGAGATTAAGATAGATAAAGTTCCTACACAAAAAGATCTCAATGTTTGCACTGGTTTACACAAAGCTATCAGAAGAAAATGGGGAACATACTCCAATTTTCTAAATGAACAAGGATTAAAACCAAATTTCGAGATCAAATGGAATAAAAAATCATGTAAGAATGAATTTTTAAAAATTACTAGTACTATCAATAAAGTTCCAACTTCTGAAGAACTTAGAAAAATTAATTATGGACTTCTTGGAGGAATTCTTCTTAACTACGGTAAATATAATAAATTTCTAAAGGAACTAAATCTTCCCTTAAATACCCTCAATTGGGGACCAGAAAAATGTGTTAACAAATTTAATGAATTCATGAGAGGAAGACATGAACCACCAACAATTAGAGAGCTTAGCTACAAGAATCCAAGACTTTTGGCTGCAATATATCGACACTTTGATGGATATAACTCGTTTCTGAAAAAATTAGGTCATGAACCACACTATGGTTATAACGATGAGCGATGGGAAGAATGGGAAAATTTAGTGATAGAGACTTGTAAAAGATTATACAAAAATGTATTGATAAAACCAACACTGAACAATAGAAAAATACCTGATATAGTTGTTCTGAAAGATAATTCATTGATCATTGACAAAATAATAGATGCTAAACTTAATGCTTTTTGTAAAAGTATTGATCAAGATATTAAAAATTATAAGCCACACTGTAATAAACTAGAATTTTGGTGTATGTTTAAGCATAGGAACTTAGAAACAAAAAACACAAAGATTTTAAACCAACATCAAATTAAAAGACTTCTAAAAAGAAAAAATCAAACAGATTTATGTAATAAATTAGAAAATATAAAAAATGTTAAAAGATTTCCTAATCCTAATTGTTCTAACAATATTACCTTTTCTTGAACTAAGGGCATCTATTCCTTACGGAATTTTTAATACTGATTTTACTATTGCCCAGGTATTTATCATTTGCACCATGGTAAACATTGCTTTAGCACCAATTTTGTACCTTTTTGTTAATCACGTTATGCATTTCTTTTTACGAATTAAATTTGTTGAAAAAATCTATTATAAGGTTGTAGAACGAACTCAAAAAAAAATCCACCCTTATGTTGAAAAATATGGGATTTTAGGAATGGCAATTGCAATAGGAATTCCCCTCCCAGGCAGTGGAGTATATTCTGGAGCTTTAGGTGCATATTTACTCGGATTTAAGTTCAGAGATTATTTGATTGCCGCAATTATTGGTGTATTAATTGCTGGACTTGTTGTTTTAATAATTTCCGTTACTGGCAGTGAAGCGTTCTCGTTTATGATTAAGAGGATTTAGGTCTTTCTCTTAACACACAAGAAAATTTTTTATCATACATGTAACCAATAAATAATGCACTCCGCTCTTGCTCAGACATTTGAAAAAAATTTCCATCATTCATTTCATTTGCTAAATAAGGACATCTAAGAATTGCCCCATCATAATCTATTGTTGCAGAAGAACCAGCACCCATATGACAAACTCCATCTACAAAAGTGCTATGGTCTAAGCTAAAGTTACTCAGACTTTTAGCCAAACTTCTCAACTCTGGCCCATCATTACCAAAATCAACGTTACAGACAAAGAATAATCCATTTTCATTAGCAGCATCACGTAATCTTGCAACTTTTTCACCATTATCTGCAAGATCCATTTCAGTAATAACATAATTCATACCTAAACGAGTAAGACCTGCTTCTGGTTGCCACTCTCCTTGTGCATAAGTACTGATTAATTTTCTAAGATTATCTGCAACCACACCATTTCTTCCAGAATACTGTTTTTCATCAAAGAAATTCTCATCAATAAACCTATTACCAAATAAACTAACCATTACATTTGCACCACAACTTGCAAGAACATCACAAGTTTCTTGGTCAAGATTATCACCAGAAGTAAAAACGTAAGGAATTTGTCGTTTAAGAGCTGCATGATTAACTTTCAGCAAAGTTTCATCCTTAACTTGAGGATGAAAAGGATCTCCTCTTCCATTAATTGTAACTATTTTTGTACCTAAATGATCTGAAAAATAATCCATAACGTCCAAAATTTCAGCATAATTCATACGCTTATCAGGATCTGCAGACATTTCGCCAGTTACGCAACCAGGACAGCTTCTTTCGCAATATCTCATCGCAGGTAGATTTAGAACTGAGATAGAACTGTTTAGAGAATTTTCTGAAGCTAATTCTTCTAATTTTTGAGTTACACCTAGTTTATTTACTACCATAGAAGAGATAATTTAATAGCTTATTTTTAAATATTGTCTATTAAAAAAAATTAAACACTAGAAAAACTATTTCTAACCCAACTTCTGATCAACATCACGAGCAACGTCAATCAAATCTTGCATGGAAGCATCCAACTCGCGTTTAATGGCAACAATTACACGTTCCAAATCTCTTTCTCTAAGAATATAACCACTTTGTTCCTTAATCACTAATCCAGCACCCATTAAAGTATTCAAATGATGTACTACAGTACCCCGAGTCAAATTCAACCGTTCTGCAATATCATCTGAAGAAATAACTTCATTCCTTTTAGCTTTACGTACCAAAATAATAAACACCCTGAAACAACTACTATTCCGATCTCGTAAACTAAACAAACCTAATGAATTACCTAACCATTGTAATTCTTGGTTAATGTTTTCTGCATGACTTCTTCTGATTTTCAGAATTGTAACTTTGTGTACCATTTTGTGATTAGCCAATTTTGGCAATCTAATCAATCTTAGGCATCGTAAAATATTGCTTAAAATTTGGCGTATTTGGATAGTAGTATGTTTGAGTTTTTAAACATTTCCCAAAAAGTTTATATACTAGATGCATTTTAGACCTTCTGTGTTGATTTAAGGTCAACCAAACAATAATTTGAGGTTATTAAGATGAGAAGTGAAAAAAGCAAAAAAACAGTTGAAAAGGAACAGAAAGAAGATCAAACCAGTTCTGAACAAGAACCTGAGCAAATCCAAGATCCGATAGAAAACCCTTTAGCTGAAATGCGAGATCTTTTACAAAGAACTCAAGCCAATTTTGAAAATTATCGAAAACAAACAGAAAAGCGTGTAGAAGAATTTCAAGAGTTAGCTAACAAAGATCTGATTTTACAGATCTTGCCAGTGCTAGACAATTTTGAATTAGCACTAAAGAATACTGAGAACAAAGAAGAATTCATCAAAGGCATTGAATTGATTTATTCTCAATTGTTTACAATGTTAAAAGATAATGGTATCAAAACCATCGAAGCAAAGAAAGAACAACAATTTGACCCTTACATTCATGAAGCGCTTATGAAAGAAAATTCAGAACTACCTGAAAACGCAATCATAGAAGAGTTTCAGAAAGGTTTCATGTTAAATGAGAAAGTTATCAGACATGCCAAAGTAAAATTAAGTTCTGGTAAAGGATGTAAATGTCCTAATGATAATAAAACAAAAAAATAAGCTCTAAAAAATTAACAAAAGTAAAAACAAAATAACAATCAGGGAGGAATATCCAAAATGACAGACGAAAATAAAAAAAATGTAACCGGTGCAACTATCGGTATTGATTTAGGTACCACTTTTTCTGCAATGGCAGTATTAGAAGGTGGAAAAGCTAACATTATTACTAACGCTGAAGGTACCAGAACAACCCCAAGTGTAGTACACATCAGAGACGGTGAAGTTACTGTCGGACAAATAGCACGAAACCAAGCAATAGTTGATCCATCACACACTATCAGATCTATCAAAAGAAAGATGGGTACTAACGAAAAGATTGAACTAGACGGTAAAGATTATACTCCTGAAGAGATTTCTGCAATGATTTTACAGAAATTAAAGAGAGACGCTGAAGCTTACCTTGGCCGACCAGTTAACAATGCAGTTATTACTGTACCCGCTTATTTTAACGATTCTCAAAGACAAGCTACTAAAAATGCCGGAGATATTGCCGGTCTTAACGTATTAAGAATAGTTAACGAACCGACAGCTGCAAGTTTAGCATACGGTTTGGACAAACAAGAAAAAGAACATACCATTTTAGTATTTGACTTTGGTGGCGGTACTTTTGACGTTTCTATCTTAGAACTTGGTGATGGAGTTTTCCAAGTTAAATCTACTAACGGAGATAACATGTTAGGTGGTGATGATGTTGATCAGATAGTTATGGACCATTTAACTGACAATTTCAAAAAATCTACGGGGATTAACTTAAACAGCGACCCTACTGCAATTCAAAGATTAAAAGAAGCTGCTGAGAAAGCTAAGATTGAATTGTCTAGCAAAACCAAAGTAGAAATTAGTATTCCGTTCATAACTGCTGACCAGAACGGTCCGAAACATATCAAAGAAGAACTTACTAGAGCTAAGTTTGAAGAATTGATTGCTGACATAATTAAAAGACTAAAAATTCCTACCAAAAATGCCCTAAAAGATGCTGGTCTGGACGCTAACAAAATTGATAAGATCATTTTTGTTGGCGGTTCCACCAGAATCCCTGCCGTTGAAGAGATGGTAAAAGGCCTAGTTGGTAAAGAAGGTGACAAATCTGTTAACCCTGACGAAGCAGTAGCAATCGGAGCTGCAATCCAAGCAGGAGTTATTGTGGGTGACGTGAAAGATGTTCTGTTGCTTGACGTTACACCATTAAGTTTAGGTATTGAAACTTTAGGTGGAGTATTTACTAAACTTATTGACAGAAACACTACCATCCCTACCAAAAAATCTCAAGTGTTCAGTACTGCTGCAGATAATCAACCAGCAGTAACAATCAGGATTGGTCAAGGAGAAAGGTCAATGTTTGCTGATAATAAAGTCTTAGGTCAATTTGATTTAGTAGGAATCCCTCCAGCACCACGAGGAGTTCCACAGATTGAAGTTACTTTTGATATTGACGCTAATGGTATCGTAAATGTTAGTGCTAAAGATTTAGGTACTGGTAAAGAACAGAAAATCCAGATCACTGGTTCTACCACTCTTAGCTCAGCGGAGATTGATAAGATGAAAGAAGAAGCTAAAAAGAACGAAGCTGAAGATACTAAAAAGAAAGCTAAGATCGAAGCAGATAACAAAGCAGAATCTTTAATCTACCAGACTAAAAAAGTTCTTGAAGAGCATAAAGATAAGGTTGACGATAAAACTAAAAAAGAAATTGAAGAGAAGCTGAAAGCTTTGGAAGAAGCTAAAGAGAAAAGTGAAGCTGAAGAGATTGAGAAAAAGATTGAAGAGTTGAACAAGAAAGTTCAAGAGATCGGAACTAAGATCTATCAAGAAGCTGCTGCTGCTCAACAAGCCGAGGCTGCAAAAGCTGAAGGAAAAGAACAACCAAAAAAGGAAAAGAAAGAGAAAGGTGAAAAAGTAGTAGATGCTGAATTCGAAGAGAAGAAGGAGGAATAAAAATGAGTGATGAATACAAAGGACCCGGAGATCAAGAAAAAAAGCATCTTGACATAGGTAAAATAGTTAATGGATTGTTAGGAGAAGACAATTTTGTAACTGCACTTTATCTTGTTGATAATTTAGATGGTGAAAACATAGAAGCTCTGTATGCGGGAATTGCTGCTGGAATAGCACAAAGTATTGACCGTGGAGGAGATAAACTAAAAGAAGACAGGAAGACAGGAGATATAGCAAACACCATGCTAGAGTACTGTAAAGGTAAAGCGCCTAGTTATTTTAGCAACAATACAGAGAAGAAAGATTAGAAAGGTTTTTAACCTTTTATTTTTCCTTTCAAAACCATGAACCTACCAACAGAACAACAAGCTTTGGACTACTTCAAGCAGTACAAAGTACCTGAAAATATTTTTCAACATTGTCTTAACGTCAGGAAAGTTGCAGTATTTCTTGCAAAGAAAGTAAAGGAAGCTGGTATTGATGTTAATGTTGAACTTGTTGACAGATTATCATTACTACATGATTTGTTCAAAGTGGTAGCAATCAAATCTGTTGAACCAAACAAATTTCATAAACATGATTTTTCTGAAGAAGAACTGGCTATGCGCAAAGAGTTGATAGAAAAGTATCCAGATATGTATGAAGGTGATGTTGCGTACGAGATTTTCAAAGGTGGGTTTCCTGAATTTGCATTAGCATTAAAAAATGTAAGTATTCCAAGAAATAAGAATCTCACTTGGGAAGAAACTCTTGTTCATTATGCTGATTATAGAGTTTTCCAAAACAAAATTGTATCACTTGCAGAAAGATTAGAATATCTTAAAGAAATGTATCCAAAACCAGAAGGAGAATGGGAAGTTAGTCAAGAGCACAGGTTAGAAATTGAGCATAATATTATGCAAATACTTAACATGAACCCTGAAGATTTGGCAAAAGAGGTTGAAAATGGCAGTTAAAATAACTTATTTTGTACATGGTACAACTACAGACAATGAAACCCATAAAGCCACAGGATGGGACCAAGGAGAATTATCAGAATTAGGTATTGAACAGGCAAAAAGACTAGGACCAATGGTTGCTGACCAAAATTTTGACATCGTATTTTGTTCAGATTTGAAAAGAGCAATAGACTCTGCAAATTTAGCGTTTGGTGATAAGTATAAGATTATTCAAGATAAAAGAATTAGAGAATGTAATTATGGTGATTGGAACAGTAAAAAGAAGGATTGGAAAATTTTAAATTATATTGACAAAAAATATCCTAACGGTGAGAGTTACAAGGATGTTGAAAACAGAATTGCAGACTTTATAAAATTTTTAAAAGAAAATTATGATGATAAACACGTTGCTATTGTTGCACACCAAGCACCACAATTAGCAATAGAAGTTTTGTTGAAAGGAAAAACTTGGGAACAAGCAATTAATGAAGATTGGAGAAAAGTTAAGGCATGGAAACCAGGTTGGATTTATACCATCAAATAGAATTAACAAATGGCAGATAAAGATTATTACAAAACTCTTGGAATAGAAAAAGGCGCAACTAAAGAAGAGATTAAAAAAGCGTTCAAAAAGTTAGCATTAAAATACCATCCAGACCGCGCTCCAGAAGAAAAAAAGAAAGAATATGAAGAAAAATTTAAAGAAATCAATGAAGCAGTTTCAGTGTTGGGTGATGACACCAAACGTCAACAATACGACCAATTTGGCAGTGCTGCATTCCAAGGTGGAGCAGGAGGAGCTGGTAATTATCAAGGGTTTGACTTCTCTGACATCATGTCACAGTTTAGATCAGGGGCTTTCGGTAACTTTGATGACGTCTTTGACCAATTGTTTGGTGGTGGAGGAAGCAGACGCGGTTCCAGATCTAGAAGAGGTTCAGACTTACTTTACGAAACTGAAATCACATTAGAAGACGCTTCTGAAGATACTAAACATACTATCCAACTTAACAAACTTGAATATTGTCCAGAATGTAATGGTAGAGGTGCTAAGAACTTTGAAGCTTGCCATCATTGTAATGGTTCAGGTTATATGAAAAGAACGCAAAGAACACCGTTCGGAATCTTTCAACAGACCGGTCCTTGTCCTTACTGTCACGGCAAAGGTGAACTTCCTCAAGATTCATGCAGTAACTGTGGTGGAGAAGGCCTGGTGCGTAATAGGAAAAAGATCGAAGTTAACATTCCAGCAGGTATTGAAGATGGAATGAGATTGCGGGTTACTGGTGAAGGAGAAGTTGGTAGTAACAACGGTCCTTCAGGTGACCTTTACGTAATGGTTCACGTTAAAGAACATAAATATTTTGAACGTGACGGTGCGGATTTACATATTACTCTTCCAATCTCGTTCACATTAGCATCACTTGGTGGAGAGATCGAAGTTCCTACCATTGACGGAAAAGCTAAACTAAAAATTCCAGCAGGTACAGACTCTGAAACTGTATTGAGAATGCGTGGGAAAGGTATGCCGCACATCCGTTATTCAGGTAGTGGTGATCAGTTAGTTAAGGTGCAAATAGTTGTGCCAAAGAAACTATCTAAAAAACAGAAAGAGTTGATTAAGGAACTGAAAGAAGATCAGCCACACAAAAGTTTCTTCAAAAAAGTGTTTGGGTGAAAATAATATTAATTCTTTTTAGCATTAGTTCTTTCTAATGTTCATTCTCTCTGACAGCAACCCAAAACAAGAACAGCACAATTACACCTAGCGCAATACCATAACTGAACGTATAAATCTTGCTCAAGTCCCAAAGCAATCCTGCAATCAACCCGCCTGGCAGTACAGCTAATGAAGTGAACAAGTAATATGTTCCTAACGCAGTCCCGCGGATGTTTCGTGGTGCCAGATCTGAAACATAGGCACGTTCCGTAGAATTAACTAATGCGTACATTAACCCGTACAACAAAAACATGATAATAAAATGCCAGAACTTATCAAAAAAGATAAACCCTAAACATACTAAGATAAAAGAGCCATATCCCAGCATCAAAACTTTACGGCGACCAATTCTGTCACTTAAAAATCCAGCAGGCACCGCCATCACAGTATAAGATACTTGATAAATGATGTAAAACAATAATGGTCCACCAACTAATAAGCTACCAGTAAAAAAATCTTGCACTCTCAAAACAAAAAACATGTAACTGAAATTTGCTAACGCAAACATAGCTGAAATGATAAAGAACCATTTCAACTCTTTGTTCATCTCTTTCCAGCCGACTTTGAAACTGAATTTCTGCTCAGGCACAACTTTTTTCTCCTTAACAAACAACACTGGCAGGACAGAAAATATTCCCAAAATCCCAGCAATGATGAACAGCATCTTGAAACTCATCCCTAAATACCAAAATAATAACAAAGCCAATAATGAACCAAGTACTGAACCACCACTATCAAACGCGCGATGGATGCCAAAATATTTACCTCTTTTTTCTTTATCCACAGAACTTGCCAAGATAGCATCTCGAGGAGCTGAACGTAATCCCTTACCTAACCGTTCTACAGATTTTAAAGCTAAGACCAAACCCCAAACTGTAGAAAATGCTAACCCAAATTTGGCTAATGCTGAAGTAAGGTAACCGCCAAAGACAAACCCTTTCCGTTTCTGTAATTTATCACCCCAATACCCAGAAAGCATCTTGAAAATAGCAGCAACTGATTCACTCAGACCAGAAATCAAACCAATTGCAATCCCGCCACCACCAAGAGAAGCAATAAATAATGGTAATAACGGTTCAATTATTTTACTGGAAGTGTCATTGATGAAACTTACTAGACCTAACAATAAAACATTTTTCTCTTTTTTCACAGAATTAAGAATTATTTTTATGTTTAAAATACTTTTGTCAAACAATTATCTGTAAACCTAACCACCCATTGACATCATAGTAACTATTTCTTTCAAAGAGAATACAATATCGTCAGTTCTACTGTCTGGCTCAACATCAATCTCACCATTGGTTACAGCTACAATAATGTTACCTAAAACTTTTATCGCAATCCATGCTTCTTCAACACCACCACGTTCATAATCACTGCGCTCTTCCCACCATGGACCCTCCACATGTCCACCTTCAACCTCTTTAGCAATAGTACTCATCATCTCGTATAAGAAATCCATCTCTACACTTACAGTAGCATCAATCGACCCTGAATAACTTTCATCAATACTTTGCATTCGCAGGATTATATCAGGATTAATCTTCATTAAATTCTGGAACAGAACTTCGCCATTGTCAACTACTTGGAGTTTAATTTCTGCACCATCATCAAAGCGTTTACTGATTTTGTTAATTTTCTTCATGATAACTTTGTTCTCTTTGATTTCTGCAATCTCGTGCGGTGGTGGACCTTTCGGACCGCCAAACTCTTCTTTCATTTTTTCAACAATAAATTCTTTTGGTGGAAAAATCCAAATTTTCATGTACGGATTGAGAACATTAATTTCAGTTTCACTAAAATGGTCAGTTACTTTAAACTCTTCCCAGATTTCAATTTCACCATAAACACTTTCATAACTTACTTGGATTGGTTGGTACTCTTCTGGAAATTCTGATTCTCCTAAACATTCTAATGACCAAGCGGTACGGTCAGTATTTTCCATTAATATTCTGTGTAAACTGTGTACCATTCGCATATGATCTTCAAACTCGGTAGGATTATCATCAACAAACTCGTTAAAGAACCAGGCAATAAATTCATCATTAAAAGATTCCTGAATCATTAATCGCTCTTCAGTTAACCATTCCAGTTCCTTTTTACACCAATCTTCCTCGCCCTTTTGATGTTCTTCTTGTTTATACTTTTCAAAATCTTGTAATTCTTCGCCCCAGCCACCAATCCAAAAACCAGCTTCTTTAGTTCCGTCACTTAAAACGTTACATTCTGCACCCAATTCTAAAACTTCTTTATCTTCTTCCCAGCCTTCGCCTTGTTCACAAGTGAAAGTAATTATTCTTCTTGGATCTTCTCCACACCTGGCTGGTGCACAGTCACTATCTTCTTGACAGCTTTCACACCATCCTTCTAATTCACAACCGTTTTCCCAATCTCCGTCACAGTCACTATAACCTTCATCACATTCACAATACGCAAATTCTTCGTTAAATTGTTGGTTATCATGACATTCATAATCGCCTTCTTCATACTGACATAAATTACATGGGATACAATATTCATTACATTGATCACCTTCAGTTTCCCAATCACATTTCCAACATTCTTGACATTGGTCTTCACAAGGATTGCTCCAATCATCTACATCATCAAACCAATTATAATCATTATCTTTATCATTATTATCTTTGTCTTCATCCCAATCTTCATTTACTTCTTCGTCATCACTTTCTTCATTATCAGAACCGTCTTCTTGCTCTGAATCATCAGTTCCTTCACTTTCTTTTTGATTATCTTCAGGAGTTTCTTCTACAGGCTCTTCCACTGTTTCTTCTTCATTAGAATTATCTTCTTGAGGTTCCTCTACTGGTTCTTCTGCAGGTTCATCATTACTTTCTTCTCCATCTTCTGATGCACCAACATCATCAAAAACGTTTACAGCAGAACCTGTAATTGAATAAGTAGAAATCTTAGCTACGTTCCACCAAAGTTTGAACATGTTAATTCCTTTTTTATCCTGTTCAGAGAACACGTCAACTGCAGAACCGCTAATTGAATCTGAAGAACCACCATCATCTGAACCGCTATCACCACCAGAGTTATCACTTCCTCCATCATCACCACTATTATCAGAACTATCGTCACCACCAGAATCGTCACTGCCAGAATCTTCTCCTGAACTGTCATCATCTTGTCCAGAATCATCAGCTTCTCCACTGCCACTATCATCACTTTGATCATCTTCGCCGGAACTATCATCACCAGAATTATCATCACTACCAGAATCATCATCCCAATCATCATCGTCATCATCTGAATGATTTTCATAATAACATTTACATTGGTCGTTTATACAATCAGTCCCGTCCGCTCCAGGACATTCATCTTCACAACCATCTTTACATTCACTTTCTTCATAAGAGCCATCATCGTTATCATGGTCCCAATCATCATTATCATCATTATCATCAAACCAACCTTTCCTGCCATCATCTCCTTTACAATTACAGTCAGGATCTTCACAATCCCAATAACCATCATTGTCATCATCTTTACCATTCTCACAAACTTCATTACCACCTTTGGCAGAAACACATTCAGCATCTTTACAATATTCATCAGAATCACATTCCTTGTCTTCACTTCGACACCAAGTATTAGTTTGCTGGACAGTTTCTTTGATAAGATAAGTTCTGTACCGAGTTTTTTCCATTCGTTCCTTATTAACATCAGTAGCAACTTCTTTAATCAAATCGTACAAATCGTCTTCCAGTTCATCAACAGTAATACCTTTCTCTTCGTTTGCTCTCCAGTTAAGTTCTCCCAAAAGATGGTTAAGTCGACGTTCCTGAGAAAAGAACGCTTTGTTAGCTTCACTTGCAGAATCAGCACCTACAACATCTTCCATCATTTCAACAAAGTCTTCAGAAAATTCTTCCCAAATATCATCTGCAGATTTGCCGAACATATCTTCAGAATTATAATCATCTTCCGGAGAATCCCAATCATCGTTACGTTCTCGGCTTTCAATATGCACCCAGAAATTAAAATTGTCCCATTCTGAATTAATTTCGTGTTGAAGGTTAATTCTGGCAAAGAAATTTTTATTTTCTGCTAACAATCCTTCAATTATAACAACGTCAGAATTTTCTTCTTCATCTAAAACTCCAGAAAATAAATCTTCACAATCTTCCTTATTATCCCATAAGTATTGATGAAATGCTCGTTCTTGTAAAGCAGCTTCTTGAGCAAATTCTTGTAATGATAAATCTCCTGACTGGTATGCCTCAGTTTTTTCTTCCATATAACTTATTATTGCTTGGACATCTAATTCTTCTCCTTGTTTGATCCTAGTTTCCAAACCGATATGGTAAAATAAAATGTAATCCTCACCATCTTTGATCATGTTCGGCCAGGCATTTAATGTAATTTTAATTTCTTCACCATCAAACAATCTTTTTTCAAACCTTGGAACTGGTTCGTCAAGGAAAATGTCTTGATTTTCATTCTCTACCCAAACACGGTATTCGTACCAAGTAGGTTCACCAAAAATTTCTTCTACAACTTCAATGTCCCAACCATCCATGCGATAACCATCTTTATCATCACCACCAAACTTATCTTTAGGCAACTTTTGAGCTAAATCTTCAATTTTATCATAATCTTCATTCGCGGCAGCTTCACTAAGTTCTTTTAAGAGTTCTACTGCTTTATCATCACCTTGTTCTTCAAATTTTTCAATAAGCTGCTCAATAATGGATTGTAATTCTTCCATGTCGCCTTCCATGAAGGCTTGTTCAGCATCTTTGCCTAACTCTCTAATCTCATCATTTAAACGAGAATCTTTTTCATTGACCTTATCATCTTCTAGATAAAATTCTTGTCTGCTATCATCCAGTTCATCATAGAATTGTTTTTCGATAGAATACATATAAGTCTTAAATTTCAAATAACTTAAAGTACCATCTTCATACTGTTCAGCATAATCAGAAACTTGGTCAAGGTCAACTGCAGAGACTGTGCTTACTAAAAGAATAAACGTTACTAATAACACCACACCTTTTTTTAACATTATTTAAGCTAGTAATATTCTACCCTTTATATATTTTATTTTTTAGATGTATATGTCCGGAATAACTTGATTTTGTATACTGGCGCCAAATGAGGCGCATAAATTTACAAAGGAAATTTATAATCGCGCCGTGCCCCAGTATACAAATGTTTTCTATTTCGGACATGCCCTTTTTAGATTATTATTTAGAAACGGTAAGAAAAATCTCAGAACTAACAAACTTAAAAGAAAATAAAAAAAAATTATTCAATAGTAATTGATTCAATCACTACATCTTCTAATGGCTTATCTCTAGCACCGGTTTCTACTGCACCAATCTCAGCCAAAACATCTTCCCCTTCAATTACATGCCCAAAAACTGCATGTGCTCCGTCAAGCCAGGGAGTAGGTACTAAAGTTATGAAAAACTGACTACCACCAGTATTAGGTCCGGAATTTGCCATTGACAAAATACCAGCTTTACTATGACTCAAGTATGGATGAAACTCATCATCAATTTTATAACCAGGACCACCAGTACCATCTCCGTTAGGATCACCACCTTGAATCATAAAGTTCTCAATAACTCTATGAAAGATCAACCCATCATAAAACCCTTTATTTGCCAAATCTATAAAGTTTTGACTGGTCAAAGGAGCTTTTTCAAGTTCTAATTGAATTTTCATAGTACCAATATTAGTTTTTATTACAGCTATTCCATTCATTTCATTATCCTCACTGCCTTTTATTTCACTGAAATTAAAATTAGCAATCAATACAAAACCAATTAAGCTAATAACAACAGCAACAATTAACGCAAATAATTTATCCCTTATTGACTTTTTCATTGTATCTCAGCTCCAAAAATAGATTCAAAATAATCACCTTTACTATTTTTACTATTATTTACTACCCAATTAGTTTATTAAATTTATTATTTCCAGTACCTGCTCTTAACTGAGTAAACCCCTCCTCACTGTAGTATCACGTTTTAACTAGACAGTATAAATAACCTCTGGTGAGGTTATATGTACAAACTAACTTTTAAGAAATGTGTTTGGATTGTTAAGCAATACAACAAAGGGCTTTCAGTAAAAAAAATTGTTCAAGCCCAAAAAATTCACAGAAGCGCAATTTATCAAATTCTTGATAAATACAAAGAATTTGGTTGGGACGGCCTAAAAGACCATAAAACTGGTCGTTCAGAAACAATTCTTAATCAAAATGCTGTTGAGATTATACTTGATATTAGACGAAGACATCGTTATGGCGCATGCCATATTGAGCAAATCCTTAAGGGAAAAGGATTTGCTATTTCGCACAGACAAATAGACAAAATTCTTGTGCGAAATGGAATGGTTGAACCAAATATAAAGAAACAGAAACCACGTAAATGGGTTCGTTATGAGCTCCCAAACCCAAATGATTTATGGCATACTGATTGGTCATATGACCCCTTCTCTGGAACAAACGTTAGTGTGTACATAGATGATAGAACACGCTTAATTACAAGCCATGGCGTGTTCAAAAGACAGACGGCAGAAAATAGTCTTATTCTCTTGCATTCAGGCATAGCTGAATGGGGTAAACCAAAAGCTGTAATGACTGATCATGGATCTCAGTATTACTCCAATCATCCGAATGCTAAACAAGAAAATACTATGTTTAGAGCAACATTGGATATTTTAGGAATAAAACATTGTTTGGCAAGAGTAAATAGACCACAAACAAATGGTAAAGTAGAACGATTCTTCAGGACTTACAAAGAAGAATATGCTACTGGTTCATTTTCTTCTTTTGGAGATTTTATCAAACAT
>JBDRMB010000014.1:0-52955 GCA_043812455.1 archaeon | reverse complement strand
CAGCAGTTTTAAACAAGCAATAAATTTTTCTATCAAGTCTTTTTTCTTTCTTCATATGGTGAATACCTCTAATATTCACCACCCCCTGTAGAAGAGATTCTACAGGGTTATTTTAATCTTACGAGATTTTCTACAGAGCCTAAAGTTAAAGAATAAGTAAATTATGACAAAAAGAAAAAGGTTAAGAAAAAAGTAAAATAAAAAGAGTAAAAAATTACTTCTTCAAAGCCAAGAACAGTACCATGAAAAGTAAACCTAATACTGCCAAGATAGTTATGATCATCATAGCAATAATGTATTCATCTTTCATGAAAGATTTCTCAACAGTGTTAACTGTTCCTGAAGAACTGCTGGTACTACTGCTTGAAGAATCATCACCACTATCACCACTTAAAGCAACAGTAACTAATTCTACAACATCATTTTCAGGATTAGAATCGCTATCACTGTCACTATCAGAACTGCTTGAGTCTTCAGTACTGCATGAACCTATCACAAGATCATACTTTTCAGTATAGGTTAATTTACTTGTGTCGTAATATACTCTAATGTCAAGTTCGTATGTTCCACCAAGGGTATCGTCAGGGATATCAAAAGTAAATCTTACATTTTCTGAATTGTCACCGCTTGATCCAGCATCTAATGAGAATTCATCGTACAGGTCAATGCCTAATTCTGAACTTTCAACTGTAATCAAAGCTTCATCTTGGTCATCAGTACCATAATTTACGGCTTCAACAGTAAGAGTAACGGCGTCACCACATGAGGGACTGCTTGGAGAGACAGTAACATCATCAATCCTAACATCATCATCTTCCCGGATAACTTCCAGGATAATGATCCATTCCATTTCATATTTGACATTATTCTCATCTTCAGCTTCTACAGTTACGACAAGTTCATAATCATCATTATCTTCAGCGTCAGAGGGTACATCAAATTCAATTTTCAGATCGTCATCGTCATCATCAGTTTTATCGCCAGAATCTAAAGTATAATCAAAATCTTCATTAATATCATCACCAAAGTCGTTATCTTCAAGATCAACATTAACTGTGATGTCAATGTCACCATTTTGATAATCTTTGTCAAACAAGTTCTCAAACTGAAAATACATTTCTACAGTATCGCCGGGTTCAACATCAACGTCAACATCGTCATCATTAACATCGCCATCATCAACACCAGTATCAGAATGTCCATTAAGGTAAAATTCAATCCCCTTAAGTTCGATCATGGAAGTGATATTAGCATCTAAGTAAAAAGTTGTGCTTTGTCCAGAAACGGTTTCCACTAAAACACTTGCAACTTCTTCTTCAAGACCTTCGTCAGTACCTGAAATGTCTTGAACAATTTCAAAACTTACAGTTTTGCTTGCTCCAGCTGCAACTGTAAATGCTTGATCGCCGGAATCTACAAAATTTATCGTATAATCAGTATTTTCAGAACTTAAGGTTAAAGTTACATCTTCAGAACTTGCTCCATCGTTACTGAAAATTACACTATGAGTAACAGTAACTTCACTATCACTACCATCAAGACTTTCGTAACTTACTTCGAAGACAAGATCTTCATCCTCAACAGTAATATCAGCTAATGCTAAAGGTAATAATAGCAAAGATATTAAGAAAACTAGTGTTAAATAGGTATATTTCATTTGTTGTGACCCCCAAGGTTTTATGATTATTATTGAGTAGTTAAAAATATTATTGTTATTATATAAATATTTGGGTAATTTAGACTATAATTTGAGAAATAAAAGAAAAAAATAAATTAATAAAATGAGATTATTTAGACCCAGCGTAAAAGAATTTCTCGATTGAAACGTCTGTATCTTCATAATTTCCAGATCTAGGGTTTTCAGCAGTTGCTGGTCCACCGGAAGGATGTTGACCTGGTCGAGGTGCGACAGGTTGAGCTGGAGCTTGACTTGGAGCTGAAGGCATTGCTGCTCGAGCACCATTTTCTTCACGTTGTTTAACTAGCTCACGTTTCAAAGCTGATACATTTTTCTCTAAATTTTCTACCTTTTCCTGAAATTCTTTAATTTTGTTAACTAGAAATTTAGTATTAGTCTCTAGAATCTTCTCAATCTGGCTTTGGTTAAGGTCAACTTGACTAACTTCTTTACTCTGTCTAGTATTCCGATCAGAAGCACTACCATCAGAATTAACTTGCAAACTATTGTTTTGCATATCTCCACCACTTAAAGAAACGTCTGACTTTTCACGAAATACTTTTTCTGCCTGAGCAATAGCATCGTCCCTGTTAGAAGCTAACCCTTGTTTAAGTAAATCAAGAGCAAGATTATTAATTTTTTGAATTCGTTCTACGTCCATTATAAAACACCTACCTTTTTTTATTTAATATTTTGATTTAATGCTAATTTTGTCAAATTCTGAGAAAAAAGATTATATTAATCAGTTATATTGTTTTCTATTCTGGTAAATATAGTATCTTCAAATCAGAATTATAGAACCAAATAAGTAAAAAAGAAATTATTGAAATTTCGTCCAGTTTTTTTAGCAACTAATCAAAGGCAGCTTAAACGGAATAATTCCACTATTCATTAATGCTACTAAGATCAAAGCTAATACTAGCCCTATTGCTAAACCGATCAGGAAAAATTTTAGTTCAATGATACCTAATTGCCCTTTTTTGTTCATTATCATAGCTAGGAATGATTTTTTCAAGGTATTTAAAGGTTTCTCTAAAATCCAGGGCTAAAAAAACAACTAAATCAACTAGAAATAATCAAAACATTTATATATAACCTATTGAAATGATATTTAAACTTAACTATTCAAAAAAAGGTTCTGATGGGTGTGATAATAAGATAATATCAGATGATATATACAAGGTTGTGATTAAAATGATGAAGAAAAAAATCAAAGAATGTCCTGATTGTGCAAGTAAGAACATATTTCAAAATTCTGAAAAAGGTGAAACTGTCTGTCGAGACTGTGGATTAGTTATTGAAGATCGAATGATTGACTTCAGCCAAGAATGGCGTGATTTTGAAGATGATGCCGGTGCATCTAAACGAAGAACTGGAGCACCAAGTTCTCAAACTAGTTATGATCAAGGTTTAGGTACAGAAATAGGCACCACATCAGATTATTACAAATTAGGCGGAAAAGATAAAGATAAATTTTTCAGGTTAAGAAAATGGCAGTACAGAATCAGTACTGCAATTGAAAGAAACTTAAAAGTTGCTTTGGCGGAACTGAAAAGAGTAAGTTCTTTCTTAAAATTGCCTAAACAAGTTGAAGAAGAAGCTGCGAGAATATATAGATTAGCTGTACAACGTGGTTTAGTACGTGGCCGAAGTATGGAATCTGTAGTTGCTGGTGCACTTTACGCTGCTTGTAGGCGTCATGAGGTTCCAAGAACTTTAGACGAAATGGGCGAAGCTTCAGGTATTGAAAAGAAAGAAATTGGTAGAACTTACCGATTTATCACCAGAGAACTTGAGATTAGTATTAAACCAAGTAATCCTAGCGATTATATTCCAAGGTTTGCATCTGCATTAAAGCTTAGTCCTGAAACTCAAAGTAAATCTGTTGAGATTCTTGACATGGCACGTGATGTAGAATTAACTTCAGGGAGAGGTCCAACTGGAATTGCAGCAGCTGCACTTTATGTTGCTAGTTTAATTCATGGTGAGAAACGTACTCAGCGAGAAGTTGCTGACGTTGCTGGTGTAACTGAAGTTACTATCAGGAACAGGTACAAGGAACTTATCAAGAAGCTTAAACTTTCAAAGGAAGTAGAGAAGCATAAAAAGAAATAGATATCAGTTCTAAATATTTTTTTTATTTTACTAATTTTGGGGTGTTGGATGTTAAACAAGAGATTGAAGACTGAACAAAAATGACAAACCCCCATAAAATTAAAATTGTTGCTCACGGTATTGATACTGATGGTATTGTTTCTCATGCTTTATTAGAGAAATTAGAAAGACAAGCCAATCCTGGTTGTGAAATTGAACATCACTATGTAGATTACCCTAATTTCGAAGAAACGCTAAGGGCAATTATCCAAGGTGGTTTAGAAATTTCTAAGTTACACATTGCAGATATGAACGCTAATAAAAGAATTATTGATTTGTTGCATTTTTTAAAGAAAAGAAAAGTTCGATGTTCTTATATTGATCATCATATGGGTTCAATAAATTCTCAGGGAATTCTTAGCGGTTATTGTAATACGGTTCTTATTAATGGAGATTATTGTACTAGTCAATTGATTGCGGAAAGTCTTTCAGGAAGTAGTGATTACTTAGCTCGGTATTTAGGAAAAGTTGCACAAGCTCATGATTTTAGTATTCCATGAGAAAATCTGGAAGTTGGTAAACAATTACAAGCCATTATTACTTTAAGAAATCACCAGCCTGACCCACAAAAAGCATTAGATGAATTTGTTGGTGATTTGATTACTGGCAAAACTTGTAAAGGCGGATTTGGATTTGTTTTGAATCGTGATTATCAAGCAGAAGTTGAAGAGTTTGAAGCAATTAGGGAGAAAGAATGTAGAAACCTTAAAAGGACAGCTGATCATTACATATTTTCTGATGGTAGAGTGATGGTAGCAGGATTCGCTAGTTCATATTTATACATGAAACACGGCCCAGCATATTTGAGTGAAGAATTTACAAATGAAGATTTGCATGTTGTAATCTTTGACAGGCCAACTAATGATGTTATTATTTCTAGCCACATCCCAGAATGGGGGGAAATAGTTCATGAAGTTTGTAGAAAGTTTGGTGGTGGTTCCAGAGAACATCCTACCGCAGATGGTGGAATGGTTTACAAAGGTGGGTTTAGGTTAGAAAAAGTTCCAGATAAATTTAATTATGCTGCGGAAAAAATATTTGAAGAGATTGATAAGTGTTTGGGGTAAGAAGGTAATTAAGATTATTTGAGATAATTGTTTTATAAAATCAAAAACAATTATAAAATCAAAACTAATTCTTAACATAAAATGCAACTTACACCAGAAATGAAAGTTCAATTGGCTGAACAGAAGAAACAGTGCGTATTCTGTAAAATAATTTCCAGCGAAATTGAAAGTAAAAAAGTATTTGAAGATAATGTTGTGCTTTCTGTGCTTGACATTAATCCAATTCTAAAAGGGCATAGCGTTCTTTTACCAAAGGAACATTATCCAATTATGCCTTATCTGCCAGCTGACGAGTTCAAACATTTGTTTGGAATTACAGCACAATTAACTAAGTCTATCAAGAAAGCTATGGTTAGAACGGGTATAAATATTTTCATTGCTAACGGCGGTGCTGCAGGTCAGCAAGCACCACATTTCTTGATCCATTTTTTACCAAGAGAACCCGGTGATGGTTTCTTTAATTTCTGGTTTAAGAAAAAGGTTAAGACTAAAGATGAATCTGTTTCTATGCTCTCAAACAACTTGCCAATCATGATGAAAAATCATTTTGCTAGAAATCCTGCGCAATGGCATAAAGAGAATAATGGAAACGATAAAAGAGAGGATGAAGTTCCAAGTTATTTACAATCAATCAAGGATAATGCAATTGTTTTGTATGAAGATGAAAAAGTTTTGGCAGTAGCCAATGATCCAAATTCTGAATCAATTGTTGAAGGTCATATTAAAGTTTACAGTAAAGAAGAAGAAAAATATTTTGAAAATCTTTCTGAAGAATCCGCAGCACACTTATTTTATGTTGCATCATTTGCAGCAACTACCGTGTTTGAAGGTATGAAAGTTCACGCTACCAACATTATTCTAAAGTCTGGCGAATGTGATGATAATCCTAACGGAAAATTAGAAGTTCACATTATCCCAAGAATGGGTGATGATGGTTTGAAACTTAATTGGGAACCAAAACAGCCAAGTTATGATTTGGATGAGATTGCTAAAAAGATTAAAGATAAAACTTGGAACGTGAAGTATGGTGGAAGTAAGGAAAATAAAAAGAACAGTACAGTTGATATGATAGCAAAACCAGAGATTATCAAGATCAGTGATAAGAAACTTATTGCAAAAAGTAAAAATTCTAGTTCTGAAAAAGAGGATAATAATTCTTTTACACCAAAAGATAAAAAGGAAGAAATAAGAAAAGCAATTGAAAGGTTACGATATTAATCACCTTCAAATTCAACTACATTAAAAACCTTAAATCCGTTCTGAACAAGTTTAGTTCTTCCGCCAATGTCAGGCAGGTCAATCACAAAACTGCATTCTACAATTTCTCCACCTAAATTTCTGATTAACTGAGCAGATGCAAGTGCAGTACCACCAGTTGCAATCAAATCGTCTACTAGCAGAACTTTACTCCCGGGTTTGATAGCTTCTCTCTGGATTTCAACTTTATCAGTACCGTACTCTAAAGTGTACTCTTGAGAAATTGTTTCACCAGGCAATTTTCCAGGTTTTCTGATTAAGACAAAACTTTTTCCCAACTTGTGCGCTAAGATACTCCCAGTAATGAAACCACGAGATTCAATCCCTGCAACAACATCAAAGTCAACATGTTTGTATCTTTCAACTAAGACATCAATCAAAATGTTAAATCCTTCTGGATCTCTCAATAAAGAATTTATGTCCCTGAACATTATCCCTTCTTTTGGCCAGTTAGGATAAGTTTTAATTTTAGATTTTAAGATTTGTACGCGGGTATCAACATCATTTTCTGACACTGCATTATAATTTACAGCATCATCTGAAGTTATTTCTTCCTCATCTTCTAGAAATGGAACTGTTGGTGTAAAACCAGCAACTTTTGGAATAGCATTGGTAATCAATTGAATTACTTTACCAACATTTTCTTCAAACACTTTCAAAACATCTTCCCAAGTAACAGAAGGTACGTCGTCAAAAAGGCAATCATAATCTGTACTCATCGCGACCGCAACGTAAGGTATTCCTGCTTCATTAGACAGAACTGCTTCTGGAGCAATGCTCATATTGATAACATCTGCACCCCAAACACTGAACATTTTACTTTCTGCTTTTGTAGAAAATCTTGGCCCTTCGATTGTCACCACGGTACCTTGCGGATGATGTTTTAATCCTAATTCCTGACAAGTGTTGATTAAAATATTTCTTAACTCGTTAGAGAACGGCTCTGCCATTGGAGTATGAACTATTTTCCCAAGTTCAAACTGTTCATGAAAACTTACTTTCCGATGTCTGGTGAAGTCAATGAACTGATCCAAGATTACAAAATCTCCCCGGCCAATATCTTTCCTTAAACTCCCACAAGCAGTAGTGGCTAAAATATGTGTACAGCCAGCATTTTTTAAAGCTTGAATGTTAGCTTGAAAATTTATTTGAGTTGGTGGAATGGTATGTTCCCTTCCGTGCCTTGCCAATAATATAACCTCAACTCCAGAAATTTGGCCTGACTTTAAGGGTGAAGAAGGCTTGCCGTACGGAGTGTTCACTTCAAGATCTTGAGCGTTCAGTAAAATTTCAGGATTATCCAATCCAGACCCACCAATAATTCCTATTTTTATCATTTTGTTAAAATCAACAGTTTATGAACACTTTGATAATTTTACTTGGATTTGTTATGCCACAAAAAATCTATTTTCAATATCTTTCAAATCTAATTCAGTTATCCTAACACCAATGTTCTCAACAATTTTAGCTGCCATAAAAGCACCTAAATTTCCACACTTTTCTAAACTCCAGCCTTTACAATAACCGTAAAGGAATCCTGCTGCAAAAGTATCTCCAGCACCAGTAGTATCAACAGCATTTGCTGAGAAAGGAGCTACTTTAGTTAACTTACCTTCATTAAATATTAAAGATCCTTTTTCACCTAATTTTACAATTGCAATCTTAACATGTTTACCTAATTCTCTAACAGCTTCTTCTTCATTTTCCAAGCCAGTATATTCCAGAGCTTCTTTCTCATTAACAAAAACAATGTCGGCACTGTTCATAACTAATTCTTCAAGAAACTCTTTATTGTTCCTGATAATAAACGGATCTGCAAGATCTATCGAAATTAAGGTACCATGCTTTTTAGCAAACTGAACAGCGTGCATGATAGTTTCTTTAGTAGGTCCTTCTATCTGATAACCTTCTAAATGTAAAATTTTACTTTTTTGAATATCTTCCTCAAAAATATCTTCTTTAGCAAGTTCAATTGCTGCACCCAAATGTGTTGAGAAAGTTCTTTCAGTATCTGGTGTAATGAATGTTATGGCATGTCCAGTTGGACAACTGGAGTGTTTACTAATTCTCGGCTGTACTTTATGATTGCTAATTTCTTGCACATAAATTTCACCATGCTCGTCATCGCC
Source organism: archaeon (assembly GCA_043812455.1). GTDB lineage: Archaea > Nanobdellota > Nanobdellia > Woesearchaeales > GW2011-AR9 > JABHQR01. The sequence continues at coordinate 44,670 of JBDRMB010000014.1, read as the reverse complement.
AACCTTACCACAAAGGATAGCTCCCCCACCAAGAAACGCAATACCTTTCAAAGTATTAGATGAACAACCACCTGGAACTTTTTTAATACTTAAATTATCAGATTTAATCTTGTCAAGAATTTCTTTAGCTTTTTTTTCATCTACTAAATGCATCTCTCCTTTACGAAGGTTAAATTCAAGAAATTTTTCTTCGCCAACTTCAATAAGCATATCCATCAAAGTATTTCCAAGTCCAATTACATCATTAGTTTTCTCTGAACTCATTGTTCAATACCGGTAATGGTCTGCCTTGTAAGGTCCTTCTTTCGGAACATCCAAATAAGCTGCCTGCTCATCTGTCATAACGTCAAGTTCAACACCAATCTTTTTCAAATGAAGCCTCGCAACTTCTTCATCCAATTGTTTTGGCAAAACATAAACTTTAATTTCATGTTCTTTTGTCCATAGTTCAATCTGGGCCAAAACTTGGTTAGTGAAAGAGTTGCTCATTACAAAACTTGGATGGCCAGTAGCACAACCTAAGTTGATGAGACGCCCTTCTGCTAAAACATAAATTTCATTTCCATTAGGCATAGTATATTTGTCATATTGTGGTTTAATCTGATCTTTTGTTGCACCGGACTTGTTGTTTAACCAGTCCATATCAATCTCATTATCGAAATGGCCAATGTTACAGACTATTGCCTGATCTTTCATCGCTTGAAAATGCCGATCAACAATGATATGATAATTGCCAGTAGTAGTTACAAATATGTCACCTTCCTTAATAGCATTGTCCATTTTCTTAACTTCATAACCTTCCATTGCTGCTTGTAGAGCATTGATTGGATCTATTTCAGTAATGATAACACGACAACCGTAACCTTTCAAAGATTGAGCACAGCCTTTACCAACGTCTCCGTAACCAGCAACTACTGCAACTTTCCCAGCCAGCATAACGTCAGTTGCCCGTTTGATACCGTCAACCAGAGATTCTCGACAACCGTAAAGATTATCAAATTTGGATTTAGTTACAGAATCATTTACATTAATTGCAGGAAACATAAGTTTGTTTTCTTTTGCCATCTGATATAATCTGTGTACACCAGTAGTGGTCTCTTCAGAAACTCCCTTAACTTCATTAGCAATATTAGTCCAAACATTTTGTTTCTTTTCGTACAATTGTTTCAATGATTTCATTAATTCCTGGAAATCTTCACCTTCCTTACTATAATCTTGACTGAGTAAGTTAGGATTTTTTTCAATTTCTACACCTTTATGAATCATTAAAGTGGCATCACCACCATCATCAACAATTAGATTTGGACCTTTCCAATCGCCAAAATCGAGGGCTTTCATGGTACACCACCAATATTCAGCTAAAGATTCACCTTTCCAAGCAAATACAGGAATTCCTTGTGCAGCGATTGCGGCTGCAGCATGATCTTGTGTTGAAAAAATGTTACATGATGCCCATCTAACTTGTGCGCCAAGTTTAACCAAAGTTTCAATCAAAACTGCAGTTTGAATAGTCATATGTAAACTGCCCATGATTCTTGCTCCAGTAAGTGGCTTTTGTCCAGCATACTTTTCTTGTAATGCCATTAAACCAGGCATTTCTTTTTCAGCAATCTTTATTTCTTTCTTACCCCATTCTGCTAATGAGATATCCTTAACCTTGTAATCAGGAGTGTTGGAATTTAGAATACTTTCATTATTTTGTGGTGTTGGGTTAGTATTATTTTGTTCTTGATTTTGTTCCATTATTTGTTCGTTATCCATTTTTAATCATCAAATACCTCTTTTTTAATTAGATTTAAGCTTAATTCAGGTATTTTTCTAAGCATAATATATATAAACTTTTGTGAATTCTATTATACAATGGCAAATATTGTAGGAAAGGCTGGTGATAGGGTTTTAGTTAAAACCAAAAAGGCTCAGGAAGAAGGTATCTTGATGCCAAGTTCTGATGACAAAGTTGTAATTGTTAAATTAGAGAACGGTTACAATATTGGATTTGATCAAAAAGATGTCACTGAAATGAAAGTTGTAAAGAAAAAAAGTGCTTCTGATAAGATTGCTGGTAAGAAAATTAAAGTTGATAAGAATTTGCCAACAATTGCAGTTTTGCATACTGGTGGAACGATAGCTTCCAAAGTTGATTATAAATCGGGTGGTGTTATTGCACAGTTTTCTGCTTCAGATTTGATTGCGATGGTACCTGAACTTAAAACCATTGCTAACGTTGAAACTGAATTGGTTTCAAATATGATGTCAGAAGATATGTTCTTTGAAAATTATCAAAAGTTAGGTACTGCAATTAAAAAATATGCAGAGAAAGGTGTGAAAGGAATTATTATTGGTCATGGTACTGATACTTTAGCTTACACTTCAGCAGCATTAACATTTATGTTTGAACAACTGAATATTCCTGTAATGCTTGTAGGTTCGCAGCGCAGCTCTGATCGTGGTAGCAGTGATGCTGCAATGAATTTAGTCTGTGCAGCAGAATTTATTGCTCAAACAGATTTTGTTGGTGTAGCAACTTGTATGCACCATTCCAGTGGAGATGATACTTGTGCAATCATTAACGGAACTAAAGTACGTAAGATGCATACTAGCAGAAGAGATGCTTTCAAAGCAATCAATGATACACCTGTTGCTTTAGTTGATTATAGCAATCGTAAGGTTAAGTTTTTGAAAAAGAATTATGCAAAAAAGGGATCTAATGATAAAGTTAAATTGTTAGATAAATTTGATAATAAAGTTGGATTAATGAAAACTTATCCAAACGCTGATCCTAGACTGTTTGAATTTTTTACCAAACATTATGATGCTTTTGTAATTGAAGGTACTGGTTTGGGTCATGCCCCAACAAATGTTGGTGATAATCTAAAAAATTATGAATTGTTGAAGAAATTTATCAATGGTGGTGGAGTTGTAGCTATAACTTCTCAATGTATTTATGGAAGAGTTCATCCGTCAGTTTATACTAATTTGCGTCGTCTGGCTGATATTGGTTGCATTTTCTGTGAAGATATGTTACCTGAAACAGCTTACATTAAATTAGCTTGGTTAATGGGTAATTATCCTAAAGAAGAAGCCCGGAAAATGTTAGCTAAGAACTTACGTGGTGAAATTAATAATCGTTTGACTTTTGAAGAAGATTTTGTGGAGGGTTAAGATGAAAAAATTATTTTTAGTTAGTTTAATGGTCTTGAGCATTAGTTTATTGTTGAGTTCTTGCGTAACAGTACCAGAAGAAAAACAATGTTTAGTTGATTCTGACTGTGTAGCTGCTACATGTTGCCATGCTACAGAAGGTGTCAATTCTGCTTATGCACCAAACTGTGAAGGCATGTTATGTACAGCTAATTGCGAGCCAGGAACTTTAGATTGTGGTTACAACAAATTACAATGTGTAAATGGTGGCTGTAAGTTAGTTGAAGTAGAAGAATAGTTTTTTTCTTAATTTTTTTCCATATATTTTTATTTTTTTAGCATAGATTAGTAAAAACATTAATAAATTGATTCTAGTTTGATTTGTTTCACGCGGGGGTGGCAGAGTGGTCAAATGCGCTAGGTTGAGGCACGGGAAATCAAGGATTTCCGGGCTTGCTCCGAACGTCGCAAACGCCTAGTTCCTTAGTGGATGCGAGGGTTCGAACCCCTTCCTCCGCAGTTTCTCAAAACCCAAAAACATATAAACAAAAGAATAATTAAAGAAAGCATGACAAACTCCTGGAAAATTACGTTTGAAACGAAAACTAAGCCAAAACTTAACAATCCGATTTTTATAGAAGGCTTGCCAGGAATAGCAAATGTAGGTAAAATTGCCGTAGATTTCTTAGTAGAAGAATTGAAAGCAAAAAAGTTATGTTCATTCTATTCACACAGTTTCCCACATTCAGTTTTTGTGAATGAAAGTAATTTGGTTGAAATGCCAAAGATTGAAATCTATTACAAAAAGTTTAATGGGAAGAATGGTAAGAAAAGTGCAGCAAGGGATTTATTATTGTTAACGGGGGATGTACAACCGATTGATGAAGCTAGTTGTTATGGTTTCAGTGAAGAAGTTTTGAAATTAGCACGAGATTTTGGTTGCAAAGAAATCATCACAACTGGTGGAATTGGATTACAAAATATTCCTGAAAAACCTAAAGTTTATGCTACATCTAACAATAAAGAGTTCTTGAAAACTTTTGATGCAAAAAATCTGAAAGTTCGTACTGACATTTTTGGAGTTGTCGGACCGATCATGGGAGCTTCTGGAGTTTTAGTTGGATTAGCTAGCAGATATAATTTGAAAGCAGCAGCTTTACTTGCAGAAACGTTTGGCCATCAGATGTATCTTGGTATTAAAGGTGCAAAAGAAATTTTACAAGTTATTGATAAACGATACAAATTAAAGATTAACATTAAACGTCTTGGTCAAGAGATTATAGAAATTGAAAACGAAGTCATGCAGAAAACTAAAGAGTGGTTTGATGAAACTGGTCAAACAGCTCAAGCTGGTGCCAAACCTAAGAAACATGAACAAAGTTATATTGGTTAGAAAATGAGTGATGGACCAATCAGAGTTGAAACTTTAGTTTATTTAGGAGACCAAGATTATGTTGCTCACACTTCTTACGGAATTTGTGGACAAGGGCCCACTATTCCTAAAGCAATCGAATCTGCCCAATTAGTAGTTGTTAATTATCTTGCAACATTTCAAGAGAATGGTTTTGATGTTCCTGTTCCACTGCTGACGAAGAGCACATTAATAACGCAATTTCAAGATATTTGGAAAAAGTAGAATCAAGTGGTATTAACATAACCACTGAAGGTACTGTTGAAGTAGAATATAGAGGTTTACCAAGAATCATCTTTGATCACAACAGTGCTAAATAAACCCTTTATTTTCTAAATCTTTCTTTTTAGCTTCTCTTCTGTAAGAACCTAACTTATCTTCTGGAGAATATTTTGGTGGTTTGGCTAAAACCATTTCACCTGAACATTTAGGACACTGCTTTTTCATAGAATAAACTTTACACTTCTGACAAACCATAATGTGTTTCATTTTTATCTAATAGTTAAACCTAACTTTCAATTTCAGCTTTCTTTCTGCTAAATTCAAACTTAGAAATTTTATCTTCAAATTTTTTGAGAATTTCTTCAATTTTTTTCAACAACTTTTCTGCTAACTTAATGTCACGTTCTTCTAATAAAAATTTATATCTACCAGCACCTAAATAAGTCACAGTCAAGTTTGAAGAAACTTTTTCAATTTTAGCTAACGTATTTTTAACTTTGTTTAAACCGTCAGAATCATAGGTTTGCAAATAAAGTTCACCTTGAAAAGTTACTTTAGGTTCTTTAAATTTTTCTTTAACAACAATTTCAAGTTCTACAGCAATTTTTTTGTCAATACCCATCTCTTCAGCAGTAACTTCCCCTGCTGCAAGGTCTTTGAAAAACAAGAATAAGTGTGAATATTCTTTGAAAACTTCTGTAGTGATTTTTTTGTAAAGCGGTAAAGGTTCTAAATTAAGTTTTTTTGCCAAATTTTTCACTAAAGTTTCTGCTTTAGTTTCGGACTTAATTTCATCTAGCTTTTCTCTACGCTGATGAGTGTTAACTCTTCGTAAAGATAAATCAATGTGACCACGTTCTCGATCAATCCTTAGAACTTTACAAACAATCTGTCTGCCATCACTAACATAATCTCTGATATTTCTAATTCTTCCAGGAGATATTTCAGAAATGTGAATCATTCCAGAATCATTATATTCTATAAGTTCAACAAAAACAGAATTAGGAAAAATCTTAGTAACTTTACAGAAGACTATTTCGTCTTCTTCCGGTAAACCTTCGCGTTTGTAATACATTTTTCATTTTAGGACAAGATTTCTAAAACTCTTGCTGAAATTTTAGATTTCCCACCAGTTGGATAAACTAATTCTTTGCTGCATACTAAACAAGTTACAACATTACTAGCGTTTCCAAAGATGATCTGTTCGTTCTTACACTTTGAACATCGTACTTTGATGAATTTACTTTTTGGTTGTTTCATTTGATTTTCCCCAAATGAAGCTCAAAAATTAAAAATTTTTGTTGTTTCATTTTATACAAATTCTACCCTTTTAGCTCTGATTCCTGTTGCTTGACAACTGGCTTTCTTACACTTTTGACAAGTATACCTTAAATCAGTCTTTTTAGTGTTTTTAGCTCCAGCACGTTTAAACTTGGTTACTGCAGGTTTAGAATACCTACCTAAACTACCTGTACCTCTTGCAAGGCCCCTTTTCCGTGCCCTTACTTTTGAGCCAAAACTCATTGATCGTGCAGTTTTACGTTTGTTCTGAGCAACTTTGTGTTCAGTATGCTCTTTACACTTTTTACATAATCTTTTCATTACTTTTGGCAATTTCATTTTAGTATAAACCTTATTTTTAGCTTTAAGAAGATGTTTTATTTATAAAGTTTTGGGTGATGTTAGAGCATAAATTAATAACAAAAATTTGAATAAAATAGATAATTTTAAAAATATACTACTATTTAATAGCAAAATGTCGAAGATGGAAAATGAAGATTCTTTATTAGGACAGTTAATAGTTGATATAGATTCCTGTGACAAAAATAAAATAGTATTATTCGCCGGACACTTTCCTCTAGTTTATGGCCAAGAACCTCTTGAAGATCTTCACATTTGGGGAGAATTTTCTACTTACAGTTTAGAACTTGCTTGCAAAGTTGGAGAGCATGCTAAGAGAATAAGTAAAGATGTTGAATTTGTATTCTTTGTTGATGATCACATATATGAAGACTGCGATAATTTAAGTTATTCTCAAGTAACAGGAGAAAGACATAGATTATACAGAAAAAGATCTGGTCCTGAAGCACAATTGCCACAAGAGTACAAAGAGATTATGCAGCAGCATAGTTTTTATGAAAGTGATGTTCTCCGTCATGATCATGGCAAATTTAAGAGAAAAAAATGTTTATACTTTGCAGAAAAAATTCTGAGAGCAACAGGAAGAAATATTGACAATGCTTGTGCAAGAGAATACGTTAATTTTTTAGAAGATCCAAAATATTTTGATAGAAGAGGATCACATTTAGTTTCTTTTATCCCACAAAGATGTAGAGGGAATATTTGTGATGTTGCTCTTGATTTAGAAATTGAGGGTTTGAGTGCTAGTCACGTTTTCATGGAGACTATGGCACCATGGCTAACAAGAGAACAACTTTACTCTTTTGGTAGAGGAGTTACTTACAGAAGGGATTAAAGCAAACTTAACTCACCACAAATCTTGTCAATTTCTTCTTCAGAAGCAGGACCGATGCCAACACAAGTCTTTGTGCCTGGTGCAATAACCGTTCGACCAGCGTCAGTAATCAAAGATGCAGGTAAACCTTCATCTTTTGCCTGCTGGAAGTACTTTACAAGTTCCTTCTCATCCTTTACCTTTAGCACAATTTTAGCCATACCTTGCTTTCTCCAAGCTTTAACTACATCTGAGTCGGCTTTCAGAACAGCATCTACAGAAGCGTGTGAGCATTGCGCGCAGACTTTACCTTTCGGGAGCTTAAGGTCTTGCCTTACGAGAATAACTTGTTTTAGTTCTGACATAAATCAAGTAAAAGAATAAGAGTTTAAAAAAGTTTGTTAAAAGAAAAAGTTAAAAAAAATTAGTTTTTCCACTCTCTTTCAAAAAGAGTTGTGAAATAACTTACAAAGTGAGGTGCTTCTACCCAAATTGCACTATCATAGTTAGGATGGGTTTTCTGGTCATCAGTTAACAATAAGACTAAACCTTTATTGTCAATAACACAGAACCGAGCTAAGTCTTTAGTTGTTTTAACTTTAGCAAACTGAGCAAAGCTGTCCAATACTTTTTTACTAGTTGTAGCAGGAGCAGAAATCTTAATGGTAACTCCTCGCTGAGCAGCTTTTTTCATTTGATTCAGTAAAACATCTTTTTTTCTTTCAAGACCTTCTTTAGTAGTCATTAAATGAATTGACTTCTTAGCATTCTTGATTAAGAATGATAAATGTTCATAAACTTTATCTCGGCCTCGGAATGAAGCAGATTTGTCAGTTGGATCAACTAATTTGATACCAGCAGTGTGTAATGTATCTAATTCAGTTAAGATTTCACTTTCTTTTAATTTGTTCAAAACTTTATCTTTTTGAGCAGCTTCTTCAGAAACTTTTTTCTTAACTCTTTCAACAACTTCTCTAGGATGAACAGCTAAATATTTGATTGGTTTACCAAGTTTAACTACGATAAAACCTTTCTTTTCAAGAGATTCAAGAACATCATAAGCACGTGATCGGGGAACGTTTGAGATGTCTGATAACTCACCAGCAGTGGATATTCCTCGTGACAATAAAGCCACCCATAATTTACTTTCATATGAATTAAGGCCGAAGTCCTTAAGTTTGTTTAAAAAATCTTTTTCTACGATCATTTTGATATTGTCCCCCTAATTATTCTCTTGAATTATAGTATCTTTAGTAACACCCAGAACCCCAATTTTTTAGCTTATTTCAGCTATTGTAAAGCTAGAAACTTAATTTCTTTATAAATCTTTTGGTTGTTTATTTACTGGAGAGTAGTCACAGATTAGGGATTGAGATTATTTTACTCATCATCCACAGTAAACAACCGACTGTCGTTCACCAGAAACAACCTACTTCTGGCACCAGCATCTAGCCAACCATGAGCATAATTTAACGCCGCAAAAGCATTAACATAATCACCTTTCTCAGAGAAATGTTTAGCATCACTGTAGTATCGAGAAGCCATGTCTAAGAAATCTTCAGCCATTTCTTTCTGTTCAGAATTAAGTTTGTCTTTAACTTGGTCCAGAGCTTCTTGTGTTATGCTAAAGTAAGCTTTTAGCTTTTCTTTTGTGATTATGTTGTCAGGCATTTTAGTGTTAAATTTAAGTTATTACATTAAATAATTTACTGAAGTAATTAAGAAAAAGAGTAAAAAAAATAAAAACTATTTAGCGCTAGGCACTGGTCTCCTAACAGTAATAGGAATAACACCAGCTTCAAACTCTTTCATGGCAATCCTAATTGGACTGTAAGTTAACTCATCAAGTTCTTTCTTACTTAATTTAAGCAAAAAAGGAGCACCCATAGAAAGTTGTAACGCTCGAGAGCCTACCATTCTAGCTTTTTCGTACTTAGTAAAGTCAATTATTTCTTCTTTCTTAGCCATTTTTATGCACCTTCAGCATTATTTAAAGCGTCACGTAACAATTTACCTTTATCAGCAGCCATATCTACAATTTTACCAACTTCATCTACAGTTAATGGCATTTCTCCACCTTTCTGTAAAGCTGAAATTGTACCTTTTTCGTCCATTGCTACAGTTAACCGTGCATCAAATGCTTCTTCTTCTTCTCTTGTAGGATCTACAATTAAAGCACCGTTAATTTTACCAACAGTTACTGCTAAAGGTTCTTTCAAAATCGGTAATTTTTTGTCCGTTTTACTTTTATAATCTACCATTCCAGTTTCAGGATCAAATTCCCGAAGGGTAGTATTTTTCAAAGCTGCTAGTGCTGCCAATGAAGCTGCATCAAATAAGTTACCAGCATCGTTTATTGTAATTAAATCAATTGCAACAAACCAAACTTTTTCGCCAGGTACAATACATAATGCTTTCATGTCAATAGCTTTAGCTTCACGGATACCGCGATCAGTAACTCTTGCTAGTTCTACAGCTTTCATGCCAGGAGGACCAGATTCATACTCTGGACTTGACAAAGGTAACAGTTCAGCATTAATCATGATACCACCTTGATCAAAAGTGTCAGGATAAGGTTTCTCAATACTTAACTTTACTCCAGCTAAAACTACAGTATCACCAATTTGTACTCGAGCAGAACCTTCAGCATTTTTATTGTAAATGCCAACTTCTACTTTAATTGGTTTTCTGTATTCGTCCAACTTACGAGTATCTAACCTTCTACCTTCAGTTGCTAATTTTGTGATTGTTTCTTTGTTGACCATCATTTTCTAAACCTCCTTCTCCTCACTTTGCTCCGGTTCACTTGCTTCAGTTTTTTCATCTACAGAAGTTTCTGTTGCATGCGAAGGTTCTTTAACCACACTACTTGTGTCAACGCCAGGAAGTTCAAACTTCTCTTTCAAAGCTTTAATTTGGACTTCGTAAACTTTTTCAGTAGCTTCTTTACCCATTTCTAAAGCTTTAAGTAAATCTTCTTTAGAAATTTCGCCGTCCATTTGTAATAAAGTAATTGCCTTATTGTTATGGGTCATTGCAATCGGAATGTCAGATACTACGCCATCAAATGCTTCTTCAGCATAAGTCAAATCTGCCATAACTGTACCGTCAACTTGCCCCATTGCAACTGCACTGATCATATCTTTCATAGGAATTCCAGCGTCAGCTAAAGCAATTGCAGCTGCTGAAATTGCAGCACATCTACTTCCAGCATCAGTTTGCGGAAATTCTACAAAAATGTCAACTACAGAGTTTGGAAAATCTTTTAAGTCAACCACTAAGTTTAATGCACTTTGCATTACCATAGAAATTTCTTGTGATCTCCGTTTGTTACCGGGTCTGATTCTGTCTCCAGAACCGGAAAAAGGTAACATATTATAGTGACATCTAATAAGTCCAGTCTTAGGGTCTTGTAAGAATCTTGGTATCAGCTCTCTTGGCCCATAAACTGCTGCATAAGCAATAGTATTTCCTGCTTTAAAATATGCAGAACCGTTTGCATTAGGAATTACGCCTGCTTTGGCTTCCATTTCCCGTAAATCTTCGGGTTTTCTTCCGTCTAATCTTTTATATGTCATTTTTCAATACCTCTAAGCAGCATTAGCGCCTTGATCTTTCAAGAACGCTTCAATTCGTTCAGTAAGTCCACTCCTATGAGACTCCTTTTCTACCAATTTAACTGCTTGTTCAGCTAAGTATTCGTCGCCACCTTCTTTAGCACGGATTAATATTAAACCATTCTGACCTACAGTAATATCACAGTTACAATATCTTTTAATCACGCTCACCATACTGCCTTGTTTACCAATAACTCGTGGCACTTTTTGTGGATTAATGTTAATTATCCGACCACCGTTAATCTTGTACAAGTCAGGATCGCTCATGCTTAAATCAATCAAGTTTTGTGATGTTACTCTAATGATTTTAACTACAACATAATCGCCAACAGCTAAAATCTTGCTAAGATCTTCATCTTTACGGACAAACCGAGTAGTAGCATCTTTAACGTTAAGCATTGCTGGATAAGCTGTATTGGTTTTAATTCTCCAACCAGACATAGTAATATCAAATACCAAACCAATAATTTTGTCACCTACTCTTGGTCGATAAGCACCGCCTAAAGGAGTCACTTTAATAACTCGACCAGAAATTGTCACTAAACCAACAGATTTTGATAAAATCTGCTCACCTTCACGATAAGTATTATCGCCTGGAAGGTAATCCATCCCTTTGGCTAAAATTTCGCCAGGAATGACCACATTTTTATTTTCAACTAATATTTCGCTCATTTTCAATATCTATTTCGACTTCACCACGAGTTACTGAATTCAGCTGATCTATCAGATCTTGCTGAAAACCCGCAGGAATCTCTATCCTCACAGTCCAACTACCATCTGAATTCCAGCCCTCTTTTAAAATCTTACTATTATTTCTGATTAAATTGTTAGATCTGCCTATATGAGCAGCTGGAATTCTAATGGTCATTATTTTTTGTTCTATCTTAATCGGGATGATTGGTTGCAGTTTAGAAATGATTCTATCAAACTGTTCTTCAATCGTTTTATGATCATCCAAATTTACTTTTGCTTGTTCTAAAGCTAACTCAATCCTTTGTGGTGGATGAGGCAAATTAGTTTTTGGATCTATTGCCATCCGATGAATCATGCCAATCAATTTTCTTTTCTTTTGTTCACGTTCTTGACCACGGTATTCAGAACTTGACTGAACCTCGCCTTCCCTAACAATTCTACTCGCAATTTCCAACACGTCAGTACTTTTGAAAACTTTTTGCAATTCTTCTTGAGAAACAACTTGCCCTTTTTTGGCGTCAGAAAAAATTTGTTCTGATTTAAGAACTTCAGAAATATCTTTAAGTTCACCTTCTTTAAATTTCATCGCTAAATCAGGATCAACACTAATCTCAAAAACTTGACCGAATTTTCTTAATCTGGCCAAGTTGATTTTTTCTTCACTCATTTTTTATGTTCCGAGAATTAAAATAAAAATAATATCCCAAACAAATTTCTATTTGTTGGTCAAACCTTTAATTTCTTCAGGTGTGTACTTAACAAATCGCTTATCTTTGTTAGTAATGTGTACTGCGTCAATTCTGTCGTAACTAAAGTCGCCTTTTAAGAAATCTTTCAAAGCATTGATAGCTAACTTTAATGCATCTTGAATGTTTAAGCTTGCTTTATACTTTTTCTGTAAAATCTGATCAATTTCTACTTCTCCCTCGCCAATAACTGCTGCTTGATACTGAAAATACAAACCGTACGGTTCGGTTAAAAAAAGTTTTGTAGTACCGTCTTCTTCAACACCAGCAACTAGCATAGACACTCCAAACGGTCTCAACCCTGCAGATTGAGTACAGATTTGTTTCAAATCACAAATATCTTTTACTACAGTTATGATGTCAATCTTGGAATTGTAAGTTACTGCGTGCTGCTGTGCTTTCAATTGAGCTCGGTCAACTAGAACTCTAGCATCAGCAATTAATCCTGCTGCAGAAGCTGCAATGTGATCATCAATCCGAAAAGTTTTTTCTATAGCTTCTGCAACCATTAATTTAGACGCTACCCTTTTATCTGAAACTAACAAAATTCCATCTTTACATGCAAAACCCATTGCTGTTGAACCTTGTTTAACTGTTTTTTTAGCATATTCTACCTGAAGTAATCTTCCATCAGGTGAAAACATCGTAATACTACGATCATAACCCATCTTGTCTACCATTTTCATTTTCCTTCCTCAATCCTTTTTTAGTATGATTTCTTTATTTTTCTTTTTTTTATCAAATTAGTTAGTTTAGCTTGACTATTTTAAATATGTCTATTTTATAAGCTTTATTTTCTTAATTTTAGTTTTGCTTAACCATCCTTCCTTATTCTTATAATTTCAGGTAAGTACTAGCTTTTTTAAGTGTACCAGACACTGCCAAAGATTTGATAACAACTGGCGTGGTTTTAATCTTCTTAATTAAGATTAATGCTGACTTCAATTCATTAACATATTTGTTGTTAACTTTGATTATGATAGACTGGGTGTCTGGATTAAATTTTTCTTTCAAGATCATGATTACTGCTTTTGACAATCCTAATGTTCCAAGAAAATCTCCTAATGCCGTCTTGAACACTTCCTCAATTTCTTTGAAAGTAAATTCTTTATCTGCGATAATTTGTATTACTACATAACGTTTCTTTTCCTTGAGGCTTGGTAGAGGTTTCATCTTCCACCCTCTAACCTTTCCCGCAAGTTGACAATATCAGAGTAAAACTTTTCCTGGGAACGTGGCGCTAATTTTTGATATTCTTTGTAAATTTTTAGATAATTCTTTTTCTGATCTTTTAAAGAACCTTTATTTGAATTTTTAAGCTGTTCTTCAATCATCCTTTCAGCTTTCAGTTGTTCTTCAATTGTTCCACGTAAATTATTAACGCTAGTGTAAAAGTTCTGTTTATCTTTTTCTGATAATTTTAAGTATAAGTTGTAGATGCCCCTATATTCCTGTTTCAAAGCTTCTACCGTTTCTTCAGGTATCATAGCTTTAGTTTTCCTGATCTTTCTTCTCAGTCTAGCAGTAGTTCTGCCATATTCCATGTAAGCGATAAATCCGCCAAAGACTAACAGTACTGCTAGTCCAGATAAGATAAAAGTTGTGTATGGACTTGGTTCAGTAGTTATAGGGGTTATTGGTTCTTCACCTGGAACTGTTGGTGTTGTAGGAGTTACGTTAGTGTAAGTTACTTCAGTTACACAACTCTTACTTTCACTTGGTTTGGTTTTCTCAATAACGTTATCCACTACGCCTGAATCTTTTTGGGCTTCACAATCGTTCAAGTCGGAACAAGTTCTGGTTTGGACATTGTTAACGCAATCTGACCATTCCCCACAGGTCCATGACTCAGTACAGTTAACATCTTCAGTTGCAGCTACGCTTCCTCCACCACCGCCACCGGAGCCTCCTCCACCTCCGCTGCCAGTGCCAGAGCCAGTAGAGTTAGTACAAGCAGTGCTATCAATTGTGCAAGCAGAACAAGTTAGTGAGCCGTAGAGGTAATTATAATCTGTACAAGTCAAACCTCCAAAGTCACTACCGTCGCATGCTTCATTACCTTCCTTAACATTATCACCACAGACTGCGGAGATAACTAGAGGAAGGTAATCTGCTCCGCCAGTTAGGTTTCCGGAGTTGTTGTAAGGAATTTCAGTGTCACCAATTCCATCATCAGAGATGTTCCAAGGAGTCGCATTGTAAATACCAGTTCCATTACCACTGTCTATTCCGTTATAGTTGGACCAATAGTTTCCACCCCAACAGGATCCACCTAAAATATTATTTTCTCCAGTACTGCAGTTATAGGTTGTGTTCCAGTTGTTTGCGCTGCCATCGTCTTCAGCATTCTTGGTATTATCAAAATAGTTATTATAAATCATATTATCAGCACTAGTAATTATGTATATTCCTCTATTTGAATTATTTTGAATAGAATTTTTTGTTACACTATTATTATCAGAACCCACACCAAGAGATAATCCTGAACCAGAATTATTTTCAAATAAATTTTCAGTAATATTATTATTGTCTGATCCAACTAAATAAACACCCATATTATCATTATCTCTCACAGTGTTATCTTTAATCTCATTAAATTCTCCATTTTGGATCATAATTCCAATACTACTAGCAACAGAATAACCATCAATATCATTATCTATATAATTGCTATAATTATTTTTATTTGTAATTATTCCTCTAAAGAAATTATTTATGTTACAATCTCGTACAGTAACATATTCAACAGAATCTACATAAACACCATAACCCGTACTATCACCTAAC
The DNA here is from genome assembly GCA_043812455.1 of archaeon. GTDB lineage: Archaea > Nanobdellota > Nanobdellia > Woesearchaeales > GW2011-AR9 > JABHQR01. The sequence goes on along the minus strand of JBDRMB010000014.1, from coordinate 29,598 downwards.
AAGGTATTATTATCACAATCTACAGTAACACTATTTGCTTCAACGTTAATTGCAGTACCACTACAATTCATATCTTCAGTCATAGTAACATCATGGTAAACATTAGCTCCACAAACATCTGTAAATCTCAAACCAAAACCTATTGTCTGATCAGTTACATTCTCAATCATGTAAAGGTCTCCACTTACACTAAAATTCATACCATTAGTTACATTACTAAAAGTAGTAATATTATAACCATTAGTACAATTCTCTGTAACATTAGATAAACTAGTAGCATCCGGACAGACATAAACGCCAACATCTAACCTTTGGTTATGATTCAAATAGGCAGTATAAGCTGTAACTTCGCCAGTTACGCCAGTCTTGTTAACAAAAGTTCTATTCTCATCATAATGTATCACTAACTTCTCAGCATGGACATCAGACTGGTTGAATAAACCAATCATAGACATGAAATATTTGCCACTTGAACTGTAATTGATGGTCTGCACTTCGTTTGGTACAACTTCTTCATCACTTAATGTTCCAGAAATGCTAGCAGTTGCAGTTAATGCCCTAGTTGTAACATCGTCTGGTGCAAAGTATTGCCGTGCAACATACAACACCAAAGGTTCTGTATCATTAACGTTGCTTGAAGCAATTGTATAATAAGGTGGTTGATCACCAATTCCATCTCCTTGTTCTCTACCATTGGCACCATTATCTAATCCATAATAATTTGAATAGAAATTACCACCTTTACAAGGACCACCAACAATGTTAGGTATACCACAAGCATTAACAGTATACCAGGTATTACCACCATTAACATCATAAACGTTTCTAACAGTGTTACGGAAATAGTTGTTGTAGATTAAGTTAGAATTAGAATCACTATCTAAATTCAATCCATAATTGTTATTCTTCAACCAGTTATCGTACAGGTTATTATTATCTGAATTGTTCAGGGAAATTGCAGTATCACTATCTTGGATGTCGTTTCCAATGATAAATGAACCACTCACTCTCAAGAAATTAAACACTGTTGCTGCAGAATTGTCAACCTCATTATTGCTAATAGTTCCTAGTGTAAAGTCAACTATGTCCAAAGTCATCAAAGTGTTATCATCAATTGTTGAATCACTACTGATGTTAACATAATTGTCCACTAAAGTATTTGCACTTAAGTTAAATTCATCAGAATTGTAAATGTCCAATACTGCAGTGACGTTGTTTCCAACAATCGTTAGATTATCTGAATTGGTTATTGTTGTTGTGTTTATGATTGTGTTATAATTTATTGTTGAAGTTGGAATATTGTTGAGTTCAACATCATTTCCAAAGGTGTTATTTGTTAATGAGATACTAGAACTATCGTTGACTAACAAGCAGGGAGATACACCAGCATTAATGTTACTGTTCTGATCTAATATTAAGTTGTCAGAATCAAGAGCTAAAAATCCGATTGAATCTGCAGGCCCATCAATTGTGTTGTTAGTGAAAGTGTAACTGCTAGAGTTGCTCAAGTAAATATGATATGTGTTTTCATCTGAATTGTTATAGAACACATTACTTTCGAAAGTGTTATTGCTGGAATCTGTTGATCTTATACCATAATTTTCATGATTTTGGATAGTATTATTGGTGAAAGTATTGCTACTACTTACACCTTTAATCCTGATCCCTTCTAATGCACCACTTAAATAGTTGTCCGTGAATACACCATTGTCACTAGTACTGTGCATAAATAAACTGTACACGTCACTTAAAGTTACATTGTTGTTAGTAACATTTGCATTATCAGAGTTGACAAAATAAATCCCATGATAGTTGTCAGTCATGTTATTGTCATGGATTTTGTTGCCATGGCTCTGATAAGAGTAGATTCCATAAAATTTCTTATTCAAATCAATAATGTTATTTTCAATAATTGTATCATTAGAACTGATCATGTACACGCCATTATTATCATCAACAATCGTACTTTCATTGATCAAAGTGTCAGTTGATTCAAACAAGTAAACACCATAAAAGTCGTTATATTGGATAATGTTATCTTCAATAATCTGGACATTGTCAGTGTTCAATAATTCAATTCCATAATAGAAGTTAGTTATCAAACAATTCTTTATTATAACATTATCATAATTGTCAACTAATATTCCTGAACCTACACCAGTACCATTGATATGATGGCCATTACAATCTAAAGTTACATCATCAGCACTGATAATTATTCCGTTTTCATTTTCACAACTTAAGTTTACTGTTAAGATATAATCACCATCAACTATGAAATCGCAATCAGTAAGGTTACCAAGATCATCAGTTAGAGGCAAGTAATCACCACCCGTAATGTTTGTACTGTACGGTATCTGCGTATCTCCAATACCATCATTAGTTGTGTTGTGTGGATAACTTCCACTACCGATATCTTTACCGATATAATCTGACCAGTAATTACCTCCTGAACAGTCACCGCCAAAGATGTTAGTTCCAGTACAATTATAACTTGTGTTCCAAGCATTGTTGTACATTCCGTCGTCAATTGCGTTTACTGTGTTGTTGAACAAGTTGTTGTAAATTGTGTTGTTGTATGATAAAGTTAATTGGAATCCATAACTATTTTGCGTTATTGTATTATTAGCAACAATGTTCAAATAAGATTGGTTAAAGTATAATGCAGTACCGTTATTTAATGTACCATTAGTTAATGTGGTATTAATTAAACTGTTGTTAGTGAATGTGCTGTTGTAAACGTTTGTTAAGTAAGCACCTCTGCTGTTGTTGAAAAAGGTGTTTAGTGTTAAACCACTGTAACTAGAGTTCAAGATTTCAATTGTATAGTTGTTGTTAGTTAAATTATTATTACTTAAAGTTAAATTTACAGATTGTTCTGAGTAAATTACTCTTTTGTTATTGTATAAGGTATTATTATCAGCTTTGGAACTATCTGAATTGTATAGGTCAATAGCATAAATGTTATCATAAATTGTGTTACTGGTAATATTGTTGTTATCTGAATCATTAAAGTATATCGCCCAAGTGTTGTTGAACAGATTGTTGTTTGTTATTGTACTATCATCAATTTGTTCAAACAAAATTGCTTTATCTGCAAAGGATAAGTTCATGTTACTTATTTCAAGTCCAGTTGCTGGATCCGCGTAGATGTCTGTAGTGAAGTTGTTAATATTACCATCTTGTACTGTTACATTATCATAACTTGAGATGTTGATTCCTACTCCTGAACCATTTCCAGTTAATGAATATCCATCAAAGTCAATTGTAATACCTTCAGCCAAAACAGTGAAACATGTTCCATTGCTAGTTAGATTTTTAGTTAAGGTTACACTGAAAGTGATGTTACCACATTCTACTGGGAATACCATTAATGGAAGGTAGTCACCTGTTGCAATGTTACCGGAACTGGTGTACGGAATAAGAGTATCACCAATACCATCTTCTGACTCGTTATGTGGATAAGTATCGTTACTGCCATCATCACTGCCATTATAATCATCCCAGAAGTTACCACCCCAGCAAGGTCCGTTGAGGATGTTGTTTTGTCCGCTGCCGTTTACACAATGATAAGTTGTGTTCCAGTAGTTGTTGTTAGTATCATAGGCATTGTTAGAGTTATTGTTGAAATAATTGTTGTAAATAGTATTGGAATCTCCTGATTGGATATAGATCCCCTGTAAGGTATTGAAAGAGATATAATTTGAAAGAATAGTGTTACCAAAACTGCTAAGAACGTTAATCCCATACTGGCTGCTGTTAGAGATGTTGTTTCCCTCAACTCTTGTGAAATTACTACTTTCTATTTTTATTCCTTCATTGGTATTATTGTTTATTAAGTTATTTGTAATGTTGTTATAGTCACTTAATGAATCAACATAAATCCCCCCTAGATTGTTAAATTCAATCGTGTTTCCAGAGATTGTATTGTTCTCGCTACTAGATTTGATATAAATTCCCTGATAAGTATTATTGCTCAAAATATTTGAAGATATATTATTCTTATTAGCAGCATTCAAATAAACCGCTCTACTAAAATTATAAATGTTACAATTCTTAACAGTGATTCCATCATAAATACTTATTTCTATCCCCCTCCCACTTCCATTACCAATAATTGTGTTACCATTACAATTAACAGTAAGATTATCTGCTTTAATACTGAAACAAGTGCCGTTACTTGTTAGGTTGTATGTTAAGTTGATGTCAGTTGTAAAATTACCACAAGTGATGTTTCCTACTGGAACTAAAGGTAAATAATCTCCTCCGTTAATATTACCAAAATCATCATAAGGTAAATCAATATCACCAATACCATCGCCTGAGATGTCTTCTCCTGCGTAATCAGACCAGTAGTTTCCACCAAGGTAACCGTCATAATCTAAAATGTTATAACCTGGAGTTAATGAAATGTTCCATTTGTTAACTGAATTTGTTTCATTAACATTCCTAGTGTTATTGTAAAACATATTGTTGTAAAATAGGTTATTATTAGAGTTATTAATATAAATTGCAGTGGTAGAGTTGTAAATTTCAAAGCCAGAGATTGTGTTGTTTGGTGAATAAAACAAACTAATTCCAACAGTATTATTATACAACTTAAAAGGTGTTTGGTCACCTGTTCCACCGTAGGGAAATGTAAGGTTGTTACCGTAGGCTGTTACTATGTAAATTCCAGAGATATTACTATTCGAAATAATTGAATTTTGTTCTCCAAGAGATACGTTAGTAGCTAAAGCTAAACCCAATCCAATAGGGTTATTAGTAATGTTTAATCCTTCTAACTGATTATTATATGAACCACCCAAAGTTATTCCAGTATCTCGATTATTATAAATTATAGACTTGCCAATATTTGGGCTAGCGCCTAATATCCAAATCCCATATTTATTATCATAAAATTCTCCTTGTATCGCAACAGAAAATTCCGAGTTATCATCAATTTTTAGTCCACTATTGTTATTAGAATAAAACTTGTTATTAGTACCATCCACCATAGAACCAAAGTCAGCAACATTTGATCCGCCAGTTACAAAAAATCCCTCTTGGGTGTTATTGTAAAATTGGTTGTTATACAAATTAACTTCTTCAGAATTATTAATTATTCCACCATAATCATTACCATAAACATCATTATTCTCTAACAAATTATAATCGGATTCGTCAGCAATGTAAATACCAACATTGGTCTGGTTCCTGATGATGTTACCAGAAATGTTATTGTTAATTCCAGAGTAGTTTTCTCCTAAATTCTCATCAGGTGTTGCACTCCTCAACCAAATACCTCTACTCTGTAAATTGGTGCTGAACTCGTTACTGATAGTATTATTGTAAACATTAGAACCTTCAGTAAACTCGCCAAAGTAAATTCCTGTTTGGTTGTTATCATGGATAAAGTTGTTCTTAATCACAACATTTTCAGCATCCCTAACATAAATTCCGTAAGTGAAATTCAAAATTTCACAATTCTGGATTGTAACATTTTCAATACCAATAATCTCTATACCCCTCATGTGATCAGCACCGCTATTGTTACCGATCAAAGCTCCGCCAGCACAATCCAGTACTGAATTACTACAAACGATAGCTAAACCTTCGCCGCCACTGTCTGTAGTTTCGTTTTCATCACATAAAAGATTACCACAGACTGAACCAGGCAAATCGCAAGCATTAACTAACGGATGATTATCGCCAAAAGGATTTGGAGCTAAGATTCCGCCGGCCTTATATGGTACATTAGTGTCTCCTAAACCATCACCGTCAATATCTTCACCCTGGTAAGAACTCCAATAGTTACCTGCGATATAAGAACCATTGATTATGTTGACAATACTCCAATTAAACCCGTGAGAGACGTTCTTCTCCAAATTCCAATAGTTGTAACTGGTGAGATCATTACACCCACCAACACCAGTTGAAGAATTAACAACATAATTGTCCCAGATAAAGTTAGCAGTACTGTTCCAGCCAGTACCATTGTTAGCCATACTAGAAATGTTGATTCCACATGCAGTACTGTTGTAGATATAATTGTGGTTAATACTGTTTGAAGTTGCATTGTTAATGTCAATGCTGTCATTGTTATAGTAAAAGTAATTGTCTGGACCGATGTAGTTGTTAGCAGCACTTTGGTCTATCTTTACACCGTCAGAAAAGTTATAGATGTAACAATCAGTAATATTTACCCCATCATAATCGCTGATCAAAAATCCAGCCATGCCATCACAATTAGCTACACAAGTTATACTATGACCTTGACAATTGACAGAAATGTTATCCTCTTTGATAATAAACCCGTGTTCTCCGTCACATAAATAATCGTGACCAATATTGTTAATAGTTTCAGTTACAGAAATGTTACATACTCTAATTGTTTGAATACCAATCAGTTCACCAGTAAGAAGATTATCAGAATTTGAAGAAAGGTAATAGGTTCCGGCAACTAAACTTAAAGCTAGAGCTAATACAACTACCGCTAATACAGCTGACCCCTTTTTACCTGAATACATCTTCACTCTTTTTGACCTTTTTTAGGGCCTCGATTTTCCCGCTCGATTTGAGTAATTAGGAAAATTTGGGCTTATTTAAATGTTTGGTTTCTCTGAAATTAGACGACAAAGTCTAAATTTCAGATTCCAAAAATTTGGTTAGTCCAAATTTTTGTTATTCGTCGAATATACTTAACAATAATTAGTTTTGAAGCTAATTATTGTTTGTATGTACTCACCTCTAGTTTCGTACATTTTATATTGGTGTAATGATGAATTAAATACTGTTTTCTAGGATTTTTTAACCATTTCATCTTTTAGTTTCCTCCTCAAATTCGACATACCACCTATCTTTCTTGGCGTCGTACTTGAAAATCACATTATTTTTTTTCTCGAGATTAAGTTTGAATAGAATAGGCATAGGAATAGTAGTCTCAAAAGAACTTCCGCGCTTGTACAATTTTCTCTTAAATTCCAATCTGAACAATACTTATTTTTTTACTATTTATAAAACTTACTATTTGACTTATAAAGCTAGTAATTTATTTACTTAAAAAAATACTTATATATCAAGAGTTAAGTTTATATAGTAAAATTGTTTAGTATAGGAAAAAGAATCAAGAGGTTAAAGGATGGATTGGAGAGATTATGTTACTTTAGGGGTTTTAGGAGTCGTTTTGATTGCAGCAGTTTTGTTTATACTGTATGTTTTAGGAATTGTTTAAGATGAGAATTAATAGAAAGAGACTAGTTGATGTTTCATTGTTTTTAGTCACCATCATTTGGTCTGGATTATTAATAATAAATTCCCTTGATCCCGAAGTGTGTTTTCGTCCTTTGGAAAGCATTATGACAATATTTTTGCTATACTTTCAAGCCTTTTGGTTTTATACTAAACAAAAAATATAAACTTTTATTTTTTGTTGGTATATCCACAGAAACCTTTGGTTTCTGGGACACAAAGAAAGCAAAGCTTTCTTCAGTGTACCAGCAAGAATTAGTATGAAAAACTAATTCTTGCTTAGTATATTATGATAAGAGGAGATAGATTGAAATTAACAAAAAAAGAGAAGCGTGATATTGGATTTATTGTTGGAGCAGTTTTAGTTGTAGGTGTTATTGGTTTATTATTGAATTTTGTAACACCTTCAGCTACTAATGTTGCCGGACAAGCTATTACTTTAGACCCAGATTCACCAACATATTCTGGAATGTTGTATTTACTTGAAAACAATTGTGCTTGGGTTGCATCTTCTGGCAGTACTTGTGATGTTGCTTGTGGCGATGATGTATGTATTCCTTTGGAAGAAACTTGTTCAGTGGCTCATACTGGTAATTGCAGATGTTGCGAGGTGCCAGAATGAGGAAGTTAGTTTTGTTTTTAGTGTCTGTTCTGATTGTTATTTTAGGAGTTCAGATAGTTTTAGGTGAGCTTCAAACACAAAAAGCCGTTGATAATCTATTTGACTGTTCAGAAGGAGGAGATGTTAGTTTGCTGTGTCCTAAAAATTATTGTTCATCAGTGTTTGGTGATAATCCCACACCACCCATGCAACCAGCTTATTGTATAAATGAAACTGATAATGGTAATGATCCAGAAAATTATGGGATTTTAAATTTTAATTATGTATCTTATTATGAAGATTCATGTTGTGATGAAGATGGAAATAGCGTAGCAAAGAGTACTAATTTTATAGAATTAATTTGTAATGATATTTTTGAATCATACACTTCAGTTTTCTGCTACGATGGAGAATTAGTGGATTGTTTTGAAGATGAAGATTGTGATTATGGATATGTCTGTTCACAATATGAATACGAATGTGTGTTAGCAGAAGCAGATGGTGAAGTAACATGTTATGATGATTTTGATAATGATGGTGATGGTTTAATTGATTGTGAAGATGATAATTGTTTAGATGTACCATGTGGGTTATATAATGGTTCTGGCTGTGTTAATGGAGAATGTATGGAATTAGAATGTAATGATGGTATTGACAATGATTATAGAATCATAGATTCTCAATGGGTTAGTGGTGGAAGTGAAAGTAATGGTGATTCTGGAGATGGTCCTTCCAAAGATTTTGCTGATTTTCTTAGCGAATTCAATAACCAATATCAAACTTCAAAAAATTTAGGTGATGCATTCAAAGATAATGCTTGGCAAAGTTTAATGAATGAACTTAATGAAGCTACCCTCCAATCTATGATAAATATAATGCCAGAGATTCTAGAAGGATTACAAGACAAAGGTATAACTATGCCACCTGTTGAGGCTATAAATACACAATACAGAAGTATTTATTCTGGACAAATAAATCCTGAAATTTATGAAACTTACGTTGATACTGTAGACCAAATGTTTCAAAATGAAGTTCCAATTAATGAACAAGTAAACATTCTTATGGGTACTGGAATTGACCAATTTTCAGCATCATTAGTAGTTTATAACATTGCACTTAATTATGGTTATGATAATACTCAAGCAGCAGGACAAATTAATACAGGATTACAACAGTCAGGAATTGATGATGATATTATTAATAATGTTAATTCAATGCTAGGAATGACTCAAGTAAGTGTTTCTATTACAGGAAATGCTGTTAAGAATCTATTAACTGATGCATTTACTCTTAATGAAGAACTTATTGTAGTAAATGTAGAAAATGGTTCATTAATTACTGCTGAAGCAACATACTTTTTCTCAGACGACGGAATTGACGGAGCAGATTCAGATTGTGAAGGACAACCGTGTGGAGAAGATAGCATTTGGATAAATGGAGTATGCACATACTTCGAATACGCACCGCCAGTGGCACCAGCACCAGCATATGAACCACCACAATATGTAAACACGTACGTAGATTTCCTCGAATACCTAAATTCAGGTATTGTTGAAACAAACACGGCAAGCACTTGTAATGATCAGTGCGCACTAACAGGAAAAACTTGCGGTTTTGCAGATGCTGGAATGAAAGCCTGTTCAGATGCAGGAAGTACTAAATGTACATGTTATGTGACATCATAATCTTAAGAATATGAAACAAATGGCAAAAAAGAAAAAAACTAAAAGACAGAAATGGGATGATCATTTAGTAATCGCAGTAATGGTAGTCGCAGCCGTTTGTATCTTAATCATGCTAGCAAGTTATATCTCTTCAACTGGTAAAGCGTATAGCGGTTTACCTGCAACAGAAGATTTTGCAGAAATTCTTAACCAAGCAGAATTGATTGAAGGTAGTGGAAGAATGAAATGTACCTACGCTTGTGGTAAAGTTGGTGGTTATGCAATTAGCAGTTCTTTTGATGGAGCATCTGTAGAAAACACTCAAATCCAAAGTGGAAGTTATACTTGTTTGTGTGCTATAAATTAACCACAATACAAATCAAACAGTTTCTGCTTTAATTCTTTGATCTTGACACGTTCTTGTTTAGTGCTATCCCGATCACGAATAGTAACAGAACCTTCCTTAAGACTATCATCATCAACAGTGATACAGTACGGAATTCCAATTTCATCTGCCCGTGCATAACGACGACCCACACTACCAGCTTCATCATAAAAACAAGGATAACATGTTTTCAATTCGTCAAAAATTTCTCGCGCTTTAGCTACCAACTTTTCGTCTTTCTTAACTAAAGGAAATACTGCACAATATATTGGTGCCAGACGTTTCGGCAATTTCAAGACAATGTTGCCTCTCTTTTTGTCATAATCATAAGCTTCTACAACAACTGCTAAAAAAGCACGATCCACACCAAAAGTAGGTTCAATTACACGAGGGATTATCCTTTCTTTACTATCTTCATCAAAATAACCTAACTTCTGTTTACTTTCTTTGATGTGCTGATTCAAATCGTACTGACCACGGTTTGCATTACCTGCAATTTCTTTAGAACCGAATGGAAAATTGTAATCTATATCAAAAGTCGCTGAAGAATAATGAGATAATTCTGATTTAGTATGTTCCCTCACTTTCATATTAGTCGGAGTTAGCCCGATAGAATAGTACCACATCATCTGCTCTGCTAACCAGTATGCATGCCATTCATCCAACTTTTTCTGTTTCAGCAGCTCGCCAATACTGGTTTCTCTTAAAGTTTTATTACCTTTATCTTGGCTTTCAGCAGCAAGGAACATTAATTTCAAGTCTTTATGTGCTTTAGTCAACTTATCACACTTCTTTTCATCAGGATGGATAAAAAATTCAAATTCAGCAATAGTAAATTCTCTACTTCTGAACATAAAATCTCGTGGAGAAATTTCGTTCCGGAAACATTTTCCAACCTGAGCGATACCAAAAGGTAATTTTTGTCTGCTAGTTTCAGTAACAATTTTGAAATTGGTAAACATCCCTTGGGCAGTCTCGCCACGTAGGTAAGCTACAGATTTTTTACCTTCTTCAGCACCGACAGAAGTTTCAAACAATAAATTGAAATCTTTCAACTCTTCAAATTTACTTTTACATTTCGGACATTTAAGGCCTTTATCTTCAATAATTTGGTTGATTTCATCAAGTTTACATCCTTCTACGTTCAGATCAACCTCATCTTCAATGAAATGATCAGCTCTCAACTTACTCTTACATTTGGAACAGGTTAATACTAGATCACCAAAACATTCTAAATGCCCAGAAGCTTTCCAAACTTGTGGATGAGATATGATACTAGCATCCAAACCCACCATATTTTCTTTATCTTTAACGAACTGTTTCCACCAGCTAGCTTTCAGATTGTTGAACAGTTCTACACCCAAAGGTCCATAATCCCAGAACCCGGACATCCCACCATAAATTTCTGAGGATTGGTAAACTAAACCTTTCTTTTTACAGAAAGTTGCTAAATCAGTAGTTGTAAGTGTCATAACTTAAGTATCACTCTCTTTGTTTATTAAGTTTTTTGTAAGAATGAGTATCATCCCCTTAACCAATCAGCCTCTTCATCACTTAGATCAAGCTCTTTGGCAATAGCATTGCCTTCGCCAGCACGAGCATGTTGAAAAATATTCTGCAGATAAGTTACTTGCTGTACTGCAACTTTCTTAGAAGTATGCGTGGCAATCGCTAATTTCTCAGCAATATCTTTCTTCTTAGCTAACCGAATATTTGATTGCCAGATTTTAAGCAACCTCATTGGCTGACGATATTCAACAAAAAAAGAATTCTTTTGATCTTTACTGTTAGAAACCCCTGCACTTAAAAGATTGTAAATATAAACTAAAAATCGCCAATGTTGCCTACGCATAATCCTATTTCTAAAAATGTCTGCTCGAGAAATGTGTTCATACGCTTTCGCTAAAGCTATAGGAGATTTATACTCTTTAGGTAAGTTTTCATCCATCCATAAGAATACTTGATCAGTATCGAGATCAACATCATCAAATGCAGGTAAAGCTGTTTCTACTGAAGAAGATTTAAATATCAAATTTAAAGCGTTAAAGATAGTATCAGTACGTTTCCGGTCAGACAATTCTATCACTCGATTAAATTCAATCTTTCCGCTGCCTGCCAAAGATTGCAAATCTATCAAAGCTGCTCGCATATCACCGTCTGCTTGTCTTGCAAGACTATTGATTGCTTTTTCTTCAAATCCAATATTTTCCTGCTCACAGACCCATTGTAGAGCATGTGCTATTGAACGATATTCTAATTTATGAAATTCAATCATCAATGACTTTTGCCGTAAAGCTTTAAACTTAGAATCAGATGGATCGTTAGCAGTCATTATTACTGGAAAACTTGCTTTGTCTAAAGCTTTCACAAGTTCAGGCACACCACCACGATCTTTCCTACCAGAGAAATTGTCAAGTTCATCTATCAAGATTACTTTTGGTTTGAAGAATAATGATTGTTGACCCATTGCAGAATTTAAAAAACTGCCCATGGCATCTTTATTCCTTAGATCTGAAGAATTAATCTCTAAAATGTCATAATCTAGTTCATTAATTAAGGCATAAACAGCAGAAGTTTTTCCAGTACCAATCGGACCGTGTAATAATGCCGCTTTCTGTTTCTTTTGCTTATAATTCTGAATGAAATCTTTCAGTTCTTCAACTGCTTTGTTCTGCCCGAACACTTGGTCAGAGTTCTTAGGTGCATACTTTACAGTGTACATAGAAGGTTTTGCAATCATACCAAACTCTCAGCTAAGTTTATTTTAAAGGTTTGTGGTAGTAATTGTGTTAAGTGGAAAAAATCAAACTGAATAATATTAAGAACTAGAACAAGTTCTTTAATAAGAAACTTATTCTTTACTGGCAAAGTATGAGTCTATCGTTTTTACCAATTTGGGATTTTTTACTCTTAGTGTTAATAGTTTACAATTTTCTGGCACTTGAAATTCTGAAAAGCGCCTGCATTCTTCAAAACTAGTAGAACTTCCATCATCAATAGTGCCTTTATCCATTAACCTATATGAATGTACTTCGTAGGTTCCTTCTGTTCTCAAATAATCAATTAGACCTTCAAATTCATCTTTAGGCATTTCATATTCAACTGTTCTTTTCATAAGGTTTTGATAATTATTGGTATTTATTAATATTTGTACCTTAAGAAATATACAACCAAATTTGCAATAAAATTATTTCCTTGAAAGCATATTTTAAAACATCCAAAACTATAAGATAAGAATGTTAAATAGTAAAGAATATGAAAAATATTGCTTTGGGCTTAAGTTATGATGATATTCTGTTAGTACCAAAAAAAGCAATAGTGAACTCCAGAAAAGAGATTTCTACAGCCACAAGGTTAAGCAAAAATATCAAACTCAACATCCCAATAGTTAGCGCTAACATGGATTCTGTCACGGAATCAGAAATGGCGATTGCTATGGCAAGGTTAGGTGGGATTGGAATCATCCACAGGTTTCTTAGCATTAAAGAACAAGCACAAGAGGTTGCTAAAGTTAAACGTGCTGACAACTTGATTATCGAAAATCCCTATACCATCACTGCAGAAAAAACTCTAGCTGAAGCTAAAGCATTTATGGAAGAAAAAGGTGTACATGGTCTTCTGGTAATCGAAGGTGAATTCTTAAGAGGAATTATTACCGGCAGAGACGTTATTTTTCAAAATGGTGATAGTGCTAACCAAAAGTTAGTTTCTGAATTGATGACAACATACGATAAATTATATTTAGGTAAAGAGGGGATAACAATTCAAGAAGCTAAAGAAATTTTTAAGCTAGGCAAAGTAGAAAAATTGCCAATAGTTGATGAGTTTGGTAAACTGAAAGGACTTCTAACTCAAAAAGATATTATCAAAATCGAAACATATCCGTTTGCATCTCGTGACAAAAAAGGAAGGTTAATTGTAGGAGCTGCAATCGGAATTAAAGATAATTTTCTTGAACATAGTAAAGCATTAGTTAACGCAGGTGTTGATGTAATTGTAATTGATGTTGCACACGGTCATGCAATCAGAGTGATTGACGTTCTCAAACAAGTAAAAACTAATTTTCCAGAAGTTGATGTAATTGCTGGTAATGTTGCCACTGCAGAAGCCACTCAAGAATTAATTCAAGCAGGTGCTGATGCAATTAAAGTGGGTGTTGGACCTGGCTGTTTTGTAGCAGGAACACGAATACTGATGTCAAATGGAATTTATAAAAATATTGAAGATATTAAGAAAGGAGATTATGTTATCAATAAAGAAGGTAATCCAGTAAAAGTTATTAAATCTTTTAGCACAGGAATTAAAAAAGTTATTAAATTGAGAAATTCTATATTTTATGAGGACACATTTGTTACTCCAGAACATAAATTTTGGATTGGAGATTTAAACACTTCTTCAATTAAAACACTTCAAAGTAGAGGGTATGCTAAATTATTAGGACTAAAAAGTAAGACTATTCCAAAAATATCTAAATTTAAATGGAAGGAAGTAAATTCTTTAGAACAAGATGTTTTACTCTTGCCAAGAAAGATTAATTTTGATTTAAAAGATTCTTTTGAAATTGTTTTGAAAAAACGCAATAAAGGAAATTGGCGAACCGGATACAATTATGAAATAGATACTGTTCTAAAACCAAACTATGATTTAGGATATGTATTTGGAACTTTTTTAGGTGATGGGTCTGCTCATACTGCAAAGTCAAAGAATTCCAGTATTGGATCTGTCAGGTGGTATTTTGGGAAACATGAATCAAAAATTGTAAAAAAGTTAACAAAATGTATCCAATCTATTTTTGATAAAGAATGTAAAATTTATCCTAAAGATAATATTTTTCACATTATCTTTTATTATAAGCCATTTGCAGATTTTTTAAAGAACTTTGATAAAAAACAAAACAAAAACTTACCTCCCGAGTTTTTGGTAGGCAATAAAGAATACCTTAGGGGATTATTAAATGGTCTTATTGATAGTGATGGCCATATTGAAAAAGGAGGTAGAATTAGGTTCAATAACACATCTAAAGGTTTAATAGAATTGTTTTGTGTTTGCAATTATTTGTTAACTGGCGTGTTTCCAAACTGTATAAAAAAACAAATCTCTGCAGGAAATCTAAAAGGATTAAATTTGAAAGAATTTCACCAAGGTTATATTGGAGAAATTATCAATACTGGAAGAAAAAGATTAACTAAAGATTATCAAGCAGTTAAACTTCTTGAACTTTCAAGACAGGGCTTTGAGGCAAAAGTTTATGATTTAGAGGTTGATTGCCCAACTCATAGTTTTATTGCCAATAATGTAATCGTACACAATTCAATTTGTACTACCAGAATAGTTTCTGGTGCTGGAGTTCCTCAACTAAGTGCAGTAATGAACTGTGCAGAAATTGCTAGGCAGTATGATATCCCAATAATTGCTGATGGGGGAATTAAAGTTTCTGGGGATATCACTAAAGCTTTAGCTGCTGGAGCTTTTACAGTAATGTTAGGCAGTTCTTTAGCGGGAACTGATGAAAGCCCAGGTTTGATGACGATCCGTAATGGAGAGAAGTTTAAGATCAGTAGGGGTATGGCTTCGTTTGGTGCTGCTATGGGCCGTAAAAATCGTGAAGGGAAAAAGGTTGGGAAAGATCTTGAAGATGTTGTCCCAGAAGGCGTAGAAGCAATGGTGCGATACAAAGGTCATGTCAGTGAAGTTATTGCTCAGCTTGTTGGCGGCCTTAGAAGTGGAATAAGTTATTGTGGTTCTAACAGCATTCCAATGATGTGGCAGAAAGCTGAGTTTGTACAGATTACTACTGCTGGAATGCGAGAAAGCAAGTCACATGATGTTACTTTGGTTTGAAATTCCTGTCAGCCATTATTTTATTTATTACTTTGTTTAAATTATTTTACATTATATTACAATTTCTTTAAGATTAACTTTTTAAATAAAGCATAACTTCTATCTTCACAAGATGGAATTACCTAAACACAATAAAAACCCAAAGGATTTTTCTGTGTCCAAAAAACCTAAAGGTTTTTTAGGAAGATATGATCCAAAAGTGTCAGAACCTAAATGGTTAAAGTTCTGGCTGGATAATAAAATTTACAAATTTGATGAAACTAATGATAAGAATATTTATTCTATCGATACTCCACCGCCAACTGTCTCAGGTAAAATGCATATGGGACACGCTTTTGGTAACAGTCAGCAAGATTTTATTGCGCGATTCAAAAGAATGCAAGGTTTTAACGTTCTTCAACCGTTTGGTACTGATGATAACGGTTTGCCAACTCAAACTTTAATTCAGAAAATGAAAAAAGTCCGGGCTCAAGATATGCCACGGAAAGATTTTGCAAAATTATGTTTAGATACACTTCACAAAGAATTACGACCAGAATATATTAATGATTGGAAAGTTCTCGGAATAAGTTGTGATTTTGACGTATCTTATACCACTATTAATCCACACTGTCAAAAAGTCAGCCAGAAATCTTTCATTGAACTTTTTGAAATGGGCAGAGCTTACAGAAAAGAAGCTCCAGCAATCTGGTGTCCAAAATGCCATACTGCAATTGCACAAGTTGAACTTGAAGATAAAGATATTGATTCGTTCTTTAACGATATTGTTTTCAAGATAAAAGATGAAAGTGGTGACAAAAATAAAGATAAGGATTTAGTTATTGCAACTACCCGGCCAGAACTTTTACCTGCATGTGTTGCAATATTCTTCCATCCAGATGATAAAAGGTACAAAAAGCTAGAAGGTAAAATGGCAAAAGTACCTTTGTTTAATTTTGAAGTTCCAATCCTACCAGACAAAAATGCCGATCCTGAGAAAGGTACTGGAATTGTAATGTGTTGTACATTCGGTGACAAAGCTGATATGGAATGGCAAAAAGCTCATCAATTGCCAATAAAAACTGCAATTAACAAAAATGGTAGAATGTCATCTTTAGCTGGAAAATATGAAAATATGAAAATATGAAAATTAAAGAAGCTAGAGAAGCCATCATTGAAGACTTAAAAAAAGCAAAATTATTATTGAAACAGAAACCCATAACTCACCCAGTTAATACTCACGAAAGATGTGGTACCGAAGTTGAATTTGTACATTCTAAACAATGGTTCATTAAATATCTTGACTTGAAAGATGAGATGATGAAATGGGGCCGGGAATTTAATTGGTACCCTGAGCATATGAAAAACAGGTATGATAATTGGGTTAATGGTTTATCATGGGATTGGTGTATATCTAGACAGATTTCTTTTGGAATTCCTTTCCCAGTTTGGTACTGTGAAGATTGTGACGAAACTATTTTAGCGAAAGTTGAAAATCTTCCAGTTGATCCTACTGAAGATAAACCGCCAGTAGATAAATGTCCTAACTGCGAAAGTAAAAATATTGTTGGAGAGACTGACATAATTAACACATGGGCAACTTCATCTTTAACGCCAACAATCGTTAAAGAGTTGTTTAAGGGAAAACCGGTGTACAATTACTTAAATAAAAATCCAATGGATTTGAGACCGCAAGGACATGACATTATCTCATTCTGGTTATTTAATACTGTAGTTAAAAGTCATTTACATTATCAGATGAAACCTTGGAATACTTGTTTCATTAACGGATGGATTTTAGACCCGCAAGGTAAAAAAATGTCTAAATCCAAAGGTAACGTTATCGAACCGCAGAAGATGATTGAAAAATATTCTGCTGACGCGTTACGTTACATGGCAAGTGGAACTAAGTTAGGTGAAGATTTGCCATTTCCAGAAAAAGATATTGTTACTGGACAAAAGTTTGTTAACAAATTATGGAACGCTTCTAAGTTTAGTATCATGCATTTAGAAGATTTCAAATTAAAAGCAGATGTTGAATTTCAAAAATTAGAAACTTTTGATCGATGGCTGTTAAGCAAATTACAGAAAGTTATTAAGGAAGCAACAGAAAGTTTTGAAGCTTTTGAATTTTCTAAATCTAAAGCTGCTACTGAACTATTGTTTTGGCACTCATTTTGTGACCAATATTTAGAGATTGTCAAAGATAGATTGTACAATCCTGAACAAAGAGGTTCAGATAAACGAGAAAGTGCTCAATACACCTTGTACACTACTTTGCTTGACATCCTTAAATTGGTAGCACCATTCACACCACACATTACCGAAGAGATTTATCAACTGTATTTCAAAGATAAAGAAAGTGATGAAAGCATCCATGTTAGTTTATGGCCAAAGTTTAATGCTAAATTGATTGATGAAAATGCAGAAAAAACAGGAGATATTGGAATTGACATCATTAATGCAGTTAGAAAATTCAAGTCTGAACAACAGATTTCTTTAAGAGAAGAATTAGAAGAATTAACTTTAATCTCTCCAGAAAATTTTGATCAAGAAGAGTTTGAACTTATGATTGACAGGATTGCAGATGATTTGAAAGCTGTTCTGAACACTAAAAAATTAAACTTTTCCGGTACTACTGATTTAGTATCAGAAGAATTTAAAGTCAAATTAAGCGTAAAATTGGCTGAAAATAAGGCTAAATACTAAAAAATAAATAAAAGTTCAAGCTTTTTATTTATTTTTTGTATACAAGCAATAATTAGCTTAAAAAACTAATTATTGCTCAGTATAAACAAAAAGCTTTTAAGGGAAGGGGGTTTTATTATCCTTGAAAAGGGGATAAGGTCAATTTCTTCTTTCAAGCTTAAAAAATGACAAATGGGGGTTGTTAAATTAAATATTAAACAATCCAGAGTAAATAACGTGAGGTGGATAAAAAATGGAAGCGTATTGTGTGAAGTGTAAATCTAAAAGAGAAATGTCTGATGCTAAAGAAGTTCCTATGAAAGGTAAGGGCGGCGTAGAACGAAGAGCTATGAAAGGTAAGTGCCCAAAGTGCAGTACCACTATGTTCAGAATTCTAGGTAACAAGAAGTAAACCTTTTTATTATTTTTTTATATTTTCTATTATGTTGACACGTATTGATGCTAATTAAGTTTTATTAAAAAACTAAAAGATTATTAAAAATTAGATCTAATTAAAATCCAAACCTATTCAACTTCTAAATAGAATGCTCCAGTTAGTTGGAATTTGGAAACTTTACCAGACATCTGAACTTCTTCAGCAGCGCCTTTGTTAATGCTCAAATCTCCTTCAAAGCCTTGTATAGATAAATCTTCGGTTTCTAATTGGTACGCTAATTTGCCATTTAACGCAACATTTCCGGTTGCATCATCAAAGTAAAGGTCAGACAGTTTAGCATTGTTCAAAACTAAAGTATCATAACTTAAACCTTGAAATGAAACGTCTAAAGTTCTTTGAGTTGAAAGAGTTACTCCATTAGCAACAAATTCTGTACCTTCGCCTTCCAAAGTCAATAATCCTTCATCGTTAAGTTTTAATGTTCCTTCAAAATCTTTGATTTGAATAATCACATCACTCATGTCACTTAAACTTAATTCTTCTTCGTTAAGGTTAATGGTAGTACCTCTGTTTTTGAAATTTAATTTTAAAATATCAGCATTAATTTTTTCTTCACCAATGTTAGGTACTTGACTTAAGGTTAAACTAAATTCAGGGTCTAACTGAAAACCGTTAGTTGTTTCCTCCCCAGCAACGATTTCTGTGTCAGCGTTATTTCCATTACCAATCGCAGTAATAAACCCCGTAATACCATTTTCTCCATTAAAATCTAAAAACATTAATCCTGCTAAACCTATTATCATAATGATTAGAATTACAATTACGCCAAAGGTTTTTAATCGGTGTGTTATAATTTTTAATACGCTCATCTTATCAAGTCCTTTTATTTTAAGGTTTAGTTATACTAGATAGGTATATATAGTTTTCTATGCA
The DNA here is from genome assembly GCA_043812455.1 of archaeon. Taxonomy (GTDB): domain Archaea; phylum Nanobdellota; class Nanobdellia; order Woesearchaeales; family GW2011-AR9; genus JABHQR01. The sequence goes on along the minus strand of JBDRMB010000014.1, from coordinate 9,880 downwards.
AGAGGTTAGTTAGCATCTTAACCTAAATTCAGTTAAACAAATTTTATAAAACACGCCCACTAAAAGCAACTTCATGCCAGAATTGCCAGAGGTTGAAACTATCAGGAAAGGTCTTGAGAAAAAGTTAGTAGGTAGAACTATCTATCAAGTAAAAAAGTTTGACCAGATGGAAAATATTTCTCAAGACATAGTTAATCAGTCTGGTGCTAAGATCAATAAAGTTCTAAGGAGAAGTAAATATTTGATTATTGAACTTTCAAATAACAATTCTATTTTGATTCATCTGCGAATGAGCGGCCAACTGGTATTCAAGAATGAAATTAGTTCAGCAACAAGGGTTGAATTTAATTTGTCTCACCAACAAAATCTTCTGTTTAATGATTTCAGAAAGTTTGGCACTATGGAAATTGTACCTAGCAATAAATTGGCAAAATATTTTCTTGATAAAGGTTTGGGACCAGAACCGTTAGATAACGAATTTACTTTTGAAAAATTCAATAAAATCCTGCAAACTAAAGCGCGTTCAAAAGTTAAAAATGTTTTAATGGATCAAAGGGTTATTGCAGGATTGGGTAATATCTATGCGCAAGAGGTTTGTTTTTATGCTAAAGTTAATCCAGAACGAAAAGTTGAGACCTTAAATAATGAAGAATTGAAAGATTTGCATATCGGAATCAAACAGATCCTTACCAAAGCAATTAAGCTTAAAGGTACTTCTTTTGATGCTGCTTATGTTACTTCAGATGGAGAATCTGGACAGTTTTCTGATTTCTTGAAAATTTACCACCAACAGAAATGTAAAGAGTGTAATAGTAAATTGAACTTGATTAAAATGAATTCCCGTAGCACTTATTATTGTCCAAAATGTCAAAAATAAATGATTCTAATGAAATTTTAAGTCTCTGAGTTATAAGAATTACCTAGCAACTTTGCTGTTAAATGAACTTACCAGATTTCATTTTCGGAAACTTTATAAACACTAAATGAATCATTTTAAAGTATATTTTAGGTAGTAATAATGGTAGAAATGTTCAAAAAACTGTTAAATAAGATTACTGGTAAAGAGGATACTAAAAAATCCCCTAAACGGAAATCTAATAAAAAGAAAACTACTAAGCAAGGAACTAAATCTAAAGGTACTAAAACTGAATTTGAAAACAGGTTCCAGAAATTCTATCATCTTAACAAGACCAGACTAAATAAAGAACGGCGTGGAAATTATAAAACTAAAGCTAAGAAAGGTTCTTGTGTCAGATGTAAACGTAAAGCTAAACCAGGCATAGTATTCTGTGACTACCATCAGAATAAGCAAAAAGAGTATAATGCTAAGGCCAGGAAGAAACTTAAAAAGAAGTAAAAAAATAAAATTTTATTTTTTTTAAGTTATTACTTATTTTTAATCAGTTATCTCCAAACAAGATATCCATGATTTTTGTGCATGACTTCAACTGCCAGATCAAATTTGGTCTTGTTCTCTGCATAGATTGTATACAACAAATCGCCTTTTTTAACTTTATCATCAACATGTTTCAAGATAAACAATCCTGAACCTTTATCTAACGGCGCACCAGCAATTCTTGCGATCTTAGCAATAACTTCATTGTCAATTTCTTTAACTTTGCCCGCTTTACTAGACTTTACAGGATAACGATATCCGCCTAATTTAGGTTTTTTAACTTCTCCTTGCGCTTTAATAATCTCACGCATTTTATCCAAAGCTTTACCAGAATCAAGAATCTCTTTAGCAACTTTGGATCCATTTTTGTATTTGCCAGTCATCTCCAACAAGGCACCGGCCATCATGATAGCTTTCCGGCGTAAATCTTTTGGTGCATCAGGAGTATTTTCCAGTACTGCCATAACATCTTCAGCTTCAAGTAACGGCCCTATTCCACGACCGATCGGTTGAGAACCGTCAGTAACAATAACTTTAACGTTCATGCCCAACTTTCTACCGATAAGTTCAAACATCTTTTTCAAATGATTAGCCTTAGATCTAGTATTAGCTTTGGTACTTTTGCCCATTGGTATATCAATCAAAACATGGTTAGCACTTACAGAATATTTCTTAGCCATTACTGAAGCTAACAATTGTCCTTCAGCGTCAATTGATAGAGGATGTTCAACTAAAATTATCTTATCATCAGCAGGAGCTAAATTCATCGATCCACCATGGACTATGCAAGCATGAGTTTTATCTACTACACATTTAATCTTACCTTCAGGCAGTTCTACTCTTGCCAAGCACTCCATAGTATCAGCGGTCCCAGCAGGACTAGTAATTGCTCGAGAACTTGTTTTTGGGATGGTAAACCCCGCAGATGCAATAATTGGGATTACTACCATGGTTGTCCTATTTCCAGGCACACCACCAATACAATGTTTATCTAAAGTTAAGCCTTTAAACTTTAATTTATCTCCAGTATTTACCATTGCTTTAGTTAAATCTACTATTTCACGGTTTGACAATCCATTAGTAAAACCTCCTGCTACGAAATAAGTTTTTTCAATATCTGTAAGCCGATCATTAGTGATATCATCAACAATGTGATAAAGTTCCTTGTATGACAACTCCTTACCATGTAATTTATCTCTAATATGTCTAACTGATTCCGGTTTGCCTGCAAATTTAATGGTTACAATACGGTTGTGTCTTACCTTAAGCTTGTCTAAAACTTCTTCAAACAAACCGATGATACCTTGAGGAACAGCTTTATCACTTTCAGAAATGTCAAGAATAGTTGTAATTTCTCTACCGTCAGCTTTAATCAATATCCTATCACCAGAATGTAAGTCTAGAGCAGCAGCATCTTTTTCGTTAAGAATAGAAATTAATGTGCCACCAGTAGCGATGTCCATATCTTTAACTTTGAATTTAATTCTCATCATATCAAACCTCTTTTTTTAAAATTAATTTATTAATCATATTTATTAGTTATAGTATAATTTTTAACTAATAGAGAATAACTTAGACTTTATATTATTTACTAACTAGAACCTATTTTAAAAATATACACTAACTAATTACAATTCCCGTTTTCTCGACATTCGCCAGGTTCTAACTTGCCTTTAACTTTACAATTATCAGCAACAAAAGCACCTAACCTTTTTTTACCAGAATCTAAAGTTTTGTTTTTAAGTTTAACTTTAACTGTACAAGGTTTTCCTGAACAATTGCCAATATTCTCGATTCTAACTCCCGGACTTAATTCTACATTTTCGCCAAGTACAGAATCTTTAACCATACACTTTTTACCAATCTTAGCACCACTACCAACAATAACATTATCCAACCCAGTTCCCTGACTAACTTCAGAATTGTTACCAATTGCAGTATAACCAGTGATTAAACAATTTTCACCTACCACACAATTTTCTCCAATAATAATATTTCCTTTCAAGATTGTACCGCTTTTGATTAAACTTCCTTTTCCAATATCAACACTACCATCAATTGTAACTCCTTCCTCAATCTTGCCTTTGATTGAACTACCTTCTTCTTCCTCTAGTAAAGTCTCAGTAGCTTCCAAGATGTGCCAGGGGTAACCTACCGGAATCCAGAACCCTTTCAATTCCTGATAAAACATTTTACCTTGTTGAGCTAAAACTCTAACAGCATCAGTTATTTCATACTCTCCCCGTTCAGATTTTGGTAAAGTTTTTAGAATTTGAAAAATTTCAGGAGTGAAAGCATACATCCCCACATTAACCAACTTGCTAGGTTCTTGACCTTTAACTGGCTTTTCTATAATGTTAACAACCTTGCCATCTTTTGCTTCAATGACACCAAATGCAGAAACATTTTCTTTTTCTTGTACCAGGATACAATTATCAAATTTCAAAAGATTTTCCATATCTTTTCGAGAAAATAAATCATCTCCGTTAATTACCAAAAATTTGCCACTAACTTCTTGTTCCGCCATTGCTACAGCATGACCTGTACCTAAAGTTTTCTCCTGAACAACATATTTAATTTTGATATTATGATAATGGTCGCCGATCCGATCCATGATCATATCTTTCTTGTAACCAACAATAATGATAACTTCATCAATCAGACCTAACATTTGATCCAAGTTATGTTCAAGTACTGGTTTGTTAGCCACTTCAATTAAAGGTTTAGGTTTTTCTATTGAAAACGGATAAATCCGAGTACCTTTTCCTGCTGCTAAAATTACTGCTTGCATTTTATTTATCCTTAATTTGTCCTTAATTTTTGTTATCTTTAAACAACCCTTCAACAAACTCTTGGAATGTTAAATAAACTAGGTCTGGAATTTCAGAACTGTCTTTTGCTTTTAAATTTTTATATTTTCCGTGATTGATTAATACAGTTTTTAATCCCAGTTCATTGCCGTACCTAATCTCTGAATCAATTCTGTTACCAACAATTAAAATTTCTTTTTCTTCTGGAAACTTTTCCATAGCTTGCTGAAAACAATCTTTTTTTTCAGGGTCTGTTGAGCAAATTATTATTTTATTGAATAGTTCACTAATTCCAAGAATAGTTAATTTTTTATTTTGAAAATCTGAGTCACCCATGCTTACCAAAACAGTTTTAATATTTTTATGATTGTTATTATTAGAATCTTTTAAGAATTCTTTAACTCCAGAAAAGAGAGTTATATTTTCAAGGTTATAAGTGCCATCAGAATTTCTAATTATGCCCCCTGTACAGTCGTATAAAGTATCATCTAAATCAAATATTATTAGCATAAACGCACCAACTCGTGAGCTAGTTTTCTCAAATTGTGTCTTACCACATCTGGCTGGTCAATCAGTTCTGCAACTATTGCACGTTGATCTTCTGCCATATCAAAAACTACTGGAAATTGGTTATTTAGTCGATACCTTTCCAGTGACATTCGACTGATATGGTTCTCATTACAGATGATATGATCTACTGGTCTTGGCAAATAATTTTCAATCTCATTAACAAAATCTGAAACTCTGAAACCGTCAGTTTCTCCTTTCTTAGTCATTAAGTTACAGACATAAGCAATCTTTGCTTTACTTTCAGCTAATGCTTCTTGAATACCTTCTACTAACATGTTTGGTATTAAACTAGTGTAAAGGTCACCAGGACCGATAACTATCAAATCTGCTTCACGGATTGCTTCTGCGGCTTCAGAATTCAATTTAGCTGGAGGTTCCAAGAAAACTTTTTCAATCTTAGCGCGTTCACCTTCAGGTATGTCAATGTTAGTCTCACCTTTAATTACCGTACCGTCAGCTAACTGAGCACATAATTGAGCATTGTCTAAAGATACTGGAAGAACTGTACCTTTTAGATTCAATACTTGAGATAATTTTTTTATACCTTCTGCAAGATTACCATAATTCTGTTCTGCCGCAGTTAAAATTAAGTTACCTAAAGAATGATTTTCTACTCCACCTTCAAACCTGAACATAAACAGTTCTCTTAAAATGTTTTCATGATCGTCATCTGCCAACGCAATTAAGCATCTTCGAACATCTCCGGGAGGTAAAACCCCCAATTGATCACGTAATTTTCCAGTACTACCACCAGAATCGAACATGCTAACGATGGAATAAATTTGTAACGGGTATTCTTTCAGCCCTTTCAGTACTAAATAAGAACCGCTTCCACCCCCAATTACTACAACTTTTCTCATAAGTATCTGTTCTGAAGGTGATATGGGGCTTTATTTAAGTGTTATGAAAGTTTTACCCGAATGCTTCAGTACTAGCCAAAACAAGAATAATATACTCACTCCGAACAAAATATTTATAAATGAACCCAAATCCTAAGCTTTCTATGACACACATCATGTTAGTTAACGCCAACAGTTTGATTAAACAGACTGCTGAAGAACTTAAAAAGCAAAAGTTGGTTGAACCTACTGACTGGAGTCAGTTCGTTAAAACTGGACACCACAAAGAAAGATTACCAGAAGATCCTGACTGGTGGTACTTAAGGTCAGCAGCAGTATTAAGATCTGTAGCAAAATTAGGACCAGTAGGTACAGAAAAACTTCGTACCAAATATGGTGGTAAAAAGAACCGTGGTCACAAGCCAGAACACGTTTACAAAGCGTCAGGTTCAGTGATCAGAAAAATTTTGCAACAGTTAGAAAAGTCTGAATTGATTAAACAAACTCAAGTTGGTGATCATAAAGGTCGAGTATTAACTCCAAAAGGAACTTCTTTATTAGACAAGTTAGCAGTAAATATTGCAAAGGCTGAAAGAAAAGAAACTAAATCATAATAATATGGCAACTTCCAAACATCCCGCTAAAAAGAAAAGATTATTGAAGAGAATTGGACAGACTAAATGGGCTCCTTTCTGGACAGTTCTAAAAACTTATGGTAAAGGTAAAAAAGTTCACCCTTCCCGACATACTGCAATTAAAAGAAATTGGCGAAGATCTAAATTAAAGGTATAATTATAATTTAAACAAAATGGTAAAAAAAGACACTCCGGAATTGGAAAGAACATACACGGTGCCATTAAGGAAAGAATATCAAAAGGTTCCTAGATGGAAAAGGACTAAGAAAGCTATTACTGCTTTAAAACAATTCTTGGGTAAACATATGAAATCTGATAATGTTAAGCTTGGAACTGAACTTAACGAAAAAATGTGGAAACATGGTATCAAGAATCCACCACATCACGTAAAAGTTAGTGTTACTAAAGATAAAGATGGTGTAGTTAAAGCTGAATTATTTGGTGCTAAAACTGCAAAAGCAGAAAGAAAAGCAGCTAAGAAGGAAGTAAAGGCAACTAAAAAAGAGACTAAAGAACCTGTTAAGAGGGAAGAAACACCAGTTAAAAAAGAAAAAATGGAAGAAGTTAAACCAGCTGCTGAGACACCCAAAGTTGAAGAGAAAGCAGAAGTTAAAGAAAAAGCTCCTGTTGAAGAAAAGACCGAGTAAAATTTCTTACCGACTATTAAAATTCTCATTTGTTATGACTTGTTAGTAAAAACAATAGCAAACTTATTAAATAAAAGCCATTTTAAGCTTAATATGGCAAATATCCTAACACATACTTACATGGCTTTACAGTTGACTAAAGACCAAGAGATAACACAAGAGGAATTAGATCACTTAATTGTAGGTAGTATTTTGCCAGATATTCACCTAACTGGACTTATTCAGTATCACAATACTCATCATAAGAGTAAAGATTTCTTTGAATATGCTAATGGGAGATTAAAAAAGATTCTAGCTTTAGGAATTATATTACATAGCGAGAATCCAAAAGGATTGGATCACTATTTCCATGGTTGGAACGGTTTTATCACCCAAAATAGTGATAATGTAAAAAGAATTGCTAAGAGATATAAATCGTGTCTAGGAAAAATTGATGAGGACATTATCCATCATTTGATTGAATTTTCTGTTGATAGTATTCTCACTAAACACAACCCAGAAATTGTTCCTAAACTTATTAAAGCATTAAACAATCCAAGAATGGGTTATGCAATCACTGCATTTTCTTCATATCATGATTTGGGTGAAAAGAAAAACAAGAAGATTAATGCAATTTTAAAGAAAAAACATTTAATGAATTTTATCAAGAATTTCTTGAACGTGGAAAATACTGCCAATAATTGGTTAAGTTTAAGGTTTTACATGAACCTGAAAGAAGGAAGAGCTTTATCCTTTAGTAAAAAATTAAAAAGGATGACCCAGTTTTCGTTCTATAACTTGAAAAGGACTATTGATGATCGGCAAATGATTAGCCTTTTCAAAGAATTAAATGAGTTGTTAGAAGATCGAACATTAAAAGCTTTGACAGAAGCCGAAAAAGAAATTAGAGTTATAAAAAATGAATACTGGGCAAACCTTCCTGATTAAAGAAGCTAATGGTGAACTAGGAATTTCGCCAGAAGAACGTTCTACTGAAGAGTTGATTAATTATGGTATTGTTAACATTGACAAACCTAAAGGTCCAACTTCACACCAAGTTTCAGATTTCGTCCAGAAGATTTTAGGTATTAACAAGTCTGGTCATTCTGGTACTTTAGATCCCGCAGTGACTGGTGTACAACCAATCGCTTTAGGCAGAGCAACTAGAATCACACAATATTTCTTGACTGCACCAAAGGAGTATGTTGGAATAATGCATTTGCATAAAGAGGTTTCAGAAGAAGATTTGCGTGCAGGTGTAGATAAATTCGTTGGAAAGATTAAACAATTACCGCCAATCAAAAGTGCAGTTAAACGTGCTGAAAGAGTTAGAGAGATATATGAATTTGAAATAATTGAAATTGATGGTCAAGATGTATTGTTTAGAGTAAGATGTCAAGCTGGAACTTATATCCGTAAATTAGTGCATGATTTAGGAAAAACTTTAGGAGTTGGTGCACATATGGCTGAACTGCGAAGGACTGCTGCCGGCCCATTGACTGAAAAAGATAATCTTGTTACTCTTAATGATCTCAAAGATGCGATGCATTATTGGAAAGAAGAAGGTAATGATAAATATTTGCGATATTGTATCAAACCAATTGAGAATGCATTATCTCGTTTGAAAAAAGTATGGGTTTTAGATACAACTGTACAAACATTGGTTCATGGTAGAGATTTAGGTGTACCAGGAATTAGTAAGATGGAAAGTTTCAAACGTGGTGAATATGTTGCAATTATGAGTTTAAAAGGCGAATTGGTTGCCATTGGAGAAACTTTAATGTCAGCAGTTGAGGCAAATACTTTTAAGAAAGGTTTGGCTGTCAATGTTAAGAAAGTGTTTATGGCAGAAGATTATGTTAAAGATTAATTTTATCAAAAATTTAAGATGCTAATGGTAATTCTTCTTTTTCTTCTTTTTGAAAAGTTACCTCTTCTTCTACTAAAAGACTATTATATACTCTGTCTAAAGTTCTCTTTTCGCTAAGCAAATGATTAACTTCTCTTGATGCTGCTAAAGCTTCTTCAAAATAATGTTTTGAAGATTGAGCATTAGCTCCTAACATAATCGCTAAATTACGGTCGTGTTTAATAAATTCTTTAAGTTCTTCTATATGCTTTTGCATTTCTTTCCATTTTTCAGTATGTTGAGATAATTTTTCGTTAAGCTGATCTCCGGACTTCAAAACTTCTTTTATTTTTCCGTTAAATTCATTAGCTTTTGTGATAAATTCTTCATTTTTAGTAATCTCTGCGGTTACTAAAGCCGAAAGACGTAAATTAATTTCAGTTTTACGTTTAATTATTGCTGCCTTTTTTTCCTGATCCAAAGATAATTTTTTTCTGAGAGAAAGGCGTAATCCCCTTGATTCTTTTCGCAAAGTTTTCTTTTCATCATTCAGGCTTTCACTAAATGTGTCTAAAGATTTTTTGGCTTTCTCTAAAGTTCCTATTGACTTTTCATATCGTTTAGAAATTCCGTACCAATGTTTACGAATGTTATGGAAATAGTCAACCACAATTTTAAATTCGGCACCGAGATTGTCCAGATGATGATGATCATGATCTTTTACAAATTCGCCTACTTCAGAGGTAACTTTTTCTAATACTGGTACAACTTCATCATTTTCTGCAATTAATTCTTCTGCCCGATGTTCTACTTCTCTTTCAATGTGAATACCTTGCGTAGCAAACGCTTCTTCAACAACAAGCGCTCTTTCTTCTCCTCTCTCAACGTGTTCTTCTTGATGTTGAGAACGCGCACCTTTATTCAAAGCACTAAAAATCCATTTGAAAAACCTAATAACAAAGTTGGTCATAATAAAAAGTAAAATTTAGAATTATTTAAAGTTAACTTAAAGCTCGGGTATGTCCCAAGTCTAAAGAAAGATTAATAACCCAGTAAAGCATAGCTCTACTGGGGTGGTGAACATTCGAGGTGTTCACCGATGAAAGAAAAAAAGAGTTTGATTAATAAAATTAAGTATTTGTTAGGCAAAATCGG
>JBDRMB010000013.1:0-19834 GCA_043812455.1 archaeon | reverse complement strand
TTCTAACCTAAACAGACAGGCTAATGTGACATTTGAAAATGTCAATTGTAATTTATGTAATAACAACAACATTATTTATTCTGCAGAATATTATACTACTCAAGCAGATATATTAGCAAACGGTCAGAGTTGTACACTGGCTGGTACCTGTTCAGCTTTCACTTGTAACAATCCAGGTGGTGTAGGGAACTGCACTTTTGATGTCACTGGTTTTACTGGTTATGCTGTCGGTGGTAATGCCAACTTAACAATTAATGATAGTGCAGAAGGTAGTACTGTTAACATTAATACTGCCATTGATTTTAATGCTTATTATGTTAACTCAACCAGTGGTGCATCAATTGCAGATGCCAGTTGTAACGTAAGTTTTGACGATGCGCCAAGTACTTGGTACCAGATGACTTGGAATGGTACTGGTGATAGTAATTATAATTATACAAAAACTTCTGGCTTTGCGAATGCAGCAACTCATGTTTGGAACGTCACTTGTGCTAAAACTGGATTTACTACCTTAACTACAAATGATACTGTTGTTGTAACTTCTGCTGGAGGGGGAGCAGTTCCCGAGTTTAAAGATTATGCAATTGTACTTTTAGTTTTGACAATAGTTGGTGGGTTTATGGTTATTAGGGAAAGAAATAGTTAAAATTCCTAAGTAAATTATATAAGTAATAATTACTTAATATTAAAAAAAAGGTGAATAAGATGAAAAAAGTAATACTCTTAACAATTATTTCAATGTTAATTATTTTATTTATTCTCTCAACTTCTTCTGTTGCAGCGCAAGAATGTCAAATGGATGAACATTGTGAGCAAGGTATGATATGTATGGATTATCAATGTGTAATTGCTGAAGAAGAACCAATTGAACAAGAATGTCCAGAAGATTGTGATGATCAAGATCCTTGTACAGAAGATTGGTGTGAACAAGGTGTGTGTGAACATGCTTGGATATCTGAATGTGATCAAGAACAAGAAGAACTTCAAGAGGAAGAATTCATAGAAGAAGAATGTGAAACCTTTGTAGATGCTAATGATTGTGAAGTTAAAGAATGTAATGGTGAAGTTATCGAAAGAATATGTCCTGGTGATGAAGAAAAACAGGAAGAGCAGGATGAACAGGGAGATGGTGAAGAAAGGGAAAGTGAAAGAGAGAGAGGCAGTGAGGGGAGAGAAGGTGAAGATGAAACAGAAACAACTAAAGATGGTAATGAAGAACAAGAACCTTCTGAAGAATTGCCAGAAGATATTATTGAAAATCTTAACGAACCAAACTTGGATATTGAAAGTACTAAATTGAATTATGAAAAAACTGAATATTTAGTTGAAGGTACTGAATCTGTAAAACTTTTTGGAATATTCAAAGTAAAAGAAAAAGTGAAATTAAGTGTTGATGTCCAGACTGGTGAAATCATCAGTATAAAAAAACCTTGGTGGGATTTTTTAACTTCAGAAGTTAAGCCTGACCAAGATGATGATGGGTTTACTATCGCTAAAAATGATTGTGATGATAATGATGCTAGTATAAATCCAACTGCAACTGAAATCTGTGATGATAAAGATAACAATTGTAATAGTTTAGTAGATGAAGTTTGTGATATGGATAATGATGATTATTGCATTACTGGAACATCTTCTTTATGTCCAAACGGTGCTGGTGATTGTAATGATAAGAATGCAAACATTTATCCTGCTGCTACAGAACTATGTGATAGTCTAGATAATGATTGTGATACACAAATTGATGAAGGTTGTACTTCAAGCAATGTTTCAACTGGAAATCTTTCAGCAATTCCAATTAGTGCAAATGTTAGTACTAATATTACTCTGTCTGGTCCTTTTGACTTTTTAACATTAAAAGATGATTTTAACCAAGATGGTAAAGCAGACATTTTGTTACGTCAGCAAACAAGCAATTTGGGAATTTATGCTTGGGTAATGGACAATGCTAATATTACTGAAGTGAAAATGGTAGCAGAAAGTATCGGCTTACAATTTGAAGTGTTAGGTACGGGAGATTTTAATAAAGATAATAAAGTTGACATTTTGTTTCACAATATTAATACTGGAAACTTGTACCTTTGGTTCATGAACGGCTTACAATACTCTTCTATAGAAGAAATCAAATCTAACGGAACTTCTATACCTGTATATCCTAGTAGTTGGACCTTTTCTGGAATTGGCGATTTTGATAATAACGGTTATTCAGACATTTTATGGCGTCAGACATCTAGTGGGGGAGTTTATGGTTGGTTGATGAACGGTGCTAACGTTGTTGAGAGTAAAGTAATTGCAGAAACTGTAGGTACAGAATTTACAATTTTAGCTACAGAAGATTTTGATAATGATAAAAAGTCTGACATCCTGTTCCATAATACTAATACAGGATATTTATACCTGTGGTTCATGGACGGTTTAAATTATACTTCCGTAGAAGGTATAAATTATAGCGGAACATCAATACAAGTATCTTCAAGTGACTGGGACTTTTCTGGCATTGGCGATTTTGATAATGATGGTAAATCTGATTTGCTTTGGCAACAAAGTTCTGGAAGTAGAGGAGTTTACGGTTGGTTAATGGACGGTTCTAAAATTACTGAAAATAAGGCAATAACTGAAAGTTTAAGTTCAGCGTTTGACTTGCTAGGTGTTGGTGATTTTAATGGAGATAAGAAATCAGACATTCTACTCCATAGTGCGTCAACAGGACAATTGTACTTATGGGTGATGGACGGACTTAGTTACATTTCCACACCTGAAGTTAAATTTAATGGAAGTACTGTTTTGTTGTCTTAAAAAAAAGTAAAAATAAAGGAATAATGAAAAAACATTTTATACAAAAAAATTTCGACAGGAAATTTTAAGCGGGGTCTAATACCCCGACCTTCAGATCGAAATTTTTTGTATCACAAAAATCTGCCTTTTGTGAAAGTGTTCGTTCATACCACATCCTTTAGGGTGTGGTAGAACACTTTCGGCAGATTTTTCATGATTTAATTTACATTATTTTTGTCTTTCTCTATAGTTAAGTGCAATTTGTTGTTTTTAGAACTTACAAGATTAATATCCTTAATATGCTTAAAGTACACAATGTTCTAGTAAATTTTAGTGATACGAAAAAGAAAGCTTTATATAAGACATTTTGTTACCATTATATTAAATTATATATCTTATTATCCATAATTATAATAAAATTTCATTTAACAAAAAGAGGGCGAGGGATGTTTAAAATGTATAAAAAAATACTTCTAGTTATATTTAGTTTAGTTTTAGTTTTGTTTTTAGCAACAATAGTTTCTGCAACACAATGCTGGCAGAATGACGGGAATTATACAGGGTGTGCAGCGCAAGGAAGCACGGAATGTACATGGAGTTCATCGGCCGATGACCCTTGGTGTCCATTCAAAAATGTAGGTGATTACGATCCTTACGGTAACGAAATCACTGATGCCCAAGACTTAGGCTGTTGTTTAGAATACGATTGTTGGTCATTTGATGGCGACCAAGCTGCTTGTGAAGCAGCACCTGAAGAGATGGGTTGTTTCTGGGAAACTGATGATGACGATCCTTGGTGTGATGATGTAGGTGGTTGTTGTGATAAAGATGGTTGTTGGGAATATGATGATGATCAAACAACTTGTGAAAATTCTTTTGATGGAATGTGTGTATGGCACGCAGATGGTTGGTGTGATGGAACACCTGGCTGTTGTGACCCAAAATGGTGTGGCGAAGTTTTTACTGAAAATGAATGTAACGAATTGAGCGATTATTTTGACATGCCTTGTGAGTGGGATACAGATTTAGGTACTTGTCACGATCAAGGAATGGGCTTCTTTGGTGGTATGGACGGCTGTCTGGATCAAGGAGGTAATTGGGTAGGAGACATTTGTGAATTTCCTGATATGATGGGTTTTGTCCATTGCTGGTTTGCAGATAATCAACCAAACGTTTGTTTGAATGTTACTGGATGTGTCTATTGTACAGATGATGCTGCTACCTTAGCTGCTGAAGGTGGTAATGGAGATATTCATAATACTTCAAGTTTCTGTTATAATAAACCTATTGGATTCTGTGAAGGTCATCAGAGTGATGCTAGTTGGAACAATTTAGGTAATGAACCTTACGAATATACTAACGGTGATTTAGCACAAGATTCGATGGAATGTAGTGATATTCAATTAAAAACTACTTGTAATTATGGTCCTGTACCTTTTTGTAAATGGAACAGTACTAATGAAACATCAGGTAATTATTGTATTCAAGGTTTCTTGTCAGAATCTGAACAGGAATCTATGAAACCTCAACTTGGAGGAGTAATTATTGATGATTGTGAAGATGCAGTCAATACAACCCAGTGTACTTTTATTAAAGAACAGTACATGATGCCTTGTACTTGGGATAATAAATCTACTTCAAAAACAACTGATGATGAATGTGTCTTTGACTGGGACAGTGCAGCGTTTGGTGAAAGTAAAGGTGAAGGTGACTTCTGGGACATCCAAGATGAAAATACTTGTATACTAGCTGGCGGTAAATGGGTCACAGAACAAGTTTGTGGTCAAGGTAGTGATGCTGATACTTATGGTGATGTAGAAAATATGTTCTGGTGCGAACCAGATACTGGTGCAGATAGTGAAGATTGTAACGATGCTTGTTGGGCTTGTGGTACACAAAACACTTGTGAAGCTTCAGGATTAGGTTATTGTACTTGGAACAGTGCTACCAGTAAGTGTAAAGAACCTATAGAATTTGGTTTTGAAGGTGGCGATTGTTACGATAACTGTGAGTTCTGTAACTATTTCCCTACTGCAACTACAAAAATGGAGATGTGTGACGAAAGTCCTGCAGGATGTCAATGGGAAATTGACCCTTACAGTAACGAAGGATTCTGTATGAGTAACACTAAATCTGGTTGTAGTTCTGATTGTTTCTCTTGTTACGATGAAAGTCAATGTATAGCAAGTTCTGCAACTTGTACTTGGGATTCTAGTAATTATTTCTGTAAGCCAAGTGACTTTACAAGCGACCAAGAAATTTGTTTTGACGGTCAGGACAATGACAATGACGGCATGATTGATTGTGGTGATCCGCAATGTATGTCTGACCAGTTCTGCGGTGGTTTTATGATTGGAGATTGCTGGTCACAGATGACTAATGCCACATGTATCGCTACAGATTCACCTGTCTCAGGTGAGAAATGTGTCTGGGCAGAAGATCCTTGGTCTGAAGGAAGTTACCATTGTGACATGCCAGGTTGGGATTGTTGGCAGTACGATGATAGTAACACTTCGTGTGAGGCAGCAACAGCTTGTAATTGGCAGGATGAAATGGGCGACGGTGGTGTAATGTGTGATATTAACCAAACCTTAGCTGAAAGTTGTTTCACTGCAGAAAATTCTACTACATGTTCTGCAGCTGGTGTTAACTGTGCTTGGATAAACGAATCATGGAGTGATCCTTGGTGTGATGATCAAGGTGGATGGTGTGATCCAAATCCAGATTATGAACAATTTAGTCAACCTTCATATCAATGGACAACTGATTGGTATATGTACTGTTCATCTTATGATGCTGATGGTGCAGTAACTTGTAACGCGTTAACAGGATCTGGTGGTGAAGGTGCTGACGATCAAGAAGATATGCCTTGTATGTGGTATGAAGCAGACCATTGTGGAGAAGATCATGGTTGGTGTGAATTCAAACCGTTTGATGATTGTCATCAGTTAAGTGGTAATGGTTTAACGAGTGCAAATGAAGCTACTTGTGAGTTAAATCCAAGTTGTAAATGGCAACAGGATTGGGGCGATTCAACTTATGGTTGGTGTGACCCAATTTGTTTCCAGCCAGACCTTAACGCAACTGAATGTGAAGCTTTAGCTGGCGGTGGTTTGTGTGAAGCGAGAACCGGATGGTGTGAACCAGAACACTTCTTTGGAGGTGGCGGTAGCGGTGGCGGTTGTGCGCAACACGATGGTAACGAGACTGCTTGTGGAACTAATGCTGGTTGTGCTTGGTTCCCTGATGCAAATGCTCCAGGCCCAGATAATGGTTGGTGTGATCCTGCAATGCAGAACCAGATTTGGGGAAATGTACAAGACATTGCTGAGGTAATTGTCTGGGATTCAACCGATGATGCTTTACCTGAAAGTATTGATTTAGAAAGTATTGGTGTTAAAGATTTAGGTGACTCTGTTGGTTTAAGTGTTGGAATTGACGGTATTGAAGAAACAGCGTTCTGTAATGGTTATTTCATGCCTCGATCTGGTGAAATTGGTAATGGTACAGACGAAGTTAAAGCTTTCATTTACATCGACTCTGATGAAACGACAACTGGCGGATGTCAAGCACCATACACAACTTTAGGAGAAGCTATAGTTTCAATGCCTGGTTTTGAGTTTATGGTAAAGATAGTCAGTAAATATGAGGATGATGATACTACAGATACTTTAACTTGGTACAAGTGTGATTCTAATAATGGTGTTTGGGTAATGACTAATGTACCACTTTTTACTAACAAACCAATTTCATGTGGAGAGATTGATGCAATCGGTGTTGCTATCCAAAAAGAAGATTTGAAAAGTTTCTCTGGTTATGACAAAACCAAAACATGGAGGTTGTTGGCTGTAACTGCAGATGAAAATGGTAGTAGGACAAATCCTGACGATTTTACAGATGATGGTTCTGATAATCCAATTTATGGTTACTATACTCCTGGTACTGTAGATTTTGGTTTTGAATGTTGTGATTGTCCACCAGGTACAGATGCTGACGGTGATGGTGTTAATGTAGAGAATGACGCTGATTGTATGATGTTTAAACAGTTTGGTTTCGTGCCAAAAGAGGATTGTTTTAGTGCCGGTGATGATGATGACGATGGCTTAACTAACTGTGCAGACGCTGACTGTTATTATCATCCTGCATGTGATGGTGTACAAACTTATGACCCAAGTACAGATACAAAAGCGCCAAAAATGGTTTGGCATAAAGTTGATGTGTTTGATAAAGGTGCATTTGTGACGTACGACAGCGATAAACCTGCAAATGGTACATTATTGTTTTACTATAATGATAGTACCTGTAGTGACTTAAATGCTACTGTATATGATATTGGTATCATGGATCAGTACATGGAAAATTTCAAAAACTGGCACGACGGACCAATAGATAACTTTGCATTTAATCCGCAAGCAATTGGTTATGACCTATCACTTGGCGGGACTTATTATTATAAGTTGAAGATGTGCGGTTTGAACGGCAAGTGTTCAAAGAGTGCTTGTTTGGACTTTACTACAGCAGCAAGTACAAACTTTGCAGATTGTCCAATGTGTAACCCAGTAATGAAATTTGATTTCACACCTCCAAGTGGTTCTGTTGTAGGTGACCCAATGGGTAACATGCAGTTTAAGTTTAAGTGGCCAGGAGCAAACGATTACCAAACTCAGCCGGACTTCTGCGGACTGCAGGTTAACTGGGAGAATTTGAGTAACGTCAATTGGCAGATGAGCAACCCTAACGACGATGATTGGATGATCGAACTTGGTAATGCAACATTATCTGGTTTAAGTGACAATGAGAAGAGTTTGGACAGTGACGACTTGTTGTACGTAGAAACTACTGTTGGTGACTTTGTCGGTATGGATACTGAAACTTGGGAGAACTTGCAAAAGACAGCTCCTGAGAGTATAACTATAGAATTTCCAAAACCATCTGGCGGTTGTACGGAACTTTGGAAGTGTGATGAAGAAGTTGACAGTTGTGTAGACTTGACGGATAAAGATGGTGTAGAACTGCTTAATGAGACTGCAACCAGTTGTATCTGGTCAGTACCAGGAGATTTAGGCTTCTCCGTTTACGGTGGTGCAGATGGAAGTGCAGCTTCGCCTGCTAGTCCGGGAGGTAGTCCTGGAGGTAGTCCTGGCGGTTCCGGTGGTGGTGGAGGCGGAGGAGGTGCCTCTGTCAAGACTTACATCATTACTGAAGACATTTTAGCAACAGGTTACACAAGACAAATTGGATCTAGTGCAAGGTTTAAGTTAACTATTGGTAATGAGTTGTACTATGTTAATTTGGCAAGTGTAAGTTCTAAGAATGTTAAAATAACTATGGACAATGGTGAACCAAGCGAATTAACATTAGAAGCAGGAAAGTCAGGACTGTTCAATTATGATAGTGACGGTTATTATGACATTAAAGTAACTGTTAACGCAATTAATTACACTGGTAACGCTTCAACTTTAACTGTTAAGAGTGTCCATGAAGCGATTCCTGTAGTGGCCGGTACGAGTGAAGACGAAGAGGAATTTACAGAAACTGTAATTGAAGAACTTGACGAACTTACTGGTGCAGTTGCTGGAAATATTGTTGCGGAAGAGCAAAGTGCAGAAGTTACAGGAGGAGCTAGTTGGGTTAAAGGCTTTTTATCTGATTATGGTTGGATAGCTTTAATCTTGTTAGTAGCGATACTTATCGGCATTTTAGTTTATTTTGCTTTACATAAGTATCATTAATTTTTTTTCTTTTATTTTTTTAAGTAATTATATCAAGTTTTGTTTAGTATTTAAGGCAAGAATTATAAATTAAGATAACTCTTTCTTGTAATATGGCACTAAAACAAATGTTTAGGGAAGGTTCTGAAAAAATGTATGCTACCTGGAGACCAGGCAGATTATTTGGTCTATATATATCTTTAATGTTGAATATTCAAGAACGTGGGGAATTACATCCTAATGATATGGGGGAACTTGAAAAAGTAACTTTAGCTCTAAATGATAAACCTCTTCCAGAAAAAGTTAGGTTCTACAATGCTTTAGGAGATCCTGCGCATAGAGAAATGTATAAAAAGACTTTTTTAGAAGTTGGGTTGGATAATTAAATTGTTTATTCCACCGTAACACTCTTTGCTAAATTTCTGGGCTGGTCAATCTCACACCCCCTTTCATTAGCAGTATAATATGCCAGAAGTTGTAATGGAATAACATTAACAATTGCTTGCAAATAATCAGGTACTGCTGGTACCCAAATAACATGGTCAGCAACATTAACAATTTCATTATCACCTTCATTTGCAATAGCAATAACTTTTGCTTCTCTGGCTTTAACTTCTTCAATGTTGCTCAGGATCTTGTCATAAATAGTTTGATCATCTTTGGTTGCAATTGTAATTACTGGAAAGTTCGGTTCCAATAAAGCAATAGGTCCGTGTTTCATTTCTCCGGCCGGAAAAGCTTCACTGTAAATGTACGAAATCTCTTTCATCTTCAGTGCACCTTCCATTGCAGTGGCAATGTTAACTCCACGACCTAAAAAGAAACAATTATTTTTTTTAGCAATTTCTTTTGCTATTGCTTTAATTTTTTGTTCTTCTGAAAAAGTTTCTTTAACATATTGTGGAACGTTTTGCAATTGGTTAAGAATCTCTTGTGCTTTGATGTCTGTAATAGTACTCCTAATCTTACCCAAATGTACCATCAAGAATAAGATGCTCAACACTTGTCCAGTAAATGCTTTTGTAGATGCTACACCGATCTCCGGACCTGCATGAATATAAATTCCAGATTCAACTTCTCGTGCTATTGAGCTTCCTACTACATTAACTATGCCAAAAGTTTTTGCACCGCGTTCTCTACCAGTTTTCAGTGCAGCTAAAGTGTCTGCAGTTTCTCCACTTTGTGATATCACTATAACTAAATCTTTCTCTGAGAGGATTGGGTTTTTATATCTAAATTCAGAAGCATACTCGACATCTACTTTGATTCTCGCATATTTTTCAATTAAATATTTGGCAACCATTGCTGCGTGCCACGAAGTTCCACATGCTGCAAAGATTATTCTATCTATTTTTTTAATAAACTGGTCAGATAATTGAGAACTAAATTTTGTTGTCAGATTGTTCAAGTCAATCCTTCCGGCTAGACAGTTATGTAAAGTTTCGGGCTGTTCATGAATCTCTTTCAGCATGAAATGTTCATAGCCATTTTTTTCAATCTGTGATAAATTCCAATCAATCTGCTTGATTTTTCTATTAGGGTGATCACAATGTTCATGCAAACTATTCAGTTGGTAATTGTTCCTGTCAATTACAAGAATATCTTCATCTTCAAGATAAAGTACTCTTCTAGTATATTCTAAGAACGCTGCTGGGTCAGATGCTACAAAATATTCATTATTTCCATTATCATCTTTACCAATACCTAACACTAACGGACTACCCTTTCTGGCAGCGTACAACTTATCTTCATCTTTGTTAAGTATTACAATACCATAAGCTCCAACCACATCATGTAGTGCACATTTCAAAGCTTCAGCCATGTGGTTGCCTAATCCTAATTCTTCATTTTTGATTTTATTATGATAGTCAATTAGTTTAGTAAGAACTTCTGTATCTGTTTCAGAATAAAAACTGTAACCTTTAGCAATCAGATCTTTTTTCAGTTTGGCATAATTTTCAATAATCCCGTTATGTACTAATACTAATGACTTTTCATCGTTTTGGTGAGGATGCGCATTCTCTTGTGTTGGTGACCCGTGTGTTGCCCAACGAGTATGTGCGATACCAATATTTCCAGTAAGAACTTGTGATTTTAGGTTAGCAACTTTCCCTACTTGTTTGTTTATTGTTATTTGGTTGTTTTGTAGCGTAGCAACACCTGCACTGTCATAACCTCTGTACTCTAAACGTTCTAGTCCTTTGATCAGAATAGGGTAAGCTTCTTTGTTACCCAGGTACGCCACAATCCCACACATACCTTGTTTTGCCCTTTGATCCTTTAAGAAGTTTATGGAAGGAGTTTCTGGTAGAAAAGTTTATAATTAAACTATGTTGGGAAAATACATTGGGGGTTTCTTAGATGTTTATTGTTTAAAATGAGCGAATTACCACAACCTGATGTTTATGAACAAGAATTAATTTACATGCCTTATAGAGAGTCGCTAAGGCAAGTGTTAGAATATTTATGTTCGAATTCTCCTCGTAATGCAAGCTTACTTGATGTAATGTGTGGGCCAGGATATTTGCTCGGTATGATTGCGTCAAGACGTAAAGATCTTAGACTTAAGGGTGTTGACATTGATGAAAGGTACATTACTCACGCCAATGCAAAATACTCCCTAATTGATTTTGAATCAGGAAACCTTCTTTCATGGCAACCTCCTGAACAATATGACGTTGTTGTTTGCACTGGTGCACTTCATCATATTCCTTATGAGCAACAAGAAACAGCTGTTAAAAGAATGGCTTCCATGGTTAAGCCGGAAGGGATAGTTTTAGTATCTGATTGTTACGTTGATGATTATCTAGATGAAACTGAAAGAAAGGTAGCTGCTGCAAAATTAGGTTACGAATATCTGAGAGCAACTATCTTAAACGGAGCACCTCAACAAGTAGTGGAAGAGACTATAGACATTCTGTCAAACGACGTTTTAATGAAAGAATTTAAAACTTCTCTTAGGAAGAGAGCAGAGGTTTTTAACAGAGTTTTTGGTGATGTACTCACAATCAAAAATTGGCCAAACTTTGAATCAGAGTATGGGGATTATGTTTCGATTTGTAGAAACAGCAACAGAGCTTAAATTCTTAATTACTTAGCACGCAACACTCAATTCCACACCCAAACGTTTTTAAATAAACCCTAATATCCTAGCTGTATTGCCAATGAGTTGATAATGCAACAAAATAAACGTTGAACAACGAGGTAACAGTGATTTCATAATTCTGTTACAAGGTAAATACTAACCAAGTAAAATTACTCTGGCTGGTGATTAAAATAAACGAAAATAGTAGGGGTCTTAAAAACATGGCTGATGAAGCAAAAGTTTTGGAAGCAGTAGAAATTGCCCGTAATACTGGCAAAATTAAGAAAGGATCTAACGAAGCAACGAAAGCTATCGAGAAAGGAGAAGCTAAATTGGTAGTTTACGCAGAAGATGTTAGTCCAAAAGAAATTGTAATGCACTTTCCACTATTGTGTAAGGAGAAAAATGTACCTTGTGCAAAAGTATCCAAAAAAGAAGATTTGGGTGCAGCAGTAGGTATCCCTGTATCAACTGCAGCAGTAGCTATCACCAAAGAAGGTGATGCAAAAGCTATTATTGAATCTTTGGCTAAAGAAATTAAAAGTGAAGAGTAAGTAGGTAGACAAAATGGCCAAAAATATGCAAGGAAAGGATGATGGCAAAAAAGGTAAAGCTGACACCTCTAAGGCAAGTGGTGGAGAAAGCGAAATCAAATTTGCTGAAGCCTGGCCAGCAGAAGTTAAGGAAATTGTTACTAGAGCAGGTACTAGAGGGGATTTAACTCAAGTAATGGCTCTGATTTTAGATGGACGTGACAAGAACAAAGCTATCAGAAGAAATGTTCGTGGTCCGATAAAAGTGGGTGACATCTTAATGCTGCTTGACACAGAACTTGAAGCACCAAAACATGGCGGTGCCAGAAGAGGTAAGAAAGGCGGTAGCAGTAGTAGTAGCTCCAAGAGGTAAACAAAATGGCACGATGTAGTTTTTGTGGAACAAGGATTGAAAAAGGTACTGGTAAAATTTTCGTTTTTACTAGCGGTAAGATTGCAAATTTCTGTACTAACAAGTGTGAAAAAAATCAACTTAAACTGAAAAGGAAACCTTTGAAAGTTAAATGGACAGAAACTTACCAAACAGAGAAAGCGAAAAGAAAACAAAGTGCTTAAACTTTTTTTTATTTTAATTAAAATTAATTCAAAGAGGAGGTTTACGGTATAAAATGATTGACGAAAAAAGTTTAATTATTCTGAAACCAGACGTAGTTGCACGAGGACTTATCGGTGAGATAACAACTCGATTTGAACGTGCAGGACTAAAGGTTATTGCTATGAAAATGATTAACGTTCCTATCGAACAAGCAAAAGAACATTACCAGAAAGATGATGACTGGTTACTTGCTGTTGGTAAGAAACTTATCAAGAATCAAGGCCTAGATCCAGAAAAGGAAGATCCTAAAACTCATGGACAAAGAATATGTGACACTTTGGCACAAGATTTAACTTTGTATCCAGTAATTGCAATGGTTCTTCAAGGACATAATGTAATAAACTTAGTAAGAAAAATGGTTGGCGAACAGTCACCAGAAAATTCTGCACCTGGAACTATCAGGGGAGATTATTCACAAGATACTTACGTTTTGGCTAACGCTTACAACAGGCCAGTAATTAATTTGGTTCACGCTTCTGACGCTCCTGAATCTGCAGAGAAAGAAATTAAGCTGTGGTTCAAACCAGAGGAAGTTGTTGAATGGAAAAAACCTGATGAAGTAATTCATTTCAGGAGGATTGACCTAAAATGAAGATTGTAGTTTTGGGTTCTCCTGGAGTTGGTAAAGGTACTTACATTGGTGGCATACTTGAAGTTATGCCAACAACCCATATTTCTACTGGTGACATTTTTCGTGAGAACATGAAAAACAATACTGAACTTGGTCAAAAGGTGAAGCAATACATGGAAGCAGGACAATTGGTTCCTGATGAACTTGTAATTGATCTTGTTAAAGACCGATTGGCGCAAGATGATTGTAAAGATGGATTTATCTTAGACGGTTTTCCACGGACAGTTGAACAAGCTCAAGCCTTAGATGGTATTACTGATCTTGATATGGTCGTAAGCTTCAAAGCTGATCAAGAAGTTATCTTGGGAAGACTTTCAGGAAGAAGAATCTGTAGAAATTGTAAAACTATCTGGCACATAAAAAACATTCCAACTAAAGTTGAAGGTGTTTGTGATAAATGTGATGGTGAAGTATACCAACGGAAAGACGATTCTCCGGAAACAATTAAGGAACGACTTGAAATTTACGAAAAGAAAACTACCCCTCTGATTGACTTTTACAAAGAAAAAGGTCTTCTAAGGGAAATAGTTATCAATGAAGATTTTGGTGCTCATAAAGAAATGATTATGGAAAGAATCATGAAAGTGATAAGGAGTGAATAAAGTTTTCTTTTTCTTTTTAATCTTCTGTTAGTCTTATTTTTAAGATACAAAAAATTTTAATCGTTTTTAGTATACTCCAATTGCTGGGGGATTTCGTATGTCATGAGAAGGAATCTGCTAAAATGTATTCTTTCAAGAACAACAAAGTTTAAATCATTAATATGTAAATTACTTTTTCGGTGATTGTTATGTATCAATTAGAAGAACAAACAAGAAATGAATTTGCAGATAAAGTTGCAGGATTAGTTCAGGAATCTCAAAGAGATAGAGCTAGACAAGAAACACGCGAATTGTCAGATCTGTTTGAAGGTCAGGAATTAAACGTTACAGGAGTATTATATCGTGCTGCTGAGAATGACAGATTCTATGAATTTGCAGGAAAGTTAAGAGATTACCATAGAAACTGTGGTGATAATGTTTCTGCGGAGGGTAGAGAAGTTGTTCGTGGACAAGATGTTAGAATGTTAAAAATGCTACTAAATCAAGTAGAAATAGATAACATTAATCCTAATTTCCCAAAGGAACTTCATAAAATGACAAGGTATCCAGATGCTATAAGAGAAGAACTCTTTTTCTTTAAGTGTTATGAGGATCTAATGACTGAATAGTAATTTAGTCAACGAGGGCACGTTACCCCTACATTACACAACCTTAAGTTTTCGCCTTAAGAATAAACATTGCCAAATGCGCACCTCAAAATATTTAAAGAACACCCACATTCTAAACACAAGTCTTGATCTAATAAAATTAAAATTTCATCAAAAGTAAATCAATTACAAAATGAAATTAAATTTATATCAACTTTGCGACAATGATCTTAGTGTAGGTAGTATTAGAGTAATTCTTAATGAAAATTTGAAAAACCAAATAAACCACACAATTAACCAACTAAAACAAACAATTAAACTCAAGGACCTTTCTAAAAAATTTGGTGTAGATTACACAACTCTTTGGAGCTACTGTAACAGAAGAAATTATATTCCTTTAATTGTTCTTAAAAGATTAGAAGAATTATCAAATACAAAATTTTCACAAGAAGAATTCAATGTTATTTGTGGTCAAGCTAAAACAGAAGTAAGATTGCCTATAAAAATCAATGTGAATCTTGCCAAAATAATTGGTGCAATTATCGCTGATGGTCATATTGGGATCAGAAAATCTGGAAGAGGTCAACATTATGAACTAGTTATAAGGGAAGAATATCTATCAAATGTTCTAGCATTCTCAAAATGGTTTAAAGAAGAATTTGGGATATACATAAAACCTAAGAAAGAAAATAATCATTATTATTTTTACATAAGTAACAAAATAATTATCCTTTACTTAACTAATGTTCTTAAAATTCCTTCTGGTAAGAAAGTAGATATAATTTCAGTACCCAAAATATTTAAGAATTCAAGTAAGAAAACTAAACTTGCTTTACTACAAGGAATTTTTATGTTTGATGGTGGTGTGGATTACTGCACAGGATATGTTAGTTTAGTCTCAAGAAGTCCTAATCTGATTAGGGATGTAATCATTTTGCTAAATGAAATTAATCTTCAACCAGATTACATCAGCAAAAAAATGGATAAATTTCAAAGATCAAGGTTATTATTTAGAAAAAATTCTAAACTAGTTAACAACATAAACTTATTCGAAAAAGACACAGAAAAATGGTTCCGTTTGAATGAACATTTTTATGGCTTATCAAATAAGACAAAAGATTTAAATAAAGCCCTTAGAAATTTGGATAAGTTTTATCCTAAAAAAAGGAAAAACGCGCTAACATTTAGTGATGTTATCAAGGTGGTTCATTCTTTACAAGATGAAGCAACATATAAAAATGTTGTAAAAAAATTAGGTAAAGGAAAAACAGTAACTTATACTTATCTTGATAAATTAACTAAGTGGAAAATCTTAAACTCAAAAAGAAGAGGTTTGGAAAAGATTTGGCAATTAAATCAGGAATTATATTTTCCAAGGAGGTAAATTAACAATGGCTGAAAAAATGGTCGAAAAAGTGACTCGTATCATGAAGAAGCCAGAGAATATCAGAAATATCGCGATCTGTGCCCATATCGATAGAGATTAAGGACAATCCTTGACTCCGAGTTCACGGGAAGACCACATTTTCTGATAATCTTTTGGCAGGCGCTGGTATGATGTCTGAAGAAGATGCAGGTAAAGCCTGTAAATTAGATTTTCATGAAGATGAACAGGAAAGAGGAATTACAATTGATTCAGCAGCAGTATCTATGGTACACACTGTTGAAGGTCAAGAGTTCTTAATTAACTTGATTGATACTCCTGGTCACGTAGATTTTGGTGGTGACGTTACTCGAGCAATGAGAGCTGTAGACGGTGCAATCACTTTGATCTGTGCTTCCGAAGGTGCAATGCCACAGACTGAAACTGTTCTGAGGCAAGCTCTTAGAGAAAAAGTTAAACCAATTTTGTTCATTAACAAAGTTGACAGATTAATCAAAGAACTTCAACTAACTCCTCAACAGATGCAGGAACGGTTTGTGAAACAGATCGCTCAAGTTAACAAGATAATCAGAGGTCTAGCACCTGAAGAATTTAAAGATGAATGGATGGCAAGTGTTGAACAAGGTACTGTTGCGTTTGGTTCTGCGTTCCATAACTGGGCATTAAGTTTACCTTACATGAAGAAGAAAGGCATTACTTTCAAAGACATTATTGACGCTTACAATACTGGCGATGATCAAGGTTACAAAATTTTGGCAAAAAAAGCTCCACTTCACGAAGTTGTGCTTGACATGGTAATTAAACATCATCCTAACCCAGTCAAAGCTCAGGGTTATAGAATTCCAAAAATCTGGCAAGGAGATTTGGAAAGTGAAGATGGTAAAAGTCTTTTGAGTTGTAATTCTAATGGAAAACTTTACTTTGTAATTACTAAAGTAGTAGTAGATCCACAAGCAGGAGAAATTGCAGCAGGTAGACTTTTTTCAGGTACTATCCGGAAAGGAGACAATGTTTACCTAAACATTGCTAGACAACCTGGAAGGATTCAACAAGTTTACATCTACAACGGTGCTAAAAAAGAAATTGTTGATAACGTACCATCTGGAAATATCATTGGAGTTGCTGGTTTGAAAGGGGGTTATCCCGGAGAGACAGTAACTATCGGTGAAGCAGAACCTTTCGAAAAAATTACTCACATCTTTGATCCAGTAGTTAGTAAGGCAATTGAAGCTGCTAGGCCCGGAGATTTACCTAAATTGATTGAAATTTTACGGCAAATCCAGAAAGAAGATCCGTCCATTAAAATTGAAATCAATGAAGAAACTGGTGAGCATTTGATGCACGGTATGGGAGAACTTCACTTAGAGATTATTGAAAACAGGATTAAGACGGAGAAAGGTATTGACATTAAAACTTCTCCACCAATTGTTGTTTATCGTGAAGCAGTGAATAAAACCAGCCCAGAGATGGAAGGAAAGTCTCCTAATAAACACAACAAACTTTACTTTGTAGTTGAACCTCTGGAAGACGAAATTGTCCAAGGTATCAAAGACGGTAAGTTGCCTGAAGGTCGGTACAAAAAGAAAGATGAAGAAGTAATCAACTTTTTGAGAGAATGCGGTTGGGACACTAAAGTTGCAACTAAAGTTAAAGGGCTGTGTAACGGTAATTTGTTTGTTGATGCTACAAGAGGTATTGTTCACATTGGGGAAATCATGGAAATGCTTTTGGACATGTTTGAAGATGTTATGAAAGCCGGTCCATTAGCAAAAGAACCTTGTGTTAACATGAAAGTTACCATCACTGATTGTAAACTGCATGAAGATGCAATTCACAGAGGTCCTGCACAGATGTACCCTGCAGTTCGGGAAGGTATCCGAGCAGCTATCATGGGAGCATCACCTGTACTTTACGAACCGTTACAAATTACTAGGATTGAAGCTCCTAACGACTATGTTGGTGAAGTGTCTAAACTAGTCTCTGCTAGAAGAGGCCAGCTTTTGAGCATGGACCAAGAAGGAGATATTACTGTAGTTCAGGCAAAAATGCCAGTAGGAGAACTTTTTGGATGGAGTAACGACTTGAGAAGTTCAACCGGTGGTCGAGGTAACAGTAGTTTAGTTGATCAGAGTTTTGAAAAGTTACCAATGGAATTGCAGGATAAGATCAGAAACCAAATTGCGCAGAGAAAAGGTTTAACTTCAGGTCATTTGGGTGCATAGTTTTTTATTTTTTTAACTTTTTTTTCTTAATTTCTATTATTTTCCTCTTAATTTTTATCAATTACCATCAATTTCTTTCACTAAACTGAATTTACCACTTTTTAGTTGTAATTTTTAAGAAAACTTTTTAAATAGAGCCTATTTCTAGGGTATTGATGAGAATTCCACTTAATACAATACCGTTAGACTTAGAACTCTCAGCGGAAGTTCAAGATAGTATTGCTGAATTGAAAGAAAGATCTAGAGATTACAGTGTTGAACAAGATGTATTTTTTCGGGGCCAAGTAGGAAAAAATTCTGCTAAAATTGATGGTGTTGTTAATGCAACTGGCGTTTTTGGGACTTCTTTGTTAGTTTCTACCAATTTGGGAACGTATAATGATTATTTTTCTAGTGAGCTTGTAAAATTATCAAAAGCATTGAATGAATTGAGTGTTGCTCAAGATGAGAATATGTTGGTAAGATTACTTCAGACATTTTATACCAGAGAAAAAAAACAAGAAGCTTTAGAGATTTTGGAAAAACTACCTGCAAGATATTTTGTAGAAAATGGCACTGGTCCAAGGAAAGTAACTCCTGAAGTTGTTCTTTCTTATCTTCCAAGAGATGTTTATGGGCCTGAAATGTGTTGGCATAGTAATCCTTTTACAACTTCGAGAAGAAAGGTAATTGACAAATTAAAAAAGGCAGAAGTAATAGGGTATTTCCACACTCATTTAGAAGACTTTCCAGAATTGCCTACTAAATTTAGTCAGGAAGACATTGATTTCTGTGCAAATATGAAAAGTCATTTGGGAAAAGATAATTTTTTACTTGGTGTCAGTGGAAAAGATAATGATACTTATTTAACAATTTAATTATCTTACAATTTAGAATTAAACTATGATGAAATGTAAATCTCTCAAATTAGTGTGTCTAACTAATTCGTTGTATTCTTCTTGATCACCAAAAAAGAAAGCATTTTTTGATTTAATGAACTTTCCTTTTTCTCTACTCTGGTTGATTATTATTGGTAGTGTTAAATTAGGTACATACTGCCTTCTTACTGAAGATGAACCAACACTTTCATTAGCAACAATTACAAAATCATGACGAAATCTTCCTTGTGACCAGTTAGTAATTTCATCATGGTAAAGTTCAATAAACAATTCTGGGATTATTCTTATATTTCTTGTTATTATTACCAGTTTAATATTCTTCATTCTGGGATTTTTAAGAACAAGATTTCTTAACTCATAAAGCCACTTTTTATTAAATGACAACATTTTTACTACTTTATTAGCTATTATCCCTTTGGTATGTGCATCTGCTTCTGATATAGCTTCCAAAAAAACTTCTCCTCCAATGCCTCCTCTAAGAAATGCTTGGAACGCTCTTATTGCTACCCTTCTACTTGGTATAACTCTTCGTAATAAATTTGGGAAGAAATACATAGGAGAATTTTCTTTAATCATTGTTTTATCAAAATCAGTATAAATTGTAAGTTGATTTTCTAGCGCCACATCTTAAGACAAATATTTTTTACTATAAATAATTTCCTCTTAAGCGGTATAGTCAAGTTGAGGGTCTTAGGTTCCAATGATGGAACCAAAGACTGAAGAAAGAGTTAGCACCTTCTAAACTTTGGAAGGTTGAAAACCACTTAACTCTTCTCTTAATCTCACGATTAAGGCGTTCAATAAACCAGT
>JBDRMB010000012.1:0-2171 GCA_043812455.1 archaeon | reverse complement strand
TCCAACCAGATTTATTCTTTTTAACGCCCCTCCTTATGGCAGAAGTCTTTTTGCAGTGCTTGCATTTGAACAACTTTATTCACCTCAACTAAAACTGAGATGAACTACTATATTAATGTGTCGTTTAGTAAACAGTGTCGTATTTACAAAGATTTTTATATCTTTGATTTGCTAAATACCTTATGATATGTGTGGGTTCGAATAAAGTCCTTTTTGCGATCATTATAGCAGGAATTCTGTCTCAAGCCATAAAAACAATTATCAACCTAGTCAGAGGAAAACAAAGCTTTCAACTAAGTGATCTCATTGTGACGGGGGGTATGCCGAGTACCCATTCTGCCTTAGTTAGTTCACTTTTTGCTGTCCTACTTTTTGAACAAGGCTTCTCAGCGGTTACAGTAGCAGCATTCGTCCTATTCCTGATAGTTGTCACAGATTCCTTTGGAGTTAGAAGAACTGTAGGAGAAGAAGGCAAGGCCATAGATAAAATAATCAAAAAAGAGCATCTGAAGATTGTCCACAAACATTTTGCCAAAGGTCATGAACCCATAGAAGTTCTTGCAGGTATTGCTCTTGGTTTTTTTGTTGCGATATTGTTATGGTTTATTTAGAATAGTATCCATTTAGCTTTCTGAAGTAAATTTAATTTATATTCTCCAGTATCGAAATCTTTATTTATTAGTGTAGTTACATTGTAACTACATGAAAAAGCCAATCAAAATGCAGATGGAAGGTTATGAAGTTGTTGAAAAAACAGCAGAAGTGGGTGGCAACAGTGCCAGGATATATGTTCCGAAGCATTGGATTGGTAAAAAAGTTAGAGCCATTCTTATAGAATGATAGACGAAAAAGATAGACGAATAAATGAACTTGAAAAAGAAGTCACAAGACTAAAGGAAGAGAAAGACAAGATAGAGAAAGAATTCGAAAAATTCAAAGTAAGGCACGCAATCACTGTTGAAAATCTAAAAAAAGCCATGAAGATTAAAGCTAATTCAAAGAAGAAACTAAAACCTTTGGGAGCTCCCAACGGCCATAAAGGTTATGCAAGAAGAATCCCTGAAAGGATTGATTGTATCAAAGCTTTAATCCTTAAGAGATGCCCTCATTGCAACACCAAACTTGGAAAAACTCAAGAGATAAGGCATAGACATGTTACTGATATTAAACTAGTATCTAAGACTAAAACCACCCGCTATGATATCCATAGAAAATATTGCCCTACTTGCAATAAGATTGTTGAACCAGATGTTCCAAATGTTTTACCTTATGCAAGGTTTGGTTTAAACTTAATGCTCCTTGTTATGTACTTAAAGCTTGGATTAAGATTGCCATGTAATAAGATTCACGACTATCTCATGACTTTATACAATCTTAAGATATGTGAGGCCGAAATTGTAGTTATATTAAGGCAGCTCATAAATGTTTTTGGAGGATATTATTCTTATCTTGAAGAAATTGTCAAGCTAGCGAGAGTAAAACACACAGACACAACTTCATGGAGGATTAATGGCAAGAATTATTTTGCCTGGGTATTTATAGCTTCAGGGATTGTTCTGTATAAGATTCGTAAACGCAATAATCATAAAGTAGGCTTAGCATTTCTTGGAAAGAATCAAAAAGGCAATGTCTTGGTTACAGACAGGTTTGGTGCTTTATTAAAGCTAGCAAAAAAAGCAGGCTTTCTTTTACAGTTATGTTGGTCGCATATTCTAGAAGATTCAAAGGAGATTGCTCAGAACTTCGGAGCAGAAGGCAAGTATGTTCATAAAAAGCTAAAGGAGATATATGCTTTAGCTAAAGGATTAGAGCACAAAGGAACAGATGAAATGGTTGAACAACTAAAAGGAGAGATTTTTCAGCTTACTCAAAGAAAGTATAGGCATTTAACAGTTGGAAAATTTGCAAGGAATTTATATTACAGGGATGTTGATAACCTATTTAGATTTGTGACTGATCCTAATATTGATCCAACAAACAACATTAGTGAAAGAGAATTAAGAGCTTTGGTAATTATTAGAAAAATAAGCTATGGCTCAAGAAGCAGAAGAGGAGCAAATGCAACAGCAATGCTCTTGTCAATTATACAAACATTGAGATTTAATAAGGAGAATGTGTTGAATGGATTGCAAAATATAGTGAATAATCCTTCAGGATGGTAAAGTCTTATG
>JBDRMB010000011.1:0-13870 GCA_043812455.1 archaeon | reverse complement strand
TATAATAAGTTTAATTAATAATAATATAATAAAAGAAATTTAATTTTAATAATAATGTGCTTATAGTGAATGAAAGGAGTTGTAATATTGAGGAAAATTTTGTATTAAGATTAATTGCATTTAACAAATAAGTCTATTTCAAATAGACAATAAATTTATTAGATAGATTTGTGCTAATCATAATGAATAACCCCTTAGTCACAATCATTATCATTCAAACCACCAACCAACACATAAACATTACACTATTTATTTATTGCAACAAGTAATTTTATATATCCAAAGGAAATTGTTGTTTCCAGGTTGGTTAAATTTATATCTCCAACAGAAACAGGGGGGTCTGGGGTGTAAATATGAAGATTGGAAGTTTTTTTGAAAATTTTTTAAAGAAGGACTCTTTATTTGTAGATAAATCCCTATTATTATCTTCTTATGTTCCAAGTGAAGTGTTGTATAGGGAAGAACAAATTCAAGAAGTTGCTAATATTCTTGCTCCTGCGTTAAGAACCGAACAACCATCCAATTTGTTGGTTTATGGTAAAACTGGAACTGGAAAAACCCTTTCTATAAAGTACGTTCTCAATTCTATGGAAAAGATTGCTCAGGAAAATAAGATTCCACTGAAGTGTATTTATTTAAATTGTAAACTCAAACGAGTAGCAGACACCGAATATCGCTTAATTGCCCAACTAATCAAAGATTTTGGTAGGGAAGTTCCAACTACTGGACTACCAACCGACGAAATTTATAATATATTTTATTCTTTAGTTGATCGAGAAAAACTTATTATACTTTTAGTGTTAGATGAAATTGATCAATTAACAAAAAAAATAGGTGATGAAATCCTTTACAATTTGACTAGGATCAATTCTGAACTAAAAAACGCAAAAATATGTTTAATTGGGATTTCTAATAATCTTGTCTTTTCAGAAAATTTAGATCCAAGAGTGAAATCTTCATTATCTGAAGAGGAATTGATTTTTCCTTCATATAACGCCATTCAAATACAAGACATTTTAAGGAAAAGGGCCGAAAAAGCATTCCAGCCAGAAGTTTTAAAACCAGGAGTTATAGAAAAATGTGCTGCATTTGCTGCAAGAGAACATGGTGATGCTCGTAGAGCGATTGACTTGCTTCGGGTAGCTGGAGAATTAGCAGAACGGACCGCGTCTGGCTCAATCGAAATTAAACATTTGGACGACGCCGAAGGAAAAATTGAATCTGATAAAATAATTAATGCCGTGATAAGTCAACCTAAACAATTTCAGGCGGTATTGTATTCAATATTATTGTTAGCTCCACAAAAAAAGACTATTTTTACTGGAGAGATTTATGAAATTTATCAAACTCTATGCAAAAAAATTAAATTTAATGTATTAACTCAGCGCCGAGTATCTGATATCTTAGCAGAATTTGATATGTTAGGCATCATTAACGCTAAAATAATCTCAAAAGGGCGTTATGGTAGAACCAGAGAAGTCTCAATTTCGTTAGATGACAATGCTAAAACAAAATTGAAAGAAATTATTGAGCGATCAGTCCAATTAAAATCATAATTTTTTCTTTGTTAAAAGGTTAAATTAAATGGTAGAATCAACAAAAAAACAATTAATAGATCGGATGTTTGAAAAAGGCATTTTAGTAAATAAAGAAATGCTAGAAAGGGAACTGAATGAAGATCTCATCGAAAAAATAAAAGGCGAAGAGGATTTAATTGTTTTAAATGATGATTACTCAAAATTGATTAAGGATGATAGTTTCTTAGTAGATTGGTATGCGGTTGACCATTTTAGGGTCGGGTTTGAAAAGAACGGCGAGGAAGACCGTTATCAATCACAATTACAAGATTTGAAAAAGGGATCTTTGACAATTGCATCTAACAAAAAAACAAAGAACCGACAAGAACTGAAAAGCATAGAAACTGAGTTGGAAGAAGATCTTATGGAAGCTAACCTTCCAGAACACAACGTAAATTCTGAAGAAAGAATTAATCAAAATATTGTTGCTGAAGGTGCAGTTGCAGAATTGGAAAAAATTGAACGCGAATTAGAATACGAAATTGTTTATTCTTATGAAACAATAACTCACAAGTATACCGTAACTGATTTTACCAAGATTTTTCGTACCAGGTATCAGTATTTAGAAAAATTAATTCGTCAGCACCCAGAAATGAAAAATTTGGTTAGCATTAACAGATTGCGCATGAAAAAAGAACGAGAAAATGTGAGTATTATTGGAGTAATTAGCGATATTGCTGAAACAAAGAATAGTAACCTTATAATCACGCTAGAAGATCTTACCGGAGAAATTAAAATTTTGATTAACAAAAGTAAGGAAGACGTACACAAGAAAGGAAAAGAACTAGTTTTTGATGAAGTTATTGGAGTTGTGGGAGTAAGTGGAGATAACATAATTTTTGTTGACGATGTTATTTGGCCAGACATACCAAGCAATATTGACTTAAAACAATCCGATAAAGAAGAATATGCAATTTTTTTATCAGATGTTCATGTAGGTTCAAACAATTTTTTAGAAGAAGAATTCAAAAAATTTTTAAAATGGACCTCTGGCAACGCCGGCAATGATTCTCAACGCAGTATTGCCAATAAAGTTAAATACATTTTTATTGCCGGAGATTTGGTTGATGGTATTGGGATTTACCCTGGACAAGAGAAAGAACTTAAGATTACTGATACAAGGGGGCAATATAACAAATTCATTGAATTGATTAAAGAGATTCCCTTAGATAAACAGATTTTTATTTGTCCAGGAAATCACGATGCAGTCCATTTAGCAGAACCGCAAGTAATTTTCTATAAAGAATATACCAAAGATTTGCACAACATGCCTAATGTAACTTTAGTAAGCAACCCCGGAATGGTTAACATTGCTAAAACTAAAGGTTTTTCTGGATTTAACATCTTAATGTATCACGGATCCAGTTTCGATTATTATGTTGCTAATGTTGACGATATTAGAAATAATGGTGGTTATGAACGAGCAGATTTGATCATGAAATTTTTGTTAAAGAGGAGACATTTAGCTCCTTCCTATAAATCAACGCCGTATTTGCCAGCATATGAAGAAGATCCCCTATTGATCAAAAAAATACCAGATTTTCTTATTACAGGACATATTCATTATTCTGCAGTTGCCAATTATAAGGGTGTTACGATGATTGGTGGCAGTTGCTGGCAAGCAAAAACTAAGTTTCAAGAGAAACTTGGGCATAACCCAGAACCAGGCAGGGTACCAATCGTAAATTTGAAAACCAGAGAAGTTAAAGTGCTTAGGTTTGTTTAGTCCGCAGACTCACAATAAAAATATAAACATTTTTCTATGCAGATCTTGCGACACAATAGTCAAACCTGCAGAAAGCATATAAGCAAGCGGTTCTGTTAGATAAACTAAGTTCTAGAAGATAATCTCTGGAACATAATTTGTATTAGTTAATCTTGAGTAGAACAATACTTAAAAACCAGTACTTGCCTCAAATAAAGTAATTAAATCACTTATACAAAATGGCCAAAGCTTCTAAAGATATGCAAAAGTATTTCTCTGAATTAACTGAAAATGTAGTCAAATGTTATGAAATAGCCAACGAAGCTAGAAGTAAGAACCTAGATCCTATGCCAGAATCCGAGATTATGCTTGCACATAACATGGCAGAAAGAGTAATTGGTCTTGTTTCCATGGCTGCACCCCAGTTATTAGGCACTAAGATTCCAGAACGTATTCAAGAGCTTGAAAAGGAATATGGAACTTTAGATTGGCGAGTTGGATTCAAAATTGCTGAAGAAGTAGCAAAAGAACAATTTTGTAAGTTTAGCGACAAAAAAGAAGCTATGGAAATTGGAATTAGAACCGGTTTTGCATATCTTACTTTAGGCATTGTAGCAGCACCGTTAGAAGGGTTTATTGGCATTGAAATTAAGAAAAGAAAAGACGGTAAGGAATATTTTGCTATAAAGTATGCCGGCCCAATTAGGGGGGCGGGAGGAACGGCAGCTTCTACATCAGTAATCCTTTCAGATTATGTGAGGGTAAAAATGGGATATTCTACTTACGATCCCGATGAAACTGAAGTCAAACGATACGTGGCAGAAGTTAACGATTATCATGAAAGAGTAACCAATCTACAGTATCGCCCATCTGACGAAGAATTGAAGTTTATGATTTCCCACATTCCTGTCGAGGTAGATGGTGACCCCACTGAAAAATTTGAAGTTTCCAACTTTAAGGATTTGCCAAGAATCAGCACTAATATGATCAGGGGGGGTGTAGCTTTAGTTTTAGCTGAAGGTTTGTGTCAGAAAGCACCAAAGTTATGGAAAAGATTGTCAAAATGGGGCAAAGATTTTGACTTGGAATGGAGTTTTATTGCTGATTTCTTGAAATTGAAAGAAAAAATCCATGCAGCCCATAGCAGCGGTGATGATAAGAAAGACGAAGCTGGAGCCAAAGATGGAAAGAAAAAAGTAGTAGTTAAGGCTAATGATACATTCATTTCCGATTTAGTGGCTGGACGACCAGTGCTCACCCACCCGTTAGCGGAGGGGGGATTTCGGTTAAGATATGGGCGTGGAAGAACATCAGGATTTTCTGCTACGGCGATGCATCCTGCGACATTAATAGCGCTCGACAAATATATTGCTATTGGAACACAATTGAAAGTAGAACGGCCAGGAAAAGCTGCAACAGTAACTTTATGTGATACTTTGGAAGGGCCGATTGTTAAATTGGAAGATGGTTCGGTGAAAAAACTTAATACTGAAGAAGAGGCTAAACTTCATGTTAAAAAAATTGTTGAAATTGTTTTCTTAGGAGATATTTTGTTTAATTATGGGGATTTTTCTGAAAACGGACAGAAGCTCGTTCCCCCAGGATATTGTCCAGAATGGTGGTCTCTTGAAGTTAGGAAATCTTTAGCAGAAAAGGCCGGAAAAGAAAAAGAAGCCAAGTTAGAAAACGAGATTAAGAATTTAGCTAAGGAATTAAAGTTAGATCAAGAAAGACTTAACATATCTATCATCAAACCGTTGTTTCAATCCCCTTCTTTTGAAGATGCTGTTAAAATGAGCAAACACCTTGGCGTTCCCTTGCATCCAGATTACACACACTATTGGAAATTAATTGCACTTAACGATTTTAATCTCCTGAAAGAGTTTCTCAAATTAGGAAAACTGAAGAAAGATGAAAATGGGATTAAGAAAATAATTTTACCATATTCAAAGGAAAATAGGGAGAATGAAAAAGTAACAAAAGGAAAAAGGATTCTTGAACTGTTAGGAATAGAACACCAAGTAATTAATAGTGAAAGTGTTGTTTTAGAAAAGATTGAAAGTAAAATTTTAGCGCAATTATTAATTTTTCAAGATCAAAAAGGTTTAACCGAGCTTAAATCAAGTGACATTAAACATGAAAATGCCTTAGAAGCGCTAAATGCAGAACTTAAAAAAGAAAAAATTTCTTTGAGAGATAAAGCGGGCACTTTCATTGGAGCTAGGATGGGTCGTCCAGAAAAAGCTAAAATGAGGTCAATGAAAGGAAAACCTCACGGGCTGTTTCCAGTTGGGGAAGAAGGCGATAGGTTAAGATGTTTTCAGTCAGCATTAAAAGCAGGAAAGGTAACTTCAGATTTTCCAAATTATCATTGTGAAAAGTGCGATAAAGATTCTGTTTATCGTACTTGCGATGACTGTGGTGAAGAGTGTAAGGCAAATTACTTCTGTAGAACTTGTGGTGTAGTTGATAAGGACCAATGCCGGCATGGTAAAACTTTAACTTACAAAAAGCAAGAAATAGATATTGAAAGCTATTTCAACAAAGCAAAAAAAAGAATCGGAGAAAATATTCATCCAGACTTAATAAAAGGCATAAAAGGAAGTTCTAACAAAGAACATATTGTTGAACATTTAGCAAAAGCAATTTTGCGTGCCAAGCACAACGTTTATGTTAATAAAGATGGAACTACCAGGCATGACTGCACAGAATTACCATTAACACATTTCAAACCCAAAGAAATTGGAACTTCAGTTGAAAAGTTAAAAAAGTTAGGTTACAAAAAAGATTTTGAAAGCGAAGAGTTAGAAAACGACAATCAAATTTTAGAATTAAAACCACAGGACATAATTATGCCTGGGTTGAATGTTCTGGAGGATTCAGCGATTATTGTTTTAAAAAATGTAGCAAACTTCATTGACGACCTATTGGTAAGATTTTATGGTATGGAACCGTTCTACAAAATAAAAAAAGATGAAGATTTGGTAGGGCATTTAATTATTGGTTTGGCACCGCACATCTCTGCAGGAACCGTAGGAAGAATAATTGGATTTTCACAAACGCAAGGAATGATTGCACATCCAATGTATCATGCTGGATTAAGAAGAGATTGTGATGGTGATGAGGCGGCGGGATTACTTTTACTTGATGGGTTAATCAATTTCTCAAAAAAATTCTTACCTTCTAGTAGGGGATCTACTATGGACGCACCGTTAGTACTTACTGCAACCTTAGTACCTTCAGAAGTTGACGACCAAGTTTTAGGTATGGAAAAGGTATGGGAATATCCATTAGAATTTTATGAGGCTGCTGAAGAAATGAAAGCGCCCTGGGATGTTAAACACGGCCTAGATAAGAAAAAAATTGTTCAATTGGCAGATCAACTAGACACGGAAGGGCAGTACGAAGGTTTTGGGTTTACTCATCACGTTAATGACTTCAACAAGGGTGTACAATGTTCAGCATACAAAATTTTACCTACTATGCAAGAAAAGTTGTTTGGGCAAATGGACATTGCTAAGAAAGTTCGGGCAGTAGATCTTGATCACGTGGCAATGATGGTAGTGCAGAAACACTTTCTCAGCGACATAAAAGGTAATTTAAGAAAATATTCCATGCAAAAGTTTAGATGTCCAAAATGTAATGCAAAGTACCGTCGTCCGCCACTTAGCAATAAGTGTACTGCTTGTAACAATCCAAAATTGATGTTTACTATTTCGGAAGGTTCTGTGATTAAATACCTAGAACCGTCTATTGAACTTACAAGAAAGTATGAGTTTTCTCCTTACTTGAAGGAAACCATTGAAATTTTAGAGAAGAACGTAATTGCCGTGTTTGGAAAAGAAAAAGAGAAACAAGCAGGACTTGGCGATTTTATGACTTAATCATTCTTTTGTTGTGCGCAATCATTCCTACACGCGTTTATTATTCACCTAAATAGACTTCAGCATGAGGAATATTATCAATTTTTAATACTTTACTCTGGTCGATTAACCCCAGATCAGAAACTAATCGCAATGCTTTTTCACCTGTGATGTGTAAAATGTATGCTTTGTTAATCATTGCTAAAACTTTTTCAGCAGATTTTTTTTCACCTTGATAAAAACTGTTACTTAAATCTAACTGTAACATTTCAGTTTCAAATTTTTTTCCAAGAAGTTCGGGGTCGGTAATTACTAAAATAATTCCATTTTTAGAATCAATTTCCTTTACTATAAATTTTTCAGCTATCATTTTAAGTTTTTGAATAAATTTTACTTAATTGTTTTAACTGGTTTCTTACTACCGCAAGCTAGACAACGCAAATATGAAATTCCTTTATCTTCAGTAAGTTGTGTTTCTGGTTTTCCACATTCAGAACAGAATACAAATTCACTAACATACTTTTTAATTTTTTTATTAAGTGTTGTTGCAGCTATTTTGGAATTGAAAATTGCTCTTTCACTAACAAATTTACCAGAACTTGCGGTTTCTCTTAATAAATATTTCAATAAATGAGTTGGTTCTCTACTCAAATCTTTTGCAATTTTTTTCAAATTGATAATTATGGTCTTGTTACCTTCAAGATGGCCTTTAACCTTATCAATAACGAAACGATCAGAAGATGACAGATGTTCTGGCAATTCTTCTTGTACTTTTTTAAGCATAGTTTCATAATCTTCCATTGTATAGGTTCTAGTTTTCTCGCTGTTTTATAAAGCTTTTTACCTTCTTACAAGCAAACATTTAAATATCAAAAAATAAATATTCCATCATAATTAATTAAATGACGTTTATAATAATAAAAAATGAGGTGTAAAATATGGTAGGATTATCTTTAGCAGAAGTTATCTTGGCGGTTATTATTGGTACTTTAGCTGCAATTGTGTATTCTTTAAGGGTTTTAATTATGTTGGAACGAAGAGTTGCTGGCATGGAACTTAATATCCAAAAATTAGCATCAAAAATATTGAAAGAAGAAACAATTATTGAACGAGCAGTTAAGCGAAAACCAGCCAAATTAGTAAAGTCAAAACCTAAAAAATCTCGCAAAAAACCAGTTAAGAGAAAAAGAAAATAAATTTTATTTATTTTTAATAATTCTTTAAATTTTAGAAATAATCTTAGAAGTTAAGAAAAATTACTTTTTCTTCATCGTAACTTTCTTTTTGGTTGTTTTTTTTGCGGGCGTTTGTTCCTTGACAGTTTTTGTTTTCTTACTAGGAGATTTCTTTTTCACTATTGTTTTCTTAGCGACCATTTCTTTTACAACTTTCTTTTTAGTAACTGTTTTTCCTATAGTTTTTTTCTTTGTGGCTTTTTTCTTGCTTACCGTTTTCTTTTTTGTTTCTTTCTTTTTAGCAGGAACTTTCTTTTTTGTGGCAGCTCTAATCTTCTTTTTCACTTCTTTCTTCTTTGCTGCAACTCTACGTTTTACTCTTTTTACTTTCCGTGCTTCTGTTGCAGCTTCAATTTCTGCCTGAACTTCTTTAAGCTTTTTAGTTAACTCTTCAATCCTCACTTTGTTATCATCTTGTCCTAATAATTTACCACATTCTGGGCAATGGAATTCAAAATCCATTGAATCATCAAAATCCAGTCTTACACATTCTCCCGGACAGCTGAAAAACAATTGCTTTTTCTCCCGATCTAGGGTATCTTCTATCCTTTCTAATAACTTTCTTTGTCGTTTTAAATAAGCAAATTTTAAACCTTCATTAATCAAGGTCCAATAATAAATGTACCACCCTTTTTGTTTATCTTTTTTACGTGTAAATGAAACTAGGTTGTGGTTGTAAAGCAAATAAAGCATTTTTCGGATAACTTTGATATCTAAATTGAGTCTTTTTGCCAGATCAAACTCAGAAATGTTTTCTTTTTGTTTAAGTAAAGTGACCAATTCTAAGCCACCTTCACCAAGAATTTTGGTTACAACTTCATCAATTTTTTTTTGAGTTAGGCGCATTTTGGGTTTTTTAAAGGATTTTATGGTTATTTTACAGTTCTTTAATTATAGTATCTATTAAGAGTAATAACATTTCTGACACAATAGGCATTTAAATCTTTCGTTTTTTGCCAAGATAGGTTCTAGTAATCATTCAGAATTTTTTAATAATTCGGTTAAGGTTAAGCCTTTCATTGCTGCCATATCTAAAGTTGCGACAAAAGAACAGTTAGTTTTTTCCAAATCTTCAAGCATGAAAAAAAGCCAATCTTCGCCAGCAAATCGTATTCCAACCCACGATTCTGCACCAAAATTTGTGGCAAAAGTTTTCAATTGTTCAATTTCTTCTTTTGTAAAATATTTTTTTTTATCTTTGGTAACTTTGCATTCAACAGCAATTCTTCTATGGCCATTTCCAGCTAAAATGTCAGGACTTGGAAATCTGGTACTACCAGAACCAGCCATTCTTACCGCACTCCAGCTTTCTTCGTGTAGGCGTTTGATTAGCTCTCGTTCGGCATTACTTCCTTTAGCTTTCCAATTTGGCATTTTGAATTTCCTAAATTGTTTTATAATAATAAATTTGGTAAATAAAAATTCTAAAAATTAACTTTCATCAAATCTTCAGCAAAAATCACGTCTGGAAAACACTCTAACGCGTCCTCTACTAAGACATTAACATCTTTGTACCTTAAGCTTGGATGAATTAAAATAAGTTTTTTTGCTCCAGCATTACTAGCAATTAAGGCTGCTTCTTTAGCTGTTAAATGCAGATATTCTCGTGCTTTTTGCTGTTCATTACTATGATAAGAAGATTCTGTAACTAACAAGTCAGCATTTTCTGCTAGAATGTTAGCGCCATCACAGGGTCTAGTGTCTGCGACATAAGCAAACTTTTTACCTTTAACATTGTAGGTCACATCTTTTGCTAAGATTTTTTTACCATCAATAACTATATTTTTTCCAGCTTGCAATTTTCCCATGATTGGCCCTTCTTTCAATCCTAACTTTTTAGCCTTGGCTGTGTTAATCTTTAACCTATCTTTTTCTACAAATGCATACCCTTGACATGCAGAACTATGTTTTAAAGATTCAGTACTAAGTAAAAAGTCATCACTCTCATAAATTATTCCAGAATTTACCTCATGAACTTCAAAATCAATAACATCTACACTAAAAAAGGCTTTTAACATGTAATCCATGTATTTCTTACTGCCACTTGGACCATAAACATGTAATTTTTTAGCAAATTGGTCAGTACCCATGGTGCTGATTAATCCCGGAATTCCTAGTACGTGGTCACCATGCCAATGACTTATACAAATTCGCGTAATTTTGCTTGGTTTAATTCCTGCTAAACGTAACTGTCGCTGAGTTCCCTCACCACAGTCAAATAGAATATTTTCTGATTTATAATTTAGCAAGATACTGGTATGGTTTCTTTGTTTGGTTGGTTGCATACTACTAGTTCCAAGAAATGTTACTTGTACCATACCTTCAGAAACAAAGAACTAGATACTTAAAACTTTCTCTAATTCTTGCAAATTTTTAATTTTGGGGTGATAGTCCCTAGAATTTCTTCGATCAACTAGGATAGCCTTAATTTCTAAACGTTTTGCTGGAATAATGTCACTTTGTATACTATCACCAACCATAACACAATCTTCTTTATCAACATTCAGTTCTTTCAAGATTTGTTTAAAAAATTCTGGATCACTCTTAATCTGACCTATTTGATAGGATAAAAAATTTTGATCAAATAATCCTTTTAAATCAAACTTCTCTAACACATTTTCAATTGAAAAGGGATCTGTGTTGGACACTAAAACTAACTTATATTTTTTTTTCAATTTAGTTAGAATTTCTTTAACTTCGGGATATGGTTGTGCTAACATCCAAGATTTGTTCCATAATCCCACTAATTTTTCAATTTTATAATTGTCAATTGGAATAGAAAACTCTCCAGAGACAGCTTCAAAGGCTTCTCGCAAATTAGAATACTTCTTTATCATCATAGCCCTTTCCATTCTTACTACATATTCAGAGAAGGGTATTCTGATTCCCAAAATATTTCTAACTTGTTTGATTGGGCTCCAAACCCCATTCTCTACCAAAGTTCCCCAAAAGTCAAACAAAATTATTTTTGTCATGATTAGTTGTCTCCAAGATCTGATGTTTTAAATCTTTTTTGTAATTGTATTCATATTTTCTTCTTAAACATCAAAATTAACAGCAGAAATACTGCTACCAGTAAAATGTAAGGTGCTAGTTTCCTGGCTTTTTCTGAACTGGATTCATAAACTATAATTCCATCATATTTATCAGCATCTTTTGCAGAAAATAAGCTTAACCTTCCAGAATCTGAGCCAATTTGGTCAATCTCTAGCTGTCCGGAGAAGGTTTCTTGATCGTCTTCCATAATGTTCTCGGCAAGCCCAGACAAAACATAAATATCTTCAGTAATCTCTTTTGCCGTTTTTTGTTGGTCCTTAATGAGTTTAGTCTTTATCTTGTAAATGCCATCTTCCATTTCTTCATCCACTTTTATTAAGAATGAAATCTGCTTAAGTTCATTTTTTGCCAACTTAAATTCTTGAATACTCTGATTGCGCTCAACGGCGGAATCATAACAGGAGTAACATTTATTCCCTTTGTACAAGTAAGGCCAGGCTAAATATTCGTGTTCTTCATCATCTCCCAAAATTTGAACAGTTATTTCTATAACTTGTCCGGGATTAATTGATAAGGGCAAATCAATAAATTGGTATGTTTCTTGGTTACCTAAACTGTTTGAATCATCATTAAGACCAAGCTCATCAATATAATCCAAGTATTCTTTGCAAAGTTCATTATCAATACCGTACACATCAAATTTTTCAGTAGTTTCTAAACCAAGACCTTCAAGATGTAAAGTAACTTTTCCATCAGAAAACCGCTGATTACAATTAGCTAACAATTGTAAAGGTAAGGTTGTTGTATAATTTTGATACTCTTCATAAATATTAAGTTTGCTTCTTTTACTTACTGTTTCATCATCCAGCTCTGCCCAAAGTTCAATTGCATATTTGGTTTCCTGGCCTTTGTAAATATTAACTTTAACAGTAAATTGGTCACCCCATTCTGCTTCGTCATCACTACCCAAGTAAATTTTTTCAATAGATAAGCTAGACTCTGTATCTTTATATTGGGGATTGATGGCAACTAAGCTGTTTATCTGGTTATTGTCAAGATTATAATCTGCACATGATAAATCTTCAATCCAAAAGCTTATTTGATAATCACCTTCGGGGAGATTTGGTGAATAAGCTTCGGTATTACTTGTAGTAATATGTTGTGCAGTCCAGGGCGAATATTCTTTAACAGTTTCACCAAAAAGATTTTCTATTTTCCCTTTAACTGTAACTGTATCAGCAACACCATCAAGGCGTCTTACGGTAAGATTAAAAGTCAAATCTTCACTATGAA
The DNA here is from genome assembly GCA_043812455.1 of archaeon. GTDB lineage: Archaea > Nanobdellota > Nanobdellia > Woesearchaeales > GW2011-AR9 > JABHQR01. Next base: position 1,200 of record JBDRMB010000011.1, on the reverse strand, counting down.
ATATATTATTTTCCAGTTCAAGTTCAAGAACCCAATCACAGCCAAGGTTGTAAGAGTTTTCAGTGCCAGGTGTAGGAATAGCCAAGTACCAATTACCATCACCAAAAATCAATGACCACGACATTCCTTCTGTTGAGCCAGAATAAGTTATTTGGTCAATAATTGTTTTTTGTCCTCCACTTTCTTCATAAAGAAAAACTTCTTCGTAACCATTATTATTTAACGCAAAATCAGAATCACGATCTCGGTAAATTACTTTGTACTCTTGTGAATTAATTACTGTACCAGTATCAGAAATAACTTTGTTATCTGCAATGTAAAGCTCATTTTCATAGTTTTGGTCAGTAAAAAACAAACCATCTAAATCCAATGGGGAATCTCCGGTGTTGTAAATTTCTATCCATTCTCCATTTGGTTTATCTCCATCATCGTCGCCTAATGGGTCCGGAAGCACTTCAGTAATTATTAACTTTGAATAATCTTCAGAGAAAGAAAAAATGCTATTTTCATAACCGGGAGTTCCACCTTGATTAAGAGATTCTCCCCAGGTACCGCCTTCACGAAGTTCTAGGGTGTGGTTGTTGCTATCTGCAAAATCAGTATATTCAGAATAATCAAATGTATTTGTACAATTTTCGCTACCTTCAAGAACAATTTCTTTGCCCGCGTTTGTTAAACTAAAAGTAAGTTCTTGATAATTTTCTGGAGCTAAAAAATAATTGGTAAAATTAGCTAAATTTCTAACAGCTAAAAAATAGGAATTATTATTTATTGTTCCATCAAGACTTTTTCCTAAAAGTTGGCAATCAGAAAGATTAATATTATAATCATGTGGGTTGTACAATTCTACCCATTCACAATAGGTGTCAGAACATTGCCCGGGATCATACATAATCTCATTAATCACAACAGTAGCAGAAATTAACTGGGACAAAATAGCAAAGAAAACAATGGAAATCAAAACTCTTGGAATGTAAACCATCTATAAAGGTAGTTCTTATATTATTATTTAAGCTTTTATCAATCCAAAAGTATTGTTTAAACAAGATTTTAGACAATTTAGTCAACGCGAGAAGTAATAGGGCAAAGTATTTATATTAGTTAATCTTTTCTTTCTTTAGGTGATAAGATGAAATCTGCTAAAGAAAAAGAAAGACAATTAATCATTAATCTTCATAAGAAGAAAAAATCAACAAGAGA
>JBDRMB010000010.1:0-25031 GCA_043812455.1 archaeon | reverse complement strand
CCGAGGCAGCATAAACCGAGGGATTAACAAAATTAATTTTTCTTAAACAACCTAATAGTTTCCTTAACTTCATTTGAAATGCCGTCAATACAATCAAACTTGTCAACATCATGCTCATTTACCCAAGCATGATCAGTAAATGCTCCTTCTTCAAGAACCACAGAACCATCTTTATACTTAGCAGCAAATTTAACTAACACAACAGGAATACCATCTGGTCTGATAAATGCAACACTGTTAAGATATTTCAAACCTTTACTAAGATTAAGTTCAACACCTGCTTCTTCCAAAGATTCACGAACCAACAATTCCTCAACTGCATTTTCGTAATCTAGAACTTCTCCATTCAACCGACTATGACCTCCTATTGGCAAGTTACACCATTCTAACTTACCACCAGGAACACAAAACTTGTTTGGATGAACTTTCTCACGCTCGTGCCTTTTAAGAATCAAACACCTACTATCTTCTTCTCGATAGATGACAACATTAGCTACTAGGTAGAACAATTTATCGTGCTTGGCTTTATCTAAAGAGATCTTTTCTGCTGGCATTTTTTTTTATCAGGTTAGCATCTTCAAAACTCTCAAGGTTTTGTCTCAGGCTCTGCTTCCCCGTGAGGGACAACCCCCAGCAACGAGCTTAAAGTTAAGTTGCAAGGAGTTTTGACTTGAGGATGCTAACCTTTGATTTTACCTTATCCTAACACTTTCAAGGTTCTTAGGTACGATAGTTTCTATCCTGAACTGTTTGTGAATAGAAGATGCTAAATCTAAACATCTGGTAGCTTCACCGTGCTGGACAATCACTCTTCTGGGGGTGGGGTTACATCTTTTAATGTAATTCATCAATTGCCGCCTATCTGAATGGTTAGTAATCTCAACTTTGTGAACTTGCATTTTGATTTTCAAAGCTTGCATTTTACCGTTTTCCATCATTGGAATTTCAGTATCACCTTCTCTGATTCTGTAACCCATACTACCTTTCGGCTGGTAACATGAAAAGATAAGGCTATGTCTCTTATCTTCAGCAAGATTTTTCAGATATTCAACAGAAGGTCCTCCAGCTAACATTCCTGAAGTTGCTAGAATTAAACAAGCACCTTCTTCTAAAATTACTTGTTTACGTTCTTTAGGCGAACCTACTCGTTTAAAAATGTCTGACAAGAACGGGTTATTCTCTTTATTGAATATTTGTTCTCTAATGTTTCTGTTTAGAAATTCTGGGTATGCAGTATGAATTGCAGTAATGTCCCATAACATACCGTCTAAGTATACTGGTGCTTGAGGAATCTTTTTCTCTCGCATCAGACGTTCTACAATTACCATTACTTCTTGTGCTCTACCTGAACCTAATACTGGCATTAAAACTTTCCCACCACGTTCAAACGTCGCTTTAATTGTATCTACCATATATTGGTCAGCTTCAGTTTCTGCCATAACATTACTTTTTCCACCATAAGTTGATTCAATGATTACTGTCTCAACACGAGGAAATTGAGTATTAGCTGGTTCTAGAACATTAGTTCTACCATACTTCATATCTCCAGTGAACACGATGTTATGTAAACCGTTACCAACATTTAAGTGAGCAATCGAACTACCTAAAATATGTCCTGCATTGTAAAATGTCAAACGTACATCTGGTGTAATGTCAGTTACAGAATCCCAGGGTAACACTATAGTATGTAAAACAAAATTCTTTACATCCTCACTAGTAAAGATTGGATCTTTACCTTCACCATGTTGAATCTTAATCATATCTAACTGTAACAAAGCACTAACATCACGAGTGGGTGCAGTACAGTATACTGGTCCTTTATATCCATACTTGAATAGGTATGGAATTAAACCAGAATGGTCCAAATGTGAATGACTTAAAAGTACAGCATCAATTTCGTTAATGTCAAATTCAGGAGCATCTAAGAATGGGTATGCGTCTGGTCCGTCACTAGCTGGATCAATTCCACAGTCCATCAATATCCTAGATTCTGGTGTTTGTAATAACAGACAAGTTCTTCCTACTTGCCGGGCAGCACCCAAGAATGATATTCTAATCCATTCGTGTTTTTTCTCTCTCAACCAACCATCATAGATTCTATGGCCAGTTTTGTCCAAGAACTTTTTTCGATAATCAGCATTTTCATAAAGTACATAACGGATACTTTCAATTAACTTTGATCTAATTGGTGGCACTCTTTTGATTAACGGTACCCAAAAAGTCTTTTCACGCAATTCCTTTAGAACTTCCCCTTGCTTTCCAATAATCAAACCTGGTTTTTCAGCATGGATTATTACTTGTGACCTTGGTGCGTCAAAGATTAGTTCTTGCGCTCCTGCTTCTTCAGGAATAATCTCTTTAATTTTCTTTTCTGCCTTTTCTAAAGGCATACAAATAGAAGGGTCTGGTCTTAGTTCAATTCTTTTCTTGAACTCTTTTACAAGTTCCTTTATTGTACCTTTATTATCTTTGAAATATTCTTTATCTTTGGTATAAAGAACGATGTTAGCTGCTTCAAAAGTAGCTTCTGATATTTTACCATCAGGTAATTTCTTAAGAATTTCTTTCAAAATATCTGTCATTTATTTGCCTCCGTGCAAATCACAAAAATCATTTTGTGTTCTTAACTCCGTTTTTAGTTATCCTAAGAAAAGAATTCTAGGAAAACTTAATTTGTTTTTTTATTTTTTTAGTATTATTTTAACATCCATTACAAATGATTTTAAGTAGCAAAATTAATTGTAATCCTATTTTTTTTAACATAAACTGATTATTGAATAAAATAAAGTAAAAAAGTATTAGAAAAAACTATTTTTCTAAACTGTAATTTAATTCTCTTTTTAATACACTTTCAATTGAATTTTTACTAACAACCACAATCTCAATTCCATTACCAGAAGCACTATCACGTTGTAATGCTGCGTTAACTGCAGTAATTGCTAATTTAATTCCTTCTTTTGTAGTCATTTCTGGATTGTATTGACTTTCTAAAACACCATAAGCAAATACTGAACCAGAACCTGAAGAGACATAATCTCTCATTCTTGTAACACTTCCATCTGGGAATAAATCATACAAATGCAAACCTGTAGCATCTTTTCCTGCCATCAAGAAATGGGCAATTGCTGGAAACATTGACATTCTTCTTAATGAAGCATAAAGTAAACTTCCAAGTAAATTTGCTGATTCTTTAATAGTCGGAATTTTATTTGTTCTAACTTCTTTTAACTTTAACTCTGCTCTGATCAGTTTGATTAACAACTGAGCTTCTGATACAGAACCAGCGATAGTTACTGCAATATCATCATTAATGATATGAACTTTCTCAGCCCTTTTATCTACTATCATATTTCCTGCTGTTGCTCTGGTGTCAGCAGCAAGAATAACACCATCTTTACATACGATACCTATTGTTGTAGTACCTGTTTTTAACATTTCTTCCATTATAAACACCTTAAGAACTTTTTATCTTAATAAAACAAGGGTGTTTTTAAAGTTTTTGGTATGGGGTTAGTTGTTATCTCTATTATTTCTGAAAAAATTGTCACCTAAATATGCAATAGTTCCAACTGTAGCACCTGTAATCGCTCCATAAAGGAGTACTTTTGGATCATAATTCTCTGTGATAGGGAGATACAGTTTAAGTGTAACTAACTCTGCAAAAACAATACCTGCAAGGTTCATCTTTATTAGATCTTTAACTGGTTTGTCAAGTGTCATTTTATCTCATTCCAGCACTTATATAAGCTACAAGTTCTTGCATTTTTGGTGAACTAGCTCTTAACCTGCTAATATACCCATCACGGTCAATTTCTCCAACTTGTAATGCTACAGAAATTGGTACCATCCCACATTCGATTAATGCACCTTTACCTTCTTCACAGAAAACTCTTCTGATTGGCATCCTAGGTTCATCTTGTAGATTATACTTATCAACAATTCTAGCGATATCTGCTCCTAGATGAGTTAGTGTAGCTTTGTAAAACCCATGCTCTTTCTTATCTTTTCGAAATTGTTTTAGGTCCATATTTACCTATAAATACCTTTAATTTATAAACTTTTCGTCATTTTTGTCACAAAAGAGTGGTGACATAAAATCTTGTGTAAAAATGAGCTAATTTTTTGAATTTTCAACCAAATTTATAAAAAACTTCTCTTTTCAAGTCATAACAGGCCTTTATAAATGAAATCAATAGATCAAATTTATCCGGAAAATAGAAACAATTACACCTTTGTAGATGTCCGCTCACCGAAAGAATTTGAGAAAGATACTATCCCTGGTGCTGTTAATATCCCCCTTCTCTTGGATGATGAGAGAGCTATTGTAGGGACAATCTACAAACAAGAGTCTCGTGACAAAGCTTTGCAGGTAGGTATGGAATTTATTTCAAAACGTTTAGCCGTGATGTATCAAGAATATGATGCTCTAGCTAAAGAGCACAAGAAACCAATCATTATTTTCTGTTGGCGTGGTGGAATGCGTTCTGGTTGTATGGTTGGACTGCTTGAAGCACTTAAGTTAGATGTTCATCAGCTGGAAGGTGGTTACAAAGCCTACCGAGCGTTTGTCAGAGAACAATTAAAAGATATCGAAACACTGAGAAATTCCAAAGGAATTTCTGGTGTGATCAAGAACGCTCCGGGCGTTCTTGACATCCCAAAATCTGTAGTGGTTTATGGTCATACCGGTGCTGGAAAGACAGGTGTTATTGTCCAGCTCAAAAATGGATTAGATCTTGAGGGTTTAGCTAATCATCGTGGTTCAATTCTGGGTGACATTGGGCTCAAACCATATGGTCAAAAGAAATTTGAATCTTTATTATACAAACGACTTCTTGAACTGCAGAATGAAGATTTTATTGTCATTGAGTGCGAATCCAGAAAGATTGGGAAAGTTGAAATTCCTAATGCTGTGTTCAAAAAGATCAAACAACCTTGGAAAGGCATTTTCTTGAACAAACCGATTGATGTCAGAGCAAAGTTAAGTTATGAGATCTATTTCAAGGATACAACTCCTGAACAAATTCTTTCTAAACTTGAATTGATTAAGAAATATCTTGGAAAGAAAAAGTTAGAGACAATTAAGAACTATTTAGAATCAGGTCAGACTACAGAAGCAATTAAAGTTCTTCTGGAAGATTATTATGATTTACATTATCTGAATTCGTTTGCTAAAGAGTTTGATTATACTGTTGAAACAGATGAAGAGTTTTTTGAAGCTGTTAAGAAGATTGAGAACAAAAGTATTTAATACTCTAATTTGTTTTATTCTAATAATTATTTATAATACTTAAACAAAGAGGTGAAACTTATGACAACTAATTATCCAAAACTAAGTCCAAAAGCTACTGCTATTATGTTAGCAATCATTTGGGGTATTGCAACTTTTGTTATCGCGCTTGGTGGCAAGCTTGCAATGTACTTACCTGCTGGCAAGTTAGCAACAGGTCTTACTGCAGTTATGACAATAACTAATCCATTTTACATTTTTGACATGAGCACTTGGCCGGGAGTATTTTTGACTACGATAGAAGCTTTAATCTTCTGGGCGCTTGTCGGCTACTTTGCAGTTTGGGTTTACAACAAGTTTGTTTAAAATGAAAATTTACAAATTTTTATTTTTTATTTTAGTTTCAATTAGTTTATTGTTTACAATTTCCTGTACTGCAATACAAGAACCTACACAAACTCTTGATCAACCAACTGGAACTTTGAAAGGAGTAAGCCTTTCACCAAAAAGTTATTCTGAAACTGATTTCACTGAATTCTTTGAAACTGCACAACAAACAGGAGATGTTATTCTGTGGGCCGGAGATTGGAATGAGCTAGAAGAAGGTGCTCCAAAAGTTGTAGCAGAATTAGCTACAGTATATGACTATACTCCCATTATAGAAGTAGGCCATTATATTCAATCATCTGGCGAATTAATTAGACCTTTTAGTGAAGAAAACAAGCAAATATACATGGACAGCACAATAGAATTTGTAAAAAAATATCATCCAGAATATTTTGGTATTGGTGTTGAAATTAATATTTTTGCTGAAAAGAATCCTGAAGCTTTTGATGAGTTTGTTATTTTTTACAACGAAGTTTATGGTGAAGTAAAAGAAGTTTCTCCAGACATTAAAGTTTTCACGGTATTTCAACTTGAAAATATGAAAGGTTTAACCATGTGGGAACTAGAAGAAGCTAAACCTCATTGGGAAATGATTGACTTGTTCAAGTCGGATCTTGTTGCCTTTACTACATATCCTGGTTTGTTTTATAGAGATGTTTCAGATATTCCTGAAGATCATTATACAGAAATTCAATTACACACAACAAAACCAATAGCATTTACAGAAATGGGCTGGCATAGTGCAGCAAGTCCTTTGGGCTGGGAAAGTAGTGAGGAAGAACAAGCAGAATTTATTTCTACTTTTTTTCAATTTACTGAGAATTTAGAGTTAGAATTAGTAATTTGGAGTTTTATGTACAGTCCTGATATTTTTGAACCATTCGATAGTATGGGTTTAATTAAAACAGACGGAACTACCAAATTGTCATGGGATGCTTGGTTAGAAGGAGGAGAGAATGAATAAAAAAATACTAATTTTAATTGTTACAATAATCCTAACATTGTTAATTGCAACAGCATGCGAAACTGCAGAATACAATACTTTCACCAGAGAAGATAAAATTCCTGAAGATGCAGTTAAACAAACACCAGAATCGGATCTTAGTCCACCAATCTTACACTCAGACGAGTTTGAGCCACCAGTGCCATTAGCAACAATAAGTACTGCCGGTGCTGAAGATTCGCCGTTTGTTCCAGCAGAATCAAATGACCTTTACTTTTTCTTTACACCAGACGTTAGTGTACCTGTAGAAAAACAAATTCTTGATGGAGTTACTGGAATTTGGTTTTCGGAATACAAAGATGGTGGTTATCAAGAACCAACAAGAGTTTGGTTACAAAAACCAGACAAATTGTCAGGTGATGGTTGTGAATTTGTGGAGGGTAATGAAATGTTATTCTGTACCGTACGAGAAGGTTACACTGGTATTCATTGGTTCAGAGCTGAATATATAGATGACAAATGGCAAAATTGGGAAAAAGAATATTTGCCAGAAGATGTAGGTGAACTGCACATTTGGGAAGATGAAATATACTATCATTACGATGATGGCACAGGTTCAGATATGTGGATGAGAACTAATGTTGATGGTGAGTGGGTAAATCCTACAAAAGTTGAAGCAGTAAGTTCAAGTGACTTTGATGGTTTTCCTTACATAACTCCTGATGGTAATGAAATGTGGTTCAACAGATTTTATCTTGGAACTCCTGGAACATTTAGATCAGAAAGAATCAATGGTGAATGGCAAGAACCAGAATTGATTGTGTCAATGTTTGCTGGCGAACCAACTTTGGATAAAGATGGCAATTTGTTTTTCGTTCATCACTATTATGATAATGGTGTAATGCTTGAGGCAGACATCTATGTGGCTTATAGGAAGTAAATTTTCTATTTTTTTCCTTTTTCTCCTCACCACCTAAAAAGTAGTCACCAACCAGTGGTTAACCGAAAAGCTTATAAACAACCAGCAATTTTAACTGATTATATCAAGTAAAAGCTCGATATCAAAAAAAATAAAAAACAATATTGAATAGGCAGGAACAGAGGGTTTATTTCCTAAAAATTTATACTCATTCTGTTTCACTTTGATTAGATAAATGTTGGTTTTAAAGTTTTATTTATGTCAATAAGATTGACTTTTGAAATTTTAGAACAATGAAATCTCATCTTATTTAGTTTATTCAAGGAGATGAAAATATGTCAAATGAAAATAAAATTACTTTTGCAGATATTGGTGTATCACCAAACTTTGTAAAAGCATTGAATGAGGATGGAATTTATAATCCTACCAAAATTCAAGAAGATGCAATTCCTTTAATTAGGAGTAACAAAAACTTAGTAGGTATTTCGCGGACTGGTTCCGGAAAAACTTTAGCGTTCAGTGTTCCAGTATTGGAAAAGATTGAACGTACTGGTAAGGTTCAAGTTTTAGTACTTAGTCCTACTAGAGAACTTGCTGTACAGATTTCTGAAGAAATGGGGAAGTTTAGCAAATATCAAAGGTGTAACATTACTACTATTTATGGTGGTGTAGCAATCAATCCTCAAATGGACAGACTTCAAAATACTGAAGTTGTAGTTGGTACTCCTGGAAGATTACTTGACCACTTAGAACGTGGTACCATGGACTTGTCAAATGTCAGAACTGTAGTTTTAGACGAAGCAGATAAGATGGTTGAGATGGGTTTTATCGAAGATATTGAAAGAATCTTAAGTACAACTCCTACTGAAAAACAAATGCTTTTGTTCGGTGCAACAATTTCTACTGAAGTTGATAACATCAAACGAAGACACATGCCTGGTTCTGTAGTTGCAGAAGCTGAAAAGCATGTTGAGCAAGAATTGTTGAAACAGTATTATTACAATATTCAAATGAACGAAAAATTTTCTTTACTAGTACACATGTTAAGAAAAGATGAAGTCTTTAGAGCAATTGTTTTTTGTTCAACAAGAAATACTGTTGAACTAATTACCAGAAATTTGAAAAATAATGGTGTTAAAGCTGAAATGATTCATGGTAAACTTTCACAGAATCAAAGGTTGAGAGCGATTGAAAATTTCAATAAAGGTAGACCAAACATTTTGATAGCATCATCTGTTGCTGCAAGAGGTTTGGACATTAAAGATGTTACTCACGTTTTCAATTACGACTTATCACAAGATGCACAAGAGTACGTGCACAGGGTTGGTCGTACTGCAAGAGCAGGAGAACAAGGAGTTGCCATAACTTTATTGTGCCAGAACGATTTTGGAGTATTTAACGAAATTATTGAACGGTACAAAATTCCTGTTGAAGAACTGCCTCTTGAAGAATTTAAGAAATTAAGGTTTGAAGTTAGAGACCCTAATTCACGTGATTCTGGTAGAGGAAGAAGCTTTGGCGGACCTCGAAGAAGTGGTGGTTACAGAGGACGGGGCGGACAAAGCTCTGGACGTGGCCAAAGTGAATCAGGCGGTCAAGGAAGAAGTTCAAACGGATTCCGTGGTCCACGAAGAAATTCTGGTTCAAGAGAAAACAGAATTGAAAGAAGTTATTGAAAAAGTTAACTTTTTCAAAATAGTTTCTGCCAAAACATTTTGGCACCAACTATACTAACTTCTATTCTATTTCTTCTTTTAATTTTTTTACTGTTTCTTTAAAAGCTTCAATTTGTTTCTCGCTTAACTTGCCAAACCGTAAGAAATTGATTTTTATACTTCTTAGGAAGGCATTTTCTTTATAGAAATCTTCTGGAATGTTAAACAGCTTTTTCATTTTAGCATCTTTGATTTCGCCATCCATTTCACTTTTCTGGCAATTATAACATAATGGATAACGCTGTCTCCAAGTAACTGTAACATAATTCTTTTTACAACGTCTACATTTTTCTTTATATTTGGCTGCTGGCATGTATATAACAGAATAGTATCTCACTTAAATAACTTTGGTTTATATCTCAAAAAACTAGAAAAAAGCCCCTGGCGAGAATTGCACTCGCGACCTTTGGATAGCTTGCCGGAACAAGTCCGATACAAGTCCAACGCAATAGCTACTATGCTACAGGGGCATAAACAGTACACGCCGTCAAGCAAAGCGCGACAGTGTCACAAACGCCAAATCGTAATTGGCCTACTTTGCTACGGGGCATACAATAGCAAAGTCAGAATTCCATTTATTAACTTTTCTGTTGTTTTATGGTTGTCTCAGAGCAAAATTTCTAATCTTTCTGATGAGATGGCCAAGCGTATGAAGGTGAGAAAGATTTAATCTCCTCATAAGGCAAGAATCTCTTTAATTTGAACCATTGCTTGATAAAATTCTGGAAAATGTAAATTTCTTGATAAAGTTTCTTTTTCTCTTCTTCCAACATATGATCATAAACTCTTTGGCTGAACAGTTTCTTGAATGGCCCCAAAAACTTACTTTTCTCAAACTCATACTCATATAACTTTTCAATAGAACCACTCATTTTTAACTCAACTTCACCTTTATTGGCTTTAATTTTCTGTCCTTCCTTAATAACTTCTGTACTGGCTAAAGCTAAAACGTGAAAATTAATATCCATGTAATATTTCAATTTTGGAGAACCTGGTGAAGGTTTAGATAATCTCCATCTAATCCAAATTTCTTTAGCTCCTTTTTGGTCAACTCGTTCATCATAGAAATGTTCAAACCATTCATTGGCAGGAGAACCGTCAACATCATCTGTCCAACTATATTCAATTAACCATAATTTTAACGCTGTATAGAACTCTTTCATATCAAAAATATCCTTGTATTTAATTAAAGCTGGCGCGAATGGATCAAATACTCTTACAAGTTTATCTTCCTTTATTTGTTTAGTTGGCACGCTTAAGAAGAATATTTAAAGATATATAAATGTTACACCTTCAGAACTTAATCCTTTTAACCAAAAATAAATAACCTATCCAAACTAAACCTATCGCCATGTCAATGATTACACTAACATAAGCTAGTTTATAAAATTCTAAACTGCCATGAAAACCTTCATTAATAATACTTGCCCAACCACCAATTGAACCAAACAGATATATCCATTCAGTGTACGGCCAGAATACTGGAACTCCTGGAAATTCTGCCATGTCCAGTATTATATGTATACAAATTCCAACAAAAATTGCTAAAGCATAATTTCTGGGATTGATAAAGTTCCAATCTTGCTTAAACTCTTTGATATATCTGGCTCCAAAATAAACAATGATTGCAGTAAGAATTGCAAAGAACAGACTGTGTGTGAAAACTCTGTGTATATTCAAACCTAAGCCCCATTGCAGTAAATAATCAATGTCTGGGAGGATTGCTCCGAATAATAATAGTGCCCATTCTGGTCTGGTTAATAATTTTTTAGTCTTACCTAACTTTTCACTAACTTTTCCAACTATCCAGGCTGGGACAAGATGTCCAAATGCAAATGGCATAAGAAGTTCGGCTAATGTTTGCTTTAAATGGTTTGTGGAATTAGAACGTGTTAATTATTTGGGGGTGACTATTCTCCAGTAACAACAAAACCTAAAGTTTTATAAATAATTGATGTTAATTTAATTGTAAAATGATTGAAGCTATTTTTGAAACAAAACGAGGAGTATACCAGCTAGATACCGAAACTGGACTTTTTACATTAAGAGACAAACCTTCAAGTCCAAAGAGATTTTTAGGAAGTGTTGATCCAAATATGGAAATTCATTTTGATGGTCTTAGTTATACAATCGAAAGTTTTAATCCCTATTTTAGACCAAATGTATTATTAGATTCTTTAGTAAATGGACATACAGAATATTTCACTCCAGATTTTGTTGAAGGTTATAGGCCATTTGGAATTACTTGTGAACTTGAAGATCTAGTTTCCGTTGGCCAAGGAATATTAGTGTTCACCCCGGAGTTTATAAAAAGATTAGAACCTGAAAACCGTAGTATTAAATTCGAACTGGGATCAAAGATTGACCATGTTTACCGACAACTTACTGCTGATGAACGTGGTTATGATATTATTGCTTAGTTTTTTTTCTCACAATACCTTCTCACAAAAAACCCAAAATAATAAAAAGAACTCCTTTCTCCTAAAGCAAATGCAAATAGGTATCGTTGGAAAACCTAATAATTTATAACATTAACAAAATATTTTTCTCCCTTCTTATCAAAAACACCTTTCTTAACAAGTGTAGTTAATCTTTTTCTTATTGGTGCTTGAGGAAAACCTAGATTCTTAGCAATTTCATGCGCAAGGAAGTATCCATCCCCACCAGAAATTATTATTGCTTCGTTTATTATCAATAAAGTTATGTTTAGTGGAAATTCTCTACTTCTGTTAATCATAAACTCTGCTTTTTCTTTTTTTCTTGGAGCAGAAAAATTAATCTCTTTTACAAATCTTTTAACATCTTCTTTTCTTTGAATTTCTAATTCAAACATTGCAGTTGCTCTTTCAGTGTAAACAAGCAATCTCTTTAACCTAATGCTAGAGAAAATATTAAAATCTTTATTTAACATAGTCTTTATGTCAATAAATAATTTAGGCGGTTTTAATTTATCTTTTATCTCATTTGGAATGCTGTTTAAATAAAGAATTCTCTTGTCTTTTAGAGAATTTAAAAATTCAATATTAAGTTCTTGAGTACAATCAATACCCTGGGCTGTTGCAATTTTCATTTGGTTTGGTTCTGGCCAACCTTCATCATCAAAAAATTGTTGAATAAATGCTTTCTTAACTGATTTGTTTGATTCTTTAATAACTTCTGGAACACATGGGTTAGAAATAGTTTGTTTTCCTGATGGTATCCCTACGAAGTTAAGGATTCTCCCAGTTATACTTGGCAGATTGATATAAGGTATTCCGATTGAGGAAACTCTTCGATCAATAATTGCTCCATTTAACAATTGTTTTACACTATTTTCAACTTTGTTTATTAGAGCTTTATCTTTGTTCTTATACATAACTCTTGTTGTATTAGAACCATCACCTAAAATCGCAGCAAAGAGAATTGCACTATCTTTATTATCTAATTTAATTGGAAGTTTGAATTTGTTCCAGCCCATTTCGTTAATATGGTCATAAGCTTCCATGAAATCAATGTTGGTAAATTTTAATAAGGTTTTTAATCCTTTTACGTTCATACTTTTTCCGTACATTTGATTGAAAAGGGTTTGTTTTGAAAGCTTTGTATGTTTAGATAAATTAGTCATTGTTTTAGCTTTCTTAAGAGCGATTTTGAAGATATGTTCTCTGAATTTAGGACAAATTTTAATACTAACTCCATCCGATTCATTGAACCAATGGTATTTGTTTAAATCATTAATTTGTTTTTCATTAACCATTTCAAATCACAATAAATTTTTCTATGAAACTATGTAAATGATTTTAATATATAATCTTTGTCCGCACTTGACCAGTGGGTGTGTGGTACAAATAAATCATTATTTGATAGTTGAATAACCTCTAATGATTTGATAAATGGTTTAATTGAGAACAAATGATTTAAATAAAAGTCCGTTTTTGCCAAATTCGGTGAAATTATGTTTATAGGAATTGTTGGAAAACCCAGTTGTGGGAAGAGCACTTTTTTCAAAGCAGCTACTTTAGCGGAAGTTGATATTGCCAATTATCCTTTTACTACGATTAAATCTAATGTAGGAGTGGCATATTTGAAACAGAAAGATGTTGCTCGAGAATTCGGAAAAGTATCTAATCCGCGAGATGGTTATGTTTTAGGTGAATATCGATTTATTCCAGTAAAACTTGTTGATGTGGCAGGATTAGTTCCGGGTGCACACAAAGGACATGGAATGGGCTTGCAATTCCTTGACGACTTAAGGCAAGCAGATGTGCTTATTCATGTAATTGACGTTGCTGGAACAACTAATGAAAAGGGTGAAACTGTAGAACCTGGCAGTTATAATCCTGTTGAAGATATCAAATTCTTAGAAACTGAACTTGACATGTGGTATTTAGGTATCTTAAATAAAGGTTGGGTGAAGTTCGCGAGACAAGTAATTCAAGAGAAAGCTAAAATCACAGTAGCTTTGGCAAAACAACTTAGTGGCTTGAAAGTGACTGAAGAAATTGTTGATGATGCAATCAAGAAACTACAATTAAATCGTGAAAAACCTAACGATTGGAACGATAATGACCTTAAAAACTTGGCGACAGAACTGAGAAAAGTTACTAAACCGATGGTGATTGCCTGCAATAAGGCAGATATGCCTACTGCAAAAGAAAATCTAAAAGTTATCAAACAACAATTTCCTAATGAGTTATTAATTGCTACCAGTTCAGAATCTGAACTGGCATTAAGAGAAGCTGCAAAGTTATCTTTGATTGAATATGTTCCAGGAGAGAAGACTTTTAATATTAAAGAGCCCTCAAAACTTAATGAAAAACAGCAAAAAGCGCTGGAATTCATTAAAAGCTCAGTTTTAGAACAGTTAGAGTTTGGCACAGGAGTTCAGGAGACCATTAATCAAGCAATATTTAATTTGTTAAAATATATTGCAGTTTATCCTGGCGGTTCAACTTTAGAAGATCAGGACGGAAATGTTATCCCTGACTGTTTCTTGCTTCCGGAAGGAAGTACTGCTTTAGACTTTGCTTTTAAGATTCATACAGATTTAGGTAAAGGATTTATCCGCGCTTTTGATGTTAAGAAAAGATTGACTGTTGGTAAAGAACATGTCCTAAAACATAGTGATGTGATCGAGATTATCAGTTCAAAATAATAACAATCAGTTCAGGGGTGGGGGTTTAGATGAGTTTAGGAACATTTTTCCGAAAAGTATTTTCTGTATTCAAAACGAAAAGTAAAAGTAAAGATAAGTCTAAACCCAATTTAATTCTTTCAGAAGCTGATTTGTGGGTAGATCATAAAGCCAAAAAACTTTACGATCAAAATAAATTCAATGATCTAATTTTCCATTTTAGAGGAAAATTGGAAGATAAACGGTTCTTTTTGGAAGGAGTATTAAACGAATGGGAAGAACAAATTAAACAAGATGGTTCTCTTGCTGGCACTTTTTCTGAGCAGGAACAGGACAATTTAATTATTCAACTAAGATTTCTTTTAGATAAGATTACTCTTTCTGAACAGCCAAGTTTAGCAGATTTGAGACGGGTTTCATATTCTGTAGAAACTACTATGAAAAATAAAGTTAAATTGATACAAGATTGGAAATCTAAAATTCAGGAGAATTTCAAACCAGGAGATCGTCCTTTAATTGGCAAACTTAACGCTGTCCGTAACGAATTTTTTGAAGTTGAATTATTGATTAACGATTTTAGCATGAAAATGAAATCTAGTAAAGTTGAGAATGTTCTTGAACTGCAAAAGATTGTTTATGAGTTGAAAGAAATCATGAAAAGAGAAAATGAATTACTGGATAAGATTGAATCACATAAAGAAAAATTAAATGTGGTAGTTTCTCAGAAAGAAGAAAAAGAAATTGATCTGATTAAACTGAAAGAAACTTCTTCACCTTCAGAACATGGCCAGTCAGCATTATTTGATGAAGAAAGCATTTCTGGTAGAATGGAACTGGTTGAAGATGAAATTTTCTTATATCTGGTAAAGATGAAGAAATGTCTCAGCGAACTGGAAGATTACAATTCTGATTATTCTTTATTGAACCAAGTACAAGAGATTAACAAATTTCAAGAAAATTTTGCTTATATTTTTGACCAGGACCAGTTTAAATTTTTAGTCTTAAGTTTAAGAGAAGTTGAAGATTCTTTAATCACTGGCAGGATTTCTGAAAAGGAAGATTCTGAATTCAATTTTCCGGAATTGTTAAGCGAGTTCAGAGAAGGTAAAATGCGTAATTTGCTTGAAGAACATAATATCCTTAAAGAAAGAGTAAAAATCTTGCCGAAAGAACGGCTTAAGGATAATTTCTATGCACGGGTGGAAGATTTGGATTATCGTCTGAAACATTTCCAGAAACAAGAAGCTGAATATCGAAGAGAGATCAGCAGATTACAACAAAGTTTAGAGAAAAGTGTTTTGATGAAGTCTAGGAAGAAGGCCTTGTTTGAGAACTTGACCAAGATCAGTTTTGATGTTGACTTGGAGTTGGTGTTGATGCTGGAGAAGGTTGGGCAGGAAGGTTGAAATAATTAATTCCTATTAATTTTTGTGGTTAGATTACTATGAGTTTGGAAAGTCGTATGCGATACCAAGTAAAGAAGGTCAAAGATCTTTGGAGTTCTGGTTATGTTGCATGTTCATCTACTGACTTTGCCTTAAAAGCTTATGTATCTCTTATTAATGAAATTCAATCGTCTTCTAGTTCTCGTGATTATAAGAAATATAGGGAAATTGTCCGTGAAAATGGTAATAAGTTTCCTTACTTGCACGAGGAAGATGCTTTTGTTCGTATTAATGCAGATATGAAAATGCAAAGAACATTCTTAGATATGAAAATGGTTTTACAAGAAATCTGGGTACTATTAGGCCAACAACTTGTCGAATCAACACTGCAACCAAAAGGTTTAGTTACTCCTATACTTGAATTTGACGATATTCGGGATGATGACATTTTGTTTTATATTCTAGAAGCACCTTGTGATTTGAGATTAGTTAATGGTTCAAGGGATAGTTTTGGAATTAAAGGTTTTCCAAAGACACCAAGACAGCTTTATTCTCTATCATTTGACAATGAGGGAAAAATAACAACGTACCAGAGAATTCCAATTAGAAGTATGAGTGATAATTTTGATATTGCTTCAGCGTTTAAAAAAAGGTTATATCATGCAGAGGGGTTATGGAAATCTTTACAGGAATTGTCGTAAATTCATCACTTCACAAACACCCCGCTACTTTCTTCAAGAGCAATTATCGCAGGCAACTTCTTGCCAGATAAAAACATCAAAGATGCACCACCACCTGTAGAAATGTGAGTAAAATTGTTCTTCAACTTAAACTTCTTAATCATAGCAGCTGTTTCGCCACCACCAGCAATACTGAACGTTTTGTTCTTAACAGTAATTTCAGCAATAGTTTTAGCGAGAGATTTACTGCCTTTAGCAAACTTATCATACTCAAAATATCCCATCGGACCGTTCCATACCACAGTTTTAGCTTTGTTCAAATGTAGTTCAAACAATTGTACAGTTTTTGGACCGATGTCTAATGCAATTTCATCGTTAGGGATTTCATTATACTCTCTCAAATGAATTTTTGCTTTTGCAGACATCTTTTTCGTACAAACAAAATCTAAGGGCAATATAATTTTCTTTGCTCGCTTATCATTCAGAAATCTCTTAGC
Source organism: archaeon (assembly GCA_043812455.1). Taxonomy (GTDB): domain Archaea; phylum Nanobdellota; class Nanobdellia; order Woesearchaeales; family GW2011-AR9; genus JABHQR01. The sequence goes on along the minus strand of JBDRMB010000010.1, from coordinate 8,162 downwards.
AATCTTAACAGTTTCATAATCAATCAATGAATTACCAACTGGGATACCTTTTGCTTTCAGGAATGAGAAACATAATGCTCCACCAATTAACACCTTATCTGCTCGAGACAAAGCACTTTCTAATAATTCTACCTTTTTTAATTTGGCACCGCCCATTAACCACACTGCGGGTCTTTCAGGAACTAAACCGCGTTTCAAGTTCAAAATCTCAATCTGCAATAACAGACCTGCAACTGATGGCAAAAATTTAGTAACAGCATTAACCGAAGCATGTTTTCTGTGAGATACTGCAAAAGCGTCATTAACATAAATTTCAGCAAGTTCTGCTAAGGAATGTGCAAAGGCATAATCATTTTCTTCCTCTTCCTTATAGAACCGCAAATTTTCTAGCAAGAAAATATCTTCAGCTTTACCTCTCTCAACTTTAGCTTGAACTTCTGGACCAATACAATCATTTAATTTAACTAATTTGGATTTAATCTTGTTCTTAACAAACAATTTCTTAAGCTCTTGAGCAACTGGGTTTAACCTAAGGCCAGCAACACTTTTACCATTTGGTCTTCCCAAATGACTCATCAATATAATCTTACAATTGTTAGCTAATAAATATTTGATTGTTGGAATGCCAGCAACTATTTTTTCATTATCTGAAACCTTCAACTTTCCTTTAACTTTTTTCAAAGGAATGTTATAATCTACTCTGACCAGAACAGTTTTATCTTTAATCTTAACATCTTGCAAGAATTTTACTCTAGCTTTATTTTTAGATAAAATACTCTTAACTATCCTCTTTCTTAGTTTTTTTAACATCTATATCAAAGAAAACAGTTTATTGCTTTAAATTCTTTTTGTTTTTGATATGCCATCAAAACAAGATATAAAGATTTAAGAGTGTAAATTTTTATATATCAATTAGTGATTCAATTTCTTATGTCCCAATATGATAAATTTGCAAAAGAATATATCACCATGAGAAGTAATATGTTTGAAAAGAACATGAATGCAGAATTTCCTACCATGCTTCAATTATTAGAAAATATTAGAAATTTAAAATTATTGGATTTAGGTTGTGGATTTGGAGAATATGCAAAACATTACTCTGAAAATGGTGCTATTGTTACTGCAGTGGACAACTCAAAAAAAGAAATAGAACATGCACAAAAACTAAACATTCCAAATACAAAATTTATGATTTATGACATTTCAAATAAATTTCCATTTGAAGATTGTAGTTTTGATATAATCACATCTAGTTTAGCTTTTGATCATTTAGAAGATTTGAAGTCCCTTTTCAAGGAATGCAACCGAGTTTTGAAGAATAAAGGAATAATCGTTTTTTCAGTGACGAATCCAGTATTCTATCAAGAAAAAAGTATAGTCGGAAAAATAAAGATTTTTGGTAAGAAAATAATTTTAGGCAACTATTTTGAGAGAAGAAAGATTATTAGAACGTGGGGTGGAACGGCAAGAATGGAACATTTTCACAAACCCTTAGAAGATTATTTTTCTGCTTTCTTAGAAAATGGATTTGAATTATTAAGCTTTAAAGAACCACAAGCAAAAACAGAAAACAACACTTGGCATTGTAAAAATCCAACGTTTTTGGTGTTTAAATTAAAGAAGCGATAACTTAACTTTTATCATTCTGGTCAAGCACAGTATCAATCTCGTTCATGATCCGATCATCGAAATCGTAAACTTTCTCACCATCACCCTTTTTGGTGTTAAGAACATTAATTAAAGATTTAATCAATTGTAATTCAGTACCAGCTTCAAAGGTGTTAAATTGTTGTAAATGTTCCTTGATAATATTTTCTTCAACTTCTTCATTAGATAAGTCTCCTACGCCAGTTTTGATTTCTTCAAATTCTTTACTGGTTAGTTTGTTAGCATTTTTCATTACAAAATAAGCACCTTGCTGATAAAGTTGGTCAAAAATTTCTTGGAAATTGATGTCACTAGTTTTACCTTCACTCAGTTGCCCAAATAATCTAATAGTAACTAAAGTGTTATTCAAATCAGAAAGTTCTTCATTAGAGAAATGTGCAATTATTTCTGATTTAACTTGTTCTGGAGTTTTTTGTTTACAATCTAACACTAAACTTTGATGTTTGATAACTTCAATAGGAATCCATTCAATATCTTGTGCAATGCTTTGTCCTTGTCCAGAACCACCTCCACTATTTTCACCAGCACTATCTGAAACACTAATAAGATAATACCCTCCTTTACTATACTTTTCAAGTTCAGCAAAGTTGTTAGGAAACAGTGCTCCGGGATAAGTCATAACACCAAGTTCTGGAATATCAATTTTAGTGGGATGATGTACATGCCCACCAGCATAATAATTGAACCCTTTCGGCAAGAAAGATGCTGGTTGAGAATCCATCATTTCCAAATGTTTTGGCTTAAGTTCAGTTAAAGTTGTATGAAACATGAATATTTTGTACGCTTGTTTTCCAGATGCAGTTCTTCCTTCCTTTTCAAAACTTTCTCGATTCAAATTTTCATAATAAGTCTTATCAAGGAGCCCACGTCTACCAATTATTCCAGTAATTTTAGCCCCTGTACCTGAATCAACTGTAAAGTTCAGTTCCAACTGTTTAGTTTCAGGATTAACTGTACCTTTACAAACATTGATTAAAAGCCCAGCGTTCTCTAACACATCTAACATTGTTTTTCCGCTGGGAGAAAAGTCATGAGAACCTGCAATTGTATACAAACTAATTCCTTTTTCATTCAATTCTTTTAGCTTACTGGTAATAATCTTAAGTGTATCAATAGATGGCAAGGAAGTATTAAACAAATCTCCCGCAAAGAGAATAAAATCCACTCTTCGAGCAACACAATCATTAACTGCGGAAAGAAATGCTTTGGTAGAAAGATCTCGCATTCTTTGATCTCGCCAGGAGCCAAGGTGCAGATCTGCGATGTGTGCATATTTCATGATAAATCTCAGATAAAAGCTTGTTTATATTGATTATTGTGATTAAAGTTATTTAGGAGAAATTTAGATTGATATCCATTTAATTGAATTACTTTTTTGGTAAAATTTGGTTGCGATAAATTAATATTTCTATGGATTTCTATATAAATAATATCACATAAAAAGAAAACTTTATAAATGCAAAAACAATGTCTAACTTAAAATCGCAACTAAAAGAAAGAGTAACAAAAAGGTAACACTGAGTATAGATTCTGCTACTTATGACTCTTTCAAACAGTACTGTGAAGAAAATGCCATCATGCTTTCTAAGAAAATTGAATTGTGGATGAAAAAAGAATTGGAAGAAAAAGGTAAATGAATAGAAAAATATGATAAATAATAAAAAATATAACAAAAAAAGGAAAGTAAAAACAAGTCACTTCAGTTTAGAACTTAGCTGGAAATTATTATTAGTATTTGTTATCTTAGTACTCACCTTATCATATTTAGGCTTCAGCAATAATATCACCGGAGCAGCAGTATCTGAAAGTTCGGAAACATATTCAGAAGAGGGTTTTATTACTAGAACAATTTCTAGTTTTTACCAGACAATAGTTTCTATTTTTGCTGATAGTCAAGAAGATGATCAATTAGAAGTTGTAGGAGAAGAAAGTAAAGAAATAGAAATTCTTGATAATTTACCTCCGAGTATTGCTATCAGTCAAGAACCAACAGAGACAACTAACCAACTAGGGATAATGGGTGATGTATCTGCCTGTGGAACCATTACTGAAGATTCTACATTAATTCAAGACATAGAATCTAATGCAACTTGTTTTACAGTTACAGCAAGTAATATTGTTCTTGATGGAGCAGGATATTCAATTACGGGAAATAACACTTATGATACGGCTGGTATTGAAATTAATGGGGTTAGTAATGTAACTGTGAAAAATTTTGGTTCAATCAATAATTATTCTAATGCAATTAGTATTGGTGGTGGTGGTAGTCATACAGTTTTTAATAATACTTTAGTTAATACGGTAAATGGTGATGGAGGTTCAGCTAATGGAATGGCGGTAGTGGTTGCGGGTTCAAGTAACAATTTTAGTTCTAATACAATCACTACTACTGGATTTTTCGGAGCTGGTTTTTATCTAATTTCTACAGGGAATATTATGTTTAATAATACTGTCACTACCTCTGGATCTTATGCCTGGGGAGCAATCAGTAACACAGGGGCTAGCTCTACTAGTATCTTATCAAATACATTCACAACAAGTGGAGATGATTCGACAGCTATTTATTTGGGAATTGATTCAGACACGGGTGATGACACTATTATCACAGGAAATGTGATTAATACTGGAGGAAGTAGTTCTTCGGGAATTATAGTAGCTACATCCCAAGTGGCCACTATCACTGAAAATGAGATTAACACTGCTGGAAGTAGTTCTTATGGGCTTTTTGTCAATCAATTTCAAGACGCAATAATCTCTGAAAATGTGATTAATACTACAGGAACTAGTAGTACAGCAGTAGGTGGAGCAAATTCTCAGAATATAACTTTTCTCGAGAATGTTATTGATACGTACAATAATGATTCGAAAGGGATATCTTTCAATAATGTGGATTCAAGCAATGTTAGTGCTAACAACATAACAACATATGGTGGAAATCAGAATGTGCAAGGGATGTTTATTGATGCAGGTTCTCAATATAATGTTATTCAATCTAACATTGTTAATCAAAAAAGTACTTATTCTGATGGTTGGGGAATAAACTTAAGATCCTCTCCAAATAATAATATTTCATTAAACACTTTAAATTTATCTGCAGACAATCAATATCATTTTATGATTGATAATTTTTCTGATAATGTCTTGTTAAGAAATAACACCTTATTGAACACAATTGGGCAGCACCTAATATCTACGAATTGTTCTGGATTAACTTTGTTAGATCAGGAAATAAGGAATTATAGTTTTACGGAAGTAGGGGTTATTTTTAAAGACAATAATTGGGGTGAATTAAAGTTCTTTGATAATTCTGTGAGTCAATCAGGAGATAATTTAAGTAATGATATTAAAATTAATAACAATTCAATTTTTGTTAACTCTTCTCAGTCTGGGTTCAACGTTTCAGCTAATCTAACTTTCTATAATACAGATAGTATAAGTTTGACAGATAAAGCACCTTATAAAGATGGGCTTGAATGTTATTCTCCAACATGTACTAAGTTATCAGATGCAGACACTTATATATTTAATGTAACTGGATTTACTACTTATAGTGTAGGAGAAAATTATGATAATTGTGGTTTAATAACTTCAGATAAAACTTTAACTTCAAATATAACAATAAGTGGCGGTTGTTTTACTGTAGTTGTTGATAATGTTGTTTTAGATGGTGCAGGTTATGCAATAACTGGAGATAACTCAGGTACTGGAATTGTTGCTTATAATGTTAGTAATGTAACTATCAAAAATTTTGCAGGAATAACTAATTTTAGTTTTGGTGTTATTATAAACTATAAGGGCAACACAACAGTTTACAATAATTCTGTTACATCTACTGCTAATGGTGTTGGTGGTGGAGAAGGTACTGCTATTGTAATTAGTGAAGCTTCAGAGAATAATATCACTGAGAATATAATTATCACATCTGGTACTGCCGGTTTTGGTATCCTCAATAACCAAGGTGGATCAAACACAATCCATAATAATACAATAATTACTGGTGGTATTAGTGCTGATGGTTATTATGGTATAGCCGGTTCTGCAAATACAATAACTAATAATAATATCACAACAACCAGTGTAAGTGATTCTGATGGTATTATTTTAACAACTTATTCTTTATATAATACAATTACGGGGAACACGATTGATTGTCAAAACTCAGGCAATGGTTTTTCAGTAGATGGTAATTCTGATAATAACAATTTTAATTCAAATACAGTTACTGCAGGTGCAAATGCTGCAGTTTACCTTGGTTCTGGTCCAAATACTGTTAACTCAAATACTTTAATTGGTACTGGAAATGTATTAGATATTTACTTATGTGATGGTAATACTGCTAATGGAAATATCATAACTTCTACCGTTACAGATTCTCAAGGAATCAGAATAGGTGGTAATGATAACACGGTCACAAATAACGTAATAAGTAGTAGTGGTAATGCAGCATCTTCCATTTTTGTTCAGTACGGTAAAAGTGGTAACAATATTAGTTTTAATAACATTACTAACACAGTTGGAAATGGGGTTTATTTTCAAGATGTATTTAGCAATATTTTTGATAATAATATAATTAATGTAACTGATAGTGGTGAGAACGCTGTCTATATCCACAACTCCACAGATAATAATTTTACTTCAAACACCCTTTATTCAACTAATAACAGTGGTTTTTGGGTTGAAGATCAATCTCATGATAATTTAATCTCTTTTAACACTATTAATACTTATGGTGAAGGTGCTGAAGCAATTAATCTTAATAATTTATTTAGGGGAACTTATTCTAATAATGTGATTACTACTACAGGTGATGTTTCTTATGGATTTTCTTTAACGAATGCTTCTAACGCTACGATTGTATCAAATGTAATTACTACTAGTTATAATAGTACTTTGGGTATGGCTTTAGATCAAAATTCTGAAAATGCGAACATTTCTCTCAATAATATTACTACTAGTGGTGTTGGTGCTCATGGGGTAGATATTACTGATTGTAATAACAGTTATATTAGTTCAAATGTTATAATTGTTGAAGGAGCTGATACAAAAGGGATACGTTTACAAGCATCAACAAGTGATACTGAAATAATTTTAAACACTATCGTTGTTGAAACTGGTAGCGGTGAAAGTATTGTTTTTTCTGGTTCAAATAATAACATTTTATCAAATAATGTAAATTGTAGTAATTATTGTATTAAAGTAGATGGATCTAATGGTCCTAATATGATTAGTTCTAACACCATTTTTAGTTTTGGTACTAATGGAATTAGTATAACCAATAGTAATTCTTCAACTGTTGAAGATAATGTCATTACTATGAATTCAACTAGTTCTAAAGGAATAGAGGTTATAACTAATTCATATTATAATTTGTTAGATAATAATACTATTGTAACAACTACTAGTTCTGCTAATGGTATTGATTTCATTACTGGTCTTAATAATAACATAACTAATAACAATATCACTACCAATGGTGATAATGCTTATGGAATTACTTTTACTCAATCATCAGATAATAATTTAGTTGAAAATAACACAATTATTACAAATGGGTCAAGTGCTGAAGGAATTAGTAGTGATAGTGATAATCTTGTTTTAGACCGTAATATAATAACTACATATGGATATCAGTCTACAGCATTTAGTATTAGTGGTTCATCATGTAATTTATCTTATAATACTGGTACAATTTATGGTAATGATACTTGCACTGCTTGTATTTATGGTTCTAATACGCAAATACTTAACAATAATTTCACTTCGTTAGGATTTAGTAATCCTTTATATACTGGTTCAGTAAGTCAACTTACTATTGATTCTAATATTTTTAATTTAAGTAGTGGATTGTACGAAACACCAATAGTGTTATATAATACAAATCATACAATTATCAGTAATAATATTCTTTATAATAATTTATCATCACAAAGAGGTATTTCAATTAACCAAGGTGCTTATAATTTAACATTAAACAATAATACTTATCCTGACACTACTCAATTTGATGTGATAATTGAAACTTATGGTGGTGGAGCAAATCACAAAGATATACTTTTCCTTGATGAACATATTCGTGATTATCACTTTGAGAATGCTAGTTTAATCTTTAGAGATACTGGAGAGGGGGAGATTATTTTTTCAAACACAACGTTGACACAAACATTTGGTGCTGGTAATCTAAGTTCAGATGTACAAATTGGTAGTAACAGTATTTCTGTCAATTCAGATAATCAACCTTATTTGAATATAAGTGCTAATATAACAATTTATAACACTGGTGCTTTGGGTTTAACCGATAGAGTTGCTTATCGAAATGGTGTTGAATGTGATTCTAGTATATGTACTGAGTTAAGTGATGCAGACACTTATGTTTTCAACGTCACTCAGTTTACTAATTACAGTGTTGGTGAAGCACCTTTCATTCCTCCGACCCAAACAGAGAATAATGGCAGCGATGGAACAAATTTAAGCAGTTATGACTCTACTACTATCCA
>JBDRMB010000009.1:0-11885 GCA_043812455.1 archaeon | reverse complement strand
TCATGCATTTAAACAAAAATTTGGAGCTAGCGTTAGCTCCAAAAATATACGTCCTGCAAGAACTGAAATATACTGTAAAGCAATATTACACAATATTGCTTTGAGAATCATTCAACTCTTGGGACATACCCTGTGTTGTTAGGGTTTTAATCAACTCATGATAATATCTTGAAAATATAATCCAAAAGAATTCCACCTCTTTTCAACACCATCTTTTAAAATTGTAACAAGATCTGCAGACTTTTTTCCTTTTTTGGCTAAATCCATGGCATTGCCCATAGAAAGTTTCCTTATTAGGTTAGAGTATGTTGCAAATGCAAATGCGTGATCTAAAGACTTATCTAAAAATTCATAAAATTGAGCAACATCATAAGATAATTTTTCAAAATCACCTTCTCTTTCAAATGCTTGTTCTATTTGCCTATGTCTCTTATAAGCATCATCTTCTAATAAACTTTTCAAAATACGAGTCCTTAAATTATATCCATAAACAGATGATGTTGCAAATTCAGCTACAGTTTCATCAATAAGCCGGTCATATAAACTTGCTTCTTGAGTATCTGGTCCAAATAATAATCCTTCTTGATGCATTAAGAAATGAACCGCTTCATGGAAAATAGTCCCCTCTCTTTGTTCTCTAGGAAGATTGAATATTAGTTCTTGGGCATTATATGAACCTCCAGCAAATAGTTTAAGTTCCTCTGGGAAGTGTTCTATTGTAAATTTATGTTCTCTTCTTTCTAAACCCAATACTTCTTCAGCTCTTTGAATAATAGAACCAACTGTTTCCATATTTGTAGTGATACTCGCTCCTCTAGAGTAAGTTTCTCCAGTTAATGCTTTGTTTAACATACCTATGACTTTTAATTTATTCATTTTATTTTATAAACACCTAAGAAACCCCAACTTAATTGTATTATTTGCCCTCAATTATAAACTTTTCTTTTCAAAAATTTCACAACAATATGAGTAAACATGCCCTAGCGAGGAATTGAACCCCGATCTGTCGGACCGCAACCGACAATTCTATCCGTTAGACTACTAGGGCATAAAATAAATCAATTTTGTAAGATTATTTATTAATTTAACTAGAATAAAGGCCATGTCCGGGATAGAAAACATTTGTATACTGGGGCACGGCGCGATTATAAATTTCCTTCGTAAATCTATGCGCCTCATTTGGCGCCAGTATACAAAATCAAGTTATTCCAGACATGCCCTAGAATAAACTACAAGATGTTTGTGTTTACTGTTCTTTGACATTGGTATTCCTGCCAGTTCCCCTAATTTCTTAATTTTAGGATTTTTCATACTACTTTTTCTAACAAAAAATACTTCTATATCAAATTTATTATCAATGAGTTTCTTATTCCTATAAGCTAAATTTAACTTATCATCAGCAAAAGGTTTACCATTAAGTTCGCGTTTGAGCCATTTAGGAATTTTGTAATAAGAATCGACAAAAACTATAAAATCAAAATCAGAATATAAACTTCCCCTAAATCCAGGAGATTTGTACTTCCCAAAATTTCCTTTTACGGAAGAACCAATCAAAATAATCTTGATAATTTTCTGATGAGGCAATAATCTATTTTTCACTAAATGGATAGCTGTTTTTCTTAATTCCCTTTGTTTACTGAGTTTAAAAGGAACTTTTTTAGGTCTTGATTTTAAATGGTCTTCCATTCTCACTACTTCTTAAAACTAGCACCGCCAGAAGGAGTAAATTTGCTAATATCATCTAAATCTCTAGCACCAAACTTTTTCAAAATCTTCTTAGCAATTTCAGACTTCTTGCCAGGACCAGCAATTATTGTTACAAAATTATCCGTTTTTTCCTTGACAGCATTAACAGGACCGCCAATAATCTCCTCGCCAACCAAACCTATTGCAAGTTCTAATCGTGGTTGGTAATATTCTCGTTTTCCATATATCATAAATGTCCCTTTGGGCAAACCCATCTCTTTCTTGACTTGATCTGGTCCAATACTGTAAACTTCAGCAGTTCCAAGACCGTTTCGCCAAGCCCTAGAATAAGCAGCAGTTGCTTGGGCAGCTTCCTGTTTGGTAGCTTCACCAGCATTCTGGCCATCTTTGATTATAAAGAAAGGACTGCCAGGCATTTCTGTATGGAACACTAAATCTTCTTTATCTAAATGTTTTTTAATAATAATATCATTAGAAGTTGCATCTTTACCGCCAATGCAGAGATAACCTTCTGAAGAAATGAACCAATGAAATTTTTCATACCATTCTTTTTTTCTGGCAAGTTTCTTTTGCTTTTTTTCTTCTTCAACTTCAAATTTATCCTTTTCTAGTTCAAGTTGAGCTAATTTCTTTTTACTTTCAGTAAGCGCTTTATGTGCACCTTCAAGTTTAGCTTTCGCTTTTTTGGCCTTATCAAAATAATTGCCAGCATTTTCATCTACAGATTTGTTCAGATAAATTTCAACTTCCATTGTTATTAGTAATGTTAATACTAGTCTTTAAAATATTTTCTTTACGGTAGCGCGAACTCGCTCTTTCAAAGTCATATTATGGTGCGGGTCCCTCCCGTACATGAAAATAAAAACCAATTGATTTTCAGTACTGAAATTAAGTCGTTTCTTAATTTCATGTAAGGAACAACCCCTTCCGCAATCATTGTAGAAATAAAATGTATTGCTCGTGAATTGGCGCTACCGCCAGAGATACTTAACATTCTCTAAGCTCTTCAGTAACTAACGCTTGTTCAGTACAGATCTCTTCATCTTCATTAGGAACAATTACTGGAATGACTTTCATCTGCTTGATTTCTCCACTCAATTCTTCATTATAACCAATATGTGTCAAATAATTTCCTGCTCTTCCCATTTGAGCATCAGTTAAGTCATAAGACTCGGCACGTTTCGATCCAATAACATTAACTATAACTTTTTCAATTTCAACATTAACACCATTTTCTATTGCAAAATAAATATCATTTTTCTCTAAATCAATACAAAGTTCTCTCTCACCAGCAACTTCTGAGAACATTAATTCTATTTCTACTGGACACACTGCTTCTGAATCAACTTGAGCACGACCAAAATTCATGATCACCACACCTAACGCTATAGCAAAAGAAATTAGCAGAAATGTTGCTATTAAGGGTGTAATACCTTTTTTTGAATTTCTTCGTTTAAACATTTTTAAGCTTTCCAATGAGTTTTTCCTTTGTGAGTAATTTCTTTGACTCTATGTAATGGGATAAAAATCTCCTTATGTGGTGATTGAAAGACAACAAACGATTTCTCAAGACCTTTCATTTTGCTGGCATTAATTGAAATATGTTTATTCTTCATCCTATCATGATATTTCATTTCAAATTCATTTTTTCTACGATGACCTTTTAACTTGTTAAGTACAAGAGCAGCAGCATTATCAGAGTCAGCAAAAGGATCAAATTCTTTAAAGATCAATCCTGAAAAGATTAAGATTGCCAATCCAACTATCAAACTGATTAGGGGATTAGATAAGTATGGTAAATAACCTACACCATCCCATACACCAGCCCAAAGGGCGACAACACCGATTACTCCAAACAAAGACCAAAAGTACCGTTTTAATTTGTATAAACTTAAATCAATCATTTTATTTTTTATATTTTCCAATAGGTTTTACCTTTATGAAGCACTTCTGTTATCCGATGAGTTGGAATGAAAATTTCCTGTTTTCCTTTTGCATCTTTAAGAATCAAACTTCCTCGCTCAATTCTTTTTATTTCACCGACTTTGATCACAACTTTCTTTTTCTTGATTTTATCGTAATATCTTATCTGATATTCATGCCTTTTAGGATGAGTATGAACTAGACGGATTTTTTTGTTTATTGACTTTTCTAAACTGCCTAACGGATCAAATTCCTTAAAGATTATTCCAGAAAAAGTCAACATTGCTAATCCAACAAAAAGAGCAACCCACGGGTCACCAAGGTACGGAATTTCGTATAATCCTTCCCATAATCCTTTCCAGACGAAAATAACACCTACTGCAGCTAGCAATGACCATAGAAAGTGCCGATCCTGTTCTCTTATTTTCATCTTCATCACACTCTTTTAATATCATTAGAATAGTCATTATAGTATAAATACTTTTCTTATTTGATGGGTATGTCCCAAGAGTTGAATGATTCTCAAAGCAATATTGTGTAATATTGCTTTACAGTATATTTCAGTTCTTGCAGGACGTATATTTTTGGAGCTAACGCTAGCTCCAAATTTTTGTTTAAATGCATGAAATATACTTTCTACTCTGTTTCTTTTATTATATAACTTCTTAGGGAAGTTATCCCTAAGCTTCTTTCTTAATTGGCCTTTAGCCCAGTTTTTTTTAACAGGAGCAATACTCCAAATATTTTGTTCAGCAAAATATTTGTGAAGTTTTTCACTGTCATATCCTTTATCCATGAGAATTATCTCTGGTTTATTTGGCAATCTTTTTGCCAAATATCGGACATCTTTCATATCATGAGTATATTTCTTCCTAATTCTTAAGCTAAGAATTTTACTATCTTCTCCAACAATGATTCCAAAGTGGAATCCTTTGCTGAACCTTATTTTACCGTCTATTCTTTTTATGTAATGTTGACTGGCTTTTGTTTTCTCTAAGCCAGTTCCATCTATACTAACAATCTTATTATTTCTAGAAACTGTCTCTTCGAACAACCTTTGCCAAAAAGGTAATCTTAATTTTGCAGCGTAACGTTGCAAAGTACTCTTTGTCGCAACCATAAAACCTAAACTACGAAGAAAATCCGTTGTTCTACGATAACTTAAACCGCAATTTGCTTTGATGAACAAAGCAAAAACATGTTGCCAAAGATTATATATCTTTGGTCCAAAACGATGCAATCTTTTTGGAGCACCGATTTTGCCTAACAAATACTTAATTTTATTAATCAAACTCTTTTTTTCTTTCATCGGTGAACACCTCGAATGTTCACCACCCCAGTAGAGCTATGCTTTACTGGGTTATTAATCTTTCTTTAGACTTGGGACATACCCAACAACACAGTTACATTTAAATACCATAAAATATTTCTGAACCTATGTTACCTATCGGATTATACGTTCAAATCATAGTTTTAGTATATGTAATAGTAATTGCATCGATCTTTGTTTATGACCGTTACTTAAAGAAATTAAGATCAGAAGAAAAACAATAAAATGTTAACTGGCGCTTATTTGATGTTGGCTGGACAATTGATGGTTGTCGTAATTATAGGTTATGTTCTTTATCATAAAACTCAAAAGAAATAATTTAAAAAATTCCTGTAACCTTAATATTAGGGTTATCTTTTCCACAATACGGGCAATATTTAGGTCTTTTTTCTAACGGATTATACTTAAACCTATAACGACAATTAGGGCAAGTTAAATTGACTTGCATCGACCCTGGAACTTTTTCAATAATCCCCTGCATTTCACTTCTACGTTCTTTAGCCAACTGTTCCAAAAGTTCATCTTCCTTGTCCCATCCAGCAGGTTTTTCAGGACCTTTTGGTTTAGTAGTAATCTCTTTAACTGGCTTATTGCGGTTATTGAAACAGTTCTGACAAACCATTTTACCTGCTTTATAATCTAGTTGAAAGCCGTTAGCATCTACGTCTTGATTACATTTCGGGCATTTAGCTTTAACTCCACCTAACATAATTAAATAGTAAAAATTATTCCTTTTTATAGTTTTAGTTTTTGTAAAGGCAAGTTTCTAATAATATACAACATTGCCTTAAGAAAACTTCACTTAGAATTTTTGAATTCATAGAAATTATACTTTTACCTTTCCATCAATTCTCTACAATCAGCAATAATTTCTGCTTCATAAGTTTTGTCATACTCTAATACAAAACATCCTTTAAATCCTATATCACTTAAATTTATTAGCATCTCATCAAGATCAAAATCTCCTCTTTTATAAGGTAAATGAAGTTGCCATTTTTCCCCTGGCTTAATTATCCTGTTACTTAAATGAATAATTCCAGTTTTATCTGCAACGTAAGAAAGATCTTGACGAGGACCTGCAAATTCATCTGCATGACTAAAATCATAAGTTATTCCTAGAAAAGGAAATTCTTGAGCTAGTCTATAGAGATCTTTAGGTTTATGAATCCACCTTTCACTTGGGTCTGGAAAATTCTCTATACAAATTTGCAAACCGAATTTTTGAATTGCTTCAGCTTGATCATCTAATGCTTTTCTTTCTTTTATTGCATCTGCTTTTGTAGGATGTAATGCCATTGGCATGGTTCCATATTGTCCTTTTATACATTCAAGAACTTTTAACAGATTTTGATTAGAAAAAGCAAGTGTTGGAGCATGTACAGAGGTTATTTCAATATTATTTCCATTTAATTTAGATCTTATATCTAAATGTTTAACATCAAAACCTTTGTAAAAATTAAGTTCTATATTTAGCCCTTGATATTTACTTAAATCAAACCCGTTGTCTAAAATATCGTTTGCTTCAATAGAACATGCATATTTCATCTATCTTCCCCCATATTGTTGGTCAATAATTCTGATTGTATCTATTGCTATCTTAAGTGAAAATAATGAACATTCCTCTTTTATTTTTTTGTCACCTCTTTTATCAACATGTCCAAAACCTCCGCCCACATTAACAAATTGGTCTGATACAAAATGGAATCCTCCATAGTGTAACCTATCAGGATGATCTGTTGGTACATTTCCACTCCTATAACCTAAAACTGCTGCAATGTTAGTAGCTTCTTGATCTATTGTAGTTACTCCTGCTTTTACTAAATTTCCAATTGATTTATTAGTTTCCTGATAAATGTCTTCAACTGTTGCCATTTTTGTCATTTTCCAATCAATATCATGTTGATATGCTGCTTGCATTAATGCATCAATTAATATTGGGCTTGAAGAAATTCTAACCGGGAGAGGTGCAAAGCCAAATGAATAAAGGGACGTCCCAATGTGGTTTCCTTGTGTTGGAATTCTTGCAAATTCTCCACTGATTACATAATCACCTATATCAAAATGTTTTGATGTGGAACCAACCATTCCTATTTGAATAAAATATTTGTTCCCAAAACTGTGTGTGATTTCTGCCCAATGCCCTGAACCAGATCCAATACCAACATTAATACAATCAAACATAATCCCTTTCATATTATATCTCCTAACATTCCGATCTGCACCAATAATTTTTACTAATTCTCTTCCATGAGATTCTTGAGATAGAACATCTTCTATTAATTCGAAATAACGACCATTTGAAAACAAAATTGCATAAAGTGGTGCTGAAGGTTTATATCCATGTGTTGTTAATTGTCTTTTTGGTTTTATAAGAAAATCTCCGGGATCTTCGTAAGGCATCCATTGATTTAATTCAAAAAAGAGATGATTTCTAAAAAGCTTTATATGTTCCTCTTTTAATTGTTCAGGTTCTTGATCGTGTTTTAGAGGTTGTGGTTTCATTGCAACCCATAACTCCCCAGTTTTCCAAGAAAGAAGATCAAAATCTTTAACTCTATTAGGATATTCTTCAAAATATTCTTTTGCTTTTTCGTAAATAATTCTTTCAATACTATTTACTCCTTCAAGTTCTGTATTTATTTTGAATATAAACCAGCCTTCTTCTAAATACTCTGCTCTAAAGTTATCATAATCATAATGCCTATGCATAATTCTATGATTTTCATTTTGAAGATATTTAGAAGAACCTAAAACCATTCTTTCCCACATTTTAGGATTTTTACTTACCCAAAATTGAAAAATTTCTTTACCATTATCATTAGGAAAGTTAACTTTAAATTCTGTTTGATCTAATGGGATAATATGATCTTTCGTGGCATTTTCAGTAAAGTCTATTGAAAATCCTGCATCAACAATAGCTTGACAAATTTCTTCTAAGGACCCATACATTTCTACTAATCTTTCAACACTAATTCCATTAATACCATGATTGGAACGATGATAAGTTCCTATTGTTCTAAAGAAATGTTTTGCTTTTCTCATCTCTTGTTTTTGTTCTTCTGTCCAAGAGTCTGAGTTAAGAATATGTTCAAGGGAACCTTTTGTATCAGTTGCTCCTCTAATACTTAAATCAACTCTTCTTGTATTCTTATATTTATAACTGATTCTCGGTTCACTATCAAAATCTGTTCCAGACCTTCCATTTGCATTTAAATCAGGAACACCATTTTTTATAGCTGTGCAAATTAATTGTTTATAATCTGCAATATCAGGATGTTGGATTTGAATATCTATATCTACATCTGCACATTGGGGTAAATAGGTGCCTCTTCCGGACGAACCAATAGAACGAATAAGAATCTTTCTAGATTCAGCTTCTTCAAGATCAAAAATAAATGAATCTCTAGTAGTTTTTTGAAGTTCTAATGAATCAAAAACCTTGTCTGCTTCTTCTTCTTTCATATAATTTCCAATATAAATAGCTACGGTGTCATCATTAGCTCCATTATTAATTAGGATATCTCTTAAATTACTAAGAATCTCTAAATCTATAATTGTGTTTGTCTGTCTCTCTGATTCATCAACTTCCCAAGGTTCACATCCCATAAAGATGAAAAATAATAAGCCTTATTTAAAATTTACTCTACTGTAATCACTTTAAAGTAGAATAAGAATCACTGATTTTTTCTAGAAATTAAACCCAACCTTACTGACTTTAACAATCTTTTCTATAACATACTTGTCTTGAACAGCCTTTTTAGTAAAATCTTTCAATTTTGGCTGAAGAATTTTAACTTTGGCCATAATCTGACCATTTTCTTCATAATAATCTTTGTTTCTCATCTTAAATTCTTTAACATGTTCTTTAAATTTCATTGGTGGTCCGGATTTAATCTCGATTTTTGGCAGTTTTTTGATTTTTAACAAATAATACATTTTTGCACTTTCTCCAGGCGACCATTCCCAACCAGCGTTAATCAAACTGTACTTTTTGAATTCCTTTCTCAAATGTTTGAAAACTTTCAATAATTTAGCACCAACCACATCTCGTTTACCTTCCAAAACATCCATTTCTAAGTAAACCAAATACTGTTTAGATTTTTTTAATTGCACCAAATCTAACTTTTTTTCAGCAAAAAGTTCTGTGCTAGGTTTGTCAAGGAACTCTTTGGCTTTCTTTTTAAACAATTGAAACTTTTCTTTTGATAATGCAGCAGCAGCGTTTCTGTACTTATCAACCGGGTCAATAATTATTATCGGTGAGTGTAATTTAGATTTGTTTAGTTCAAAGAACACTTTATGTTTAGTTTTATGATATCCTTCTACGTCAACAATTACTGGTTCTCTCCATTTCACAGCAGCTTTTAACAATTTTTCAAAATTGCCGTAATGGATTGTTAATATTTCTAACATGTAACCTGAAAATGAATTTAAGTAAGATTCTGCACCATATAATTGCTGGGCTTTACAGAACTGTTTTGCTAATCTAATTTCATCTTTAATCTTTTTACCTTGTTTATTAACCCACTTAGCATGTAATGGAGAAATGTCAGTGATATTGATTGCATCCTTAGCTTCATTAATCTCCAAGATTGGAACTACTTCAAACAGAAAATTGTTATATCTTATTTGAAAATAATCACGACTTCCATGTACTCTTTCAATACTATGTTTAGCAAAAGTTTTTTTGATAATTGGCTCTAAAAGATCTGAAAGTTTTGAAGATTTAACTTTGAACTGTTGATATGGAAATTGGACAAAAATGTCAACTTCTTTATTGTCTGTTAACCAAGTTTCTTTTGCACTACTTCCACCCAAAATTGCTTTTGCTTTGTGTTGTGCTAGAGTTTTGTTTAGTGCTGAAACAAACTTAACAGTAAGTTGATCCTGTTCTTGTTGTTCGGTCTTGTTTGGCTTTATTTTACTAAGTACTGATTTGTATACTTGATCATACATATTGGTTGTAAAGAATAACCTAATTTATAAATTTACCCACTATAGTTTTTCTTATAATTTTCTCCTTAATTTTATCAGAACATGGGGGTAACAAGGTTTTTTATACTTATACCCATTTTTAACTAACATGACTATATTACAGAATAGGGTAAAATGTAAAACGTGTGGCGAACTAGTTCCTAAAACAGCTACTCGTGTAGTCAACCCTCTTTCAGAAATGAAAACTTATGAATGTTATGCCTGTTTCCGTGACCGTCAAACTAGGCCAGTTGTTAGGGGTTCACCAGAAAGAGCTAAACAAGAAATATTCTGTACTTATTGTAAGTATAAATTTAATTCTTCCAGGTTAGTGTGCCCTTATTGCGGAAAAAGCGAATATCTGGTTAGAAGTAATGTAAAAGTTGTAGACTTGTTATAAATTTTAATTTATGAAATATACCCCACCGCTTGCGGTGATTGTGATTGATTTTTTCATCAAGGTATATTTCATGACCAAAAACCAAATCGCTTAGTGGGCAACTTTGATTATACTAGCAACATACCCCGCCCCTTGGGGCGATTGGGTTTTTGATTTATTTCTTTTAGAATAAGATAATTAAATAGAAATAAATAACAACCATAAAAAGTTAAATTAAAAAAACTAAGCCAGTTCAACTCTAATTTTTTTATCACTAGCAGACTCTAACCTTAAGTTTCTTAACTTATAATCTTTCAAACCTTGTGCTTTTGCCCAAACGTGAGCCGCTTCTTCATTTTTGAAAGTTTTAGGCCTGACTTTTTTAATTGAACCTTTCAAGTTAATTTTATAGTTGGTGTTAGTACTAATCTTAAATTTTCTTTTTGCTCTAGTATGTACTTTTCTTACCATATCACTTCTTTTTTAGCTAAGTCTTTATTAATTTTCTGGTTTTTATAGCTTTAAATGGGAAATTTGATCATTTTGGAAGCCAAAGAAGTTAAGGTCAAAGGGTTGGATGTCAGTAATAAACCTGATGAAGAGAAACTTAAAGAATACTTTTTTGATGAAGATTATGCTAATCTTAAGTTGTTGGACCAAGTCCAAAAGTTTAAACGTTCTGAAAACTTAAATTGGTTTTACCCAGGCTGTGGTTCTGACATTTTATTTCCTTTAGTTTATTTAGAAAAATTGTTTCCTAATGTTACAGAAGTTCAGTTTAATTTTTTGGATTTAGAAAATTTTTTGGGAATAATCAAAACTATTTTGGATGATATTGGAGTTACATTTTCTGAAGTTGGTGAGAAAGATAATTTTGGTAATTATAATGAAATCAAATTCTATTGGAAAGGCAAATTAGTTAATTTAAAGTTTGTTAGAGCAAATGCTTTTACTTATCTTGAGAACGTTGATTCTTATGACATCTATTTTGAACGGGCATTCCGGATTATGCGTGATAAAGAATTTGATTATGAAATGTTAGTTTTATCACGATTAAGAAACAATGGTGTTTTGATTAGCGATTCTGGCTTTTTGGGTAAGGGGTTGGAGTACATTGATGTACCTGTCGATTTAAGTTCTTATGGGGAAATGGTTTTAGGCCGGAAGAAGTAAAAGAAACGCCAACGCCCAGATTTGAACTGGGATACAAGAAGAGCAAAGCTCTTCTGTACAGAAAAAATCTGTTTTGAAAAATACGCCGTGGCCCAGATTTGAACTGGGATATCCAAAGGAAACTGGTTTTCAAGACCAGCGCAGTACCAGGTTGTGCCACCACGGCATTAGTCGCAGATTTTTTCTTGTATCCTTGCGGAAACTGGTTTTCAAGACCAGCGCAATACATGAAAATCAACAGAGATTGATTTTCAGTACTGAAAAAAGATATTCTTCTTTTTTCATGTACCAGGTTATGCGACGTTGGCAAAACTAAATAAGAATTCTCACAATCATTTATAAATCTTTATCTCTCAAAAAAGACATAATACTCAAATAATAATAATAATAATAATAATA
>JBDRMB010000008.1:0-11882 GCA_043812455.1 archaeon | reverse complement strand
GAATTATTCCAGCACAGTAACTAATTACAGTATGAACAATATTACCACAAGCATCTACAACTATTCTGCAATCTTACCAGCTGGAACCCATTACTGGAAATCTTACGCAAACGATACAATTAATCAATTGAATGAAACTGGCCAATGGAACTTTACAATTACTAAAGCAACAGTAACTTTGAATTTAAGCATCTCACCTGCTTGGAATGTTACGTACCCAACTTCAACTACTGCTAATTGTTCTGCTGATAATGATGAAGTTACACCTTTGCTTTACATGAATGGAATTAATGTAGGTGTTCCTTATACAACAACCCATGGTTCTGGAACATATAACTATACTTGTAATTTTAGTGAAACCCAAAATTATACAACTACAGAAACATCTAATATCTTGAGCGTAAATAAAAGCACTTCAATATGTTCATTGGCATTTGATCCTGTATCACCATCAACTTATGGAATCCCTCTAAATGTATCATGCAATTGTACAAACACTGAAACAACAGCTCAATTATGGGAGAACGGAACTAATGTTACTAACCAAAATAATCAAAATATAACTTTAGCTGCTAGTACTTATGCTTACGTTTGTAACGTAAGTGAAACTGCTAATTGGACTTCAGCGTCAAACAGTTCAACTTATATTATTAATAAAGCAGCAACTACAGTCAACTTAACATTGAATGGAACTGAATCAAACCTTACCATAACTTATCCAGAAAATTTAACTGCTGAATTTTGGACAAGCTTTTTAACTGCAACTCTGTACCAGAATGGAACTAACGTTAGTTCTCAAAATGGCACTTCTATACGTTTAGCTGCCGGAAATTATAATTATACCGTAATTAATCCAGGTAATCAAAATTATAGTTCTAGTTCAAAAACTTTTTTTGTAACTATAAATAAAGGCGCTACAACCTTAACATTAAATGCTAGCCCATCCTGGAATGAAACTTATCCAACCTCAACTACGGTAAATTGTACTGCTGACAATACTGAAGCTACGCCTATACTTTATCTAAATGGAACTAATGTTAGTATTGCTTATACAACAACTCACGGTGCTGCAACTTATAATTATACTTGTAATGTTAGTGAAACTCAAAATTATACTGCAATAGAAAGTTCGAACATCTTAACAATTAACCAAAATACTAGTACAGAAATTAACCTTCTACTTAACGGTACAGATGGAAATATTACAATTAATGTAAATGATTATGTTAATCATACCGCTACAATTGTTACGCCAAGCAGTGGTTACTTAGAACTGTACAGAGAGGGAGTATTAATTGGTTCAGGAACTTCACCAGTAACAAACATTTCAGCATATTCTGTAGGGGGAACTTTTAATATCACTGCTATTTTCAATGAGACTACGAATTATTCTAGCGCTTCTGAAACTCATTTTGTTATAGTTAATGATACAGAAAGCCCTAACATTATAACAACATACTTGAACCCTTACGACCCAACTGTTGGAGAAAATGTATCATTAAACATTACAGCTACTGATAATGGAGCAATCTCTGGTAGGTTTGCTAACATTACTTTACCTAACACCACTACGATAACTGTACCTGTTTATGCTGAATATACAACTCAAATCCCTGAAAGACATAACGTTACGTTCTGGGTGAATGATACTTCTGGCAATATTGCAACTTTTGACGATTACTTTATTGCCAGCCAACCTCGCGTTAACGTCACATTTAATGTAGTTAACAATAGTTTTGGAGGTATAGCTACAAATTTAACAATTTATTTCGCAAACACTAGGAAACAAGTTGACTTCAAAAATTTCATTGGGACTTATCTAAGAAACCATACAAGTATACTTTACGACTTGTATTATGAAGTATTAGGTGGAAATATAACTGTTAAATTAAACAATGTTAATGTCTCTATCGATTATAATGATACTTTAGGTATAGACTTGACTGATAATGTTACGGGATACATTTTAACTTATGGAATTTATAGTACTTATAACAATACTGATGCTAATGTTACAATAAGTTATGCCAGTGCCAATTATTCTGATGAAAGTGATTTAACTGTTGATCGTTGTGCAGACTGGAACTTTACAACAAGAAACTGTACTAGTACTTGGGTTGAGATATCTGCAGTTCAAAATACTACTGCTGATACTTTTACATTTAACACTACCGGCTTTAGTGCTTTCTCAATAGAAGAAACTACAACTCCCGTACCTCCACCAACACCATCAAGCTGCTTCCCTTCCGGAACTAAGATTTTAATGGCAGATAATATCATGACTAATGATAATTACAAAAATATTGAAGATGTTAATGTTGGAGATAGAGTTAAGAGTTATGATTTTACAACAGGACAATTAATTACTGCAACAGTATTAGAATTAGAAAGTCCAGTAAGAGATCACTTATGTGAAATAATTTTTACGGAAAGTTTTGCTAAGAATCTTAAAGAAAGTGATAGTTTACAAAATAATAATATTGGAGATAAAGATAACTTACAAAATAATCAAAATAATATTTTACAATTAACTAATGAACATCCAGTTTATACTATTGACGGTTGGAAAGCAATTGACCCACAAGAAACTTTAAAAGAAAATTCAGAATTAAAATTGAATGGAAAATTAAGTGTTGGTGATAAGGTATTATTTGCAAATAATGTTTATCATGAAATTGAAAATATTAATTGTTGGAATGAAATTGTCCAAACTTATAATCTAAAATCAGTATCAGGAACAAACACTTTCTATGCTGATAATGTTTTGGTACACAATAAGGGTCCTTCAGGTACTAAAAAACAATGTGAAGATAGTAAAGATAATGATGGTGACGGTTTTATAGATTACCCCATTGATCCTGGTTGTGACAGTTATAAAGATGATGACGAAACAGACATTTCATGTAAAGAAAATTGGGGTTGTAATTCCTGGTCGGAATGTGAAGATGAAATGCAGTACCGGGTTTGTGAAGATTTGAACGATTGTGAAGGTAAAGTTGCTAAAGGTCTTGCAAGTACAATTGAAGAGATGCCAAAACCTACTGAAGAACGAGAGTGTGATGAATGTATTCCAGAATGGTCTTGTGGTGAATGGGATCCTGTAGAATGTTTATCAGAAATTGATAACTTAACTAGAACTTGTTACGATCTTAATGGTTGTGATTCTGACATTGATAAACCAGCTGAATATTATGATTGTTTAGTAGCTGGTGTAATCTTCCCTCCAGAGAAAGAAGTTAATCTTAGCGGTATGGCTGCTTATATTACAAGTAATCTCAAAGAAATTGGAATGATTGCCCTACTGTTACTTTGTTTATTATTGTTAACCTTAATTCTTTTAACTGCCTTTAGAAAAAAGGCAGTTGTAACAAAAGAATGTTTAACTTGTATGGAAGTTGAACAATATTTAGACTCTACTGCATTAAGGATTAAGCCAGGAGTTAGTATAATTGTTAATACTAATGTTTCTGTTGATTGTAACAATGATGCTAAAATTAAGAACAGAATTTATAATCCAAAACAGTCTGAAGAAGATTTAGCTCTAGTTGAACAAAAATTAAGGAAGGTTGTTAAGAAAGGTGAACTTTGCTTAGAACGGGAAAGAAAAGATGAATGTGATTTTAGAAATTCACCAAAATGCCAGAAAAAATCATTAAAAGAATATAGACCTGATGAAAAAGTTTATATTAAAAGAGATCTTAAACGCTTACAGAAACGAAGAAACTCATTATCAGAGCATAATTTTGATGTTAAAGAATTAGATAAGAATATCAAAAGAAAAAAAGCAATGTTAAGAAAAAAAGGAGTTGATTAACAATAATTTAAAATGATTGTAATTATAATCTTGATGTTAATATTTCTGTTATTGCTTGTTTTATTCCTATTTTTAACTTTTAGAAAGAACCCAGTTATAACTAAAAAATGTTTAACTTGTATGGGGGTTGAACAATATTTAGACTCTACTGCATTAAGGATTAAACCGGGAGTTAGCGTCATAATTAACACCAACGTTTCTGTAGACTGTAAAAATGATGCTAAGATTAAGAGTAGGATTTATAGTCCAAAATTTCCAGAGGAGGACCTTATTTACAATGAATGTTCTTTACGGTCTATGGTTAAGAAAGGCGAACTTTGCCTGGAACGAGGAAGAACAGAAAAGGGTGTGTGCGATTTCCGATATTCCTTGAAATGCCCAAAAAATCCACTGGGAGGTTATAAAAGTAATGAAATAATTTATGTCAAGAAAGAATTGAGACATTTAAATGCAAAGAAAAATTTCTTAAAGAAATACAAATATAATGTTAAAGAATTAAATGAACTTATTAAAAGGAAAGAAAAATTATTACACAATTTGGAGAGAAAAGAATTAAACAAATAGGAATTAAACGAATTTAAATAAAAATAAAACAAATTAAAATTTACATTTAAAGGAGGTATTAAAGATGTTTGGCATTAAAAAAAAGGGAAAAACTAGTAGATCAACAAAAAGAACCACTAAAAGTAAGAGCAGTTCTAGCGCATCTCATGTTTGCAAAAGTTGTGGTGGTGGAAGTAGCAAAGGTAAAAAGGGAAATAGCAAAGATCCATTATGTTTATCGGATCAGAAAAGTATTGAATGTTATTATTCCACTGAAAAAAGAAAAATTTTGGAAGGTGTTCGTAGATTAGAAACAGAGAAAACAAAAGAGATGTTGGCTTTGACTAAAAAAGAACTTATTCAAGTATTGCAGAAAAAGAAAAAACTTGAAGAGTTATACAAGGACGTCGAAAAATATTTAGATCGAATGAATAAAAGAGCAGACGAACTAAAACTTCAGAAAGAAAAAGAATCTGATATCGCTAAAAAGACCAGATTTTTTGTTTCAAGCATGAAAGGTTTAAAGAGAGAACTTAAGTCTATAGAAAATGCGCGGAAAGAGTTAATCAGTAAAGAACGAAACATTGTTTATCAGATTGAAAGAATGTTTAGTAAGAAAGATGCTTGTTTATTCTTGACTAATAAGTCTGATTCTAAGAAAATTAAAGAGATGGAAGATACAATGGAGTATATCTTAGAAGAAGCAAGGTATCTAATCTCACAAGAAGTTGATGTTACTGCTACTCCTCTTAACTTAATCACTGGGATTAACAAAAGACGGATGGAAGAAATTAAAAGACTTAATGTCAAATTAACTGACATTAATAACGCTAAAAGAGAAGTTTTAGAAAGAGAACACATGTTGCACATTGACAGTAGTAGGGCAAGTTCGGAGTTAAGAAAAATTCAGCAAAGAGAAGAATCTCTTGAGAAGAAAATGTTGCAATTGTTAGATGCTGAATCTAAAACTCGGGTTAAAAAGAAAAAGCGTTAATTTTTTTTAATTTATATTTTTTATTTATGTTTAATTTTATCATCATCATTTTAAATAATCTATTATTCAAATATAATCTAACAAGTAAACTATTTATTTTTAATAGCTTTCAATAAATTTCTAATTGAAGTTCTAGGTTTATTTGCTTTAGTAGTGTAAGAACCTGAAACAAAATAATCTGCCCCGGCCTTTGCTGCTGCACCGATTGTGCTCGGATTCATTCCACCATCAACAATCACTTTGACTTGGGGGTTTATTTTTTTAATCTGTGCGATCTTTTTTAATTCACATTTTAAGTATTTGGCACCATAAAAACCAGGATGTACAGTAAGAACTAATACGTAATCAATTTCATTCAGGTAAAGTTTAATTGTGTTAACTTTAGTTTCTGGTTTGATAGCAAAAGCAGTTGTTTTGCCTTTAATTTTCATTTTTTTAATATAATTATCAACAGATTTCAACTCTTCGAATTGTGGAATGAAAAGTTCAATCCTTGTTAAGTTCTTATCAATCCACTTTTCTGGATCTTTTATCATTAGATGGGCAGAATATTGAAATTCTTTTTTGAGTTTGAATGGAAACATCATTACCTTATTTGGTGCAGATTTTCCGTCAATAATATCTAAATGAAGGTGTGTAACTACACCTTTTAATTTCTTAAAATCAGTGTCAAGTTCTTTCTGGCTTTTTGCCATTACTGATGGTAAAATCTTTTGTTTCATCTTTTTTTCTTTTTTAAAATACAAATTTAAACAGTATCCCAAAAAACAGTAATAGTAAAATCATTGCCATGATAATAAAGATACCATTTTCATTAAATACTTTAGTTACATCCATTTGAAAAATCTGTTGTTTATTCTAATTTTTTAACTCTTCTTCTATGCCGAAGTTCTTTAGAAAATTCAGTATTAAGGAATTTACTTATAATCCTTTTAGCTAAATCTAGTTTCATGTACCATCCAGATAAGCAGACTATATTGGCATCATTATGTTCTCTCAATAGTCCTGCTTCTTTCAAATTGGTTGGAATACCCGCACGTGCTCCGTTAACTTTATTTGCAGCGATACACATTCCTTGTGCGGAACCACAGAACAGAATTCCAAAAGATTTTCTCTTAACTACTTCCTTTGCAACCCTTTTTGCATAATCAGGATAGTCATCAGTCTTTTGCAATTTGATGTTTCCAAGATCAATAAAAGGGATGTTTTTCTTAACTAACCACAGTTCAATTTCTTCTTTAAGTTTGTATCCAGCATGGTCAGATCCTAAATATATTGTTTTTTGTTTTTTTGATTCCATTTTTCTTTGTATTATTTTAACCCATTTTTTAAATCAAACTATATCATAATATCCTCAAGCTTTATTTACGCTACCAAACAATTTAATCCTATCCTCAACAACCTTTTGCATCATTTCTTTTGCTGGACCTAAGATATGTCGCGGATCAAAATCTTTTGGCTTGTTTTTGATTACTGATCTAACACCAGCATCAAAAGCTATTCTTAGGTCGGTATCAGTATTAACTTTACAAATTCCGCCTTTAATTGCAATCTTGGTTTGTGTTTCAGGTACTCCTTTAACTCCACTAAGATCAGCACCATACTGTTTAGCAATTTTAACCATATTTTTAGGCACTCCTGAAGCACCATGTAAAACAAGCGGAATTTTAACGATTTTTTTGATCTCTTTGAGAATATCTTGTCGCAATTTGACTGGTTTGTTGCCTTGAATCTTAAATTTGTAGGCTCCATGAGATGTGCCGATAGCGACTGCTAAGAAGTCACAACCTGTTCTGTCAACAAATTCTTTAGCTTTTTTTGGATCAGTGTAAATGATGTGTTTAGAGGAGACTAAATCTTCAGTACCACCGATTGTACCAATTTCAGCTTCTACAGAGATCCCTTTTTTGTGAGCCCATTGTACAACTTTTTTGGTCAATTTGATATTTGTTTCAAAATCTTCATGGGAAGCATCAATCATAACTGAAGAGTATCCAATATCAATACACTGTTTGATTATCTTCATATCTTTGCCGTGATCAAGATGTAATGCAATCGGAATATTTTTTCCTTTCACTTTACCAACACTTCCAGAAGCAGTAACTGCCAAATTGTAAAGGTATTCTATTCCTGCATATTTGATTGCACCTTCAGAAGTTGCTAATATTACTGGTGATTTCATTTTTTCAGCAGCAGCAACTACTGCTTGGACAATTTCCATATTGTTGATGTTAAAATGTCCGACCGCATATTTACCTTTCTGCGCCTTTTTTAATATTGTTTTAGTATTTGCTAACACCATATTTTTCCATATCCTCATAATCCATATAAAGTTCTGGTTTTTGAGTTATATCTGCTAATTCAATTGTGCATTTTGTGATATAATCCTCATAGTCATTCCAGTCAGCTGCTTGATAATCATAACAAGCATTTTGCAATTCTCTAGCTAGGTAAGTTTCTAAAAGTTTTAATCTTATTGCTTTACTTTCTTCAGATTCTTCAACATACCTGTCTTCATAATACTCTTCGATTGTATCTCGTGGATATTTATTAAATTCTTCACCCAATTGTTGACTAAAATCTTGAACCAAGCTAGTTCTTCTAGCTAAATATTCCCAAGACGAGACAGATTCTCTTAAGTATTTGTAATTATAATGTTCTCTTACAATTCCCATAAATCCACCAGAACTATAATAAAATTCTTCGGAAACATCCAATTCTTCTGTCTCCAAATATCTATCATAAAGTAATTTAACATTTCCTGTTAATCTTGTAACATGCTCTGTTAATGAATCAGTTCCATCATAAAAAACCCCTTGTTCATAACCTTCTAGAATTTCGTCCCATTCATAATTTGCAACATCTCTTGAAAAGAAGTTATTTGCTGAAAATCTTGCCAATTCCATTGTGCTTGTTATTCTGTTGTTCACAACACTAAAGAAGTTAAAGATGTTTGCTTCAACAGGATCTGATTCTAATTTTTCTAAATAATATGAATCAAAATTATCTTCCAGCTCTTGAATTATTTCCAAATGCAACATATCCTCGTCAAAAAGTGAACCAGAAAGCAATTCTTCATATGAATGGGTTCCTCTGAATAATAAATAAGTACTATTATCAAGTTCATATTTATCAATTATGGAAATTCCATCTGGGAACTCTAAGAACAGTTCTTCAAGTTCCGTATATCCTACTGGAATCAGTTCTTTACATCGAAGTTCTTCAACATCGCAATTCCTATAAATTGCATAAAAATCTTGGCAACAATCAGGGTCATATTCTAGATTATTTCCAATTTTATGTATTGGATATATTAAATGTTCAGAAATTGGAACTCTAGAAATTTGTTCAATTAAATTATCAAGTAATTGTTGTGATACCTGTTCATTCACACCTTCACTGGATCTTTCCAGCTTTTCATTAAATTCTGGTATAAAGTAGAAATTAAAGACAAGGAGAAAAATAATTAGTGGAACAATCGCAGCAATTAATGGATATTTAACAACTGCCCATTTATGTTTCCAATTAATATTGAACAATTTGAAAGGCCAATGCTTGAAAACAAAGAATGATTCATAGTCAAAGTAACCAATAAAATGTTTAGACAATTTTGCTAATATTAAAAAGAATGCATAGAATAATATTATCACACTAATTATTGGAAGTACAATAATTAGCCAAATTGGGATTATTATATCTACTAAATGTATAATCAACACTGATAAATTAAAAGTTGCCAGAGCTATGGCAGAAGAAATTAGTGCCGAACTGAAAATTAACAAGAACAATTCTGAATAAAGTTCTTTCTTACCAGATTTGATATAAGGAATTAAAGTATACAATAAACAAAATATTAATATTCCTAATGAAAAGATTATTCCTGTAAAAAAAGCAAAAGCAATCAGACTTACTAAGAAAACTCCTAAGATTGGCATCCAATTAATTTTTCCTTTATGTGCAAGATTTATAGCATGAGCAATATCTTCATCCTTCCAGCCACCTTTCTCTAATTCTTTCTTAACCTTAACATCAGACAAACCTTTAGCTTCTTCCGATTTAATCCAATCAATAGCTTTTCTGTCTAACATTTTTTTCCTTTAATCCTTTTTGATTCAAACCTTACTTTTCTCAACTTTAATTTTATGCCTTTTAATGAAACTTAATGCTTCTTTTCTTGTTAATAATTTATTCTTAGTACCAATATGCTGAACTACTGAAGATGCATTAGCCTGTCCAATTTTGATTGCCATTTCCATACTGTCTCCATTGATTATTCCTGCCAAAAATCCTGAACTGAAAGCGTCACCAGAACCTGCTGTGTGAATTACTTTAACATTAGGTGTTTTGCTTAAATAAAAATTAGTTCCATCAAATCCTATCAATGTTTTTTTACCATCAGTAATAATTACTTTGTTCGGACCAAGTTTAGATAATTTAATTAACATCTTTTCAGTTTTACTTTTTTTATTTTTTAACAGAAATCGTGCTTCTTCTTTGTTCAAAATAATTATCTCACTAGATTCTAAAAAAGTTTTAAGTTTTTTAGTACCTTGCTTAGCCAAATAAGCTGAAGGATTAAAAAGAACCTTGATATTATTTCTTTTTGCAAATTGAACAATCTTCTTTGCAGTATACTCAGACTTGCCTATCAAAGTAGCTAAATAGATCCATTTTGCCTTTTTTAATTCTACAAAATCAATATCTTTGCTTGTCAAATCTAAAGAAGCATCTTTATGTACCAAAATTATTCGGTCTTTATCTTTACGAGACGAAATAATTGTACTACTATCGGTATGTTTTTTGCTTTTATTTGGTGTTAACAATTTAATGTTATACTTCTTAAGATCTTTAGTCAGAAAATCAGCATAATGGTCATCACCTAATTTTGTAATAATTCCCGTTTTTAATCCTAATAATGATAAGGCCGCAGCAGTATTTGTACCACCACCACCAGAATGAATGTCTTGGTTTTTAACAAGAACTTTATCTCCTAAATGTAAATGGGCAATACTTTCTTCTACTGTTAAGAATTTATCTACTGTGGCTGAGCCAATGCAAACAACATCTAATCCCATCTTTTATTATCGATTATATTATAGAAAGAATATTTTCTAATTTAAATTACTTCTGTTTTATGATTGATGATTGGTGTAAAATCTTGTAAATTAATTTTTTGTGATCTAGAAACATTTAAATATCTTTAGTTTATTATATATCTAAAATAAACTTACCATAGACTAAACTGGTTTTCAGTCGGAAAGAAAACCTTTATAAACCTACAATATATCTTTCAGAGATATATAGTATACTATAATTGGCAATGTATTTTGTAGATAGAGTTCAAGCACAGGGAACTAGGCAGAGGAAAATACCTTTACCAAAAAAGTTTTGGGCAGACTTTCCGCTCGATTCTATTGTCAAAGTAGAGTTAGTTAACGATTCTTCTATGTTTTATGTTGATAAAGTACAGGCGCAAGGTAAAGCTCAGAAAAGAATTCCTTTACCATTAAAATTCTGGGAAGAATTTCCTATTGGTTCTATGGTCAAAGTTGAGATCATGCACAAACCAAAGAATAAAGCTGCTAAGAAAAATAAAAAGAAATGAAAAATAAAGAATTTAAGAACTGGAAAAGGACTCTTGATTTGAACTTATTCTGGATATTTTTCATTTTCTTTTTAATAGCTTTATTTACATTAATATTGTTTGATCCAATCAATGATGATGGTGAAATTGATATAGCTCAGTCTTTGGATCATTTTAATAATATTTTGACTGGTGCTGCAGTTTCTGCCCCAATAGTCAGCGTTAATGAAACACCTATCTTAGAAGTAAATGAAACTGAAATCTCGATAGGGGTTCCAATAGAAATTCCTGTTGAAGAAATAGTTGAAGAAGAAATAGAAGTTATTCCAAAACCAGTAATTATAGGAGAACCAGCTCTTGATGATACTGTTCCTGATAGTTTAGAAGAAGAAATTCTTCCAGTAGAAAATTTTCCAGATAATAGCTTTTCAGGGAATAGTTCTTCAGAGTCTACAGATTCAGTTAAAGTTCCAATCTTAGAACAAGGGATGTCAATTGCTTTAGATACTGGTGGGGGACAGTTATCAATATCAAGTAATGATGTAGAAAATGTAACTTTAAATTCCACTTATGGAGCTAACCTAACAACAGAGAACTTAACAGTTTATTATGATTTAACAAACGAGTCTGCTAAGGGTATTGTCAACTGGTACATGAACGGAATATCATTAACTGTATTGAACATGCCTTTTGAAAATAATACTGCCAATCCTGCTTCTACAACTAAAGATTACTCTCCTTATGGTAATAATGGAACAATAAATGGTGTAACATGGAATAGAACTGGTGGTTATGATGGTAAGGGGGCTTATGAGTTTGATGGAGGTAGTGATTATATTAATATTGGGAATGATGCTAGTACAAATAGCATAGTTAATGCAATTACTATTGAAGCATGGGTTTATCCAAAAGCTGATGGAAATTATCGATATATTCTATCAAATGAT
>JBDRMB010000007.1:0-6990 GCA_043812455.1 archaeon | reverse complement strand
AAGTATATTTCATGCATTTAAACAAAAATTTGGAGCTAGCGTTAGCTCCAAAAATATACGTCCTGCAAGAACTGAAATATACTGTAAAGCAATATTACACAATATTGCTTTGAGAATCATTCAACTCTTGGGACATACCCGTATGTAGCATTAAGTTTAAATGGCAAATTAGCAGGCATAATTTGTCCTCCGGAAAGAGAAACTGTCTTAGCTTTTCCTACAGAGTTAATCACTAGTGATGGTGTTAATCTTTCTGATAAAGTTGAAAAATTAATTCATGATTTAGGTATTAGAACAGTTACTAAAACAAACTTTGGTAAAAGAGCTGGTTCATACCTGGACAGAGCAGTGGACAGGTGTGTTGACGATCCTTTAGCGTATGTAGCAATAGCTATGTGTGGTAATTTAGGAGGGATTTTAATGCCGATTAGTGTTGGTACAAAGTTAATTGTGGAAGAATTGGCAGCTCAAGCCTAAAACTTTATATTATAAAACTAAATTCTATTTACTATGTCAACAAAAAAACTGTTCTGGGAAGATCCATACCAAACAGAATGTAAAGCTAAAGTAACTTCTATCGATGGAAATAAAGTGAAGTTAGACCAAACAATCTTCTTTGCCTTTTCAGGTGGGCAAGAATCTGATTCTGGAACTATCGCTGGATATAATGTTCTTAATGCAGTAAAGCTTGGTGATAAAGAAAATATTATTGACATTGAATATGAACTTGAACTAAAAGAAAGTGGTGAGTCTATTAACCTTAAAGTTGGCGATGAAATTGAGGTTAAGATTGATGCTGAGAAAAGGATGAAATTGATGAAATTACATTCAGCAGCACATGCCGTGTATTACTTCATGATTGAAGCAATTGGTAAACATAAAATTATCGGATCTAACATTACTTCAGATAAAGCAAGAGTTGATTTTGCGTATGAAAAGTCAATTGGCGAAGTTCTTCTCGAAGTTGAAGAAAAAGTTAACGTCTTTATGGCAGAAGGTCACGCTATTGAAAGTAAAGATGACGAGAACAATCCTGACCTTAAATGGTGGACTTGCTCTGGATGGAAAATGCCTTGTGGTGGTACTCATGTCAAAAATACTTCTGAAATTGGTAATATCCAATTGAAGAGAAAGAATCTGGGTGCTGGTAAAGAACGGGTTGAAGTCTTATTAATTTAACTTTTTTCTAAAATATACAATTAAGGATATATTTTCTAGGTTGTTAATTGTTTTTAAATGATTGTTGTTTAGTTTTCTTAGTTAAAATTTAATATTTATAGGATGGGGTGATTAATTTGTCTGAAATAGGTCTTACTAAGTTATATAATCCGAACGAAGGTCAGATGCGAGTAGTCGGTTTTATGTCCAGCAGCGGCTCTAACTTAGTTAAAATTCTTGAAGCTGAAAGAAAATTAGAGAAAGAAAGAGGTGTTTCACCTTATAAGATGGTAGGAATTTTTAGTGACCGCTGGAAAAGTAGAGCTCCTGAAATAGGTTCCCGTTTTGGCATACCAGTAATTTTTCATGGTATTGGGGGGTTTTATGCAAAAAGCAAAAAACCATTTGGTGATATGGAAGTTAGAGCAGAGTATGACCAGATCACCAGTAATTTGTTAGTCCCTTTGCATGCTCAAGTGATTGCTGCAGGAGGTTATATGGCAGCAATGACAGAAGTCTTGTTTAATGAATATCTTAGTGTTAATGTCCATCCTGCAGACCTATCTATCTTAAATGATGCAGGCGAACGAAAATATCGTGGAGATGATGCTGTAAGAGATGCGATTCTTGCCGGTGAAAAATATTTGCGATCCTCAATGCACATAATTGAAGAAGAAGTTGATGGTGGGCGATTGTTGATGGCCTCTCGGCCTGTAGAAGTTGAACTTCCTGAACTGTGGAATCCTGAAGATAGAGAGTCAGTTGCAAATGTTTCTGATGCAAATCAAGAACGGTTGAAAGTGGCAGGAGATTGGGTAATTTTTCCACGGACGTTGTTACATCTAGCAGAAGGCAGGTATGCTCAGGATGATGACGGTAATTTATATTTTGATGGAATGCATATTCCGAACGGTTTAAGATTGGAGGACTAATAAAATGGGAAGTGTTAAAACATTAATCAAAGATGATTCTTTAGCGGGAAAATTATATTTGCCACCTGAAGTTGATAATTTTGGTGTTGGTGCTTGGCAGGTCAGCGGCAGATTTTCAGTAGGAGACCTGAAAGAACTAATTCCTCCAGTTGAAATTGAAAATAAAGCAGAAGCTTTAGCAATGAATGTTGGAAGTTTCTTTGAATGGCTAGCAGATAATCATCCTGATATTCATACTTGTTATTTAGGGATGATGGACCATGATGGTGTGATTACAGATACTCAAAAACTTCTTGACAGAGGGGAATTATCTAACATAGTTGTTATGAGATTAGCGCATACTCCAGAAAGTTTTAGTGGTGGAGATCTTGCAAAATATCGAGCAGCTTTATCTTCAGGGGAGTTACGTTGCGGTGTCGCAGATGTGGAATCTATTTTTAGAAACGGTTTTCCGCTAGGTTCTTCAACATTTAAGAAAATTTTTGGATCTATGCAAATGGGTAGGATGTATGAAGGATTAGCAACATTTGAAGAAACGGTTGAAGGACTAGATTTGATTCGGACAATGGTAGCAAGGGAAAGTTTAGATATATTTCCTAGGTTGAAAGAATTGTTAAGTAAGTCTGGTTTAGGAACTATCATTCCTAATCCTGGTTTTGTATTAAAAAATCCAGTTTATGATACTACTACTAAATTTGAAGAAGCTGGTGATCGTGATATAGGTGAAGCAGAAGCTCGAAGACTTAGTGGATTAAGTGATGGTGGTTATGATCTCTGGAAAGAAGATATGTTCCCTGAATTAGTACAAGCGCAGATAGATTATGCTGCAGAGTGTGGTTTATTGAACATCGACGGGAAGGCAGAATGTGTGGCTTATAATGGTATGCCTATAGTAACTGACTTTGCATGCACTCCTGATGAAAACAGGTTAATGATTGTTACAACATTTGAAGGAAAAGAAATTGCAATACCTTCTAACAAAGAAATTCAAAGAGCAATCTTTAGGCGAGAAGGAATTTATGATTGTATTGATGAAGCCAAAAGGAAAGCTAATAGGGCTGGTGATGTTGGTCAATGGAAAGGTTACATGCCTGCTATTTTGCAACAACGAGGAATTGACCTTCAGGCAGTTGCAGAAGAGTCTTGTCAATTGATGTCGTATGCAGTTGCTGAAGTTACTAACAGAATTTTAGGAACACAGGTGTTTGAAACTCAACCGCTAGAATCTTGGGTGCCGGAATTTGCACCTTACGCAAGCAGAATAGTGAGGGAGAAGTGAAGATGGGGGCGATGATTAAATGATTGATGATTATGTTCAAGAAGAAACTAGAAAGTTATTTACTGAAGGACGGTACGGGGAAGCGCAAGTTAAAGCACTTATAGACCTAAGTGAAGGAGATAATTGTAAAAGTAGATTTGCAGGAATAATTTCTGAACATTGTGATGTTACTATCAGGGGCACAGGCGGACCTAATTCTGCTGGTGAATCTAATGGTATTGTTTTTCGCCAAATTCCTGCAAGTGTTGAGCATGATTCTGATGGACATATTACAATCATGGGTAGGGGTATGGCTGTAAATTCAGGAATGCTTGAGGACGAAGTTGAAACTTTGGA
Organism: archaeon; assembly: GCA_043812455.1. GTDB lineage: Archaea > Nanobdellota > Nanobdellia > Woesearchaeales > GW2011-AR9 > JABHQR01. The sequence goes on along the minus strand of JBDRMB010000007.1, from coordinate 3,285 downwards.
ACATAATGGAATTTCTTGTAACAATTTATTGATCAGTGAAGATGCTGGTGTTATCATGCCTTATCATCGTGTAGCAGATAGTGGTGACATGGACATGGCAAATGGTGGGATTGGCACTACTGGAAATGGTATCGGTCCGTGTTATGCAGATTTAACTGCACGGATTGGAATTAAAGTTGGAGATTTGTATGACGAAGATGTTTTGAGATGTCGATTAGAAAAGGCTAAAGCACATTATGAAAGAGTTAATGTTGCTGTTGCTGCCAAAAGAGCAGTTAATGCAATTAAAAAACTTAGAGTTAACGATTTGCTTAATCCTAAATCCTTAAGAGATACACTAAGGGAAGCAATGGGTCCTTTCAACAGAGTTGATATTGATCGGATTATTGCAGAAATAAAGCCTTCTGCGAATAGACTAAGACCTTATGTGACAAATACTAACCGAGAAGCACAGTGTCTTTATCGTGAAGGTAAAAAAATTCTTTTAACTCATGGCCAGGGTACTGGGTTAAGTATTGATTATGGAACTTATCCTTGGGTAACATCGTCAAGTGCAACTGCTAACGGTATTGCTGCAGGTGCTGGTCTTTGTGATTCACAAGTTCAAGAAAGGTTTGGTGTCCAGAGGTGGCCTTACAATGGAAGAGTTGGTGGAGGTCCTTTACCTACAGAGATTGGTGGTAAAGCTTCTGAGGAATGGTGTGAAGCAAGATTAAATGATGGTAGTTGGGCCAATCAAGTTGTTGATGAACTTGAAATGTTTGGAATACCTTACAAAATTGTTGACGGAAAAGTAAAGTATGATCATCATCATCCACTAATTAAAGAATTGATGAACGATAGAAATGAACTATTAGTTGGAATTAGTGTTAGATTAGCTGGCGGAGAATATGGTGGTGGAAGTAAAAGACCAAGAAGAATTGCGTGGCAAAACATGCAGAAAATTATTTATGGCGCTGTGGTTAATAATCTAACTGCACTTCTTCCAAGTAAATTGGATGTTATAGAAGGTATGGACAGATTTATGGTTTATAGGGACTATGATTATGATGTTAATCATAGCAGAGGTTGTGATCTGTATAAAGTTAAACCAACTGATCCAATAGAATTTTCAGGATTTTATCATAGTTTAAATGGTACAAAAACGATTAATGATTTACCAGAAGGTTTGCGTGATTCACTTGAGTTTTTGCAATGGGAATTGTTTGAGAAAACTGGAAAGTGGTTAGATATTCCAATGGCTTCCATTGGAACCGGAAAATATGATTTGGTTGTGAGGGGTTAGAGTTATTGGCGGTTTCTACCGCCCTTTAACAACAACTTTGTTAGCGATAATCTCCATCTCACCTTCGTATTCTTCAACAGTGCCAGTAACTTCAACAAAGTCTCCTTGCTTTAACCAGACATCATAATTTTTAAACAAAATGACTTTAGTCATTTCAGTTTTCTGATTTTCCACATCTACAAACGCGATATCATCGTTTTGAGTGACTTTACCAACTCTGCCTTGCACAAAAACTTCTTCTTCAACTTTCATTTCATCAAATTTACCTTGTGGAGTTAACTTAATCTCTTGTGTGTAAAAGAATAACAGAAGCAAACCAATGACACTTGCTGCTATAGAAATCTTAAGTAATTGTTTTTCACTTAACTGTTTCATTAACTTTTTACTTATAGTATTATTATTTAATAGTTTATTGTATTATGAAAATATATGTTTTTAGTACAAAAGGTTTATATTGACTCTCTCACAACCTTCTTATTATGTCTGATGAAAGGATTATGGAAATCCGAACTGTCCTTTCCGAACTGGAAGGCAAAATCAGACCGCTACAATGGGACGCCGATCGAAGGCAGATAAATCCCTTTAAAAAAATTGAACTAGAGAAGCTTACTGCTCAAAAGAGTGGATTATTAGAAGAGTTAAATGGTTTGCAGAAAGATGACTGAGTTTAGTATTTGTCTTAATTAGCGGTTTTTCTAGTGCGAGCTCTTTCTTTTTGATAAAAAATTTAGATTAAGTTTTTAGATTAAATTATTTATATTCTCCACTGCTCTGTCGGACAACTAATCCTTCCTAACTAACACATATACTTTTTTCCCAATGTATTTCTTTGAAGACATAATCATTCCACCATTCCCTATTTTTCTAACTTCTCCTTCAGCAATCTCTTCAATTTCATCTTCAAGATGTAATTTGTTTTTTGTAATTGTTATTTTCTTCATTGTAAAAAACAGAAAGGTTTAAACATATTTAAACCTTTCGTTTAATTTATGGTAAAACCAAAAATAAATCGCTGGGGTAAAAAATTTAAGGACAAAAGAAATTGGAAAGTGTATCATGAAGAGCTTATTATTAGAGGGGAATTCTTCTTTGATTTTGACTTTCTAGAAAATTGGAATAAAGAACTTGCTTTTATGAATAAAAGCAAAGTTGGAAGACCTTACGAATACCCAGACAGCTTGTTTGTCTGGCTTTCTCCAATGTATAACTTTCTTGATTCAAGAAAGTTAGAAGGGGCAATGAGGAAGTTGTCATATTACATCCCTCGTTTACAAGTCTGTGACCACAGCACGATTATTGAGCGTTTAAACAAATTAGAACTTGTTCTTGATATTGACAAGAGTAAGAAATATCGTGTCGCAGTTGATGTTACAGGAAATAAACTTTCAAATCGAGGAGAATATATCAGGCATAAATGGAAAGTAAAAAGAGGATGGATAAAAGTAAGTCTTGTTATAGATCGCTTTACAAAAGAACTTCTTGATGTTCAAGTTGCTCTGGAAGAATGTGCTGATTACAAATTAGCAAAGAAACATCTTGCTAATTTGCAAAATGTTCAAATTGAAGATTTCGCAGGAGATGGGGCATATTATGTGGAAGAATTATACAAACTTCTTGAAATACAAAGGATTTCCCCAGTAATCAAGATGCCAAAAAATGCATTAAACAAAGGACTTGACCCAATGCACACAGCTGTTCGTGAAATGGAAAAATTAGGTGGTTATGATCCTTGGCGTGACAAATTTAAGTATGGCCATAGATGGAATATTGAGGGATATAATTCCTCCACCAAACGAACATTTGGTGAATGTGTAAGAAGTCAAAAAGAAGAAAACTGTCTCAAAGAGGCAGGTAGAAAATTCATTAATTATGAGCGTATGAAAAAATACGCTAATAAGAGAATAAACTCTCTTTAATTACTAAGATTTGAAGTTTTAAATTAAATGTGGAGAAAATAATCAGGATATTAAAAATTCAGTTAAGAGTTGTCCGACAGAGCA
>JBDRMB010000006.1:0-33194 GCA_043812455.1 archaeon | reverse complement strand
TCCCCAAGAACTTTGCATGCCTCCACCTGAATCCCCTGGTTCATAAACAATAGCAAATCCAGTTTGTCCCATGTATCCAAATTCTACCAATTCTTTATGTTTACTGTCCCAATATATTTCGCCTCGCTTCAATCTCCTTTGGTGATACTTCATTTTTTGCTCATCCATTTTTTATACCTCCAATATTTATAGAAATTATTGTCTCAACAACAACACATTCCCTCTGCCTTTCTTAACTTTCTCTATCTTACCTTTATGTTCTAACTCCGTTATGATCAACGAAACTTTCGCTTCCGATAAATGCATCATCTCCTGACGTAACTCTTTCTGAGAAATTCGCCCATCATGCTTTTTAATAATAGAAATAACTTCTTCTAAGTAACCAGGTTCTTGAGCAATCTCTTCTCGATGCTCTGCAATAGTTTTCTTAACCTCTTTGTTTTCTTTTTCAACTTCAACATCTTCTCCAACAGTTTTCTTAATTCCAGAATCCTCAACACTTCCAGAATCTTCAACAGTTTTCTGAACTTCAATTTTATCTTCCCTACTCATCATCATTTTTTGATTTTGCTTTCTCCGAAATTTTCGTAAAGAACCATGTTGGAGACGAACTTTAACAATCCGATACATAGCAAACAAAAAAATTACCGCCGCTAACAAATAAGCCCACCAACGATTTTTTTCTACGAACTCTTCTTCCGTAAAAAACTGTTCTTCTGTTTCTCCCCATAACTCATCTTCGTTAATAAAATCAGGAAGTAAAAATAAATCTAAAATAAAAGTACCTTCGTTTACTATTTCCACTATTTCTCTAATAACAATTCCTTCTTTCTGAGCAGTAAGCTGATAAGTTCCTACCGGTAAAGAAAAACTATATTCTCCATTAACAGCCAACATTTTTTGTTCTGGTACGGTATTAATCTCGACTAAAACATTAGATTCAACTTCTAATTGATCATTGTAAATCGTTCCTTCTAACGTTGCTGCTGACGCTAAGCAAGAAAAAAAGATCAAAAAACTAATCATTATTAGGACTTGTTTATTCATCCTTTAGAAAAATTGCTTTTTACTCTTAAAACTTTCTACTCAAATAATGGTTAACTCTCAACCTCTTTTATTCAGAAAGATTTATAAATGACCTCTTTCCCTAACCAAAGGCAAATGTACACTCAATTAATCTTGAGTGTGAATAAGGTGATCCAAGTAACATTGGACGACAAAAAAAACACAATTCCATATAAAGCTTTCAAAAAACGATCGGAACAATATACAGGATAAAAAAACAATTCTAAGTTTTTAGAAATAATCCCCGTTGATCCTGCGGGAGATTGCTGCTATGGGAGTTCGACTAAGCCATGCAAGTCAGAGGGACTCTTCGGAGTCACAGGCTGAATGCTCAGTAACACGTCAATAATCTGCCCTTAGGTTCAGGATAACCTCGGGAAACTGAGGCTAAAACTGAATAGGTGAAAGATACTGGAATGTTCTTTTACTCAAAAGTAATGCCTAAGGATGAGTTGGCGGCTGATTAGGCTGTTGGTAGTGTAACGGACTACCAAACCTACGATCAGTACGGGCCGTGAGAGCGGTAGCCCGGAGAAGGGTACTGAGACACTGACCCTAGCCCTACGGGGTGCAGCAGGCGCGAAACCTTTACAATGTACGTAAGTGCGATAAGGGGACTCCCAGTGCTCAGGCTATGCTTGGGCTTTTGTTAAGTGTAAATAGCTTAACGAATAAGTGGTGGGTAAGACGGGTGCCAGCCGCCGCGGTAACACCTGCGCCACGAGTGGCAATCATATTTATTGGGCCTAAAGCGTTCGTAGCCGGATAGACCAGTCTTGAGTGAAATCGTTGCGCTTAACAAAACGACGTGCTTGAGATACTATCTGTCTAGAGACCGGGAGGAGTTAGGGGTATTTCTGAGGGAGCGGTAAAATGCTATAATCTCAGGAGGACCACCTGTGGCGAAGGCGCCTAACTAGAACGGGTCTGACGGTGAGGAACGAAAGTTGGGGGAGCAAACCGGATTAGATATCAAAAATCTTGCAGATTTTTGGAACATTCCTGGTGAATGTACAAGAAATTTTCATGTTTGCTTGATAAAAAAAACTATTGAAGTTTCTTTATTTTATCAAGATTTTTGACTAATTACCCGAGTAGTCCCAACCGTAAACGCTGTGAACTAGATGTTGCATCTTCTACGTGGAGATGCAGTGTCGGAGCGAAGGCATTAAGTTCACCGCCTGGGAAGTACGGTCGCAAGGCTGAAACTTAAAGGAATTGGCGGGAAAGCACCACAAGGGGTGCGGCGTGCGGTTTAATCTAACTTTACGCAGAGAATCTCACCAGCAGCGACGGCAGAATGAAGGTCAGATTAAATGTCTTACCTAACGAGCCTAGAGGTAGTGCATGGCCGTCGTCAGCTCGTGCCGTAAGGTGTCCTCTTAAGTGAGGTAACGAGCGAGACCCATACCTATAATTGCCAGCAGGTTCTTTAGAATGACTGGGCACATTATGGGGACTGCTCTGGAAACAGAGAGGAAGGTGTGGGCTACGATAGGTCTGTATGCTCCGAATCTGCTGGGCTACACGCGCGCAACAATGGCGAGGACAATGGGATGCAACACCGAAAGGTGGAGCTAAACCTCGAAACCTCGTCTTAGTTTAGATTGAGGATTGTAATTCATCCTCATGACAACGGAATCCCTAGTAATCGGACTTCATCACAGTCCGGTGAATATGTCCCTGCTTTTTGCACACACCGCCCGTCAAATCAACCGAATTGGGTCTGGGTGAGATGTAGCTTTTAGTTACATCGAATCTAGGTTCGGTAAGGTGGGTTAAGTCGTCACAAGGTAGCCGTAGGGGAACCTACGGCTGGATCACCTCCTTTTCATATTTATAATGAAAAGGCGGCCCAAAAACTGCTAAGTTTTTGTATGCCTCCTTTTTTTTATATTCACATAAAAAAAATCAAAACAGTCTGGGCCCATAGCTCAGTCCGGATTAGAGCGCCTCCCTTGCAAGGAGGAGGTCTCGGGTTCGAATCCCGATGGGTCCATTTTCCTCACACAAGGAAAATATGTTCCTGTAATCTTTCGGATTGTAGGTTCAGAAAAAAAAGTCTTCAAGAACTAAGTTTTTGACGACTTGGTTAGATATGATGTGCATTCCTGCACTTCAAAAATCATATTAATGAACCATATGTAAATCAGATACATATCTTAGGTTGTGATAATTTCGATTATTACACCTAAAAAAAAGTACACTGTTAGATGAATGACTAGGTTCGAAACGCCGATGAAGGACGTGACAAGCTACGAAATGCTCTGGCGAGTTGCAAGTAAGCGTTGAACCAGAGATCTCCGAATGAGTCTTCTCTATTTTAGACCTTTTTAGGTCAGGTAACGCAGGGAATTGAAGCGTCTTAGTACCTGTAGGAAAATAAATCAATTGAGATGCTGTGAGTAAGAGCGACCGAAAACAGCTTAGTTTAAACTGAATCCGTTATAGTAATATAGCGGAGATGTGGTGTGATTGGACTTTTTTTAAGACCTTTTTTTTAATTTGAAGTTTTCTGGAAAGGAACACGATACAGGGTGATAGTCCCGTAAAAGAAAATGAAAAGGTCCTTAGAAGTATCCAGAGTACTGCTCCTTGGAAATGGAGTGGGAATTTGGGGGACATTAACCTCTAAAACTAAATACGTTTCGAATCCGATAGCAAACAAGTACCGTGAGGGAAAGTTGAAAAGAACCCTTGACAGGGAGTTCAAAGATTCTGAAATCTAGCAGTTATAGTGAGTTAGGGCTCTTAGGAGTTCTAACGTGCGTTTTGAATAACGTGCCAGGGAGTGTATCTGTGTGGCAAGGATAACCTGTAAAAGGGCATCCATAGCGAAAGCAAGACTCCGCAGTTTACGAGGGAGAAGGTTTGAAAGTGCCTTAAGTCACACGGATACTACCTGAAACCGGGCGATCTATTCCTGGGTAAGGTGAAGCGATGGTAAGACGTCGTGGAGGCCTGAAGAGGTTCTACGTGCAAGTGTTCTTCTAACCTGGGAATAGGGGTGAAAAGCCAATCGAGCTCGGCAATAGCAGGTTCCTGCCGAAATTGACCTTAGTCAAGTTTTGGACGAGATAGTTAAGGTTGTAGAGCTACGGATAGGAGATTTAGGCGGAGAAATCTGTCGGTTTTTTGTCCAACTCCAAATGCTTTAACGTTGTAGACTCCAGAAAACAGGGGATCTTGGGGTAAACTTGATTTCCGAGAGGGGAACAACCCAAACTATGGTTAAGGCCCTTAAGTGCTAACTAAGTGATAAAGGGTAAACGGTGTTTATGGTCTTAGACAGCGAGGAGGTTGGCTTAGAAGCAGCCATCCTTTAAAAAGTGCGTAACAGCTTACTCGTTAAGATCGTAAGCCCGGAAAATTGACGGGTCTAAGTTAGTCGCCGATACCATAGACCACGAAAGTGGAGGTAGGCAGGTGTCCTTTTAGGGCAGAAGCATTCCTGTAAGGGGATGTGGACCTTAAAGGAACAAATATCCTGGTGATAGTAGGATCTAAGCAGAGTGAGAATCTCTGTCATCGTAAGGGCAAGGGTTCCTTGGCAATGTCCATCAGCCAAGGGTTAGTCGGTCCTAACCCAACTCTTAAGTGAGTAAGGGGAAAGGGAAAGTGGTTAATATTCCACTACTACTCTAGTATGCGTGGCAACACAAGCTTTGTTTCTAACGCTTTGGGATAAGTTAATATATCTTTTCTGATGTACCAATACAGATATATTGTAGGAGTATCGTAATGATGAGAATACAATAAAACTGTAGATGAGCGGGTTTATAATTCGTTTAGCTAATTCCTAGAGTCCTTGAAAAGGGAACAAAGAAAAATCTAAAGTAACCGTACCCAGAACCAGCACTGGTGCCCCTAGGTGAGAAGCCTAAGATGTGTGAGTTTAATCTAGTTCAGGGAATTCGGCAAATTAGTCCCGTATCTTTGGTAGAAGGGATCCCTAGAATCGTATCTTTTTGGATGCGACTTTAGGGCGCAGTAACAAAGGTGGTCCGACTGTTTAACAAAAACATAACTTTCTGCGAGGCAGTAATGCTGTGTATAGAAGGTGATATCTGCCCAGTGCCAGTACTTTAAGCTTCGTTTCAACGGGGTGAAGAGCTGGTAAACGGCGGGAGTAACTATAACTCTCTTAAGGTAAGCACAAAGTTGCTTTAAGACCCAATTGTTAGACATAATATCCGATTAAGAAGGGATAAAAATTTGGCTAAATGCTGGAACATCTGAGTATCCCACACTACTAGTTTCTTTTGATTATTTTGCTTTTCACAAATCTTTAAAAATGATGAAAAACAAAAAGATCTCAAAAGTGAACAGTGAAAATGTGTTGGGTGCAGACAATCAGCAGGAAAGACTAGATTCTAAATGGATCGTTGGATTCGTCGATGGTGAAGGGTGCTTTCATATTGCAATAAGCAAACTTCCCAAAATGACATTAGGTCGACAAGTACTTCCCGAATTTAGGGTTGTTCAACATTATCGTGACGAACAATTGCTTTACAGATTCAAAGAATTTTTTGGATTTGGAAACGTTGTTTTAAATCATGGTAACATCATTGAATTTAGAATAAGAGGATTAAAGAATCTCAACAAAATTGTTGATTTTTTTAATAAGAATCCTTTACAAACATTTAAGCAAAAAAGTTTTGAAATTTTTGCAGAAGTTGTTCAAATGATGAACAATGGTGAACATCTTACAAAGGAAGGATTACAAACAATTGCAGATTTAGCGTCAAAGATGAATCGTAAGATCAAAAGGAATCTAGAATCCTCAGAGACTATACGCCAAACATCTAGTAATAGGTGAAGAGATAGTCCGACCTTCTAGGCGACTAGAAGAGGTGTGTAGAAATGCATGCCCGCCATCAAACGATGGTTAGTACTTCTTTAGAAGGAAAGTAACAAACGTGAGCGAAATGCCTTGCCGTTTGAATGACGGCCTGCATGAATGGTATAACGAGATCGCCACTGTCCCTAACTAGAACCTTCCGAATACTCTATCCTGGTGCAAAGGCCAGGGACTTCCAGTGGGAAGCGAAGACCCCGTGAAACTTTACTGTAGCCTGTTGCTGTGTTTTGAGCCTTGTTGTATAGCGTAAGTGGGAGCTGTTTGAAGTCAATGTCGTCAGATACTGACTTAGGCAACGATGTAACACCACTCTTCAAGACTCGAAACACTAACCTTAAAAGAGGGACAACAATTGGTAGACAGTTTGGCTGGGGTGGCACGCTGTTGAAAAGATATCAATAGCGCCCAAAGGTTGGCTCATCCAGTTTAGAAATCTGGAGCGGAGTGCAAGGGCAAAAGCCAGCCTGATTGGATTTCGAACATAAAGATCTTCAAACACGAAAGTGTGGCCTAGCGAACTTCTGTGCCTTCTTAATGAGGGCCAGAAATGACTGAAAAGTTACTCCGGGGATAACTGAGTTGTCGCGCCCGAGAGTTCATATCGACGGCGCGGTTTGCTACTTCGATGTCGGCTCTTCCTATCCTGGCGGTGCAGAAGCTGCCAAGGGTGGGGGTGTTCACCCATCAAAAGGGATCGTGAGCTGGGTTCAGAACGCTGTGAGGCAGTTTGTTTGATATCTACTGGAAGTGTTTGTAGTCTGAAAGTAAGGAGTTCTCAGTACGAGAGGAACGGAACTTCGGCGTCACTGGTCTACCGGTTATCTGGCAAGGTACGCCGGGCAGCTACGCGCCAAGCGATAAGTGCTGAAAGCATCTAAGCACGAAGCGTAACTTGAAAAGAGACTGCATAGGACACGGCAAAAACAGCCGTTTGATAGAAGTGATGTGTAAGTACCAAGGCAACGAGGTATTCAGCATGCACTTACTAACGTCCATACCTACTTTTCCTAATTACAGATGGTTTTTCTTCTTTTTTTTTATTTTTAGCATAATTTTAATTTCTAAGAAATTATTATTAGTTAGCGTGAGCTCTGGTTTTTTATTTTCGTTCTGAACCCATGATTACGTTTTATAGTGAACACCCCCACAAATAATTTATAGTTTGTTTGAAATGTTATTTTTAATGGCAAGAAATTACAAAAAAAATTGAAGCATATCACTTAGCTTATGGTTTTGTTTTAGAAGTTTACAAATTAACAAAAAATTTTCCTGAATCTGAAGAATTTAACATAACCTCTCAATTAAGAAGAGCTGCGGTATCTATTCCTTTAAATATTGTAGAAGGAAGTGCTAAAGCAAGCACAAAGGAATTTGCTTATTTTCTTAATGTTGCGTATGCTTCTGGTAAAGAAGTTGAAGTTTTGTTGGATTTGTGTAATGATCTAAGATATTTAGATTAGAATAATTTTGAAAATTTGAAATTTAAACTTGATGAGGTTAATGCTAAAGTTTTCTTATTTTTAAGAAACGTTGAATCAAACATTTCTGGAAATCGATATAAATTCTTTAGAAAATTCAATGAGGGCAACATTTAAATATTAAAATTAATTAGTTTAGTTATAATAGTTAAAAGAGGTGTTTATTGTGGCAAGAAGACGAAGAAAGAAAGTAGAGAATTCTGATAACGGTAAGTATAAATGGGGAATGTTCTTTGCTGCAATGGTTGCTTGTATTTGTATTGTTATCCTAGTACTTTCTTTAACCGGTACTAGTTTGTTTGGTTGTCGTGATGGTGCACTCGCAGGTCAAGCTTATGCTGTAATAGCTACTGCTGGTTTGGAAACCGATGGTGAAGTCATTAGGTTATTGATTACTGAACCAATTATTGCTGAAGGCAATGTTGCTTGTGATTTTGATAATGACGGGGCTTTTGATGAAGTTTGTATGATAGAAGTTGATTATCAAGGTAAGTATACAGTTACTGACATTGCTTCTGGTGAAGCTAAAGAACAAGGTAATTGGTTAGTTGGTTTAATGGTTTATTAATTTTATAAAGTGGTGTATGGATCCATTAATTGATATTCTCTTCGTTCTGAATTTATTATATCTGTTATGATCCCATCAACATCATAATGTTGAATTGCTTCTACAAATGCTTGTTCACAATACATTTGTGCTGTTTCTTTACTTGGTGCAGCAGGATTTAACCTAAGTTCTAATGGTATATAAAAATTTATTAAACCAGTATTGCTTCTGAATACACGATTGTGAACTGCTAGATTTAATACTTCTCCCCTAACTCCCGCGATTCGTAGAATTTCATCAGTTGATATTTCTTGTCCGGTTCGATAAACTAAATGGACACGATGGTTTTTATATGGTACTGTTGGCTCTTCTTCTTGAGAAGGGAGAATGTAAAGTAATCTCAATGTACCTCTATTGCTCATAATTTTTCTGATTGATACTTTAGTTAGCGAAGTATAAGAAACATTACATTCATAATTTAGATTTTCTTGTAGAATTGCAAATGGTAAGTCTTGCACATCAATTACTGTACCTCTGATCTCTATCTCTTGAACGGTTTGTTCCAAATCTGGTCCTGGCTCGTCTGCAGAAGTACAGTTTGGCGTTGCTAGTGCTAAACCTGTTGCTGTTAAGCCAAGAATTAACTTATGCAAAATTCTCATAATTTTGACTTTTAGCAACTTGTATTTAAACTTTGTTTAAGTGTAATGATTAGGACTAAAATACCATAAAATTTATAAATTAACTATAGTTAATTTAATTAAAATGGTCAAAGATAAGATAATTTTTCCACAGGAATTGGAAGTTTGGTATATCTTACCAGCTATTAGGAAAAAGCTAGCTTTAGCTCTTGTTAAGAAAGGAATATCTCAGAAAGAAGTTGCTAAAATTATGAACACTAGCGAAGCAACAATTACTCATTATAAAAAAGATAAAAGAGCAAAAGAAGATTTGCTTGGGAATAATGTTGATGATGAGATTGAGAAGTCTGTTAATGTAATTGTTAAAGATTATGGCCAATTTTTTCCAGAAGTATTGAGAATAAATAATGTTTTGAAAGATAAAGGCATTATTTGTAAAATCTATGAAAAGAAAAAAGACCTTAAGGGAAAATTACCTTGTCAGCATTGTAAGTCTGGTGTTGATTTTTGTTCTAGTAAACAAATTGTAAGTTTGAAAACTGGTAATCAGAAATGTGGTGAAGATTGTGAAATTTATCTTGACCATTCCGCTACAACTTATGTTGATTCTCGTGTCTTTGAAGCGATGAAACCTTACTTTATGGAAGAGTATGGTAATCCAAGTAGTTTCAATTCTGTTGGTATGCGTGCTAAAGAAGTTTTGGATAATTGCCGTGCTCGTGTTGCTGAGTTGATTGATGCTAAGTATCGTGAAATTATATTTACTGGTAGTGGAACTGAAAGCGTGAATTTAGCAATCCAAGGTATTGCTCGAGCTTGGAAAAGTTCAGGTAGGAAGGGTAAAGCACATATTATTACTAATCAAACCGAACATCATGCAGTGCTTGACACTTGTGAATATCTGGCTAAGGAAGAAGGGTTTGATGTTACTTATTTGAAACCGGACAAGTATGGGGTGATTAATGCTGAAATGGTTAAGAAAGCTTTACGTAAAAATACTATCTTAGTTACAATTATGTACGCTAACAATGAGGTTGGTACTGTTAATCCTATTGCCAGGATTGCTGAAGTTGTTAAAAAGTTTAGGAAGGAAAATGCTAATAGTGTAGTGTTCCATACTGACGCCTGTCAAGCTGGCGGGATACTTGATATTAATGTTGAAAAGCTTGGTGTTGACTTGATGACAATTAATGGGAGTAAATTGTACGGTCCGAAAGGGACAGGAATGCTTTTTGTTCGATCGGGAGTTGAGATTAAACCTTTGATGTTTGGTGGTGGCCAAGAGTTTGGTTTGCGGAGCAGTACAGAAAATGTTCCTGGGATTGTTGGGTTTACAAAAGCTTTAGAATTGGCGCAGGAAAGTCGTGTTAAAGAGAGTGAAAGGTTGATTAAGTTGCGTGATGATATGATTGCACGTATTTTGAAAAATGTTCCAGACACTGTACTTAATGGACATCCAATTGATAGACTTCCGAATAATGTTAACATAAGTTTCTTGAACGTTGAAGGCGAATCATTATTATTGCATTTGAACGAGAAAGGTGTTTGTGCATCTTCAGGCAGTGCATGTACTTCAAAAAGTTTAGAGCCGAGCCATGTACTTGTTAGTATGGGTTTGCCATATGAATTGGCGCATGGAAGTATCAGATTCAGTTTAGGTAAAAAGACAACTAAGAATGATATTGATACAGTTGTCAAGATGTTGCCTAAGATTGTTGAAACCTTGAGAATTATTTCACCGTTTAAGGGAAAGTTGGAGAAATAAGAATGGCAGATTCAGAAAAAATTAAAGTTATAAAGAAGAAAAAAAAGTTTGCTGATGGAACTACTTGTGACGGTAAACCTTGGTTTTATAATGAGAAAGTTAAGGAACATTTTTTTAACCCTAAGAATATATTTCGGGCTCCAGAAGAAGCTGCTCAGTACTCTTTAGAAGCTGATGGGATAGGTTTAGTTGGCAGTCCACAATGTGGTGATGGGATGAAAATGTTCATTAAGATTAAGGATGATCGTGTTATTGATTGCAAATGGCAGACTTATGGTTGTGCTACTGCAATTGCATCAACTTCGGCATTTTCTGAAATGGTTCTGAAAAATGGTGGATTAAAGATTGATAAAGCTTTGAAGATTACTGCTAAAGATATTGCTGATTATATTGGTGGGATACCAGCACGAAAATTTCATTGTAGTGTTTTGGCTCACAAAGCCTTTAAGGAAGCAGTTAACGATTATTTTGAAAAGAGTGGTCAGAAAAATCGAATTGTTCGTGGTTCAGCAAAAGTTATCGATAAAGTTTTAAAGGTGACTGATCGTGACATTGAACATGCAGTCCTTGATGGGGCTTTAACATTTGAAGCAGTTCAAAAGAAGACTAAAGTTGGGGTACATGACAAAGAATGTATCCCAAAAGTTAAAGAATTGATTGAACGCTATAAAGAAAAATATTATGGGGATGAAGATTCAGAGTGAGGTATGAAAATGGTTGAAAATAAGAAAAAAATTACAGTTGATATGAATATTGGAGATCTTGTTAGCAAATATCCTAGTGCTGCTCGACTTTTGTTAGATGCAGGTGTGCATTGTATTGGATGTCACGCTGCGCATTTTGAAACTTTAGGTGAAGGATTACAAAATCATGGTCTTTCTGAAGAAGAGATTAATGATTTGCTTTCTAGGATGAATAAAGTTGCTGAAGAAGATGAAAAAGCTTTAGGAGAAATGTTGGGCAAACCTGAAGAGTTGTTAGTTTCACCTCGCGCTATTGAAGAGTTGAAGAAGAAAAATGTTGATAACAAATATGTTCGAATTGAAGTTGGTTTAGGCGGCTGTTCTGGATTCAATTACACTTTAAGTTTGGATGATGAAGCTTCTGATAATGATCAAGTTATTGAGATCTCTGATGTTAAGTTTGTTGTTGCGAAAGAATCTTTTGGAATGATTGCAGGAACAAAGTTAGATTACCTTGAAGAAGAGCAAGGATTTTGTTTCACTGGTCCTTCTAGTGGTTGTAGGGGTTGTTGAAATAACAACCTTTAAATAGCTATTTTACTTTCTCTTTCTCATGAAAATCAACATATATTCTAAGGATTATAGTGCTTGTGTTACTGATTTGATCATTATTCCAGCATTTGAACAGGAAAAAACTAATCAATTTCTTAATTTGTTAGGCAAAGGTCTAGCTGAAGAATATCAATGGCTATTGAAGAATAAACAGTTCAAAGGGAAATTTGGAGAAACAAAATCGTTAAGTAATACTAATGACATCGCTGCACGTTATGTTGTATTATTAGGTTTAGGGGAAAAAAATAAATTTGACCTTGAAAAATTAAGACGGGCAGCTGCTGCTGCGCACAGAAATGCTAAATGTAAAGGTGCAAAAACTTACCTTTCTTTACTTAGTGCATTATCTGGTTTTTCTAACAAAGAAAAAATGTTTGTATTAAGTGAAGCTGCGTTATTGACTGACTATTCCTTTGATATGTACAAAACTAATGACAAAGAGAATGGTAAAAAGAAGGTAGAAGAATTGTTATTATGGTCAAGAGAAAAGAATCTTCAACCTTTATTATCCAAAGTTAAGAAAGCTGAAATTGTATCTAATAATGTAAATTATTGCCGAGATTTGGTTAATATGCCACCAAATATTTTGGGGCCAGCGTATTTAGCCAGTGAAGCACGAAAGCTGAATTCTAGTACCTTGAAAGTTACGGTATTAGGAAAGAAAGAGTTAGAGAAAGGCAAATTTGGTGGAATTCTTGCTGTAGGTAGTGGTAGTGCCAAAGAACCAAAATTGATAGTTATGGAATATAATCCTAAAGGTGCTAAGAATAAGAAACCAATTGCTTTAGTTGGCAAAGGAATAACTTTTGATGCTGGTGGATTAAACATTAAACCAACAGGTTATATCAATAATATGAAAAGTGATATGGCTGGTGCAGCTGCAGTTATTTCTACGCTTAAAGCTGCACAGGAATTAGGTATCAAGCAGAGAATTGTTGGTGTAGTGCCTTCTTGTGAAAATTTTTTGGGGTCAAAAGCTTATCGTCCAGACGACATCTTGACTATGTACAGTGGTAAAACTGTAGAAGTGTGCAATACTGACGCTGAAGGTCGAATCATACTTGCAGATGCTTTAGCTTATGCTGAAAAAAAGTTTGGTCCTAGTCAAATGATTGACATTGCGACACTTACTGGTGCATGTATGGTGGCATTGGGTTATGTTGCAACTGGTTTATTGACTAATGATGATAAAATGGCGAAAGATTTAGAGAAAGCTGGCGATTATTGTGGTGACAGAGTATGGAGGTTACCACTGTGGTCTGATTATGATGATATGGTTGAAAGTGACATTGCCGATTTGAGAAATGTTGCTCCGGTAAGAGTAGCGGGTACGATTGAAGGCGCTAAGTTCTTAGGCAGTTTTGTTGAGAAAACCCCTTGGGTACATTTGGACATTGCGGGAACATCTTTCTTGAAAGAACCTAAACATTATAATCCTAAGTATGCCACTGGTGCTGGGGTAAGGTTGTTGTTGACCTATTTGGGTTGATTTTCTTTTTCTTTTTATTAGTTTTATTTTTGTAACTACCTCCAGGTAATATTTATAAAATTTGAAGAATTTCTTTACTAAAATGGAAGGTTTAAAGAAAGTTACTGGGAAAAATTATGAAGATATTACTATTTGTTTAAGAGATAATGATATCGAATTTGAAATAATCAGGGAACCGGGAACGGAAAATAATTTTTTTAGAGATTCAGAGATATGGGTGGCAACTGTTGAGGATATGTATCGTTTAAAAGAAATTATTGGTGAGCCAGATCTTGATCGTGTTTATAGAACCGGACCAAGTATGTTTTATTATGCCAATTATGAGGTCCAGGACGGGTTCCATTCTTCCTCAACTTTAGATGGATTAATTAGGTTCAATGATGGACATTTAGTTGAAAGAGTTGTTGTACGAAAACATAGTTCTTAAACTAATTCTAATATTTACAATAGAGACATTTCAGTTAGTTTTATAAACCCCTGGATTATCCTATTTTCTTAAGAAATTCATTAAAGTTCAATAAAAATGTTAACAGATAAAGAAGTACAGGAATTGAGAAAAGCTTTAGCTAACTACAAGAGTCCGCTGTTCATCCATGACGATGATCCAGATGGATTATGTTCATTTCTATTGTTGTACAGAATTCATCGTGAAGGTAGAGGAGTAATCCTAAAAACTTCTTCTAGTTTAGGAATGGATTTTTATCGTTTAATTAAAGATTACAATTTTGACTCTGTGTTTACATTAGATATTCCTGTAGTTGACCAAGAATTTATTGATCATTTGAAAAAACCATTCTTCTGGGTGGACCATCATGAAGCTCAAATAAGAACTAATGTCAAATATTTCAATCCGCACGTAAGAAATCCTGAAGTGTATGAACCAACTTCTTTGTTAACTTATCAAATAAATAATAAAAAAGAAGATATGTGGCTAGCAATGGTTGGCTGTTTGGGGGATTATTTAATTCCCGTTTTTAAAGATCAATTTATTGAAATGTATCCTGATTTGATGAATAAAGATTCTACAATTGGAGAAGCTTTGTACAAAGACGAAATTGGCAAATTAGTCAAAATATTTTTCTTTTTACTGAAAGGAAGGAGCAGTGAAGTTCGAAAATGTATCAAAATCTTAACACGATTAAAATCTCCTTACGAAATTTTAAGACAAGAAACTCCGGCTGGAAAATATCTTTACAAAAGGTATGAAAAAATTGATGGAGAATATCAAAAGGTTTTGAAAGAAGCTAAAGGCAAAAGAACCAGAAGCAAATTAATGTTGTATGAATATGATGATAAGAAAATTTCTTTCACGGCTTACCTTTCAAATGAAATTTCAACATTAAACCCTGACAAAGTCTTGATCATTGCACGGAAACATCAAGGAAAAGTTAAAATGAGTTTGCGAGCAAAAGTACCGTTTGTTGATGCATTAAAGAACGCTTTGCATGATGTTAATGGTTCTGGTGGTGGTCATCCCATGGCGTGCGGGGCAGTGATCGACGAAAAAGATTGGAAAACATTTTTGAAACAGTTCAAAGAAGAATTAAAAGAAGTAAAGATTCCTGTAGAATTAAGGGTAATGAAATAAAATGTGGACATTAATAATTGCTTTACTTGGAATTGTAATAGGTTTCATAGTTTCTATGTTTGCTTTTGAGGAACTAGAAGCCGGCCAAAAGTATTTTATCTGGTTGAAAAGGTTAATTCTATTGTTAATTTTTGGATGTGTAAATTATCAATTTTTAATTACGGGGCATTTCTTAGTAACTTTGTTGTTCACTGGTCTTATTGTTGTACTTTTTACCTTAGAACTAAGAAAACAATTGTTTAAAGTTGAGTATGGATATTATGTTCTGTTTATTTTAGCTTACATTCAAATGAAATTATTTTTAGTTGATGTTAATTATTTGTTGATATTAACAAGTTTGGTGTTCTTGTACGGAATACCTTTAGGAAGTTTAGTGCATTATCGGTTGTTTAACAAAAAATCTAAAAATTCTTAGTTATAAGATGGAAGATAAAGAACAACTAAAGAAAAAAAAGAAAAGTCTTGAAGAAGCGATTAAAGAGAAAGTTCTACCATTAATTTCAGAAACTATGGAAAAACATTGGGGTTTAGTTGTCCCTAAAATTGAAGAAGATATTTCTGATCGGTTAAGTCAAAGTAAGATCAGTATCCATATTCACTTTGATTTAACTTTCCTTGAAGCTAAGAGAAGGTTTAAAGAAGAATTTTTGCGCAGGGAGCTCTTTAAACATCGGGGTAATATCAGTAACATGGCTAAATTTCTTGGAATTAATCGACGATCTGTACATCGAGCAATCAAAGAATTAGGTATTGATGTTGACCGGCTAGAACTTAAACAGTATCAGCTGAACAGGGATCAGGAACAGAAAGTTAATCAAACAATAAGAACATCTTTAGATCAGTATAAGGGTTTAATCCAGGAAGAAAAAATTGAATTGATATATCATGATTTGCCTAAACTTTCTCGAGATATTGCTTTTTCTTTACCAGAACAGGAAATGACCTGGAAACAAGCTGAACACGAGTTTGAAACTGAGTATTTTCAGTGGCATTTACGCGAAGCAAAAGGTAATGTTAAGCTAATTGCTAAGAAGATTAAAATGAGACCGGAAAGCGTTTCTCGGAAATTGGCTAGGCTTGGGCTGTCAAGGAAAGGGTTTTAGCTAAGCAAAAAAAGCAAAATCTTTATAAATAAACTCTCAGAAAAGGACTTAAGTTAGTATTAAGCTAAATTAAGGCTAAAAATAGCTGGAGGAGCAATAAATGTTCTACAAAGTAAGGGTCAAAGATTTCATCAGAGTGCCACCGAGCATGTTCAATTATGGTAAAGATAAAGCTATCTTAAAGAATATTAGAGATACTTACGAAAACTTTGTATCTAAAAAATTAGGATTTGTAGTTAACGTAATTGATGTACACACAGTTACTGAAGGAGTTATCATTCCCGGTGATGGTGCTGGATATTATGAAACTGAATTTGATTTATTAACGTTCAAACCAGAACTTAACGAACTTGTTTATGGTAGAGTCCGTGACATCATTGATTTTGGTGCATTCCTAGATTTAGGTGGTGTAGAAGGTATGGTACACATTTCACAAAGTATGGATGATTATGTTTCTTTCAGTAAAGAAAAAGTCTTGCAAGGTAAGAAAACTCATCATGCTTTGAAAGTAGGTGATTTGTGTAGAGCGAGAATCATTGCAGTAAGTTTTAAAGATTTAAAAAATCCAAAAATTGGCCTTTCCATGAGACAAGAAGGTCTTGGTAAATTGGAATGGTTAGATGAAGAAGCTAAGCAGAAAGTTGCTGCTGACACTAAAGCTGAAGAATAGGTTAAACAAAATGGTAAAGAAAAAAGCGTGTAAAAAATGTAAACTTTTTGTTAGCGGTGAAAAGTGTCCAATCTGTGATACTGGTAACTTTACAACTAACTGGCAAGGAAGATTGTACATTAAAGATGTTAACAAATCAATGATCGCAGAGCAAGTTGAGATCAAAGTCAAAGGCGAATACGCAATTAAAGTTAAGTAAAGGTGAATATAATGCAAGTTACTATCAAGAATAAAGAAGAAAATAAATTATTAAAACGTACAGAGATTAGTGGCGAATTACAATTTGAAAGCACTACTCCTAGTAATAAAGAATTAACAGAAGCATTAGCTAAAGAACTTAAGAAAGATTTGTCTTTAGTTGTAGTAAAAAATGTTTATACTGAATTTTCTCAACGGAAAGCTACATTTAATGCTGTAGTCTATGCAGATGCTGAAGCTAAAGAAAAGTTCGAAATGTCTACTAAACATTTGCGGAAACAAGCCGAGGAAGATAAAAAGAAAGCAGAAGAAGCTAAAGCTGCAGCAGAAGAAAAGAGAAAGGCTGAAGAAGCAAAGGCTGCTGAAGAAGCTAAAAAGGCAGCAGAAAAAGCTGCTGAAGAAGTTAAGGAAGAACCGGCTCCTGCTGAAGAAAGTAAAGAGGAATAAGTAAAATGGGAAAGAAAGGCGGAAAAGGAAAACCAACTGGTAAGGATAAGAAAGCAGCAAATGCTGGTAAGAAGAAAACTTCAAGAAAACTTTATGAGAAGTATGATGTTAGCGGTGACAAGTTAGTTCGAAAGAACAGTTTCTCTCCAAAATCTCCTGGCGATTTCATGGCTGAACATAAAGATAGAAAAACTTGCGGATGTTCAGGTTATACTGAGTTCAAACGTAAAGAAGCAGCTAAAGAAGAAAAGAAGGAAGAGTAGTTATTTTTATTTTAATTAAATTAATTCTGATTTACTATTTTTATAATAACAATCTTTTTATTCTAGCTTAGTTTCTTTACAATTATGTCATTAACTGAACTGAGACAAGAGTATTCTAAATGTAACAAATGTTCTGCTCTTTGTAAAAGTAGAAGTCAGGTAGTGTTTGGTTCCGGAAAAGAAGATGCTGACGTTCTTTTTATCGGTGAAGCGCCTGGTGCATCTGAAGATCGAGAAGGTATTCCGTTCTGTGGTGCTTCTGGCCAAATCTTGCAGGACTTGTTAAAGAGTGTAGGTTTGACACGCGAGGATGTTTTTATCACGAATACTATTCTTTGTCGGCCAGAGAACAACAGGAATCCTAATCGGAAAGAAGTTGACGCTTGCCGTTCTCGGTTAGATAAGTTGATATCTTTGATGGGGCCAAAAGTTGTCGTTACTATTGGCAATTTTGCAACTGAAAGAATAACTGGAAAAATAGGAATTACTAAATTGCGTGGTCGGGCGTTTAGTGTAGAAATTGATGGACAGCAATATAATGTTGTTCCAGTAATTCATCCTGCCAATTTGTTGTATAATGGTAGAAATCCAGAGATCTTGGAACAGATGAAAAAAGATTTTATTGTAATTAAAAAAGTTATTCAAGAAGCTACTGGGCGCAAGCTAGAACCTGGTCAGGCTAGGTTGATGGATTTTTGAGTTGGGCTTTTTAGTTGGATAAAAATATTTATTAAAAGAAATATTAATAAACTTCTTTGGGATAAGTAAAAGTATGCTTGGAAAGAGGTTAGATGGTTTAGTAATTGTTGTTCTTTGTGTATTCTTAACTTTTAGTATTTTGATAGGTCTAACAAGTCTTTCAGTAACTGCAATAAGCTTAGATGAATTAGATTTTGGTAGTGTAAATGGTGATGGGCAAGATTTGCAAAGTGAAGGACAAGAAATTGTTGTATCTGATCCAGAAGGTATCAGGATAACTGAACCTCATCAAATGTTAGATTGTCATGGTACAACCTTGGAAGCTCTTCAAGAAGATGGGAATTTAATTTCAATTATTAAAACAAAAAATATTACTGTTCAGAATTGTGTTATTACAGGAAATACAGAGGTTGGTATAGAAGTTTATGGTTCTAGTAATGTAAATATTTTAAATTGTACTTTTACTGAAATAAGAAAGCCGAAAGGGATGGAATATGGTGGGTTTAGTGTTCTAATCAAAGGGGGAAATAATTTTGTTGTAAAGAATAATGTTTTTGATGACAATGAAATTGGGTTGTTGATTGAGGGAGTAAGAGAGAATGAGGTTGGTGAAGAAGGGAAAGAAAGTGAAGAGATTGATTTAAGTGAAAGTGATGGAAAAGAAATATCTAGCAGTTCTGGTTATGTAAATAATGTAATTATTGAAGGTAATACTGTTACAAATACTTGGATGACAGCGGCTTTGAAATGTCATCGGTGCAGTGACGTAACTGTAAAAAACAATTATTTGGAAAATAATGGTAAGCCTGAATATTTTGAAGAACAGAGAATTGTAGGTATAGATTTACATGAAACTTACAATTCTCGTATTTTTGGTAATACTGTAATTGAATCTACTTCAGATGGAATTGGTGTTCCAGGGGAAGTTTGGGAAAATGAAATTGTTTATTCGTACAATATTAAAATATTTAACAATACTGTAATGGATAATGGTGAACAAGGTATTTGGGCAATTGGTGGTAGAAATATTACTATCTCTAACAATAAAATAATATCTACTAAACATTGTTATACTGGTTGTTCAGGGGTGTTTTTTGAATGGAATGTTAGCAGTTCTAAAATTTATAACAATGAGATTTCAGGTAGGGGTAATGAGCATAAAGGTATCACTATAACAAACTCTCATTCTAATGAGATTATTAACAATTCTATCACAAATATTGGATTTGGGATATATGTTGAATCGAAAGAAGGGGGGCAAGTTATTGGTGATTATGATGCTGTTTTACAGTCAGTTGATCCTGTTAATAATGTTATTATAAGTAATGTGATTGATGCTTGGGAAGAGTTTATTGTTTTGGATAATGAAAATAATGTTGTTGAAGATAATGTTAATTTGGGGGAAGGTGGTAAGTTTTGGTTGTATGTTGTAGTATTTATTATCATTATTGGATTGATTGTTGGTGTTGTTGTTTTATTTAGGGAGTTGGGGAAATAACTTTTAGCTGAAATTAAGTTTTAATTCTGGAGTCTGTTGAGAAATTCCAACTAAAAATATATAAAACCGGTCTTATTCTTAGGTTCGTATGGAAGCTAAAGAACTTAAAAAGGCGTATCTGGACTTTTTTGCAAGTAAAAAGCACGCTATCGTTGATTCAGCACCGATGATCCCTGAACATGATCCAACAGTACTATTCACTACTGCGGGAATGCACCCCTTAGTTCCGTTTATTCTTGGACAGAAACATCCATTAGGAAAAAAGTTATCTAATGTTCAGAAATGTTTGCGTACTGGAGATATTGACGAAGTTGGAGATTATTGTCATCATACTTTTTTTGAAATGTTAGGTAATTGGAGTTTAGGTGACTATTTCAAAAAAGAAGCTATTGAAATGACATTTGAGTTTTTGATTGAAGTTCTTAAGCTGCCACTTGACAAGTTAGCATTTTCATGTTTTAAAGGAGATCAAGACGCTCCGAAAGATGAAGAATCTTATGGCGTTTGGTTGAGTCTTGGAGTACCTAAAGAAAGAATTGCATATTTGGGTAAAGAAGATAATTGGTGGGGTCCTGCTGGGGAAACCGGTCCGTGCGGTCCTGACACAGAAATGTTTTATTGGACGGACAAAGAAGAACCTGCACCAAAAAAGTTTAACGCTGATGATAAAAGGTGGGTAGAAATAGGTAACAATGTTTTCATGCAGTACGATAAGCAAAAAGATGGTACTCTTAAACCACTTAAACAAAAAAGTGTAGATTTTGGTGGTGGGGTTGATAGGTTAACTGCAGTTATGCAAGGTTTGGATGACAATTATACGACTGAACAGTTCTTGCCAATCATTGAAGAAATTGAAAAGATTACTGGAAAAAAGTATGTTGACGAAACTAGGTTAATGAGAATCATTGCTGACCATATGAGGGCAGCTGTGTTTGTCTTAGGAGACGAACGGGAAGTAATTCCTTCTAATGTTGACCAAGGTTATGTTTTACGTAGATTAATTAGAAGATCTGTAAAATATTTGGACGCACTTGGTGTTGATTTGAAAACTGAGGTCACAACTAAAGTTGCAGAAAAAGTTATTGAGCTGTACAAGGAAGATTATCCTTTGCTTGAAAGCAAAATGGATTTTATTCTTGATGAACTGAGAAAGGAAGAACAAAGGTTTGAATTGACACTTAAGAAAGGGTTAAAAATATTTGAAAAGCTTGCTGCTACTAGGAAAAAGATTGAAGGTAAAGATGCATTTTTATTATTTCAAAGTTATGGTTTTCCTATCGAGATGACGCAAGAGTTAGCTTCTGAAAAGAAAATTAAAGTTGATATTAATGGTTTTGATGAAGAGTACAAAAAACATCAAGATTTATCTCGGATAGGAGCAGAGAAAAAGTTCAAAGGTGGATTAAGTGACGCGTCTGAGGAAACCGTTAAACTACATACTGCAACACATTTACTTAACGAAGCTTTAAGGAAAATTGTTTCTCCAGACATCAAACAAAAAGGAAGTAACATTACTGCAGAACGGTTAAGGTTTGATTTCAATTTTGACCGAAAACTTACTGCTGAAGAAAAGCAAGCAGTTGAAGATGAAGTTAATCGGGTTATTGATTTAGGTATGAAAATAACTCGTGAAGAAATTCCTTTGAAAGCAGCGCTTAAATCTGGTGCTGTGTCTGAGTTTGGTACCAAATATCCAGAAAAGGTTTCTGTGTATTCTGTCGAGGAATATTCTAAAGAGATTTGTATGGGTCCACACGTGAAAAATACTAAAGAGTTAGGCCGGTTCAAGATCAAGAAAGAAGAATCAAGTTCAGCAGGTGTCCGTAGGATTAAGGCTGTGCTGGTGAAAGGTTAAATGGCAGAATTAATAAAAAAAGATCAAGGTGTGACAAGAAAAGTTTCAGAAAGACATTATGTAATAAATTTTGTTACTAAAAACCTTTCAGAGAATATGAGTTTAGCAGTTGGTGTAGGGGAACAGCATTTTGGAACTGCTAGAAGTCTCAGAAGTGACAGGGTATACTATGTTCTTGAGGGAAAACTTATTGTTAATAAAAAATTATTTGCAAGAGTGGGAGATATAATTTTTGTACCTAAAGGAGAAGAATACACCTTAGAAGGAACTTTTAAGGCGGTGGTAATTAATACCCCAGCTTTTGATCCTAATAAGGAAAACTAAATATAATCCAAAACTAAAATGAAAGCCACTAGAAAATATCTTGAACATACTGCAGACATTCTTTTTCAAGCAGAAGCAGAAACTTTACCAGAACTGTTTGAACAGTGCGCCTTAGCAGTAGAAGAATCTCAAGTTGATGTAGAAAATTTTAAACCAAAGGAAAAAGTTATCATTACTGGTGAAAATAATAAAATAGATTTATTATTGTTTGACTTTCTTGATGATTTATTGATGTACAAAGATTCAGAATTGTTAATGTTTTGTAAATTTGATATTAAAATTGAAGAAAAAATAAGTGAAAGTGAAGAGTGTGGAGAAAATAATTGTGAAGGCAAGACTATTTATCATTTAACTTGCACAGCGTACGGTGAAAAGATTGATCATGAAAAACATGATCGGAAAGTTGACATCAAAGCGATCACTTTACACTTGTTTGAAGTTAAGAAAGTTGAAGGTGGTTGGAAAGCAAAAGTGTTGCTTGACATATAAGTTCTAATTAAATTGTGATTTGAAAAATGGCAAAAAACCTTTATGACCTCGCGGAAGGGATCAGGAAATGTACTGCTTGTCCGTTGCACAAAAAAAGAATGCTGGCCGTGCCTGGTGAAGGAACTGTTAGTGCAAAATTGTTCTTTGTTGGCGAAGCTCCAGGTTCTGAGGAAGACCGGCAAGGTCTGCCGTTCGTTGGCAGGTCAGGAAAATTCTTAGATGAAATGTTTAATTTAGTGGGAATAAAACGCGAAGAAGTGTTTATCACAGGATCAGTTAAATGTCATCCCGAAAATAATCGCAATCCGAAAGCAGGAGAATTGAAAACTTGTAAAAAGTTATGGCTTGATACACAGATTGAAATTGTTAAACCGGAAATTATTGTATTGCTTGGAAGAGTGGCGTTGCAGAATTTTCTTGGAAACAAGTATAAGCTTGATTTAGATCATGGAAAAATTATTGGAGTTGATTTTAACAGTTCTGGAAAAAAACAAAAATTCTTTTTAATATACCATCCTTCAGCCGGGAGGAGATTTCCAGAAATCAGAAAAAAAATTCAAGCTGATTTCAAAAAAATGATTAAATTATCCCTTTAATCTTAAATGTGTTCTGCAGAAAGCTTTAAATACTATTAAATTTTAGTTATGGTCAGTAAAAAGAGGTATATTATAGATGGTAGAAGTTAGCACGTTCCGAGAGACAATCCTTTTCATGAACAAGATTGGACTATACGATGTAATTCTACCTTTTTTATTGGTTTTTACCATAGTTTTTGCAATCCTTGAAAAGACTAAAATTCTTGGTACTAGCAAAGGTCCAGAAGGTCATGAAACTACTAAGAAGAACATTAATGCGATAGTATCTTTTGTTATGAGTTTTTTAGTAATCGCTTCAACAAAACTTGTTTCAGTGATTAACGAAGCTGTTGCTAATACTGTTTTAGTCTTAATATTGATAATTTGTTTTATGCTGTTAGTTGGTGCAATGCATACTGGAGAAAAAGAATTTAGTTTGGAAAGATTTCCTACTTGGCTAAAATTTTTTATGTTCCTAGCTTTTATTGGTATTGCATTAATATTTTTGAACGCTTTGGGCTGGTTAGAAAATATCTTAGGGGCCGCTCGTGGAGCTAACATGGAGTGGATTAGCAGTTTAATTTTCCTAGCAATTATAGGAGTAATTGTTTGGCTAATCGCAAAAGAACCTTCCAAAAGTGGTGGTGAAAGTAAAAAAGATTAAATTAAAAAAATTAAATCAAACCAACAGATAAATCAGATTAAAGGAAAGATTAAAATACTAAACTATCATTTTTAATCTTAAATAAGTAAAAAAAGAGGTTGTTACGATGGCAATAACATTTTCAAATTTAGCATATTATTTTGAAGCGTATGGCGTATTAGATTTTCTCTTGCCATTCTTATTAGTATTTACTATAGTTTTTGCAGTAATGCAAAGAACAAAAATATTAGGAGATAAAAAACAATTTAACGTTGTAATAGCAATTATTTTAGGTTTATTGTTTGTTGTACCTCACATTACTGGAACTTATCCATTAGGTTATGATCCTGTAGAAGTTATGAATAATGCTTTGCCAAGCATTTCTTTGTTAGCAATTGCAGCAATCATGATCTTACTTTTAATGGGAATATTTAGTACAGATTTCTCGAAAAAAGCGGCACCAATTATCGCAATTGTCTCAATAGGTTTTGTCATTTACATTTTCGGAGCTTCTTTAAGCTTATACCGTGGACCTTATGATGTGTTTGGCTGGTGGAGTACCGAAATTACAGAGCTGATAATCATAATCTTAATCTTCGGGTTGCTGGTATGGTTTATTACAAAAGAGCCCAGTGATAAGACTCAGGGAAGTAGGTTGTTGAAAAGTTTTGGCGACATGTTTGAAAAGAAATAAATAAAAGATGGCTACAGTTTTAGATATAAGCACATTAGGATACTTTGATATACTATTTGCATTTCTCTTAATTTTTGCTATATTTTATGCCATTTTGCAGAAGACTAGTATACTTGGCAAAAATATGGGAATTAATGGTTTAGTTGCAGTAGCTGTTGCTTTATTAGCAATACTTTCAGACAAAGTTGTTCAAATGATTAATTTCATGGCACCATGGTTTGTAGTAGTTTTTATTTTCTTTATCTTGTTACTTTTAGTATTCCAGATAATGGGTGCTAAAGATACTGACATTGCTCTAGCGGTTAAAGATAAAGCCGTACAATGGGTGATTATTGGAATAGGTTTGGTAATAGTATTTGCTGCCTTTGCAACAGTTTTTGGCCAGATGTTTTTAGAAAAAGGTTCTACTGATTCTGACACTGCTGTTAATGCTACTGATGGAAGTACTACTGGTGGAGATTTTTCAAGTAATGTAGTTTCAATAATAAAGAATCCAAAGGTTTTAGGTTTGATTGTTTTGTTTGGAATAGCTATATTTGCAGTCGCGCTGCTTACGTATTAGTGAGCAGAGTGTTAGATAAAGAAAACTATGCTGTTTAATCTAAATTCTTTAATTAATTGATCTTATATCTTATTATGTAATACTCTGGCGCGTGGCAGAAAATTGGAATGGACTGACGGGAGACTTCTGGTTTTGTTACTATTCCTACTATAATGTGATCATGAAAAGTAACGTCTCCTCCTCTTTCGGATAGACAGAGATCTGAAATATCTGAAGTTCCAGTTATACTTAAACGCGCCTTTCTGTTGTTTCTTGTACCACCAATTTTATACACTCTCAATGATATAATCTCAGATCCATTTTTTAATTCTATAGTTGATCCAACTTTATATTGTCTTACGAAACCCATTTTTAAAAGATTTCTGAACTAAGAGCTTTATAAGTTTTGTTTGTGGTGATAGTATACTTTTAAGAATAAATAATTAAAATAATAGTAATAAAAAGATTTTATTGTTTCTTCATTCCTTCAGTGACACTTCTAAGTTCCTTAACATTCTCAGTAAATACAGGAATAACGTCTTTGAAAACTTTGCCTACAGCTTTAAGTTCAGTACCAACTTCACGCATTCTGGTGTCGTACTCTTCAACTTTACCTAAAACTGCTTGATGTAACATCGTGAAATCTTCTTTAAGTTTCTGTAAATCAGCGTTCATCTTATGGTTCTGCTGTTCCATCTTTTCTTTCCACTCAATGATTTTACGTACTTCAGCAATGAGTTCGTCCCACTTTTCGTCAATCATACTTTCAGTAATCTCTTCAATCCGTTCGTAAAGATTTTCTGAAGAAGCAGGATTACTTTGTTGTGGTTGAGAATACATCGTTCCTTGATCTGGTCCTTGTGGCATGTTATTCATCTGAGTTGCGTCAATGTCAACGTCAGATACACCTCCATTAATTTTGTTCAAAGCAGAAATGACCTGAGCTTCATGAATGCCCTTAGAGTTCATCTCTTCAATTATCTGTTGATCAGTTAGTCCTTGTGATCTCAACTGGTTAACCTCATTGTCAAGATCAGGTTTCGCTTGTTGAGGAGCAAATAAAGCCATCATAACACCTCTTTGGTTAATTTATTTTTATTATTACCTTATATTTTAATTATAATATGTTCTAGTCAATCTTAATATTATTTTATCTTATTACCTTTGATTATAAATATTTTTGTTTTATTTTGCTTAAATCTGGATTTTTGTTAACTTGTTTTACTAATTATTTTGATTTTTTGCCGTTATGATTATTAGCAAGTTTATTATTAGTACTTTCTTTAATTTCCATTAACATTTCTTGCTTCTTCTGTTCAAAAAACCTGTCCAGATCTTTCTGAGTAACAAAATTCATCGGGTTCCAAAACTCAATATATTTTTTCAATACTTGAACTTCTTCGTTGCCAGCAGTTTGTTTAAGCTCTTTAATGACTAAATCAATTTTTTTGGTACTCTCTTCCATCTGACCTCGGAGGTCAAAAACTTCCTTATCAAGATTTTTCATATCTTTTTTCAAATCATTGTTACGTTTAATCAAATCGTTTTTGACTAAAGCAAACTCTCTATTCAGGTTATTGATTTTACTCTCTAATGCTTTAACCCAAGTATAAAGCTTAACATTATCAAAACCGCTTGCAGCAGGAGTTGGTTGAGTTTTTTCCATTGTATCTATACCAGTTAAGGAAACTATTTAAAACCTAACGATTTTGTTCTTATTAAGTCTTAATATAGCTTAACATAGCTGGATGAATATAAAAGGAGAATAACTCTTATAAAGTTGTGTGATTGCTATAAAGTAGTTAAACGCGAAATTAAGTTCAATAATTAAAAGAGGTGTAATTTGGTGGCACTTTTTAGTACTAATCCTAAAGTTGATGTAAAAACAACGAATTGTTTTAATTATGAGACTTTCCATGAAGGAGAGAATAAAGTTCTTAGGGTTAATTTGGATACTTGTACTTTTCCACCATCTATTGAGTACAGTGAAGAATGTATGTCAAAAGTGGTCGGCGTTTTACTGGAAACTTCTGGCGTAACTAACATTATACTTTCTCAAAGAAGAGAATACGATTATGATTTCTCACAAGTAGAACTGTTGAACGAACTGGCACTATTTTATCGTAAAATTAACCGTGAAGAAAGGTATACATTTTCAAAATTAGTAATTGATCCGTTACATGAACGCTATATCAGGACAAGTTATGCAAAATTTCAAAGGATAATCTCTAAACAATTGATGGAAGATCCATTAGCAGCTTACGTTCGGCTGAAAAGGTTAGAAGTAAGAGAAAAAATTAAGTTAGATAACTTGGTTGATGAACGACATAAGCGCAGCCAGGAAAAGTTTTTCGGTTTGATCTTGGAAGTTATCCACAACTTAGAAACCTTAAAAATAATTCGAAATCTATTGCCTCATCTGAAAGATTATACTTTAGGCGACAGACAAATTTACAATTATGTTCTTCATCCTTTGACTAGACCAGATTTCATGTACACCAAATTACTTAGCGAATATCCTGCAGAAGGTAATCTTTTAGAAAGTTATAATTTTGGCACGCACGAAAATGCGGAAATTAACATTTTTGGGTTTGATGATAGTGTCGAAAATCTTTATCATGTAACTCCACCGGAAATGAGGTATACTGAAGAAGAATATGAACTGTTAGATGACGCAAAAAGAATTCTTTCAGAACATAAACCGAGCAGAGAAGAGTTTGTTGACCCGGAACGGATGAGAGAAGTTTTCTTTGATATTGGTAAAGATATGTTAGCAGATTTGGCTGTGCATAAAAATATGAAACTTGACGATGATAAAATTGAAGAGCTGGCCAAATCGTTGTTACGTTATACTGTTGGATTTGGTATGATAGAAATTTTGTTGTCAGATCCGAAAATTCAAGATGTTAACGTCAATTCTCCGAACGGCAATTTGCCAATATTTATTGTACATCAAGATTATGGTGATTGTTATACTAACGTTTATCCTACCCCTGAAGAAGTTGACAGTTGGGCAACTAAATTGCGTTTAATATCAGGCCGGCCGTTAGACGAAGCTAATCCTATCTTAGATACAGAAATTAGTACCGTTTCATTTACTGCTAGGGTTTCTGCAGTTTCTGCACCTCTTGACCCGTTCGGTATTGGATTTTCGTTTAGAAGACACCGTGATCATCCTTGGACTTTTCCGTTATATTTACAACCTAAAGTTAATATGATGAACGAACTGGCAGCAGGCCTGTTAAGTTTTATCATTGACGGTAACGCTACTATTCTGATTGCTGGAACAAGAAGTTCCGGAAAAAGTAGTTTTTTGGGCAGTGTACTGGTTGAGATCATGCGCCGGTACAGAATAATAACTATCGAAGATACCTTAGAACTGCCGACCAGTTCATTACGGAAATTAGGGTATAACATTGAAGCTTTAAAAGTTGGTTCAGCATTATCTATCCAAAAAGGTTCAGAAGTTGACGCTTCCATTGGAATAAGATCAACTTTACGTTTGGGAGATTCAGCGTTGTTTGTTGGTGAAGTTAGGTCGAAAGAAGCGATTTCATTGTATGAAGCAATGAGGGTAGGTGCAGCAGCTAACGTAGTTGCGGGTACAATTCACGCAGCTTCACCTTATGGAGTTTATGATCGGGTAGTTAACGATATCGGAGTTCCAAAAACTTCGTTTAAAGCTACTGACATTATCGTGATCACTAACCCGGTAAGGTCAGCTTCCGGGATGAAAAAAGTTAAAAGAGTATTGAAGATAACGGAAGTAAGAAAACAGTGGGAAGATGATCCTCTTAAAGAAGGAGCATTTGTAGATTTGATGGTATACAATCCACAGACTGACGAATTGGAGGTCACTAAAGATCTAATGAACGGTAATTCAGAAATTCTAAAGCGTATTGCAGGTAACATTAAAGAATTTGCTGGTGATTGGAACGCGGTATGGAACAATATTGTGTTGCGTGGACAGTGCAAGCAGGCAGTAGTTGACGCGTACTTGGAAACTAATGATCCTGATTTGCTTGAAGCGGAGTTTGTCATAAAGTGTAATGATAAGTTCCATTTACTTTCTGATAAAGTTAAAGAGAAATATGGTAGTCTGGACCCTGAGAAGATTCTTTTTGAGTACACAGAATGGTTACGGAAAAAGATCCGTAAAGAAGGGATGGAGTAAGTTAATTGTAGTAAAGTTTTATTGTTGACCTTTTTTGAAATTTAAAATGAAACCAAAAATAATTATTGTTGATAATGATGATAAGATTATTGGCTATAAAGAAAGAGGAACTCTAGATAGAAAAGACATTTACCGGGTTTCTGCGTTATGGGTAACTAATTCTAAAGGACAGATCTTGCTTGCCAGGCGACATCGGAATAAGTTGCATCATCCTAACATGTGGGGACCGTCAGTTGCTGGTACTGTTGATGAAGGAGAAACGTATGAAGAGAATATTGTCAAAGAAGCTAAAGAAGAATTAGGTGTAGTTGATGTTAAGTTTAATAAAGGTCCAAAAAGGTTAGTTACTGGAGATTATCTCCATTTCACTCAATGGTATACTGTAATTCTTGATTGGGATCTTGATAAATTTACAATTCAGAAAGATGAAGTTGAAGAGATCAAATGGTTTGATAAAGATGAATTGTTAAAAGGGTTGAAGGAAAAGCCTGAAGAGTTTTTGCCTAATATGAAAGTATATGTTAAAGTTTTTAATTTTGTTTAATAATTTGTATTCATTTTTGCTATGCTCTGTTAGCCACATATTAACTATAAGCTTTTTAAAGACTAAATGTTTACTTGTTCTATATAATACTGAAAAAGAGGTAGTTAGAATTAGTTTGAGGTTGATAGATGGTTGATCAAGAGTACGAAGATTTAATCGTAAAATATAAAGAAAAAATAAAACAGGAGTTTGGAGACCAATCCGCAAATCCAGTAACTCCACCATCTAAAGTTACTTCTAAGGAATATACTGAGTTCAAGAAAGAATTGTATCCTTTACATTATAGTTTATATGAAAAGGCTTGTAATTATTCTGAAAAGTTGTTCAAGATGAAAGTTGCCGGCAAGCAGGCTGCCAATATTCAGAAACATCTGGACTTATGTCATCTTAACGTAACTCCGTCAGGGGTAATGTCATTTTCTATCTTAGCACCATTGACAATTGCAGTTCTGGGAGCTTTGATATCTTTTGCAGTGTTTAACATGATGTTTTTTGTAATATTCTTTGTTGTTGCTGGAATGTTAGGTATGGTAGCTTTACAGAAAGTGCCAGAATTTATGGGAAATTCTTGGCGAATGAAAGCAAGCAATCAGATGGTACAAAGTATCTTTTATCTGGTAACTTACATGAGGCACACTTCTAACATAGAAAGAGCTATTGAATTCGCTTCTGCTCATCTTTCGCCACCACTGTCTCTTGATTTCAAGAAAATTATGTGGGACACGGAAACTCAAAAATATTCTAACATAAGAGAATCTGCAGATTCTTACTTAAACACTTGGAAAGAATGGAACGGCGATTTTGTTGAATCTTTCCA
Organism: archaeon; assembly: GCA_043812455.1. Classification (GTDB taxonomy): domain Archaea; phylum Nanobdellota; class Nanobdellia; order Woesearchaeales; family GW2011-AR9; genus JABHQR01. The sequence goes on along the minus strand of JBDRMB010000006.1, from coordinate 2,931 downwards.
CCTGATTGAAGCTTCTTTATTTGAACCTTCTGAAGATCGTCGTCTAGCTTTATTAGATAAATCATTAGATGTTATCTTAGAAGGTACTTACGAAAACATGTTACAGTACGCACACAGCCTGAAATCGCCGTTGACGATGCTGAACATGTTAGGTATCATTCTACCTATATTGGGGCTGGTTATATTACCTTTAGTGGTCAGTTTTATGAGTAGTGGTGAAGGGTCAGCATTAACGATGGCAATTTATATTTCTGTCTTATACAATATCACTTTGCCGGCAGGAGTTTATTATCTTGGTCGGACAATCCTTTCCAAACGGCCGGCAGGGTACGGGCATGAAGATATTACCAAAACTCAGAAAGGTGTGAAAAGGTATCAGAACGTATTAATTCCATTAGGTAAAAAATTGAACATTGCAGTCAATCCGATGTATCTAGCAGTGATGGTACTTGTTGTTACTTTAGTTATCGGGTTCAGTCCATTGATTTTGCATATGGTCAACCCGGATTTTGAAATTCAAAATGAAGACGGTAAATATCAGTTGATGGGTTACATCTGCCCGCCAGGTTTTGTAGAGTGTGATAATAATGAAAAGTTTGGTCCTTATGGAATCGGTGCTTCAATATTATCTCTGGTAGTGATTGGTGGAATTGGAGTTTCAATTGGATTATATTATTCGTTAAGGTCAAAGAATGTTATTAAGATAAGGGATAAGACCAGGAAATTGGAAGATGAATTCTCTTCTGCATTATTTCAGTTAGGTAACAGGTTAGGTGACGGTCTGCCGGCAGAAATTGCGTTTGCAAAAGTTGCTACGACGATGCAGGGGACAGTTTCAGGAGATTTCTTTTCTGTTGCAGAAAAAAATATTACTAAATTAGGAATGGGCCTTGAAGAATCTTTGTTTGATCCAAAAGTCGGTGCAATAGTACAATTTCCTTCTAAAGTAATTGAATCTTCAATGAAAGTTTTGATCGAAAGTAGTAAACGGGGACCGCAAGTTGCTGCTCAAGCATTATTGTCAATGTCCCGTTATATCAAAGAGATTCATCGCGTAGAAGAAAAGTTGAAAGATCTTATGGCGGAAATTGTTGGATCAATGAAATCTCAGGTAAGTTTTTTGACGCCAGCAATTGCTGGTATTGTAGTAGGTATCACTTCTATGATCTCTACAGTATTAACAAAATTGAGCGGTCAGCTGACCCAATTTTCTGAATCTGGCGCTTCTACAGGGTTCAGTGGAATGTTAGAAATTTTTGGGATTGGTATCCCTACATTTTATTTTCAAGTGATTGTCGGTATTTATATTGTCCAGTTGGCTTTCATCTTAACAGTACTTGTTAACGGTATTGAGGGTGGTGAAGATAAGTTATCTGAACGGTACATGTTAGGCAAGGCTTTAGTAAGGAGCACTTTATTGTATTGTTTCTTGGCGGGTACTGTGATGATCTTGTTCAACGCTTTTGCTGGTGCTGTCCTGATGAACACTTTAGGGTAAGGGTTAGGGTTGGCTTAAGGGTTAGCATCCTAAAGTCAAAATTCTTTCTGAGAACATATTGAGCTCGTAACTGGGGGAAGCCCCTCCGGGGAAGTAGAGCCAACGAATAAACTTTGAGGATTTTGAAGATGCTAACCCAAAAAGTGCGAGTCGATGCTAACCATTATATTCTGCTCTAACAATCTTTAAAAGCCTCATTTATCATCATCTGCTGTATGAAAGTTTCTTTGATACAGATAGATGCCGATGATAATAAAGGAAATAACTTTTCTAAAGCCATGGCACTTCTTCAAGAGGCATTGGAAGACAAACCGTCTGTCATCTGTCTGCCGGAAAATTTCTTATATTTTGGAGAGAATAAACTTAATGAAGCAGAAAGTCTGGATTCCAGATATATCTCTGCATTCCAGGATTTTGCAAGAGTTAATGGGATAAATCTGGTGTTAGGAAGTGTCGCTCTGAAGACAAACCTTGAAGATAAAGTTACAAATACTTCGCTCGTGATTGACAGCAGAGGCGAGATTGTGTCTAGATATGATAAGATGTATCTATTTGATGTCAATAGTAATGGTGTTGTGATGACTGAATCCGATACAACAATTCCCGGAAGTTCTTTAGGAATCTTTACTTTAGATAATGTAAAGATTGGTGTAGGGATATGTTACGATTTAAGGTATCCAGAATATTTCCGTGCTTTGATGAAAGAAGGTGTAGAAGTAATATTCTTACCTTCAAATTTCATGGAACTAACTGGAGCAATTGCCTGGGAGTATCTAACTGCCGCAAGAGCGATAGAAAATCAAGTATATTTCTGTGCCTGCAACCAAACCGGAGGGTCTGGAGTTAAGGTAAGGTGTGGAAATACTAGAATTCTGTCTTACGATGGTACCGTGCTCAGTAATCTTCCGGTAAAGGAGGGTGTGATCTCTGCTGAACTTGATTTTGAGATGTTAAGAAAGTTCAGGACAGAATTTCCTACTTTGTATCAGGCAGGGAAGCAGTTAAACTTATAAACAATCCATTTTCTTTGCCAGAAAATGGATAGATGGCAAAAAGAACTTGAAGATTTGGCTACTAAAGTTAGAAACAGTTATGCTGCTTATGAGAAAAGTCCGGCGAATGGTGCATTACAAGGATTTAATGAGGCAGTCAGTGCTTATTGGGATTATCGGTCAAATGCTGATTTTCCTGTAGGTTCTTTGAGAATTGTAACACCTTATGACCGCACTGTAGATTTCTTTGTTAGTTTGGCAAAAAATAATATTGAATGATTATACGAAAAAATTTCAACAGGAAATTTTAAGCGGGGTCTAATACCCCGACCTTCAGGTCGAAATTTTTTGTATCACAAAAATCTGCCTTTTGTGAAAGTGTTCGTTCATACCACATCCTTTAGGGTGTGGTAGAACACTTTCGGCAGATTTTTCATGATT
>JBDRMB010000005.1:0-21591 GCA_043812455.1 archaeon | reverse complement strand
AATGTCTTTTCTCTGCCTTGAAAAGACTCTTCGGAGCTACTGTCAAGTCTCGAAAAAGCCCCGTGATTAATGCAGAAATGTTCTGTAGGCTTATAGCCTACAACATTGGAGCTAATGTCTTAAGACTTTTTCTACAGAGCCAATTATACCACAATCTTTATAAATCAATCACAATATTAGCCACTTTAAGATGGGAAGAATCAAGACTACATTTATTAAGAGAAAAACTAAAGAATTGCACAAGTTGCATGGAGAAAAGTTTAGTAAAGATTTCAATAGTAATAAAGCCCTATTACCTAAATACACTAATGTTCCCTGTAAAAAGTTAAGAAACATTATCGCTGGTTACATGTCTAGATTAAAGAAGCAAGAAGATTAAATTTTTGTTTTTTTTGTAGCACACAGTAAAAACGAGTAGGAAGGTGAGAAAAATGAGTGAAGGGAATAACGACAACTCCATTTTTATTGGAAACAAACCGTTTATGAATTACGTTACCGGCGTAGTTATGCAGTTTACCACCAAAGGTTCTAACGAAGTGATTATAAAAGCTAGAGGTAAGTTTATTTCTCGAGCAGTTGACGTTGCTGAAGTAGTACGGAAACGATTCTTAGACGAGTCTGTGGCAGTTAGTAACATCCAAATTGGTAGTAAGGATTTTACTAATAAAGAAGGTAAAGAATTACGCGTAAGTGACATTGAGATTACTTTAAAGAAGCTATGATTTTTTCTTTTTTTCTTTTGGTTTTTTTTGACAATAACATTAAACCAGGATTTATTTTCCAGCAGTAAAGAATTCCATCAATTCTCTAATTTCTTTGACTGTTTTTACTCGCATAAGTTTATCCCTGAGTTTTTTGCTACCCTTCATACCTTTGGTAAACGCTTGAGCATGAAATTTAATGTTATTAAAAGGCAATTCATATTCTTGTGCTAACTTTAAATATTCAAAATAATCCTCTACTTGCTGTTTCTTGTCTCTTTCTGTGTATTTTCCAGTTTTGTTATAATCATCAATCTGTTTGAACAAATAAGGATTGCCAATTGTTGCCCTACCAATCATGACATAATCGCAACCAGTTTCTTTTTTCATTCTGATGTAATCTTCAACAGTTTTGACATCACCATTACCAGCTACAGGGATCTTTACTGCATCTTTTACTTTTTTGATCCACGTCCAGTCAGAATTACCAGTATAACCTTGTTTTTGTGTTCGGGCATGTACAGCAATCATTTGTGCACCAGCTTTTTCACAGATCTGCGCAATTTCTACTACATTAATGTTAGATTTCCTGATCCCTAATCTAACTTTTACAGTTACTGGTATCTTGACAGCTTCTACTAATGATTCAATAATTTCTTTTACTCGGTTTGGCCGTTCTAAAAGCGCGCTACCAGAACCTTGCTTGATAATCTTTGAAGCAGGACAACCCAAATTAAAATCAAGAATTTCACATTTGTCTTCACAATATTTTGCTGCTTTAACGAGATTTTCTGTGTTCTGACCAAAGAGCTGGATAACTCTCGGTTTTTCTTCTTCCACAACGTCAATCATTCTGATTGTAGACTTGTTACCTCTAGAAACAGCATTGGCAGAAATCATTTCTGTTACTGTCAAGCTAGCACCATACTTCTTACATAAGAGTCTAAAGGCTACGTCAGTTACTCCTGCCATTGGTGCCAGGATTGTGTCTGAGGATAGTTTTGGAAACATGGTTATTGTTTGGTTGCAGGTTATTTTAATGTTTTGTATTGTTTGTTGTTACTCGCGAGTTATAAATAACCGAAAAGTTTATAAAGAAAAAATCCTTTAACCTAAAAATGACGCCCTCAACTTCAGTAATAATTCCTGCACATAATGAAGAACTTTACATAGAGCAAACCTTAAGATCAGTTGTTGATCAAGAAATTGATGGTTTAGAATTAATTGTTGTACCAAATGGTTGCACAGATAAAACTGCAGAAGTTGCTGAAAGGTATACACCACACATTTATGATACTAACCAAAGAGGAATAAGTCTTGCAAAGAACATAGGTTTTGAAAAGGCAAACGGTGAAATTGTTATTTTCTTGGATGCTGATTCACAAATGCAACAAGGATTAATAGGTTTAGCAATTGAAGCTTTAGAAGGGAAATATGTTGGTGGAAAATCTAAAGTTCTTCCTGATGATGATTCTTTTGGGGCAAAAGCTTATTTTGGATGGGTTAACTTTTGCGGAAGATTAAGCCAAGTTTTAACTTATGTAAATCCAAAATTAAACAATGGTGCAGGTGCTTGTTTATTCAGTACTCATGATCAATTAGATGCCTTATACAAAAGAGATGGTCATGTATTTAGGCCAGACTTAAAAACAATGGAAGATGTTAATTTAATTTCAAGATTGCGTGCTGAAGGCCCATTCAAATTCTTAACTGAGAAAGGGATTATTACTTCTACTAGAAGATTTCAAGGTGAAGGTTATCTGAAAAGGTTTATTATGGATTTTGTGGAGTACAGTAATCCTGAAAGAATAGATCATCGAAGAAATATTCGATAACCAAGCACAATTACAAAAGAAATAAGAAAGTATTGGGATAAACAATCTCCCTAAAACTTTATAAATAACCCTCTTTTCTTAAACAGCAATGCCTGTGAAGAAAAAAACTGCGGAAGAGAAAGCTGAAACTGTTGCTAAAAAGAAAACTACAGCTAAAAAAACAGTCAAAGCTAAAACTACTAAAAAAACAGCAGCTGAAGAAACTAAAAGTAATTTAGAATCTACTCAACCTGAACTTAACTTAGCACTAGTAGGACATGTAGATCACGGTAAAACAACTTTAACTGAAAGATTGTCCGGTAAATGGACAGATACTCATTCTGAAGAACTTAAAAAAGGTATTACTATCAGATTAGGTTATGCAGACGTTAACATTTATTATTGTAAAAAGTGCAACTTCTACACTACCAAACCAAAATGTATCAAATGTAATGCTGATGCTGAATTTCAAAGAAAGATCAGTTTAGTAGATTCTCCTGGACACGAAAGTTTGATGGCAACCATGTTATCTGGAGCAGCAATTGTTGACGGAGCAATTCTGTTAGTTGCAGCAAATGAAAAATGTCCTCAGGCACAAACTAGAGAACATTTGATGGCATTAGAAATTTCACAAGTTGAAAAAGTTATTATTGTTCAAAACAAAGTTGATTTAGTTACTTCAGAGAACGCTATAAAGAATTATCAACAGATTAAAGAATTTCTAAAAGGTACAAGATATGAAGATGCACCAATTATTCCAATCTCTGCACGAGCTAACGTTAACATTGATATGCTTGTAAAAGCTATTCAAGAATATATGCCAACTCCAGAACGAGATTTGAAAAAAGGTCCGATTATGATGGTTGCTAGATCGTTTGACATTAACAGACCCGGAACTAAACTAAAAGAGATTAAAGGTGGAGTTTTAGGTGGTACTGTTAAACAAGGTTCATTCAAAGTTGGTGATGAGATTGAAATTTTACCAGGTTACATGGTAGAAGAACGGAACAAAAAAATTTGGAAACCGTTGACAACTAAAATTACTCAAATATTTGCTGGCGGTGCACCTGTAGAAGAAATCACTCCCGGTGGAAGTATGGCAATTGCTACTACTTTAGACCCTTGCATAGTTAAATCAGATTCATTAACTGGTTCGTTAGTAGGAAAACCAGGAACCTTACCAGAAGTTCAATACCAAATTAAACTTGATACCAACTTGTTAGAACGAGTAGTTGGTTCTAAGGAAGATATGGAAGTAAAACCTTTAGCTAAAAATGAACCTTTAATGCTTAACGTTAATTCTTCTGTAACTGTCGGTGTTGTTTTAGACCCATCCAAGAAGAACACTGTATGTGTGTTGAAGAAACCAATTGTAGCAGATGCTGGCGAACGAGTAACAATTTCTCGAAGAATTGGTGACCGGTTTAGATTGATTGGTTATGGGATATTGAAATAAGAATTTAATTAATTATAATCATCATTTCTTCTTAAGTGGGCATTACCTTCAACTTCTAAATAATAACCAAATTTTGGTAGCATTTCAATATCCAATTCAAATTCATAACTCCCTTCTGTTGGATCTGGTACAAACCTTTTCAGGTTGACTTTTTTAGCAACATTCACCATAACTTCTAATGGACTTGCTTTTGGAACAATTTTTCTTAACTTTTCTTTTGGCAGATCAGCTAGGTGGTGTAAATAATCACAAGCCTCATGTGCCAAATATTTCAACATTGCTTTTGGTAAAGAGTCCATAATAATGTTATAGAGAAATTAGTTTAATAAGTTTTTGCAACTATTCTTGTCTTAACTCAGGAACTAAATAATTTACAATAAATTTTACAGTTGCTTGCTGTTGCCGTTCTTGCCAATGGATTGCTTCGAACATAAGGTGATCAGGATATCTACCAGTATGATCATTACCAACAAGCTGCCAAGAATCATAAAAGTCATAACTATGTACTCTTCTCTTCTTCTTTGCAGCGTCTTCCCTTAATTTTGGATCGCGCTCAGTTCTGTTGATTAGATCAACTAAAGCTTCTTTGCTATTCAGAACAAGCCTTTCAAGCGCTTCCACCCTCTCCCTCTTCCAGTCCTTATTTCCGCTGTTATTTTGGTCTTTAATTTCATCAATTAATTGATTTACTAAAGGTCCTCTTATTAATGCTGCCCTCATTAATATTGTGCCCAAAGATTTCTCACCTTCTGGCAATCTCCCTCTTAACCTAAATCTGAATCTTTCAAGATTGTATCCTAACTGGTAAATCTTATTGTGTAAAATAGAAATGTCATGACCTCCCAACATTCTGTTGAGATGTCCACTTTCATAATCTTCAGAATGATCTCCAAAAAAATCAGGCAAATCTTTTTTTGCATTGTGTAATGCTGCTCTTAGTGATTCTAATTTAGGACTTGATTCATCTTTGCCAACTTCAATATGAGGTTTAATATATAATCCAATACCATCAGAATCTGAACCTTCATGAAAACTATGTAAGTCAATATATAATGAGGGATTAGTTGCAGCTAACAAATTGTCATGTATAGTGGTCCAATGACCTCTCATTCCAACTCGGCTATCAACACCTGGTGGAGTTCTACTTTTACGATGCCTTAGAGCAAAATCTGCTAACTCAACTAATTCATCTTTTTCTAAAGTTCTTAAATATTCTTTAGAGCTATGCCCAACCTTATGAATCTTAGCAACAGCTAACTGTTCATCCAAATGCCAAAGTTCACCTTCCCGAGCACCATCAATTCCATAAAATCTCTGGTCACAAGCACCAGCAGCATAATGAGCAACCAACCGATCAGCTACAGCGTGAGAATATTCATTTTCACGAGTGTGAGTACCAGCAATTACAAGGACTTTTGAGTTCATTAATTATATTAATCCAAGCTGGATTTATAAACCTTTCCAAATATTGTTACTGATTAGTGGTGTCGCATGGAGTAAATACATTCTTATCTTTATATCCTAGTAGATAAATCCTTTTAAAGCTCCTTAACCAAAACAATTGTGTGGAAAATATTCTCATAACTGGAGGTTGCGGGTTCCTTGGGCAACATCTTACCAAACAATTATTAGAAAAGTATCCTCAAGCCAAAATCAAACTTCTGGACCTTTTTGACAATCCTCAACCAATCCACAGTTTCAAGAAAGATAAACGAGTAACATACGGTTTAGGAAAAAATATTTGCAATTATGATGAGATTAAAAACGAGTTCAAAGATATTGATGTTGTTTTCCATTTAGCTGGAATAGTTTCTTTCTGGATCAAAGATAAAGACAAATTGTTTAGTGTTAATGTTAAAGGTTCAAAAAACGTTTTTCAAGCAGCCAAAAATAATAAAGTTAAACGTTTCATTCATATCAGTTCAGTTGCAGCGTTAGGTTACAATAATAAAAAACACCAAGCCATTAATGAAGAGTTTAAGTTCAATTGGAAAATTGCGCAGAGGTACAAAAAGTATTACATGCTTTCTAAATATTTAGCTGACAAAGAACTTATCCAAAATCGAAAAGGAATTAACCTAAACGTTGTTTATCCCGGTCTAATGTTAGGTCCAGGAGACCATAACAATTCAGGAAAGTTGCTAAATTCTATCAAAAATGGGCAGATTCCATTTTACACACCAGGCGGGACTAATCTTATGGATGTTAGAGATGTAGCTAATGGATTAATTGCTGTACTTGAAAATGGGAAAAGAGATGAAGATTATTTGTTATCAGGATACAATTTAACTTTCAAGAAACAGTTTGAAATCATTGCTAAAGTTTTGAAAGTAAACCCTCCAAAACGAAAACTGCCATTATTTTCATTAAGGATTCTTTATCCATTAGTGCTAGCTTTAGAAAAAAGAGCTAAAGAACGACCAAAACTAACTTCAGACAATTTACATTCATCGTTCAAGTTTAGATATTTTGACAATTCTAAAGCACAACAACAATTAAATTGGAAAATGGAAATTCCATTCCATCAAACCATCCAAGATACTTATAATTGGATGAAAAGTCAATAAAATTATAACAAAACAATGAAACTAAAAAATAAAGTTGTAATAATTACTGGAGCCAGCAGTGGTGTAGGTAAAGCTACTGCAATAGAATTTGCTAAAAAAAGAAGCAAAGTCGTTCTGGTTGCGAGAAGATTAGAAAAATTAACAGAACTAGAAAACAGACTGTCAAGGATAAATAGCAACATTATTTCTATTAAAACTGACGTTACCAATTCTAAAGAAGTTCAAAGATTGTTTCAAAAAGTAAAAGAAAAGTTTGGCAGAGTTAATATTTTAATCAATAATGCTGGTTGTGGAATGAGTAAAACCTTATTAGAACTTACTGAACAAGAATGGGACAAAGTTCATAATGTTAATTTGAAAGGTGTTTTCTTGTGCAGCCAAGAAGCAGTAAGATTAATGCAAAGCAACAAAACTAAAGGTCATCTTATCACAATCTCATCAATTGCAGGGATTTACGGTGCCCCAGGCTACAGTGCATACTGTTCCTCAAAACATGCTGTTACTGGATTCAAACGTTCGTTAAGATTAGAACTCTGGAAAAAAGGTATTAAAGTTTCTATGATTTTTCCAGCAAGGATCAAAACTGAATTTTTTAAAGATTATCAGAATAAACCTTCTGGCCGGCAGATGTTAAGTGCAAAAGATATTGCCCAGTACTTGGTGGCTATCGCTTCTAGGAACCAATTCTCGGTCCAGTACTATCGTTTAAGAAACTTTTTTAAGCGAGTAAGTAATTTCATTCTACCATGAGCAACTTTATCAAGAAAGCATGGATCAAGTTACATTTGAATTATATCTGTAAACATTGCCCTTACGATAAATGGCATACAAGGGATATCAAGCATACTGGTAAATGTTGGTGGAACAGTGAATGGAAAAAAGGTAATTATGATGATGTTCCAATGTGGATGGGTATCAGGAATTTTGTGAGACTACGATTTCTTAACAAACCAATAAAAATTTGTTTTCATGGTAAGACTTACAAAGGATATAAATGGAAAAGAAAAAAGTAATTACAATCATAAGTATCAGCACAATTATTATTCTCAGCATTTTATTTGTTATATTTTTTTCAATGTTTAAAGATACTAGTAACACTTTACTTGCTCAGTATGGCCTGCTAGGCATTGCGCCGATAGTTATTATCATGGATTTTGTTATTCAACCAATATCTCCTGATGTAATTGTTTTCAGTACAAGTTTGATCAGTGAAGATTTTATTTTAATTGCAGTAATTGCAGGAATATCTAGTGTAATTGCAGGAATCATTGACCATTTGATTGGAAGAAGAATTGGTAGTAATGGTTTTCGAGATCTGTTTGGTGATAAACATGTTGAGAGGGGCAGAGAATTGTTTAAAAGGTGGGGTCCTTACGCAGTTTTGTTTGGAGCATTATCTCCAGTACCTTACAGTGCGGTATGTTGGCTATCAGGAATTTATCGAATGAAGTTAAGTTTGTTCATTGTTCTTTCTTTAGTAACTCGGATACCAAGGTTTATTCTTTGGGCATATTTGGCCAGGTTGATTTAGATAATTTTTTATATCCTTAAATTAATCCTAACAAAAGAGGTGTAAGAATGAGTGAAGCTTACTTTAAAGATGTTAACGCTTTGAAAGGTCCAGTCCTTGCTCTATTGAAAAAACAAGGTTATCAAGCAGTTGACATGCATTACCATACTAGGTTCAGTGTTGATGGCTTAGCTACTGTTCCGCAAGTTCTTAACAAATGTAAAAAAGATCAAATTGGAATGGCATTCACTGACCATAACCAGATTAGTGGTGCACTTAAAGCTGTTAAACTTGCCAAAAAAGATGTTTTTGTTATTCCTGGTATGGAAGTTACTTGCCATAACGGAGTTCACGTTCTACTACATTTCTATAAAGCAAAAGATTTGAAAGAATTTTATGATAAAGATATGAAACAAAGGATCAAGACTAATCCATGGTTCATTGATCTTAACTATAAACAACTGATCAATTTAGCAAGCAAGTACAAATGTTTGATAACTATTCCACATCCTTATGGTCCTGGATTTTGTGGCATAATGCGTGCTGGTGGTCTTGACGCTAAAATGGTCAAGAAGATTCATGCTGTAGAAGCAATTAATGGTTGTTGTGTTGGACATATGAATATTAAAGCCATCAAATGGGGTAAAAAAATCAAAAAACCTTTTACTGGCGGGTCTGATGGTCACTGTTTAGCAGAACTTGGAACTTCGTTAACTATTTGTAAAGCTAATACAGTTACAGAATTTTTAGACCAAATAAAGAAAGGTAATTCTATAGTTATTGGTAAAGAAGAACGGCTGCTTAACGATGCTGTCCATGCTGTAGAAAAATTTATCCGAGAGGAAAAGAAATCAGCTCACAAACAAATTGAAAAAATGTGGAAAGATCGCGGTTTATTGGAATGGAACTACTTCAAAAAGAAACTGTTTAAAGGAGATTTCCATCACCATTACCATGCTCATCATAGTGAAATTAACAAAAGTAGACTTAACGAACATAAGCATACTAAACATTTAATGAAGTATACCAAGAAATAAAAGATTATATAAACCCTAAAATATTACTTCTTAGTATGAGTAAAGTATTAGTTGCTGTAATCCTTGCCGGAGTTGCTGCCCAATTTGCTAAATTGGTGGCTCTGCTGTTCAAGCACAAACATTTGAAATGGAACGACATTGTAGTTACTGGTGGAATGCCATCATCACATTCAGCGTTTGTGATTTCTTTACTTACTATCATTTTCTTAACAGAAGGAGTTTCTACTGCTTTTGTCATCAGTTTAGTTCTGGCAGCAGTAGTTATCCGAGACGCTTTTGGTGTACGAAGAACTGCTGGCGAAGAAGGAATGGTCATTAACCAGATTATGACAAAACTTAAGATGAAAAAAGAAACTCATTTTTCTATGGGACACACACCAGCCCAGGTTGTTGTTGGTGCAATGATCGGCTTTGCAATAGCTATTCTTGTTTATTTTATTTAGAATTATTTTACTTTCTTAATCCAACCTACACCCTTGCTGTAATTCCCACAGTTTCCTGTACAACCCACCCTTCTTGTTTGCCAGTTCAGCATGGGTGCCCTGCTCAACAATCTTACCTTCATCAATAACAACAATCGCATCAGCTTTCATAACAGTAGATAACCGATGAGCAATGATTATTGTTGTCCTGCCCTTCATTAACTGTTCTAAATATCCCTGAATTTCCCGCTCAGTCTCAGAATCTAATGAAGAGGTTGCCTCATCTAATACCAAAATTTTCTTGTTAGCCAAGATTGCTCTTGCAATAGAAACTCTTTGTTTCTCGCCACCAGACAATTTAACTCCCCGTTCACCAACAACAGTTTTTTCCTTATTTGGCAGACTATTGATTAGTTTGTCCAATTTAGCAAATTTAATCGCTTGCCATACTTCTTTCTTACTGGCTTTAGGATTAGCATAAGCAACGTTAAAATAAATACTGTTATCGAACAAGATCGGTTCTTGCGGAACTACGCTCATACTGCTCCGTAAAGATTTTTGTGTTACAGTAGCAATATCTTGGCCATCAATTGAAATATAACCAGAATCAAGATCAAATAAACGGTAAAGTAATCTTACCACAGTAGACTTTCCGCCACCAGAAGGTCCAACTAAGGCTACTTTACTGTTTTTCTTGATATCCAAATCAAAGTTCTTTAACAAAGCCGTTCGATCTTCTCTGACATTCTTAAACCGAGGATAAGAAAAGAAAACATTTTTGAACCTAATATTACCATCTTTAACTAACAACTTCTTGGCATTAGTTATATCTTTAACTTCATTCTTTTCCTTAAATATTTTGAACAAAGCATCAACATCAACAATACTACGCACAAATTCTCTGTACCCATGAATTAGCCCAAACAATTGTGGAATCAATTTCCAAATGGAAGCATAAATTAAAGTTATTGTACCTAAAGTTAAATTACCTTTCAAAAAGCCAGTAAAACTGAAATAAATCATTGCAGAAACTCCTAAACCTAAAATTAAAGTTTGGATACTAGCATGCCAACAGAAGAAATTCCAAAATTTTTCTCTAGTTTTTCTCAAAGTTTCAGATAAATTTCCAAAATAACGATATGTTTTTTCTTCTTTGGCAAAATACTTTACTGTATCAATATTTAAGAAAACGTCACTCAGATTTTGTTTTAGATTATCTTCTCGATAATTAGCCATACTTTGCGGTTGCTTTTGCATATTGGTAATAATTACTCCAGTAAAAATAACTGCCGCAGTGGTAATTAGCAAGATTAGTGAAGTTACCATATCAAATACAAAAATTACTCCAATAGAAAGAATTATTCGGAACATTACTGCTACAAAATTGTACATAAAAGCATCCACTAAAGATTCTACCTTGTTAACTCCACGAGTAAACTTAGAGATTATTGAACCAGTCTTTTTTCCTAAATGAAATCTATAAGACAAATTGATAATGTGCGAAAAAGTTTTCTTTTCAATATCTTTCATAAGCTTAGAATCTAATTTCACACTAAATTTAATTGAAATATACCAAAGAACAGACGTAATTATCTTTAACGCGATAAATACTAATACAGATAATAATATCACTTTAGCAAAGATTTCTGCAGTAATTGCATCTTGAGTAAACAGTTCGGCTTTGTCAACTAAATATTTGAAAATGAAATTATCAGCCATAGCCCCAGCTTCACGGATGAATGCTAGAAAGATCATACCCCAGAAAAATAGTTTGTATTTGCTCAAGAAACCCCATAATACTTTTAAGTCATATTTCAGGTCAACTTCAGCTTCTTTAGCCACCTCTTTTTTGGAAGCCATAATTTCAAAGTAATCTTCATAATCTTTATAAAATTACTGATTATCTGCACATTTATGATTACTTCCCAAGAGATGCAAAAATTAGAAGAGTATGCTGCAGACCAAGGAATATTTCCATTAAATTTAATGGAAAATGCAGGGAAACAATTATACCTTACAATCAAAGAAGAATTTGCCATTTTAGGTAAACATTTAGTAATTTTTGCAGGTAATGGTAATAATGCTGGTGACGCTTTCGTTGCTGCCCATCATTTTTGCCAAGAATTGCCTGTGATTATCTTTTTCTTTGGTGAGGAATGGAAACTGAAAGATGAAGCAAAGGTAAGTTTAGACCAAATTAAAGATAGTGTTAATGTAATTCAGATTAATGAAGAAAAAAATTTAGAAAATTTTCGATTCCAAAAAAATTTAGATTATATTTTCCTTGACGCTCTATTAGGTTTAGGAATTAAAGGTGAAATTAGAGATCCAATTTCTTTTGCCATAGATTATTTTAACAAACAGAATGGTAAGAAAGTTGCGGTAGACCTTCCCTCTGGCATTGACCCTGACACTGGTGAAGTTAAGGGCAAATGTTGTGACGTCGACCTGATTGTCACTTTTCATGACATTAAGAAAGGTCTAGCTGAGAAACCAGAGTTGAAGGAGAAGACTATTGTTGTGGATATTGGGATACCGAAAGGAATTACCCTTCCTAAGAAAGACACGCCGGTAAGAGAGATTAAGATAAGTTAAAACAACTACCCAAAATACCCATTCTCGCGAGCATACACTAACATCTTCTCAAAAACTTCGTTGATCTCTGCAAATTCCTTATGATAAATGCCTTTAAGTCTTCTAACTTTCTCTTCATCCCAGCCTTTCCAATATTCTTTATAATCTAAGAAATGTATTTCAGCATCCAAATACTCAACAGCTTTGGCAAATTTAGCCTCGCGAGTTTTTTGCTCTTCAAATTCCATAAACAAGTCATAAAACTTTTTGCCAAGAATTTTAGGGAACTCTAGTTTCAACTTTTTAGCAGCTTTCAGTTCCTCTACTTGTTTGCATGCCCTTTCATCTTCTTTATCAATACAAACATCGCCAGTTTCAATCTCAACAACGTCATGATACATTAACAGTTCATAAACTTTCAACCGATCTAACTTTTCTTTCATCTGGCTCAAAAAGAAATCTGCAAGAATCATTGCACTCCAAGTATGTTCAGCAGGACTTTCCTTACGTTTGCCAACCGGACCTACCCGTTCAACATTTTTCAATTGATAAAATTTCCTTAATTTATGAATTTCATCCATTTTTATCTCAATAATCCGTCAACTTCCTTTCTGCGGAATATTTGACAATAGTAGTATTACCATCTTTACCAGACAACTTTTCTGTACCTATAAATCTTCCTTCTTTCAATTTCATAACACGGCGCTGAAAACTTTTGTAACTCATTTCCCCACCGTTCTGCTGATAAGCTAGATAAACATCACCGATCTTGTTTCCACTATGCACTTTAACAAGTTCTAAAATATTTTGTAAATCTGGTTCCAAATCACCTTTAGGTTTGATATGAAAATCGTCAACTTTCTTAACAGCTTCTGCCACATGACCAAGAGTTATCTGTTTTGAACTTTTTTCTTCGGCAAGGTTACCTGCTTCACGCATTAAATATAATCCAATCCGAAGATCTTTACTATCAGTACACTTTTCTACAATTTCTTTGAACGCCTCTTCATCCCACGCACTTTGCACGAAAGCATAATCTCTTCTTTGTTTCAGGATTCCAGAAACTTCAGATTCATTATAAGCTCTGAAAAATAAAAATTCTGGCCCTAACCTACTTCTGATCCTTTCATCAAGCTCAGAATAGCTATCACGATAATTAGTAATCATGATGATTGACTTCCGATAAATATCTTCCAGAAAAGTGTATAGAAAATTTGTATCTTCCAACTTATCAATCTCATCAAAGATAAGAACCGCTGCCCCTTTGTTCAATTTAATTTTAATCAAAGCAAATAGTTCACTAGTTTTTTTGTTTTGTAAAAACTTGAACCCCAGATCTTCAGCTATTTTTGAAAAGATCTTGAAAGTGGTATTTTCCTTCCAACAATTAACATAAATTGGAATAATTTCATCAGTTTCCTCTTCCAGTTCTCTAATAACGTTTTTGCAAGCAGTAGTTTTACCAATCCCTGGTGCTCCATAAACAAATAGATTTCTACCATTATTGCCTTGCAGTAAAGGCCTAACTGCAGTAGCAAACCTCATTTGTTCATTTTCTCTGAACTGCATAATCTTCGGCTGGAAATCGTAATCTAGTACAACAGTATCTCGGAAGAGGGTTTCTCCACTCCTAAGCATATCTTTAAACATGGCCATATTAATTAGGCTAGAAACTGCTTTTTATTAAGTTTTCCAGGATTTGGTGGTTATTATATTATAAATGTAGATTCAAAAAGCTTTTATAACATAAAATTATACATATTAAATCGCATTCAAAGAGGTGTTAATATGAAAAATAAAACCTTAATCGCAATATTAATAGTACTTACCTTAAGCATTTTCTTAATCTCAAGCTGTAAAACTTCAACTTTTGATGATGATTACGTTGAAATACCAGATGAAGATGCTGAGGTTGAATCTGATTTAAGTGAAATCGATACTGAACTTACTGATTTAGGTGCTGAAACAAGTGATGAAGAACTTGACGATTTGTTAGGTGAATTTGACTTAGATGAACTTGATTCAGAACTAGAAGAATTGGATGCTTTATTGGAGGAATAATAATGAAACTCATCACAGACCATCACAACAAACAAGCAGCACTGAAACTCGCTATTGAATTGATTAATAAAAAAGGGCAAGTTCCTAACAATGAAGATAAAGCAGAGTTAGAAGCTTTATTCATCAAAAGATTTGATTCAACATACGAAAGAGAAAAGAAAAAACTAATCACTGCAGTCGAATCTCACTCAGCTTCTTCCATTCTTAGCGCTTCCAGACGCGCGCTTAACAAAATTTGTCCATACTTTGAGAGCAAGGTGTGGGTATTTTTTAAGGGTCGAAAATACCTCATTGAAAAAGAGAAGAAAGATGACACAGAGATTTATGATGAACAAAAAGGAGCAATAAGTTCACTTGCTGAAAGTCTAGCTTACCTCTTAGCAGTAGGAGAATATGTTTTAACTTCACCTTATGGATTTCCTGTAACAAGATCAGATTTCGCTGGTCAAAACCAAGATCTAGAAGATGCAATTAAGACTTTTGCAGAAGTATGTCTACAAAAGGATCTTAAATTAGATACCGCACCCATTAAAACAAGGTTTGAATATATTGTAAAAGAACTTGCTGCAAATCTTAAAAGTTTTGAAAAACAGGGATTGATTGATGGTCCAATTAGATATTATGAAAATCAAGTACTTGCTAAAATTAAAGAATTTGCAGATTTTTTTTAATTTTAAAAAAATAATTTTATTTCTTTTTCTTAATTTCAGTAATCCCGTTCATGTACGGCCATAACACTTCTGGAATCTTAACTGTACCTTTCTTGGTCTGATAGTTCTCCAAGATTGCTACAATTGCTCTGGAAGTTGCTAGAGCAGTATTGTTCAACATGTGAACGTAATCTTTAGTACCATCTTTTCGTAAAAATCTAGTGTTCAAAGTTACTGCTTGATAATTTCCACAATTGCTACATGAAGTTACTTCTCGATACGCTCCTTCTTTACCATTCTGGCCAGGGAACCAAGCTTCAATATCGTACTGTAACATTTGCTTGTTACCAAGATCTCCAGTACAGATGTTAACTACTCTGAACGGCAAACCTAAAGTTTCAAACAGTTCCTCAGCATTAGCTTGCAACTCTTCAAAGAATTTTGGAGAATCTTCTGGTTTACAGTAAACTACCTGTTCGACTTTACTGAATTGATGCACCCGAAAGATTCCTTTATCATCCCTACCGTGAGCACCTAATTCTTTTCTGAAACATGAACTAATTCCACCTAATTTTATTGGCAAATCTCCTTCATTCAAAATTTGATTCTGCTTCAAAGCAATCAAAGGATGTTCAGATGTTGCAATCAAGTAAAGATCTTCACCTTCAATTTTGTAGATAGTATCTTCAAACTCAGACAGATTAACTCCACCTTTCAAAGCATTCCTGTTCAGCATGAACGGAGTGTAAGTCAATTGGTAACCTTTTGCCATTAACCGGTCAATAGCAAATTTCTGTAATGCCATGTCCAATAATACTGCTTCATTTTTCAGATAATAAAATCTTGACCCAGAAACTTTAGCTGCAGTATCTAAATCAATCAAATCCAATTCTTCTCCAAGTTCAATATGATCCTTGATTGGAAAATTAAATTTCGGAATTTTTCCTACTTTTTTCAATTCTTTATTTTCAGAATCATCTTTGCCAGTGGGTACGGACTCGTGTAAAATATTACCAATACCTTCTAAGAAAATGTTTCTTCGCATCAGAAGATTGTTAACTTTTTCCTCTTGTGCTTTAAGCTCTTCAACAACAGTTTTCATCTCTTTGATTTTCTTCTGAGCTTCAGCTTCCTTCTTGTTTTTCTTAGCTTTATTGATCTCTTCAGAAACAACGTTACGTTTATGTTTCAATTGTTCTAATGATTTTAATCCGGAACGCCAATTTTCGTCAACCTTTAGCATCTTATCTACATTAATGGTATCATGGCCACGTTTCTTTTCAGAAGCTTTGACCACTTTTACATTTTCCCGGACATATTTTATATCTAACATTGTGAGAAAAAGGGAATGAGAAAGAGTATATAAAATTGTTGATTAAGAAAATAAGAAAAAAGAAAAAAACTACCAGCTTCCCTTCACATAAGCTCCAACATTCAAACCTAGTTTTTCTCCTGGCACTTCAAGTATATCAACTCCAGCACCAGCTTCAAAATGGTCATCACCAATTCCCAGCCTAGCCTTTTGTTGTGCAAACGCAGGTCCGTCTAAACCTAGATCAATTAAAGCTTCAACTCCCAAATGAAACTTTGCTCTTTCACCTAGAGGTGCATCAACACCCGCAATTCCAATCAATTCAACTGGAACATCGCCTGGAGCTACTGTGGCTAAACCATATACACTTACAGGACCTGCTCCACCGTAAGCTTGCAAACCAACTCTTGGCGAAAAGAATCCACCACTTATAGAATACTGTCCTTCTAGTACAATATCTCCATTTGGTCCTAAGTTGTATGTTAAATCAGCTAGACCAAAGTCACTTGCTTCAGCTCCTTCTTGTCCCAGAGTATAACTTAAGGTACCAAAATTCCTTGTGAACAGTCCAAAGCCTGCACCCAAATCTGTTGTAGTTTTAAGGTCTGTTACAGCTCCTTTGTACCCAACCATAGTTTCAACACTACCCTGAGTTGGAACTTCTTTTACTTCTTCTGCAGCTGCACTTCCAGCAGCCAATGCTGTTCCTAAAAGAACAGCTCCAATTGTTTGTTTTATTGTCATTTTTTATTTCCCCCTTTTTGGTTTTTATTATTGTTACTACTTAAGAATAGTATTGATTATATAAACATTATCTCCCCTAGAAGGGGCGAAAAATCGTTAATCTTTTAAAGTAAGAAAATATCACTAATGCATGGATCTGGAATTATTGAAAGAAATAGGCCTTACTGAGGGTGAAATAAAAGTATATTTGTCCCTATTCAAACTTGGTTCTTCTTCTACCGGGTTAATAGTAAAGGAATCAAAAGTCCACTCATCAAAGGTTTACCCTATTCTTGATCGCCTTATTGAAAAAGGATTAGTGTCATATATTAAAGAAGGAAAGAAAACAATTTACACAGCAAGTCCACCTACAACAATTCTTTCTTATCTTGACAAAAAACAAACAAAGATTCGAGAGCAAAAGAAATCTGCTGAAAAACTAGTTAAAGAATTAGAAGGCCTTTCAAAAATAAGAACAGAAGAAACCGAAGCAACAATGTTCAAAGGCCTTAAAGGAATAAGAACTGCATTTACAGAAGCGACAAAAGATCTTAAGGCCGGAGATAAAGCATATGCAATGTTCTTACCCCCAGTCCATGAATCTTTATTACATTTTTACAAAAACCTTGCAACCTCCCTTTCTAAAAGAAAAGTCAAAAACCATTTATTATTCAATGAACACTGCAAGGAATACGAAGCCATAAAAGATTTACCAAATTTAAAGACAAAAGTAGGTATTTCTAGAGAACAAAAATCCCCTGCAGAAGTTTGTGCATATGGAAATAATACAGTAATATCAACAACAGCAGGGGAAGATAATATAACCGTTTTAATTAAAAATAAGGATATAGCAGATTCTTTTAAACAACAATTTGAATATATTTGGAAACAAGATGTTATTGTTTCGCATGGTATAGAAGCATTGAAAAAAGCCCATGAAAAAACATATGATCTCCTAAAAAAAGGAGAGGAATATGTTTATATGGGAGTCCCTAAATATCAACCAGTAGAACAACATGAGTATTGGCAAAAAGATCACATTAAAAGAATAAAGGCTGGAATTAAAACTAGAATATTGTTCAACAAAGATACAGATCCAAAAACCCTTGCAAATAGAAATACTTTCAAAGGTGCCGATGCAAGATACATGCCGACAGATATTAAGACACCTAGTTACATTGCTGTGTTCAAAGACAATGTAATGATAGCAATTCCAAAAAAGGAACCAATTGTTATTGAGATTCAAAACAAAGAAGTTGCAGATTCTTTCAAGGCTTACTTTGAAGCATTTTGGAAATTAAGTACAAAATTTAAGGCAAAAAAATGAAAACATATTTAAACATAAAAACAATCATTTCAACTACAAAAAGAGGAACCAGATGAAGTTAAACAAGTTTTTACTAGTTTTAGTAGCATTAATTCTATTTGTATCCCTATCAACTTTAGCTTTTGCTCAAAATTATTGTGCTTCTGACGATGATTGTATAAGCCTCGGTGAAGAATATGCTTGTGATCTAGACCTGTTTGAATGTGTTGCACTTGACTTAGATGGTTTAAATTTAGGTACAACTGGAGATAGTACAAACACCACCAACACTACAACCACAACGGGCACTTCTAATGTTACAACAACTTATTCATCTGACGTTGAAACTGCAATAAGTCAATTACAATCAAATGTAGATTACATTTATTTACAAATATCAACCCTAGATGAAAACAACGCAATCTTAAGTGAAGATGTTGCTAGCCTCTCTGCACAGTTAGATGATATCAATTCCAAACTTAGTACAATTAACAAGAATTTACAGATGCTTAGTTCTGAACAAAGTAAAACTGAAGAACTTGAAGATTCAGTTAACCAGGCCCTAGCAGGATTAGCTTCCTTAGAAGCAGAACTGGGATTAACTCAAGAAAGCGTCACAACAATTGAGGAAGGTATTACAACAAAAGCATCCCGTTCAGAACTGGTAAGAATGATCTCTCTTGGAGTAATGATTTTAGTAATCTTTGTGGCATTGGCATATTACATTACTGCCCACGCCAGACATAGAAAACAATTACCTGACCGAATCTACTCATACTTGAGCTCTCAAATTAAAAGAGGTACAAGTTATGAAGTTATTGAAAAGAAATTGTTAGAACAGGGTTGGCCAAAGAAAGATATCAAATGGGCATACAATGAAACCGCAAAGCAAAACTATTACAACTATTTGAAATCTCAAGGTAAAAAAATTCCAAGAACAAAAAGTTATGCTCCGCCACAGAACCAAAAGATTGTAGTTACTTCTGTAATTTCAGTAATATTGATGGGTGCTTTAATTTTGTTTATTAGCCAAAGTGTCGGCCAAGCGGTTTATTATGAAGGTATTAATCAAGAAGATTTCTCAATATTAGTTCAAACGACTTTAAATAATGGTGCAGCAAACAATTTATTTTATTCAGAAGTGGATTATTTACAATTATGTGTTGAAGTTAACCAAGATGAAAATAGTGCTTCATACGTGTTATTAAAGACCCCATACAACCATAATGTCATTGAAGCCGAGACATGTAGTTCCCTAGAACACGATTATACTATTAAATTTGATAATTGGGCAGAGTTCAATTCTTTTGCAACAAACTTGAACTGTATAAAATTGAACTCATTTGGCGTTGAATGTTGAGAGAAACATCGAGCGCAAGTCATTCTAAGAAAAAGTTTTAATCAACTTTATAGCAAGGATACTCTCAATTCAAAATCAAATCTGCTCAAAAATTCTTCTGCCACATCTTTGTCTTTTTCTAACAATTGCTCATAAACATCTTTACTGTAACAGTGCGCACATAACCCCATCCTTTTTCCGCAACTCAAACATCTTGTTTCTCCTTCGACATCACATGACACAATTTCATCAGCTAATTTAGGATTAATCTCACGGACCATTACTTTCATTTGTTCACTCAGACATTCTGAACATACTGGATTACTGATAACTTCTTGGCAGTCGATACATCTACAGAATACCCCTTGCTCTGATACACCTTCCTGTTGCCAACCATTGACAACTTTGTTCTGCTTTACTAACATCTATCTAATCACATCTCTTTTTTTATACTTCTCTTTCTAGTCAATAAAAATTAGTAGAGAAGTCGGTCCGCAATAACCCTTTTTAGGATAATTTTCCATAAAGTTGTTGCCGACACTTTCTGGAAAAGTAATTCTTATATATATGTGTTGTGATTCTAGCATATATGGTGTATATACGGGTCAAAAAAATAAATCAGAAACCTTATGCTTATCTTGTTGAGAGTAAGAAATCTAAAAATGGTCCTCGACAAAAAGTAAAAAAGTATTTAGGTAGAATTTGCGAGTTTGACAAAAAAGATATTGAAGAAAAAATTGTTAGTTCTAAAAATAAAAGTAATTTTTTATCCACATTAATTTTGCCAGAATTGGTTGCGTTAGGGTTTAAGGAGAAGTCTGGTAATTACTTTTTGAAAAATTTAGTATTTGATTCAAAAAAATTAACTTTATCTAAACAAACTAAAAGCAAAACCGTAAAAGATGCAATTATTTCTTTGAATGATGGTTATTTATGCAGTTTCACATTGCAACGAATCTTGAGATTCAAAAAAGGTGCCGATTTAAAACAAGATGCTGAAATACTTGCTAAATATTTTTTGGAAGCTGGTATCAAGATTTCTCGAGAAAATTTTATTGGATATTATAAGTTGCTTTAACTTAGTATTCTAAAGCCATTTCAATATGCTTAGTATCAATTTCATAAAATGGCTCCCCTCTTTGTTCAAGTCCAAACCTTTTGTAAAATTCCAAAAGATGATACTGTGCGTGCATATTAATTTCTCTTACTCCTTTCTCTTCACCATATTCGATAAGAAAATTTACTAATTTAGAACCTAATTTCTTACCTTGCATCTGTTCCAAAATTGCAATTCTCTCTAACCTCATACTCCCATTAATGTATCTTATTCTAGCACAACCAGTAGGTACATTATCACAATATAAAATTGCATGCTCTGAAGACTCATCTAAACCATCTTTTTCTAGATAAATAGGAACATTTTGTCCTTTGATAAAAACTTCTTTTCGAATTTTAAGTACTTCTTCAATTTCCGTCTTATTTTGAGCAATATGAATATCGATTGTCATTTTTAGTTGAAATCCTCTTAAAGATACTTCCCAGTTCTACCATCAACTCTCCCATAACCCATGTGTTGCCAAAAACCAACAGTTCTATTAATTGATACAACACTTTTGGTTAAACCTAAACTTCGACCAATATCTTCCATTGCTTCAACTATCCTTCTACCGTAACCTTGTTCAGCTAAAGATGAACCCCCTAATTGTATGTTAGAAATTTCTAATGCAGATCTACCAAGATTACATCTAAATTTCAATTGTGGCTTTTCTGGAATTCTTTTATCTCTTGGTTCTTGAGACAAATCTACAGAAACAATGTAAGAATCTTCAGGTTCGGGGTGAGTAGGAAACATTTCACTATGATGTTGCACTTTAACATTTGGAACTTTAGTAAAACCAACTGCTGCAAATCCATTTTCAACTCTACATTTTAGATCCATTTTAACTTAATATCTAGAGAATTTACTATTATTTAAACTTTTTAGTCAACGCGAGAAGTAATAGGGCAAAGTATTTATATTAGTTAATCTTTTCTTTCTTTAGGTGATAAGATGAAATCTGCTAAAGAAAAAGAAAGACAATTAATCATTAATCTTCATAAGAAGAAAAAATCAACAAGA
>JBDRMB010000004.1:0-3110 GCA_043812455.1 archaeon | reverse complement strand
GTACGTAAATAGTTAGATTTGAATTGCTCTTAAATTTTGGAATATATTTTGACCTTGTAATTTCCAAGTATGTATTGTTGAGATTACAACATCAATCCATCTTTTACCTTTCCAATTTCTATAACAACCAATTGTTTTTCTTAATAAGACAACTGAGCGAAGTTCTCGCTCAGCATGGTTATTATGAAGTGGAACTCCTTCATGATACAATGCAGTAAACCAATCTTCACCACCATTTTTCATATATGTGACGAGTTTTTTTGTTCCTTTAATTGGTTCTAGGCAGGTTACAATATCTCCTAATATCCATTTGGCATTCTCAATTTCTTTTTCATCTGGCGGTTCAACATTTAATTCCTTGAGTTTCTCATAAAGAATTAGCAATCTACGAAATTGAACATCAATTTCAGGATTATCTTTGGCTAATTCTTTGAAATCTCTAATTAAATGAGCCCAACAACGTTGTTTTAGAGGATAATAATCGTATACACCATATCCATCAACAACGATTACCCCTTTGAAATTTCTAATCAGTTTTTTGAAATGTTTTGCTGCTCTACTTTTAGCAGCAAGAAATATTGCATTTGATTTTGTAAATATACCCCAAACATAACCATTTTTACCATCTTCTCTGAATCCTGTTTCATCAGAATGTAAATAAGATTCTTTCTTTAATTCTCGAATAATACTTTTTTGTGTTGGTTCTAATGCAAAAATATAGCTTGTTGCTATATTTTGTACAGTTTTAGAACTAAAACTTGGAGCACCAAGTTCTCTAAGAAAATCTGAAATTTTATCATGAGAATTTGTTAAATTCTTCAACATTACGGCAATGCTTTTGATATTTTTTCCGTAAATATCTTTAGACAAATCCACTTCTGCTTCAACTATTTCTCCAGTTTCAGGAGAAATGTATTGCATAATTCTATGCTCAATAGTTTGAATTGGTTTATCTGGAAAATCAATAATGGTTTTAACACGATAACCTACTGGTTCACCTAAAGGTTTTCCAGATATTGGACAAACGTCCAATTTATGTTCAACTACATCATCAGGTTTAGGTAACTTAACTCCTCCTCCATTACTTCCTTTAGGTTTTCCAGGAAAACGAGGTTTCTTTTTGTCTTCATTTTCTGATTCCTCAGAATCAGAATTTTTAGTGTTCTTTTTTAGTTTTTTAGAAGAAGGAGTATGTGGATTGTCAAATGCCTTGAGAACTCTTTCAACTTTTTCAAGACGGGATTTCAATTCTTCAATCTCTTCTTGTTGAGATTCAATAATTTTATCTTTCTCTCTTATTAATTGTCTCCAACTTGTCATTTTGTGTTCATCCCTGAACACCACCCACCAAGTAAAAGGAAACCCTTGGAGAATAAATATTTTTCTATTTCTGACTATTTACGTACGATTATATCAATAATAACATATTTCTTAATCCTTTGCACCAAAATAAGATTCTATCAAAACTGTTGTCAAAGAAAGAATTAATGGACCAATTAAAACTCCTACTATCCCAAACATTGCTATCCCACCAATAATCCCTAAAAGAATGATAACAGGATGAACACTTGCTCTACCAGCCATTAATTTTGGTTTCAATAAATTATCTGAACTACCAACAAAAATTGCTGAGTATATTAATAAAGCAATTCCTTTAAAGATCAACCAATTTGAATCTTGAAAAACACCGTCTAAAATTAAAAATAAAGAGGCTGGAAGCCAAATGAAACCTGTCCCTATGATTGGAATTAACGCACAAAAAGCCATTATTAATCCCCAGAATAACGGTGAAGGTATGCCAAAAATAAAGAATCCTAAAGCTCCAAAAGCACCTTGAATTAAAGCTACTAAAATGTTACCAAAAATTACACCAGATAAAATTTTCTTTAACCTTGAAAGAACATGATGATATCTTTTGTCTTTCATTCCAACTAACTCATGGAATTTCTCTTCAAACTTACTTCCATCTTTAAGGAAGTAAAACATTGTAAAAAATACTACAAACAAGTGCAATATGGCCTTAGGCAAACTAATTAATATACTTGAACCTTTTTCAATAATCCAATTGGTAACTAATTTAGTAATGTCTTTCACTTGATTCCCAAATTCTGGCTTTTGGCTAAAACTTTCAATCCAATTACAAAAATTATTTTCACAACCTTGGAACACGCCTACGGCTAATTTTTGTTTAACAGAAATAAAAATTAGATAGGATTCGCTAATAAGTGATTTTATTAAAAAAACACCTGGAACTAGAATAATTATCAATACAATTATGCAAATAAGAAAAGCTGAAACTGTTTTATTTATTTTTTTACTAAAATAAAGGTATAATGGCCTTAGAATAAAAGCTAATATTGCACCCAAAGAAATTGAAATTAATAAGGGTTTAACTAAGAGAAATGATAATACTATTAACGATAAGAACAATACTAATGGTACATACTGTTTAAGCTGATTCATAATTCACCTTCGTTTTAGTAAGTAACTTTAGTTTATAAGTGTTTTCATGCAGTGTTATGAATTATTTAATTAAACTGTAGCTTCTTCATCGCCCAATTTGTGAGTTCAGCAAAGAGCTTCGTCAGAAAAGAAAACTGTGTGATTTTCATAAACGTGAACTGACTGATTATTTTCTTGATAAAACATTTGAAAAATCACCTGAACTCACGGTGAAGAAGATGCAAAAAAAATCAATCAACTTAAACGATTTTTAGAAGAATTTTCGAAAAAAGAAAAAAAAGAAAAAAAATAGGTCAAAGACCTTATCCTGTAGTGGTGTCGTCTGCAGCAGCAGTATCGTCAGCCAAACTGGTTGTTGTTACAACAGTTGGTGCTCCAATACTAGCATCTGTGTAGGTTGTACCTTCGATTTCAACTTCAGTTCCTTTGAAGTTTGCATCTGCGTACCTATGAGCAATTACCTTACCAGCAAGTCTGGTGTCTGCTCCAGAGTAACCTGCAACTAACATAGCCACATTACCGTTTGCTTGAGTAAACAACTTAACTCTAGATTTTCCAGGTGTAAATCCTTCTGTACAATCTGCTGGGTTACCCATCAATTCAGCTGCAACTGTGTTAACACATGGTCCTCCTACAACAACTAAGTT
>JBDRMB010000003.1:0-41120 GCA_043812455.1 archaeon | reverse complement strand
TTAGGTTCTGGAAGTTTCTTTTCAAACTTATTGTTCGGTAAAAATGGCCAATTAGAATATGTAGCGGAATGGGACCGTTTCTTTGCTGGTTCTGTTGTCAATGAAAATTATTGGTCTTCACTGGTGTGTAGCTGGACTTATCCAGATGTTCAAGATGATGGTGTAGCTTTAATAGAAACACCTTCTGGAACATTCCAAGCAGTAGCAAGTATTCAAGCAGAAAGAACTGATGAAGGGATTATCCTTTGTACTTATGATGAAGAAGAAGGGGATTATACTTCTTGTCCAGATGATTACGAATGTGAAAATGATGTTTGTGTAGATAATTCTGGCGAAGCAGCTACTGGTTCAATGTATAAAATAACATGGGCAGTTAGAGCACCAGCTGACGAAGCATTTACTCCTGATATTGATGAAAATGGTGTTGCTGTAACTTATAATATTATTATTGGTACAGATCTAGGAGATGATGGTAGTTGCGGTAGTGATGGAAGTTGTGTAAGGATCTATGAGTATATGGGAGATAGTAGTTATCCATTAAAGTTAATTAACGGAGAAAGTGATGGTGCGGTTATTGCAGAATGGTCAGTTAAAGATTATAATGATGTTTGTATTGTTTGGGGTTCTGCTCCAATTACTATTAATTACTGGGGTGCTGGAGAAGGTGATGCTAGACCATCAAAAGATGATGCCGGTATGGGTAATTTAGACAGTGGTGGAGTACAAATTGGTCCAGTATGTAGTAAAATTCGGGATACCACGAGAGGAACTGTTGGCTTAAGTGAAGAAGCAGGTTCAAGTTATTCTACTGGTTCTAGTTCAAGTGCATCAGAAGTATCTCATTCTTCTGCAGAAGAAGGTGTAGTACAAAACAGTATTTAGACTATGAAATGGAAAAAATCTATTAAGAATCTGAAGAACAGTTTTACTAGTCCTAAATTAATTTTTTATCCCTTTTTACTAGATTCATTAGCATTATTTTTAACGATTGGTGTAGGTTTACTTTTTTCTATTATAATTCAAAAGAGAGTGAATGATTTTGTTGGAACAAATACTCCTACAGATTTTCAAGCAATAATTGCAAGTGGTACTGCAGAACAACTTCAAGCATTATTAGCTAACGTAAAAATTTTAACAATTAGTTTAATCATTGGATTAATAGTATTAACTTTAGTATTCTTATTTTCTACATCTTTATCACGGATGCTAATTTGGTTAAAGCTAACTTCTCAGAAGTTTAACCGAAAAAGGTTTTGGAGATGGAATCTTTTAATGTTAGTAATACTTCCAATTTTACTTATTATAATGTTATTACTTTTTACGTTGAAAATGATTATATTGTACCCTTTTTCATTATTCATTAACGATCCTATGAATGTCTTTTGGGTAATTTTAAGTAATATTCTTACTATGATTGTGATGTTGATTACACTTTACATTTTCTTTGCAACAAATTTATCTTTTGTTCATTCAAATCTTGTTTGGAAATCTATAGGGGATGCTTTTGGACTGCTTAGAAAGAAAATAAAAAAATTACCTTTAATAATTCTATACCAATTAGTGATATTTTTGGTACTAAGTGCATCAGTATCATACCTGTTATTGAAAATATTTCCATTAATGCCATTCATTGTAACAATATTTCATGTAATCATCTTCCTGCTCTTCATCTCTTGGGCAAGGATATACTTCTACAATACAGTAAAAGAATAATTATTTTTCTTGTAAATGTCTGTGTAGAATATAGTGTAACATATGGGTGTCTACAAAAATAATAAGTAGACCCCTAAAACTGCTTTTTATACTGACTGATAAAAAATTTTAACGTAGATTTAATATCATTTCTCAAGTCATATTTTTGTAAACATTTATAATATTTCACACGGTCTTTTAGACGAATATTAATCGGAGGATATTTGTGCTGTAACAAAACATAATTTAACAATAATCTTCCCACCCTTCCATTTCCATCTTGGAATGGATGGATTTTCTCAAATTGATTATGTATAACAGCAGCAAGAAGCAGTGGTGGATATTTTTTTTTGTGTTTGTCATACCATTCACAAAGTTCCTCAAGCAATCCCTTTACTTTATTAATTGGGGCTCCTTGATGAATAATATTACCTTTACCATCTCTAATTATAACATTTACATCCCGCAATTTACCTGCAAACTTTTTCGTACCATTAAAACAAATCAAATGAATTTTCTTAATGAAACTAACAGAAATTTTTTCTTTACTGTTCTTGATATATTCAACTGCTTTTGCTACATTAAGAGTTTCAATATCATCAGAGTCTTGTGGCTCTTCCTTCCCACTAAGCAATTCTTTGACTTCAGATAGAGCAACGGTTGATCCTTCAATTGCATTTGTATTATAAGTGAAGTTCTCTGTAAATCGCTTCCAATCTAATAGTTGTAAATGTTTAACTTCAATATCCTTCTCATACTTCTTGTATTCTTCAATTTCTTTTTTCGTCAGCTCAAACTCAAGAATACTTCTTTCTTTGATTTCCTCTAAAATATACTGTTCTGCTATCTTACTTAATTTTTGTAAATTATCTTCATTAAGATTAGAACCCAGATAACGAGAAATTCTCTTGACTTTTCCTTTATCTCTATATGAATGGACTAGATAATATTTTTTGCTCTTGCCTATTTTTCTAATTTCTATGAACATGTAATAATAAAGGGTGTCTACATATTTAAATCTTTTGCTTTTGTAAACACCTTTTAACTTTCTTAGACATAAGTATTGATAGTTTAGGCCATGTCCGGAATAGATGAAATTTGTATACTGGAGCACGGCGCGATTATGAGCTCACGACGTTCGCTCATGCACCTCCTTTGGCGCCAGTATACAAAATGGTGTTATTCCGGACACAGCCGATAGTTTATACTAAATTTAAAGCCAATTTATATCATAAATAATATAAATAGCTCCCAATTATAGCTATTGGAGTAGATGTTGGGGGTTTAATAATGAAAAGATTACTTATAGCATTCTTGCTAATATCTTTACTTCTAGTTCAAGCAGTAGCTGTATCAGCTTTAACTGCTAATGAAGCTAAAGATGATTGGAAAGATGCAAAAGAAGACAGCTTGGACGCGCAAGCATTACACCAAGCTGCAAAAACTGAATATGCCGGCGATCCTTCTGAAGAAAATGAAGATGATCTGATTGAAGCTGGTAAGACTGTACTAAATGCAGCTTTGGACGAAGTTGAAGCTTGGCTGATCTGGAAAGATCTGGAAGCTGAAGAGAACAATGATGTTCCTGAAGATTTGAAAGATGCAATTCAAGAAGATGTTGAAGATAATTTAGCTGTAATTGATGAGTTGAGAGAAGATGTTGACGGTGTTGACACTCAATTTGAGCTAGCTGTAGTTTTCTTGAAGATGATCGGTAAATACTTTGAACTTCTAGCTGACGTTGCTCAAAACTCCGGTTTAGTTTGGGTACATATCGGTGAAACTTACGCTGATGATGTTGAAGATTACGAGATCGGTTTGAGAGAACAAGCTGAAGATCTGGATGATAATGAAGAAATCATTGACCTTTTAGATGAAGCAGATGATGAGTTGGAAGAAGCAAGGGAAAACATCCAAGATGCTGAAGAAGCATACAACGAGATCGAGACTTCCGGCCAGCCATTAGTCAAATTTGCTGAAGGTAACAATTACTTACGAACTGCTCGAACTAACTTGTTCAGTGCTCATGGTTATTTGGAAGAAGCATACCGTGAAATGGTTTCTCGAGGTGACTAAAAATGAAAAGAATCTTACTAATTTTAGGAATTTTAGTGGTAGTATGTCTGTTTCTGACAGCTTGCGTACCACCACAACCTGCTGGAGAAACTAAAGTTTTCACTGACGATGACGATGCTGACGAGATGGACGATGTCGATGAAGTAGATGATGTTGACGATGCTGACGAAGATGAAGCTGATGACGATGAGGAAGAAGTAGAAGAAATTGAAGAAGACGTTGAAACTCAAGTAATCGTTTCTGAAGATGGTTCTGTTTCTCAAGAAGATCTTGACGAATTAAGAGAAAACTTAAACAGTATGGACATTGAAGATCTAGGCGGTTTGTCTGATTAATTTTTTTTCTTTTAATTTTTAAGCTAAATTTACGAATAATCTCCGAAAAGTTTAAAAATGAACATAGTATACTAAATTGTATACAGGAGTAAATAATGGTAGCGTATGCAATCTCAGAAGTTCAAGAACAAAGTCATTTCTATCCAAATCATCCTGAGCAAAATAATTTAACAACTGATACTGTATTAGGAGCTACCCATTCTCATCTTCATGATGCCTATCAGGCAGCAAAAGCAGGGAATTTAGTTTCTATGTACCTTGCAATGCGCCAGGCCGGAAATTATCTTGAAAATGACAGTATGGCTGTCTATGAAAAAGATATTCTGGAATTGTTCAGATCTTCTTCTACTGGAAAAGAGTTAGAACATTTGATCAATCTGCACTTGGAAGAGGCTGGGAAGGCAGGATACAGAGAAAAATTGGATAAATATTTGAACCTGACTATAGCAAAGACCTATTTTGGTTTATTAGGAAGATCTGGTGAATCCACTTATGTTGAAAGTATCGCTCAAGGTTTAGAACCGTCGCTAAGGGATTTCAATTATCTTGAAGAGACTTTGGGTTTAGATTATGAAACGCCAATAAGCCAGGAATTGAGGACTTACCTTAGCCCAGATACAGAACTTTCTTTGCCTCAGGCATGATTGTTTTAGTTTTGATGTTAACTTTTGTATTTAGTCATCAAACAATATACTCTTCTTCCAACAGTTTGTTATAGATCTTTACTACAGCATCATTTACTTGTGAAGCTGGTACTGCAAGAGTAATATTTCTTACATCTCTATTAGACCCGTAACGATACACTCCATTTCTAGTGACTGAAATATCATCAGCTTTAACTTCATCTTTGAACTTAGAACTAATCTCGGCAATATAATCTCTAGACATGTCCTCTTTAACACCTACTGAAAAAGAATCAATACTTGTTGAACAGGCAGCGATTTTAATTCCATTACTTTCAAAAAATTCCGCCAATCTTTCAGCATATCCTACTTGATCGTGCATTCCAAAAAGTTCAATGTAAAAAGTTGTCATCCCAGTCTGGACCCCACCCAATATTGGTCCATAACATGCTGTCACACTTTCCGGAACTTTAGTGATCCAGTTTTTGAATATTACCGGTCTTTTAATCCCTTCACCGACAATAGAGATTAATGCTTGGTTATCGTAAATGCCTAAATTACCACTTCTCTCCCTCAGGCCTCTTTCTAATCTAATTCTTTCATCTAAACTAGCAAACTCACTTTCATGGATTGCTAATGATACTGTCCCATTATTAGTGTCAACCATGTCAATAGATACTCCATTAGAACTGAACATCTTAAATAAATCAGAAAAGAAAGAATCGTCAGATTCTCTTCGAGAACAGACATAGATAATGAAGCCTTCCTTACAGGCGATATTGCTAATAGCAATTTCATTATGATCAGTCATATCTCTATGATTAGTAATCAAAGTTCCAGAATTAGCTGTGTCAGAAAGAGACATTACTCTAACAGGCACACCTTTTTCATGGCACCATTTTAATGAAGATGGTTCTAAAACCGCTTTTGCTGATCGATAAACACCTTCCCTAATTTCAGAAAATGTAGCATGTTTTACAATCTTAGCATTGGGAACAAAACGCGGATCGACAATAGCAATCCCTTGAGTTTCTTTAAGATTAATATACTCGTCTGCCCCTAAAATTCCTGCAATTGCTCCAGCCGTAATGTCAGAACCGCTAGTGTTTAAAATAACATTATTTCCCCCTTTATCTGCACCATGGTACCCTCCGATAACGTAAACATCATGACATGGTACAAAAACATTTTCATTAACATTTAAAATCTTACCATGACCAAAATTTGAATCAGTACAAATTGCATCTCTGGCGTCTACCCAATGAACATTTAAACCTTCATTTTTGAAATATTCTGCTACTAATTTTGAATTTCCATATTCTCCACGAAATTTATAATCATCAAGTCTTTTTGCAGTTTCAATCCCTTCCCATAAACAATTAGTGTCAAAATCAATACCTAACTCTTCAGAAATTTCGACAAAACTAGAATTAATCAGAGATATGGGACCATTATCACCATTAGCGATTCTTTCTAATAAACTTGTGTGTCTTCCTTTGGAAGATGCTTGAGCAGAAACTACTAAGATTACTTTTTTATCATCTTCAACAAATCTTTTAGTATAATCTTTCAATCGTTTAATCTTTTCAGCACTACCAGTAGACTCTCCACCAGATTTGAGAACAATTAGATTTTCCATTTTTGTATTTATTTCTCTTATTCTTTTTATAATCTCAATCTTTTCTCAGAACATCCTCAAATCAAATCTTGTACAGTTTCTCTTTTCCTGATAACCCAATGTTCTTCCTTATCTATCATTACTTCTGCTGGGCGAAGAACACCGTTATATGGGGAAGCCATAGCATAACAATACGCGCCTGCAACTTTAATTGCTAGAATGTTACCTTCTTCAACTTTTGGCATTGCCCTATTTTTAGCAAAGAAATCTGTATTTTCACATATCGGACCAACAATGTTTGCTTCTTGGACTAATTTTGCGTCAAGATTGTTTGCTAAAACTATTGGGTGGTATGCTCCATAAAGTGCTGGACGGATTAAAGTACTCATTCCTGCATCTACACCTATAAAATTGTTCTTTATAGTTGTAACTTTAGTCAACAAGACTCCTGCTTCTGCGATAATATATTTTCCCGGTTCAATCATTAATTTTCCATCATAAGTGAAAGCTTTTTCTACACTGGTACCAATTTTCTTAATGTCAAGATCCTTCTCGTGTGGTTCATATGGCACACCAATACCACCACCTATGTCCATAAAATCAAACTTGATTCCAACAGAATCGCCGATCCTTCTGGCAATATTTTGAATTGTTAAAGTTAGTTCAGTAAAATATTCTTCATAATTAACTCCAGATCCAGTCATCATATGAATCCCAAATTTTTCAATACCAGCATTTTTTGCTTGTCGATAAGCTTCCCTGGCAAGATCTTCGTTCATACCAAATTTAGTACCTTTTCCACCAACAACAATGCTTGGGAATTTTCCTTTACCAAATCCTGGGTTAATTCTGAACGAAATAATTTCTGGTTTTCCAAACTTTAATATTCTTTTCAGGATAGAAATGTCATCCAAATTGATTTTAATACCTGACTCCAATGCTTTCTTAAGATCTTCATTGCTTGGATTTACTCCAGTATAAATTGATCTGTTCATGTCAAAACCAGCAAGTTCAGCAAGTTCTATCTCTACACCATTGGAACAGTCTGCACCCAGGCCTTGTGAAGCTACTAGTTTTAATATTTCAAGGTTAGAATTTGCTTTTACTGCATAACATATATTGGTGTTAGGAAAAGATTCCTTTAGATTTTGGATATTCTTTAGAATTGTGTTCTGATCATAAACGTATAATGGCGTTCCGTACTGTTCAGCAAGTTCAATTGCAGAAATATTTCCGATTGTAAGTTCCATGGATTGGTAAAATTTAGTCTTAATTTAAATGATTTTTGGTAAATCAGTTAGAATAACAATCACCATCAGCATCATATTCTGCACCGCTATCCACCCCATAATCACCAGCATCTTCATGCTGTTCTGGAACATCTCCTAACCTTTGCTCTAAATCACCTTCTGGTGAATTACAAACAAATGATCCTCCAATTAGAAATCCTCCAATAATATACATAGCTAAACAAGCAGTAAGTGCACTTTGTTCATCTTTATCTTTATCAGCCATTTTTTTCAGAAAAGAAATGGTCTGCTTATAAAGTTTTTCAATTTCGGTGGCATGTCCAGAATAGATTAAATTTGTATACTGCGTGCCGGCGCGGTGATTTTGTGAGCAGCGCCAAATAAGGCACATTTTTTGGCTAAAAGACAAAAAATCTCGGGTGCATGAAAATAAACAGAGATTTATTTTCAGCACAGAAATGAAGTCCATGCTTCATTTCTTGTGCCGTGCCCTGCTCACAAAATGCGCCTATTGCAGGCAGTATACAAAATAGTGTTATTTCGAACATGCCCTAATTTTGGCATATTAACACATAATAAATCAATAAAGATTATAAAAACGGAGCCAATCTAGTTGATGATGGGATTCTTCAACTCAATTCTTAAACATTTTTCTAGCGAGAAGAAAGAAGAAGTAAAAGAAATTAAATTTAATGAAATTGAAAATTGGCTGAACTCTTGGTCTGAAAAGAATGTTGAGCATACCACCATAAAACTGGCAAAAATCAAGAAAGATCTAACTGAAGAAAAAATTAAGCTTAAAGAAAATCTAGATTTATTGGCAGATGCCACTCTTAAAAATCCTAACATACCGGAAAAAGCCAAACATTTTATGGAAGGTAATCGTGAAAATTATCTTCTTAGAAGTAAGATTATTTCACAGAAAACTAACCTACCAGAAGATTTTAATGAAATTTTAGAGTTTTGCCGTTCTTTTGATAAGGATTTAGACGATTTTGGTAAAGGCACAGCAAGAAGTTATCAAGTCATGCAAGAATTTTTTGCTAACGAATCTCGAGCTATCGCTTCCCAGATAGCAAAATTTGATCGTTTAGTAAAAGAAGCAGAACAGGTTGTAAACAGTTCTGGAACTGAAACAGTTAGTGAACTTAGGAGTAAAATTCAAAAGATTGTTTCATTGAACAAACAAAAAGAAGAATTAGGCGATAAGGTAAAATTAAAGAAAGACCAGTTAAGTGAAAGCAAGAATAATTTAGAAAAGCTGAGAAAAGAAATAAAAAATAAGCAGGAAGATGTTGCTTACCAGAAAATTATTGAATTAAGAAAGGAAAAAGAGACTTTATCTGAAAAAATTAAAAGTATGGAAGATCAATTATCATTATCTTTCTCTGTTATTGGTACAGCATTAAAGAAATATGAAAGGTTAAGTTTAGATGCCAATTTAGTCAATAATTATTTAGAAAATCCTGTTAAATCCTTATTAGCTGATTCAGAATTTAAAGTGATAGAACTTTTTGACAAGATGAAAAATTCTATCGAAAAAGGAGATATTGACTTAAAAGATAAGAAGAAGGTTAAGAGTTTGCAAGAGATCAGTAAGTTTACTAAAGATTATCTGGAAAGTTATGTTCTTCAGTATAACAAATTAAAACAAAATAAAGAAAAATTAAAATCTGAAATTGATAATGCTAAGATTGTTGGAGAAGTTAAGGAATTAAAAGATGAATTGAATCAGTTAGAGAAAGATATTGAAGTTACTGAAAATGAATTAGAATCGACAGTTAAAAAATTGGATGCTATTGATATTGAAGATCTGAAGAAAGACTTCCAGAACAAGTTTAGAGAAGTTACTGGAAATAAAGTAGTTTTCTAGAAGATGATTGTTTTAAAAATAAGCCTCCGCCGAGAATTGAACTCGGGACCTCGACATTACCAATGTCGCGCTATACCGCTAAGCCACGGAGGCATTAATTTGTCTCTAACTTTCAAACAAAAACCCCATTCCGTTTAAATATTTTTCTAGCAAAATGGAATTACCCCCTAATAGTAATAACAACCAGAACATTTATAAATAAGAATAAAAATATGGTATCAGTATGTCATTAGAATATATTTTAGGAGTAAAGGCTGGAATAGGAGAGACTTTTCAAGAGGCAGAGCAAGCTTTACAAAAAGCATCCTTACTTAAACCAAAAATTGTCCCAGAAGATTCTCCTAAAGAGGCATTTGCAAAAACATTAGCACAAATTGAATCTAGAAAATATGCTGTTGTAATGTATGATGGCCAACCATTAGAAGTGTCATATGATCTAGAAGATGTAAATAGAGATGCTATTCTTGAGGCAATTGATAATTTAAAAGAAGTTGCTTTTACTTATGGTGAAGATTCATTAGCTTATCAAGCATTAGAACGTTCAATTGAAAATCAAAGTTATGATCGTACTACTGGTGCATTAACTAATTTTGGTTATATGTTTGAATTATGTAAAAGAGAAGAATTA
This sequence comes from archaeon, assembly GCA_043812455.1. Lineage (GTDB taxonomy): Archaea > Nanobdellota > Nanobdellia > Woesearchaeales > GW2011-AR9 > JABHQR01. Next base: position 31,025 of record JBDRMB010000003.1, on the reverse strand, counting down.
TCTCCAGAAAGTGTATTGCCTGAAGGAGTTAAACGTTATATTGTTCTTTTTGATGCTAATGATATGCATTATTGGAACAGTAACGCCGGTTATGACAATGTTACTGATCATATTGCTGCAATCGGTAAAGCTTTAGTTGATTCTTCAAGAGGAGTTTTTAATATAGATAAAACTGACAAAGTTCCAGATATTGTAATTAGGGTCCCTTTCGTAAACAGAACTCATGGTAGTGCTGGTGATGAATTTATGATAGACCCATATTGTCACGAAGATCATATTGGACCTGTTGTAGAAAGATTGGTTGATCAAATATATCAACATCAAAAAGAATTGTGTTAATATTTGTGTTAATATTATTCTCTTTCTTAGGCCATGTCCAAAATATATTTAATTTGTATACTGGGGCACGGCGCAATTATGAGCTCTCTACGTTCGCTCATGCGCCTCCTTTGGCGCCAGCATACAAAATGGTGTTATTCCGGACACAGCCTCTTTCTTAGTAACTTTTAAAAATACGTTCTTTTAATCTTTAATTCTATGCCAAAAGAGCAAGAGAACACCAAATTATCTGAACAATTAGTTGAAGCGCAGAAACAAGACTTGATCAAACAGCAATACAGACTAGTCGGCAGCCATAGTGCTGTGAAAGTTTGCGGCTGGACAAAAAATATGCTTCGTGGCAGGGGTGTTTGTTATAAAGAGAAATTCTATGGCATCAGATGTCATCAGTGTCTTCAGATGACTACCAGTATGTACTGTGCAAACAGATGTAAATTCTGCTGGCGTGGAGAAAAAGCTCCAGTTTCTAAAGAATGGTATGGTAAGATTGATGAACCTAATGAAATCATTGACTTATCAATAGATGCGCAAAAAAAACTTCTAGCTGGTTTTGGCGGTAGTGAAAAAACCAAACCTGAAGAGCTGAAACAAGCTTACAATGTCAGACATGTAGCATTATCACTTACCGGAGAACCGATAACTTATCCAAAACTTAACGAAATCTTAGCAGAATTCCATAAGAGAAAAATCTCAACATTCTTGGTTACTAACGGACAGTTTCCAGAACAGATTGAGAATATTAAGTATGTAACTCAGTTATATCTGTCTGTTGATGCACCAAACAAAGAACAATTGAAAGATATTGATCGACCATTGTTTCCAGACTTTTATGAACGGATGCTGAAAAGTTTAGAAATCCTTTCCACACGAACTTATAGAACTTGTATCAGGCTTACAGTTATTAAAGATATTAACGATGAAGATTTGGAAGGATATAAGACATTAATCAACATCGGACAACCAGACTTTATTGAAGTTAAAGCTTACATGTTTCTGGGAGCCTCACGAGATATCTTGAAAGAAGAAAACATGCCTTTCCATGAAGATGTTGAAGAGTTAACAAACAAACTGGCAGAACTTCTTCCTGACTATGAAATTATTGATGAGCATCCACCTTCCAGAGTATTGTTGTTAATGAAGAAATCATTAAACAAAAAGAAATTCATCAATTTCCCAAAGTTTTTTGAACTAGTAAACAATAATCAAAAATTAACTAAAGAGAATTATTCTTCTGCTGAGTTGTGTGCCAACCAATAATTTTCTAAAATCTTAAATATACTACTCATTTCTTCTAGCAGATGGTCAGAGACGTTAGTGATAAACATCCATTGTACTATGAAGCTAAACTTCAAATAAGACAACCTACAGACGAAGTCTTAGTTTATGTTGAAAAAGAGATCACGCAAGCTGATATTTACATTGCCAAAGTTGATAAAGTAAAGAACGGGTTTGACTATTATTTAGCTGATAACAATTTTACTAAATCTCTGGGCAAACATCTTCAGGAAAAGTTTGGTGGAGAACTTAACTTGACTTCTAGCTTATTTTCTAAAAAGGATGGTAAGGACATCTTTAGGGTAACTATCTTGTTCCGGAAAGCTTCAGTAAATAAGGGAGATCTGGTCATGTACGGAGGCGATGAGTACAAGGTCAAGAGTATGGGGAAAGATATTACAATTTTTGGCATTAAAAACAAGAAAAAGTTGCATATTAAATACAAGGATATGCACTTGCTTAGGCCCAAGGAAGATTAATTCTATTTTTCGGGTAAGCATCTTCAAAATTCTCAAGCTTTTATCGTAGGCTCTGCGTCCCCGTAGGAGGCCTTCCCCCCGCGACGAGCTCAATGTATATTCAGAAGGAATTTTGACCTTAGGATGCTAACCCTTTCGCTTTTACTATTCTCCAGAGTATAATAGTCTTTAAATACCTATTTCGCTTGCTTAACAACATGGCAATCAAAGAACTTATGAAAACGGACTATCTGACTTTTGATGCTGGAAACAGCATTACTGAAATGCTTGGCAAACTGAAATCAAGCGGAAAACGTACCGGTTTGGTTTACAATAAGGGTAAATTTATTGGAGTAGTCAACTATCATTCCTTGTTAAAAACTAGCCTTTCTTTAACAGAATCAAAAATTGTAAAATGTGCGGTAAAAACTCCTCTTGTGAGTGTTAATGCTGATGTTTATGATACTGCTATGCTTATGGCAGAAAGTAATCTTGATTTCTTGCCGGTAGTTGAAGATAATAACATTATAGGAATTGTTCGTTCTTTAGATTTGTTACAAGCTGCAGCAAAAATGCCAGAAATGCGCGATTTGAAAGTTAAGGACATTAAATTTGCTAAACCTACTGCATTAAAAGATACTGATAAAATTTCTGAAGTTTTAAAAGTAATGATGAAACAAAAAGTTGAACAAGTTCCAGTATTTCAGGGTAGAAACCTTACTGGGGTGATTAGAATCGCAGACATGATTAACTTATTCTTATCTCCACAAAAAGCTTCTCGCGGTAAGGCTTTGAAAGAAGTCGGTAAAACTAGGTCGGCTGCCGTTGACAGGACAAAAATGTCTTCATTACCAATCAAATCTTTCATTACATCTAATGTAAGTTATATTAAACGTAATGACCGGCTTAACCGAACTATTAATTCTATGGGCATAAGTAACTTATGGGACATGATGGTCAGCGAAGAAGGTAAAGTTTATGGTTTATTAACAGTAAAAAACATTTTAGGAAAATTTGCAAGTTTGAAACCGGTAGATGAACCTGGTATTAAGTTTCATGGTCTGAACGAAACTCATTTAACTGAAAGGCAGGCGGGAATGTTGAAAGATATTGCTGAAAATGAAGCTGGTAAGATCCAGCGAGTGATTAAGAACGATCTGGTGATCAGCGTGCATGTTAAAGAGCACAAACAGAGCGGTAAGCCAGGTAAGAAACATAAATATTCAGTAACTTTAAGGCTTGAATATCCAGGAAGAATTGTAACTGGCACTCAGGACGATTGGAAAGTCCAGACTGCAATGCGCAAAGCTTTCAATAACGTCAAGAACAAGCTGGGAAGCCAGTTTAAGGATTAGAATTATTTTTAATTTTATATTTTTCTTGCCATTTCAATTATTTTTTTAATATTTTCAATACTTTCTTTTAATTCTTCTTTACAAATGTCTAGTGAGAGGATTCCTAATTTCTCATTAAACTTTTCTTCAGCAAAATCAAGTGCTGAATTAAAATCATCTGATTTTTTACCTAAGGAATTTACAAACCTCAAAAATCCCTTTGGATGGACAAACCTATAACAATCAGCATTGGCACAGATTTCTGCTTCAATACAAGTAAATGGTATCTTTTTATGATGTGCTTCAACACAATTGATTATTTTTGCTTTTATTTTTTCATCTAAATCAAACTGGTTAAGGAACTCTTGCGTTGCTTCAGAGCTCATTTTTACATGTTCTGCTGGCTTATCTTCACTAAGAGCTTGCCCTAATTTCAAGTCCATTAAACAAGCACCAACTTCAACAATAGTTTTGTCAGCATTTAACTTTTCAGCAAGTTCTAACGCTTTTTTAAGAGAAATTTCAAACAGCAAACTATCTGGGGAACCATACTTGTCCATTTCAGACAAAGCATACTCTTTAGCTTTTTCAATTAGATCCATTTTTACCGAGAGCAGCTTCTAGCAATAACATTGCGGCCTTATATTTTTCTTTTACCATTTCCTTGGATTCAGGCAAATGCATTTTATTGTTCCAGTCTCTTTGTAGCTTAGCATAAATCCACTCTGTTGTTTTCTGGACATCATCCTCATATTTTCTAAGTCCTGCTCTTGCTAGGAGTGGCAATGCATCAAAATGTGACAAGGCGTCAGCGTCTCTGATAATTTCAGCTTCAATAGTTTCGGCTTTTCTGTTAACAGAAGCTCGGTGTGTATGAACACAATGTTTTACTTTTTCTATAGTTTCCTCAGGATAGTTAAGCTCTCTCAATATTTTTTCTGCTTCTGGTACTCCTGTAATATCATGATCTTTTCCACCAAATTTAACTCTTCCAATATCATGAAGCAAGGCACCCAATTCAACAACTTCCATGTTAGCATTTTTTAGTTTACCCAACTTTAATGCATAGTCAACCACTAATTTAAGATGAAACTTCCAATCAAACTCTTCTGCAGCCTCTTTCACGGTGCTCCGTACTTTCTCTAATTTTTCATCCATTTTAAAACAAAATAAAAATTAATCCTCTTCCAGCTCCTTCTTCTCTCTGAACTTACGAGCATTTTCTTCATTGACAAACCGATAAACCTGGCCGTCAATTTCAGTCTCAACAACATCCTCAACGTCCATCAATGGTTCGCCAGTTAAAGCATCTTTACCTAACTGCCCTAAATCGTCAGCACCTTTCATGAATCCTTCTTCTTCAGGAGAAATCTCACCATCTTCAACTAACTTTTCACGGCCTTCTTCAGAATAAACATCTTCATCCTTTTCTCCATGTTCCATATCTTGAGAAATCTCTTCACTAGTCTCTTCAGGTTCAATACCTTGTTCTTCTGCTGGAAACACTTCTAATTCTTCATCATCACTTGATTTTTTCTTAGTTTTTTTATCATCATTACTCATTTTGATTTACCTCTTTTGATTTTAAGTTAATTATCACATTATGCTAAGAATAATTTATCATTTAAATAGATTTAGTTTGTATATGAGTAAAATAATAACCCAAAACATATATAAAACTGGCGCCGATTCTTTTCTTGAATGAAATACAAAGTAACTGATGTTGAAAAAATAAATTATGATACCACTAGAATACGGTTAGAAGGACCTAAACTTGACTTCAAGCCCGGACAGTTTGTTATGATCAGCTGGCTAAATCAGAGCAAAGACCCAAAACAACTTCCAACTAAACGTGCATACTCCATTTCATCTTCTCCAACTAAAGATTATCTTGAAATCAGTGTTAGGGAAGTTAAAAAAGGTTTTATTTCAAAAGAATTGCAGAAGATCAAAGTTGGAACTGAATTAGAACTTACTGGACCGTTTGGGCCGTTTTATTTTGATGAAACTAAAGATAAAGATACTGTTATGATTGGTTGTGGTTGCGGAATTATGCCGTTCAATTCAATGCTAACATACATTACTGAAAAGAAATTGCCAACAAAAGTGAAATTCTTTTCTACACATCAGAAAGCAGAAGATATTGCTTACAGAAAAGAGTTTGAAGAAATCGAAAAAAACAATCCTAATATTAAACTTTATTTCAGTATCACTAAAGATCCTGATAACAAAGATCCTAAGCTGAGAAAAGGTAGAATTGACAAAAAATATTTACAAGAAAATATCAAATCAATTGAAGGTAAAACTTTCTTAATTTGTGGTACTATTTCCTTTGCTAAAGCAATGGTGGGTATTCTGAGAGAATTAGGAGTTAAGGACGAAAATATTAAAAAGTCGGCACATGGCTAGAGGAAAATATGGCATTTGAAAGAAAAGAATTAACTAAACCAAAGGATCTTAAACAGATTTCAGAAGTAATCTGGGAGATTCCTATAACCCACAAGGAAGGGATGAACGTTCCAGCAAGAATTATTGTTAATGATAAATTGATGGAGTCAATGGATAATTGGGTATTTGATCAAATAACTAATGTTGCGACTTTGCCTGGTATCCAAAAGTTTGCATTTTGTATGGCTGATGCTCACGCTGGCTACGGTTTCCCAATAGGTGGGGTAGCAGCTTTTGATCCTGAAGAAGGAGGAATCATTTCACCAGGCGGTATTGGCTTCGACATAAATTGTGGAATGAGGTTAATGACAACTAACCTTACCGTAGAAGAAGTTCAGCCAAAAATCAAAGAATTAATGGACTTACTGTACCAAAAAGTTCCTGTTGGTGTCGGCTGTAAAGGTACAGTTGAAATAACTAAAAAAGAATTTAAAGAACTGGCCGAGAGAGGTGCTAAATGGTGCCTTGACAAAGGTTATGCCTGGCCAGAAGATATTGAACATATTGAAGATCAAGGACAAATTCCTGGTGCAGATTCAAGTAAAGTTTCTGAGAAAGCGCTCAAACGTGGTTATAACCAAATAGGTACGTTAGGTAGCGGCAATCATTATTTGGAAGTTCAAGTAGTACATAAAGATAAAATTTATGATGCAGAAACTGCAAGGACTTTTGGAATAAACAAAGATGGTCAAATTGTTATCATGATCCATTGTGGTAGTAGAGGTTACGGTCATCAAATCGGAACTGACTATTTACGAACTTTCTTAGATGTAATGCCAAAGTATGGAATTAAAATTCTTGACCGAGAATTAGCATGTGCACCAATCAATAGTCAGGAAGGTAAAGATTATTACGCAGCAATGGCCTGTGCAGCTAACATGGCTTTTGCTAACAGACAAGTTATCACTCATCGTGTAAGGCAAGCGTTTGAACAAGTGTTTGGCAAAACTGCAAAAGAGATGGAAATGAACTTAGTTTATGACGTTGCACACAATATTGCCAAATTTGAAAAACATATCATTGACGGGAAAGAAAAAACTGTTTTAGTACACCGGAAAGGTGCTACTAGAGCGTTCGGTCCGAGCAGAGCAGCAGAATTACCTGCTGATTATGCAAAAACCGGTCAGCCGGTAATCATCGGTGGCAGTATGGAAACTGGTTCTTATCTGATGGTTGCTACTGATCAAGCAGATGAAACTTTTGCATCTACTGCGCACGGTGCAGGAAGAGTAATGAGCAGGATGGCAGCAAAGAAACAGTACCACGGAGAATCTCTGTTAAAGAAAATGCTGGATAAAGGTATCTATGTACGAGCAGCGAGCATGAAAGGTTTAGCGGAAGAAGCTGGTGGTGCGTATAAAGATATTGAAGTCATTGCTGACACTTTAGAACAAGCTGGAATAACCAAACGGGTAGTCGCAGTTAAACCGATTGGAAATATTAAGGGGTAAGATTGGTATTAAAAATCAAATTCTATACTTTCATCTATTGAAGGAAGTTCGGTACAAAGTTCTAATTCTTGGCTTGTGGTTGTAAGATCTTCATATGTATCCCCAATATCATTACCAAATAAAATAGGATATGGAAAATCTTTTAAGTAGCCACGTTTCAAGTCTCTTTCGACTTCATTAATTATTTCTTCCACTCCTTTTGGTATATGATTATTAATTATAATAAAACTAGGATTAAATTTTGCAGCGTAAAGAATTAAATAACGACCAATTAACCAACTTGTTATTTCATCTTGAAAACTTGCAACACCATTAGAATTTAGTTTTCGGTATCTTGCAGCATCAATTGCACAATTAGCTTGATCCTTAGCATAATGTGAGTAAAAATGAATTGTTTCATCAGCTTTTTGATACCAGATCATTCCTTTTTGAAAAGCATCAATACATTTCTCAGGTTGAGTAACAGAATTTTTGCCTAAAAATTGATAATTTCTTCCAATCTTTGCTTGAACTTTTCTTATAAGTCTAACCATGTGTGGATTTTTTTCTTCTAGTGTTTTTAATTCATATAAGTAAAAAGAAATTATTGGTTCGTATTGATTTATTTCAAATTCTTTTCTACGATCTTTAGATATTCTAATCCAAGTTATTTTCTCTGGTTGTGATAATTCTGAATAACCATTGGTTATATCTTGGTGATTTTCATTTATTGGAAATTGTAACTCTAACATTTTATTCTTTACCTTATACAATAAACATCTAAAAAATCACCCTTAACTCCAGATTATATACTTTATACTATATTTTCCATCACACATTAAAAATCTTTTCATAATTTTGGCAATAATGAAGTAAAAGCAACTTTAAATAAATGATTCTAAATAATTATATATTATCAATAATAAGAACTACACAATAACAATATTTAAACAATTAAACTTATTTTATCCTTAAAAATGCGAATGAAAGACATACCATGGTTCAACAGACCATGGACAAAATTGAAGCGGAAAGGACCAGAAGCGTTAGATGATGCTGAACTTCTTGCCATGATTATGATGCGCGGTAATGAAAAAGAAAGTGTTTTAGAACTAGCAAACAAACTTCTTGCCAAACATAATTTGCATTACCTTTCACAGTGTAGTACCAAGGAATTGATAGACATTTTGGGTGAAGAAACTAAAGCTTATCAGATTCAAGGTTTAGCAGAATTATTTAAAAGATATGCAAAATTAAAAAAGAAAGGTTTTCAAACAGTTATTGAGACTGCTCAAGACGTTTTTCATCATTTTCAGGAAGAGTTTAAAGATAAAAAGAAGGAACATCTTTATGCTATACTTTTAGATTCCAAAAACCGAATAATAAAAAAAGAATTAATCTCTGTAGGTACTCTTAATCAATCATTTTCTCATCCCAGAGAAGTTTTTTATCATGCTATTCGAGAAGCTGCCAATTCTATAATTATTGTTCATAATCATCCTAGTGGCGATCCTCGACCTTCCAGAGATGACATTCTGATTAGCAAAAGGTTAATGCGTGCAGGAAATTTACTTGGGATCAAGATTCTTGACCATATTATCATTGGCCACAACAGATATTGGAGCTGGATGGAAAGTAAGTAAATTTTTTGATCATTAGCAGGCAAACTATAAATACCATAACTTCTTCCTTAACGGTATGCAAATAAGCTTTTTTGAAGAGTTTCCAACCAAAGAGAACCTTGATAAACTAAAATATGTTACTTGGAACACTAAACTTTACTTAGCAACTAAAAGCCTAAAAGAGTTTGAAAAGATAAAAAAACAAATTCAAAAACAGCTAAAGCAAAGTAAAAGCAAAACAAAAGTAAAAGAATACATTTACTGGCCAATCTTAGAAAAAAAAGAGGGGTATTGGATTTCTCCGTTTAGTAACAGGAAAGCACTTAAACGAATCTTTAAAGAGATTGAAAGCAAAACTAAAAGTAAAATAAGAACAAAGCCAGTTCCAATAATGATTGACGCTGAACTGCCTACAACAAAAAATCCTTTTTTGTACATAACTCAGTTTTTTAACTTCCTCTCAAACAGAAAACTTATCAGAACATTCATAAAAAACAACAAACCAGTGTACATTGCTGAGTATTACCCTGAAGGCAAATTTAAAGAAGGAATCTTATCATTCCTAGGACTGCATTTTGATCCTAAAAAATATAATTATAAGGTTATCAAAATGCTTTATCATTCTTTACACAATTTTGATGAGAAATTTCTTAACAAAGAACTTGAGCAAGGAAAAGAAGAATTCGGAAACAATTTTATCACTGCGTTTGGGATTATTGCTAAAGGTGTTAGTGATGAGAAACATCTTCTTTCATTTGAATCGCTTAAACAAGACCTTACCATCGCTAAAAAACAAAGACTAAAAGAAATTATCATTTTCCGTCTGGGTGGGATGAATAAAGAATATCAAAAAGTGATTGAAAAGTTTGTTCAATAAGGTGGTCCTAAGCCATTAATTATTTCTCTTTTCAGAACTCCATCTTTAGGCAATCTGGTGGCATACCAACAACATTGCCAAACTTCTTGATCTCTCAACAATTCTTTAATATTCCATCTGACTTCACGGTTGGGATGTTTGGATGCAGATGTGATAAGCTTTTCAACAATTTGGTATCTTTCTTCTTCATATTCTTCAACAGGAGTATCATCGTTTTCTGGTTTGTCACTGATAGCTTGATATGCTAAATGGATTAACTTTAAGATATCAATGGCTTGCGCTCTTTCTACAGTGAACTTGTCGTTAGGATTGTAATCATATATTGCTGCAAATCCGGTCCAATAAACTTTTCTATCACCGCCAAGTAAAGCGTTTTTTGGATGACCATCACCAATAACTTGGCCTCTTTCATGAATTTCTTGAAATAATTGTAAAGCACCTTCTAAAGTTAACTTCTTATCTTCAAGCGATTCTAATTGGCGGAATGCTCTTCCTGGAATGTACCTACGTACAATCGCTGGCTCATCATCGTAATATTCTGTCAAGAGAGGAACATTTAACCCTTCTGATGCTTGCAGAATTTCAGCTTCTCTTCTATACCTTTCTCTGACAGAACTCAGTTTCCTGGTACCAAAAAAGAATAAATCTTGGAAAACGTAATAACTTTCAATAATGTTTTGAAATGGTCGCGATCTTTTTATTATAAACCTGGCAAATTCTTGTTCATCTCTAACTCTACTGACTAAATTATTTGTTTTACCAGTTTCATGATAATGTTCATCTACACGATATGTTCTTGATCCTAACTGCATAACTTCTGCTCCAGCCATGTTTTTAATCCCAGAAATAACTAATTTATAAGTTTTATTAGGATAGAGGCCATGTCCGGAATAGATAAAATTTGTATACTGGAGCACGGCGCGATTATGAGCTCACGACGTTCGCTCATGCACCTCCTTTGGTGCCAGTATACAAAATGGTGTTATTCCGGACACAGCCTGGGATAGAACAAACAGTTGAATGAATAAAGTTTAGGTATAGAGATAATATCTTTTACTTTTTAATTAATTCAATTTTGATAGCTTTCCCGTGAACTAAAGCATCAGTAACTTTCTCTCTTGCAAACAATAATATTCTATGAAATGTTGGCTGGGAGATATTCATCTTAAGGGCGGCTTCCTTTTGGTCTAAATTTAATGTATTTTTTAATCTTAATGCTTCTAATTCATCTGCTCTTAAGACAACTTCTTCTAATTGTTTTAACGGCACCCCCGCCGGTTTAAAGTAAGTAACATCGGGATTAAAACATACTCTCCTCATTAATCTTGGTCTGGGTGACATCTTTAATTATTTTATAACTTGTAAAATTAAAAGAAATAAAAACATTACATTATTTTGAACATTTTTATTCCTTTCTTTCTTTATCTAATCTTCTTGGAAGTTCCTTCCTCGACCAAGTCCTCTTCCTTGTCTTCTTACAGGGCAAGGTTTGGCGTCAGTGCATTTACCTAATTGTCTTCCGGTACGAGACCCTTTACCTTCTGGTCCAGTTCCATCTTTGTTTAGCATTTTTTTAACCTCATAGTTTTTAATTGTTTTAATTTTGGTTATTTTGTTGTTATGGATATATATTCATAATTAACATATGAACTTTTTGCTTGAAAATTCACAAAATATAAAGAAATATAATTTAACCACCAAATAATCACTATTTCCTTTTCTTTCTTAACATAATTAAACCAAAGTGTGAAAAGATGATAATTAGGATAATTGCTATTACTATTGCTGCTAAACTTATTCCATCAAATTTAGTTTTCAAGAAAGGTACTTTGTCTACTAAAGCCGATAATTCCTCACCTATTGTTTCTACTATTTCAGGTTCTTCTTCAACAAGAGTTTCTTCTATAACCTCTCCATTTACATCAACTTCTTCAAAAACAACCCTTTCTCCCAACTCTTCCTCAAGTAAAGATTCGATTGCTTGCTCGGTTTCTCCAATTATAAAATAACTGAACCCGTGTGTAGTTGCAGAATAATAAACATATTCATTATCTTCACTTAAAAGTGTTGTAGTCAATTCATTCCATTGATCATTAGCGTACCTAAATAGTGCAACATTAAGTTTGTTTAAACCATTATCCTTTAACCAAGATTTTAAAACTTTAAATTTAATTTTCGGACTGTTAATAGTTTCATCTTTTAATGTAGTTCCATGAGATATTAAGATATATTTGTAAATTTTCTTATCAAAACTTTCTATATTGCTAGGCAAACTATCTTTCTTCTCTACTTTCATCCACGCTCCCCACAAAGTTTCAGTAGTCATAAATTCAATTTCTGTTATTCCAATTGCACCATTATCTACTTCTAAGATTGTTATTTCTCCCCCAGTTAAAGGATTCCAAATCTTTTTAGAGAATTGTCCAGCAACTTGATTGGTTCCGGTACCTCCACCGCCATTAGTTGTAGTAGTATCATCATCGTCATCTACTGGTGTTGCTGCAGGAGCAGTATAATTTATTGTTAAAGTTCTATTATTGTCCCAATCGCTGTTACCCAAAGTATCGTAAGCTAAACAGTTCCAAGTATAATTACCATTAGATAAACTTAAAGTCCAACTTGTACTGTTTGAAGTACCTGAAATGTTTGTAGTGGAATTTAAACTAAACGACTGGTTGCTACTATTAGTAATGTATAAACTAACATTTGCTAAACTGTTATCTTCAGTTGTGTTACAAGTAAAAATTACATTAACTGGGTCCGATGTACTATTAGCATAATTGTCAGCTGGTAAACTTAAAGTAACATTAGTTAAATTATCAAGATTACCTAACGGTGCAAAGAGAGAGAAACTTGTAATGTTTCCTGAAGAAACAATATTATTAGTTGTATCTACAGTAGAAGTTGCTAGAATATTCCAACTTCCAGAACTGTTATATTCATAAATTCTAATACTGCTTTCCAGCATACTGGAAATATTAACTCCTGCATAAGTTAAATTAAAATCAATAAAACCACCAGCACTAAGGTTAGTTATAGTTAAATACTTAGACAAATTTCTTTTTCCAGTAGGATCAGCTGCTGGAGTTGTGTTAACATTAATGGAAATAGCATTAAATGAATGGGTTGTTAAATTAGGTTCGCCAAGTAAAATCATGTTAGTAATATTATTACCTGTTGATGTTGAAATAGAATATATTTCAAAACTGTTTGTTGAATTAACTTTATCGTTGAGGAAAGTATTGTCATCAGCATTATTCAAATAAATCCCATAAGCATTAGTTGCATGTGAAGTTGAAATTGTATTATCATTAAAAGTATTAGAATCAGAAGATGATTGAACATGAATACCATAACCAGAAGAACCAGAAGTTGTTATAATATTATCATTTACATTATTTGAAGTTGATGTAAGTGAGATATAAATTCCTGCTGCACTATTTCCTGTAACATTAATGTTGTTAGAACTAATATTATTGGAAGAAGAAAATGCCCTAATATTAATCCCATGACCAGAAGTACCTGATGTAGTTATATTATTAGAACTTATATTAAAATTACTTGAACCATCAAGCCTGATACCAACAGCATCACTTTGAAAAGTTCTGATTGTATTTGAGAAAAGATCATTACCAGAAGATGAATAAGTATATATCCCATAACCTACAGTTCCTGTAGTTGTTATGTTATTTAAGAATACATTATTGCTAAAAGCTTCATAAAGATATATTCCAGTACCAACATTACCTGTAGTTGAAATAGTATTTGAAGAAACATTGCTAGAATTGAACGATCTTAAATACATACCATAATCATCTCCAACATTAGCTGCAACAATAGTATTATTAGTTATTAAGGAATTAATCACACTCCAAGCGTAAATAGCGTTTGTGAAATTGTTAATCCCACCAAAGTTCCTTATAGTTATATTAGTAACATAGTTTGGTACATAAATTCCATAATCTGAAGTGTTACCTGTGATGGTATAACCTGCACCATCAAGAATAAGGTTAGAAGCGTTAATAGTAAAACATGTTCCGTTACTTGTGATGTTCTGGTTCAAATTAGTATTTTCAGTTATTACTCCACATCCTTGAATTTGATTTCCGAACGGAGCAAATAAAGAAAAACTACTAATGTTACCAGAAGAAACAATATTATTACTTATATCAATATCTGAACTAGACAAGACTTGCCAACTACCCAAACTATCATTGTAACGGTAAATTCTTACTGTGTCCTCACTCATGCCACTAATATCACTATCAGAATAAGTAAGATTAAAATCAATATATCCTCCAGCACTATTATTGTTTATGTTAAGATAATCTGACAGGTTATTTTTTCCTGAAGGATCTGTAGGGGGTGTAGAATTAATATCTAAATTTACACCTTGTAATGAATGAGAAGTAAAGTTAGGCCCGTTATCTAGGATTACATTATTAAATTGAGTTCCTATAATTCCTTCACCAATTTGTATCGTTGTATTATATGGGGCGTTTAACAAGTCATTATTGAATTGGTTGTTGTCTGAGCTTGGTATTGTTCCAGGTATTCGAACAAGTATTGAATTATTAACAGTGAAATTATTATTACTAAGGGTGTTATTATTAGCAGAATACCAGAAATCGATTCCATATGCGTCTGCACCTGTCGTGTAAATGTAATTTGATGAAATATTGTTGTTGCTTGCATTCCACCATAATGAAAGACCGTTTGCAGTATTACCTAATGTTATGAACCTGTTTGAATAAATAGTATTATTTAAGGAACCATTTAACAATGCACATTCTGCTCCACCACCTGATGTTGTAACATTGTTATATCTTATTTCATTGTTATGTGAAAGGTCAATTTCAAAACCATAATTTCCATCATTTGTTGTTGTAATAACATTGTATTCAAATAAATTATTGGAGGAATTCATTTCAGCCAATATGCCTGGTGATGCCAAACTAGATGAAAAGATAGTGTTTGATGATACATTATTATTATCTGAACCATCTCTTAGACGGATTACAGATTTTACTGTTGATCCAGTATAAAGATTCAGAATATTATTATTGATGTTATTTTCATCGGCATCGTTCAAATATACTGCATACTCTCTTGTGCTTGTAACATTGTTATCTGAAATTGTGTTATTTGAGCCTCCATTTACATAAATACCCACATATGTTGTGGTGTTAACATAATTTTGAGTTATTACATTGTTTGATCCTGTGAATTTCATGCACATATAACTCGCTGTCACGGTATTTGATTGGATATTGGAATTGTTTGAGCTTTGTATACTTATTCCTTCAGGACTTAATCCTGAAACTGTGATTGTGTTTGAATCAATAAATGCATTATTTGAAGATTCATTTAAATATATTCCATGACCAAATCTTCCTAATGTTGTGATTGTATTTGAGGATATATTTGAGTTCAAGGAATTCCCGCTCAAAAGCACACCACAACCATAAGGTATACTAAAACCTACAGTAACATTGGCTGGTTCAATAGTATTATTATATATCGTAGAATTTTCCATTCCAGCACCATAAACCCCTTGAGTGAAATTATTAATCCCTGCAAAGTTTTTGATAGTAACATTATCAAATCCGCCAGAATTGTCAATCCCATAACCAGAACCATTACTTGTGATAGTAGTTCCATTACCATTAACAATAATATCATTTGCACCAACAGTTAAAGCAGTTGCATTACATTGAGTTGTAGTTACCGGATGAGATGAACCTAAAGTGACAGAAGCTGTCAGAGTATCACTACAACTACATACCCCTACACCATCACCACAATTGGCAGCATAAGCAAGACTGGCTAATAAAATGCTGAGAAATACTACTACTCCTAACAAAACCCCCCTCTTTTTAAGATACATGTTCTGATACATATTAAATAATCATTATATATAAATGTTCTTTTTTTAAAGGGCATGTCCGGAATAGTGAGAATTCGCGTACTGCGTGCCGGTGTCATTATAAGCTTCACTTCGTTTGCTCATCGCCTATTGCAGGCAGTATACAAAATAATGTTATTCCAGACATGGCCTTTTTTAAACAGAACCATAATAATGAAAAGCATTTTAAAGGAAAAAGGTTTTCTCTTAAAGTAATATAATCATAGGAAATTCCTTGGAGAGATAATTATGACTAAAAGTTACCAAGAATTAGGATTAAAATGTGGTATTGAAATTCACCAGATGTTAGAAGGTAAGAAACTATTCTGTGACTGTCCAACAATTCTGAGAGATGAAAAGCCAGACTTTGAAATTAAACGGAAAATGAGAGCAGTTGCTGGTGAAGGTGGCCAAATAGATGTTGCAGCTCAGCAAGAACAGTTACTTAACAAAACTTTCATTTACCAAGGTTATAATACTACTTGTTTAGTTGAAACTGATGAAGAACCGCCACATGAACTTAACAAAAATGCTCTTTACACGGTATTACAATTTTCTAAATTAATTAACGCTAATGTTTTACCAATTATCCAAGTAATGAGAAAAACTATTGCTAATGGTAGTGTTACGCCAGGATTTCAACGTACTTCTATGATCGCACGTAATGGTAAGATTACGACTGAACAAGGTGAAGTAAGAATTGCTGGCTTGTTTCTGGAAGAAGATGCTGCCAGACCTATTCATGAAAGTAAAAATGATAATGAAATTATTTTTAGGATTGACAGGTTAGGTATTCCCTTAATTGAGATTGCAACGGAACCTGACATTAAATCACCTGAACAATGCCAGGAAACTGCTAAAAAATTAGGGATATTATTGAGGTCATTACCTGGTGTTAAACGAGGTTTAGGTACCATCAGGCAGGATGTTAACGTTTCAATCGCAAAAGGCGAAAGAATCGAAATCAAAGGTGCTCAAGATTTACGGATGATCCCAACTTTGGTTGAACTAGAAATTAAACGTCAAGACGAGTTGATTAAGATCAAAGATGAACTGAAAAAGAAAGGTATGAAAACTAGTGATTTAGGTAAGGCCGGCAAGATTGAAATTATTGATCTGACAGAAACGTTATCTAGCTCACGATCAAAAATTATTGTTAGTACTCTGAAAAATAAAGGAAAAATCCTAGCTATCAAGTTGAAAGGTTTTGCTGGACTGATTGGCAGAGAACTTCAACCAAACTATCGGTTAGGTACGGAATTTGCTGGCCGGGCAAAAATCAAAGCAGGAGTTGGCGGAATTTTCCATTCTGACGAACTTCCAAATTATGGAATTACTGCTGAAGAGGTAGAATTAATCTCTAAGAAACTTAAATGTGCTAAGAAAGATGCTTTCATACTGGTAGCTGATAAAGAAAAGAAAGTGATTATTGCTCTTGAAGCTGTGCACGAACGTGCTAAAGAACTGTTTAAAGGAGTACCTAATGAGGTTCGCAAACCACAAGATGATGGTACTACCAGATATATGAGACCTATGCCTGGTGCAGCAAGAATGTATCCAGAAACTGACGTACCTTTAGTAAGACCAATGAACATTAACAAAGTAGAAATTCCTGAATTGTTAGAAGAAAAGTTTGTACGTTATCGAGAAGAGTTCAAACTGAGTAAAGATCTGGCAGAATTTATTGCTAAATCTGATAAAATGCCTTTGTTTGAAGAGTTAACTAAGAAATATCCTAAGATGAAAGCTGCTTTCATTGCTGAAACAATTACTTCAACATTATTAGAAATTAAACGTAAATATAATTTAGATCCTGAAAAATTATCTAAAGAGAATTTACTTGACTTGTTCAGATACTTAGATCAGGAGAAGATCCATAAGGATATTGTCCTTGACGTTTTAATGGACATGATCAAAGGTAAATTTGATATCAAGAATTATGAAAGTTTGGGAACTGAAGTGTTGCATAAAGAAATCACGAAAGTCATTAAAGCAAATCCAAATGCTCCTTTCCCAGCACTTATGGGTCAGTGCATGAAAGCTTTGGGCGGTAAGGCTAGCGGTAAAGTAATTTCTACTACCCTGAGAAACATTTTAGAGAAAGGTCATAAGTGATTCAGAGAAATAATCTCATCACAACAATAACAGTTCCAGCAACTAATGGAATAAGTAAATTATCATCAATAACTTTTTCTGCTAGTTTAAGTTCGGCAAGTTCAGCTAACATCGCAATACTTGATGCCAAAATGGCTTCTAATGGAGATACAAAAAATAATGCTCCTAAAAAAGCCACAATTATACCTGCAAATGTACCTTCCATTAATTTTTTATTTTCACCATTTATGAAATTTTTAATTTTTCCATAATTGTGACCAACAATATGACTTACAGAATCCCCTAAACTAAGGATAAGGATTGCAGCTAAAGCAATATCCTCATCAAAAAGTTTCATTGCTAATAAGACTCCAGTAAAAAAGAAAATTGCACCTTTACCAGGCAATTTGTTTTTTTCATCTTCTCGCTGAAATAGCTCTAAGAAATCTACTATAACTGGAATTCTTATTTTCTTTAAGGTTAATGAAGTTATTATTCCTAATACTAGTAATATGAATATTGTCCAAGAACCAATAATGTTATAGTAAAATAAGAAAACAATTACCAAACCTACAAAAGCATGAAACAGTTGTCTTCTTAATTCTTGTTTGTTTAACGCCATATGGTTTGAAAAGAAAAATGATGTTTTAAAAAAGTTGTTAAAAATAAATCTTAGTACGCTCCTTTGTAAAGGGATGACATGATTTCTTCTGCTTTATCATCAGCTCCCACTGCTCGATAGCAGTTAGCAGCTTTTAAGCATACATTTACGTCTAATCTACGTCCTTCTTCAACACTTTGATCAGCTATTCTGGGGTTAACCCTTATTTCATTAAGGACTGCCATAGCTAGGTCTAAGCCTCCTGATGTTAATAATTGATTTAGTGGTGTGTTCATTTTTGTGACCCCCGTTAGGTTTTTATTACTAGATAGTGGTGCTTATATATAAATCTTCCCATTATTGTCACCAAGAAGGAGTAATATATCATAATAGTCAACGCGAGAAGTAATAGGGCAAAGTATTTATATTAGTTAATCTTTTCTTTCTTTAGGTGATAAGATGAAATCTGCTAAAGAAAAAGAAAGACAATTAATCATTAATCTTCATAAGAAGAAAAAATCAACAAGAGAAATTGCTTCAATTTTGGATATCAGCAAATCCAAAGCATCCTTCTGGATTAAGAGATTTAGAGAGACTAAATCTCTTAAAGATAAACCTAAATCTGGTTGCCCAAGTATGCTTAAAAAAGCACAGTTTAAAGAACTCAAAAAAGTCCTTATGGACTTTCCACCCCCAAGATTTGGTGGAGAAAGCTTTGGTTGGACAACCAAAATGGCAATCCAATATGTTAAAGACCATTTTGGAGTTAAATATAGCATGAGAAGAATGCAAGAACTCTTTCATAAATTTGGACTGAGCTTAATCACTCCAAGATCTGAGCATAACAAATCTAGTTATGCTGCAAGAACTGTCTATCGTATGGACTTTAAAAAAAACTCCAAGAAGAATATTTGGATTGCACCATCGTTAATTTCGACGAGGTAACTTTTAGGTTAGTTCCATTTATTAGAAAAGTTTGGGCTTTGAAAGGATCAAAACCCGAAGGGCTTTTTTGGTGGAGTAACAAAAAAGCTAATCTATTTGGAGCTTTAATTGACGGTAAAAAGCTCTATTATGAATGGTATGATCGATTAAATACAACCTCTTTTATTGATTATATGAAAAGATTTGTATCTACACTAGATAAAAACAAAAAGTATGTTTTTATCTTTGATAATGCTCCAGCACACAAATCAAAGAAATCAAAAGAATATTTAGATTCTCTAGGAAAAAACATATTTATTGAATTTCTTCCAACTTATAGCCCACAACTAAATTGTATTGAAACTTGTTGGAAAATTATTCGTTACAATGTAACGAACTCCAACTTCTTCAAAACAATTGAAGATTTAATTGCGGGGATTGAAAAATTCTTACGAGGTTATTTTTTTACGCTCTGTCCGTCCAACTATTTAACGCGTTGACTAATTTATCATATTCCCACTATCAAGTACTCAACAAAGTTTAAATGCAGGTTTCATTTAAAAACCCACATATGGGACTATTTTTTGGAAAGAAAAAAAATGAATCTAAGGTACCCGTACCTATGCGCAATGTTAGCGAGGAAAAGGTATTAAGTTTTTCTAAGAAGCCAGAATCTGAACGAATAATTCATCCTGAAGAGCTTAAGGCTGCTGCAGGGCTTGGCCAAGAATCTAGAACAATGAAAGATTTTGAACATCCGCTTAACAGTGCTCCAGGACCAATAAGAGCAGCATCAAGACCAACGATGTCAGAAATGGCTAATGATTTTGCGCCAATGATTATGGCAATGCCTGCGCCTGGTGTGGCTCCAGCTCCAACAGCAACAGGACCGGTTCATTTACATGTGAAAACATATCAGAGAATCCTGGGAGAATTGGACGGGATGAAAAACGAAATTAATGAATTATCTAATATCAATAAATCATTAGAAAAATCTGAGTATAATGAAGATAAAGATTTCGCGAAATTAAAAATAACTATAAAATGCATTCATGATAAATTGTTGAGTGCAGATAAGATCTTGTTTAGGTCATAAATCCTGAGGGTGATAATTATGGAAAGAATGCCAGTTTTTGTAAAAGTTGATGAATATGAAGATGTTTTAGATTTGATTGAAAGTGTAAAACATAAAATTGCTGATGCTAAAGATACGTTGTTAAAAATTAACGATCTCAAAAATGATGAAGATCAGTTATTGGAACAATGGCAAAACAGTTTAGCTGAAGTAGAAAAGAAGATAGAATTCATTGACCAATCAATGAACGAACCAGAAACGTATTAAAATGGCGAAAAGGAAAACTGTTAAAAAGTATCGAAAGACTAGATGTGCTCCAGTGAAGGAGAAAGAACCTGGCTTTATGGTAAAAATCAGTGAACCTAAACTGGTCCGTAAAGATATTCTTGAATCATTAAGAGAAGTAATCGTTTTTATGCAAAGTTATGAACAATTTAAACATGTTCAGGATGAAAAAGTTGTAACAATTTCTGCTTTACGGGAAATGATTAAAGATTTGAATAATTTGATTAACAAACTTAAAACTAAATTACCAAAAGGGAAATTACCTGCGCTGAAAGAAGTTTCAATGAAAGAATCCGACGATGAAGAAATGGAAGAAGCGCCTGCTCGTGTTAAAAGGGAATTTACTCCAAGAGCAGCACCTGTAAGCAACGGCGATTTGGATGATTTGGAAAGTCAATTGAAGGACATTGAGAACCAATTAAAGATTATGTCTTAATTTTTATTTTCTTTTCTAGTAAGTTTTATAAAATACTTCTTAATTTAACACTTCTACTCGTGGGTGTGCCGGAGTGGTCAAACGGGATGGACTCAAAATCCATTGGCTTAGTGTCTACGCAGGTTCGAGCCCTGCCACCCACATTTTTATTTTAACAAAACATTCTTAAACATCAAAATAATTCTTGAAATATGCCAATAGAAGTTTGTACAGTAGGTGGATTCTCAGAATGTGGACGTAACTGTACTGCCATTAAAGTGGATGATGAAGTTGTTATTCTCGACATGGGACTTAACATGGAAGAATACATTAACCACACTCAAACACATTATGATGATATCAGAAAACATGACTACAAAGATCTATTATCTGTAAATGCAGTGCCAAACTTTAATCATATCAAAGATTGGAAGAAGAAAGTAGTAGCAATTGTTCCATCTCATGGCCATTTGGATCATATCGGGGCAATACCTTTTTCTGCTGGACTATTTCCAAAAGCTTCAATTATTGGAACACCTTACACCATTGAAGTTCTTAGAAGTATCTTAAAAGACGAAAAAATTAATCTATCAAATAATCTAATTGCACAAAATCCAAATTCTAAATACAAATTATCAAATAATATCACAATAGAGTTTGTTTACATAACCCATTCAATCCCACAAGCTACAATAGTGGCGATACATACACCCTATGGTAAAGTAGTATATGCTAATGATTTCAAATTAGACCATAGCCCAACTCTAGGTCAGAAACCAAACTTAAAACGTCTGAAAGAAATTTCTACAGAGGGCGTCGATTTATTAATCTGCGAATCATTATATGCAAATGTTAATGGCAAATGTCCTTCTGAAGCCATCGCTCAACAAATGTTAAGAGATGTAATTTCTCATACTGATTGTACTGGCAAGGGAGTTATAATGACTACTTTTGCATCTCAAATTGCAAGATTAAGAAGCATGATTGATTTAGGTAAAAAGATGAATCGGAGAATTGTTTTGTTTGGCAGGTCATTAAATAAATATATTCGTGCAGCAGAAACTGTCCAAATTGTAAATTTCACTAAAGATGTTAACATTTATTCGAGAAGAAAAGATTTAGAAAAAGTTATGCGTAGGATTAACAAAGAAGGTATTGATAAATATTTAATTATTTGTACTGGTCATCAAGGTGAAGAAAAAGCAGTACTAGCACGAATCATAAGAGGGGAACTGCCATTAAAAATTAGGCCTGGCGATTTGGCAATTTTCAGTTGTTCAGTAATTCCAGTTGAAACTAACAAAGAGAACAGAAGAAAGTTAGAACAATTAATGAAAGATAAGGGACTTAGACTCTTTGTTGATATTCATAGCTCTGGACATGGTCATCGTGAAGATTATCGCGAAATGATTGAAATGCTTAAACCTAAACAGATTATTCCTTCCCACGCTGGCGAGGATTTGTCAAAACATTTGGTTGAATTGGCGGTGTCTATGGGTTACGTAGAAAATAAAACCATTCATTTGATGGCTGACGGCAAACGGCTGACTTTGAAATAAAACTATTTAATTACAACCCGCGTTAGTTCCTTCAGTTTCTTTGGATATAATAAAACAATTTTTCTCGGGTTTCTAACTTTCGTTTGATTCAAAGTAAAACTTATTAGTATGATCCAACCTACCAAAAATGGGATAAATCTTATGTAAACATAACAAAATGACTCCTTTATAGTAAATAACTACTTTATAACAATAAATCTTATAAAGATACCCAGGTCTGAATACTCTAAATTGTGGGGTTATCTAGGCAATGAAATTAGTATTAGCAGATTCAAAATCATTTAAAGACAGCATTTCAATAGCTTCTGATCTAGTTAATGAAGTAAAGTTTAAAGCGGGCACTGATGGGTTAGAAATGGTAGCTATGGATCCTGCCAACGTTGCTATGGTAATTCTGAAAATATTAAGCAGTTGTTTTGTTGAATACAAAATCGATGGGGAAGAAGAGGTTGCTGTAAGTCTTAACAATCTTAAACAAATTTTACGAAGAGCAAAGAGTGACGACATTTTAAGTTTAGAAACTACTGATGATGCTAAACTGAAAATAGAATTAAAAAGTAAAACCACTAGGTCTTTCTCAATTCCGTTACTTGAAGTAGATGATCGTGATCAAAAAGTTCCCGAATTAAGTTTCCCAATAAAAATCGAGATGCATTCCAGCACCCTTAGTGAATCTATTGAAGATGTTGGCGTAGTTGCGGAATCAGTAACTTTCTTAGGTGATAAGAACCAATTATTAATTAAGGCGCAAGGGGATTTATCTAAGGCATTTATTGAAATAAAACCAGATGACAAAACTAGGATTAAAACTGATTCTGAAGAAAAATTTAAGGCTAAGTATTCTTTAGAGTATCTGAAAAAGATGGTTGGTGGAATGAAGTTAAGTGACCAAGCGGTTTTACATTTCAATACTGATTATCCAATGAAATTGGAATATAAAGTTATTGACAAACTCGTGTTAAGTTTTATCTTAGCGCCAAGAGTTGATAATGATTAGGTTTATTAAGACTAATATTTTTCTTAATTAACAATGGAAATCTACATTGAAGGGATACTTTGGTACTTGTTCTTGTTAGATTGTTTGACATACGGGTTTCTTTCATGGACGTCTGGAAAATTGCACAAGAAAGCAAGCCATTGGTTATCAGGCTATTTCCCATTAAACAAATTTTTTAGTGTCTTTTACTTGTTTCTGGTACTCTGGACGGGTTTTGCTTTGTACAGAATGCAAATTGTGTTTAATTTTTGGTGAGGCATTACCTGTTTTCTACACTCAACAAATCTTAATATAGTAGCTCTATACCTAATAATACTATGATTCTTGGTAAGATTATCGGCAAGGTTAGTACTAACAATTTTGATTTTAATGTTACTAGTGCCCAGGCCAGGAAATTACAATTTATTCAGGTTAACCATACAGATTATGATTATGTACTATGTCAGATAATGGAGCTGGAGCGTACCAGTGATGAAATGGTAGCACATTGTAATGTGATTGGGTATAAAGATGCTTCAGACGGTAGAGTAAAAGGAATAAGAACTCCTTTCCAGTTGGGTACTGAAGTTTTAGAAGCTGAAGATTCTTTTATTAAGAAAATAATTGAATTGCAAAGAGAAGGAGCTTACATTGGAAAATTGGAAGGTAAAAATATTCCAATCAATATTGATTTACAGAAAGTTCTTACTAAACATCTGAGCGTCTTGGCAAAATCAGGTAGTGGAAAATCATACTTTGTTGGAGTATTGTTAGAAGAAATTATGACCAAAAATGTCCCATTACTTATCATCGATCCGCACGGAGAATATTCTTCTATGCGCTTACCAAACGATTCTGGAAAAGATCACCTGATTGAATGGAACTTGGAAGCTAAAGGCTTTAGTCCGCAGATCCAAGAATATGGCGATCCTAAAGTTAAGGAAGACATTATTCCTTTGAAACTTGACGAAAAGATGACCAGTTATGAATTAATGAAAATGCTGCCAATTAGTCTTACAGGCAACCAAGAAGCGATGTTATTTTCAGTAGTGAAAGATCTTGAAGATGTTAATTTTGATAATATCCTGATTGGTCTTGAATTACTTAATTATCCTGGCAAATGGGCATTGATAGATACTATCATGTACTTAAAAAGTCTTAATCTTTTCACCCCCGCACCAACAGATCCTAACGAACTCATCAAACCAGGTAAATGTACAATTATCAATTTACGAGGAATCTCTCCGGAAGTACAAGATATTATTGTTTACAAATTAATGAAAGATTTGTTTCATGCTCGTAAACAAGAAAAAATTCCACCTTTCTTTTGTGTACTCGAAGAAGCGCACAACTTTGCACCAGAGAAAGGGTTCGGGAAAGCTAAAAGTACTGACATAATTCGTTTGATATCTTCAGAAGGCCGAAAGTTTGGGTTAGGGTTATGTATAATTTCACAACGACCAGCATTGGTACAGAAAACCATCTTGGCGCAATGCAGTACACAAGTTATACTTAAGGTAAACAATCCCAACGATTTACGGGCATTGACATCTTCTATTGAAGGAATAACTTCTGAAACTGCTGCTGAAATCCCAAATTTACCTATTGGTTCAGCTTTAGTTTGTGGTGTTGTGGATCGTCCACTGATTGTCAAGATTAGACCTAGGAAAAGTAAGCATGGTGGAGAAGCAGTAAACATTTTAGGTTCAAGCAATGCTAAAGGGGAAGAAAACAAAGGAGTTAGAGAAATTGTAGATAAAGAAGATTATCAGAAAGATGTGGTTGAGGAAAGTCAACAATTTGCAAAACAGAATTTATTAATGATAATAAAACCCCAGCTAAGTATCAAAGAAATCAAGCTAATTTCTGCACAACCAGTAAAGAACATTACTACTTACTTAATTCCAGCATTATACTTCACTGTTGAATTTCAAGGTATGAAAGTAAATTTGTTAATTGACAAAGTTGGTGGAAAGATTATAACCAATCCTGACAAAGATCTTAAGCATGATATTTCTAATATTAGTTCTGAAAGTAACTTCTTACGTAAACCCGTATTTGAAAGTATAGAATATGATGTTAAATTAGATGGGCGAGTTGGGCCAGATAATGTTAAGAGCGAATTAAAACAGTTTTGTACTATCTTGGACTGGAAAGAATGTTTTATTGTTTACTATAAGGTTGAATATTAGGTTTGTAACCACCAACCTGGTGTGCCAAAAGAATATAAACAAGTTCCTTCTTGGACAGTTATGCACTTGACAAATTATTCTGGAAGTCAAACGAAGAAACAAACGAAATTCATTGTAGTTACCGGGGGAGTTCTTTCCGGGTTAGGTAAAGGTATTGCAGCTGCTAGTATTGGGCATCTTCTCAAAAATAGGTTAAAGGTAGTTCCAATGAAATTAGATGGATATCTGAATGTAGATCCAGGTACTATGAACCCAATTGAACACGGCGAAGTTTTTGTTCTTGACGATGGTGGCGAAGTTGATATGGATTTTGGGCATTATGAGCGCTTCTTGGATACAATTTGTAAATTTGAACAAAACCTAACTATGGGAAAAGTGTTTGATGGAGTTAGAAAGAAGGAACGTCGAGGCGATTATTTAGGTAAAACTGTACAATTCATTCCTCATGTTACAGATGCAATAAAAAATAAACTTTATGAAGTTGCAGAAAAAGAGCAAGCAGACGTGTTGCTAGTGGAGATTGGCGGAACGGTTGGTGATATTGAAAACGAACTTTACATTGAATCTGCAAGGCAAATGCGAAGCGAAGTTGGTGATGAAAATATTCTTTATGTACATTTAACTTATGTACCAATTCCAAATGGGGTTAACGAACCCAAATCAAAACCAACTCAACAAAGCATTAACATGTTAAGACAAAGAGGTATCAGACCAGATATAATTATTTGTCGGTGTGAAGAGAAACTTAACGATAAAATAAAATCAAAAATTGCTTTATTTTGTGATGTTGATAAAAAAGCAGTGATTAGTGGTGTTGATGTTAAAAATGTTTATTGTATTCCTTTTAGTTTTGAAGAAGAAGGGTTAAGTGAAATTGTTCATCGGAAATTAAGATTATACAGCCCACCAAATTTGGAAGAATGGCGTCAATTGTTAAACAATTTAGATAATTTAGAGAATGAAATTACGGTTGCCATTTGTGGCAAGTACACTTATCTTGCCGACAGTTATGCTAGCATCAATGAAGCTTTGATGCATTGTAGCGCACACACTAAAACTAAAATCAACTTAAAATTTGTGGAAACTACCGATATAGAAGAAGGAAAGATTTCTGCTGCAGAAGCGTTACAAGGAACAGCTGGAGTTATTATTCCGGGCGGTTTTGGTAGCCGAGGTTTAGAAGGTAAATTAAAGGTAATCAAACATTGCCGAGAAAATAAAGTTCCAATTTTAGGAATTTGTTTAGGATTGCAATTAATGGTTGTTGAATATGCTCGTAACGTTTGCGGGATGGAAAATGCCAACAGTACAGAAAATGATCCTGGCACTCCCTATCCAGTAGTTGACATTATGCCTGAACAAAAGAATATTACAGATAAAGGTGCTACCATGAGGTTAGGTGCATATGACGCACACTTACAAGAGGGAAGTTTGGCACATCAACTTTATGGAGAATTATTGGTTTCTGAACGGCATAGACACAGATATGAAGTTAATCCCGAATTTCATGAAAATCTTAAACAGTTTGGTTTAACACTTTCTGGCCTTTCTAAAGATTGCCGGTTAGCAGAATTTGTTGAATTGAAAGACCACCCTTATTTTATTGCAACGCAGGCACACCCAGAACTGAAAAGTAAATTGTCTAAACCAGCACCGTTATTTTTTGGTTTGATCAAAGCAGCGTTGGAAAGAAAGAAAAGGTCAACTAATATTTAAATTAAAAATTATGAAGTAAAACAAGTTGTAGAAATTATTTCAAATTCTCTTTGATTATAAATTCTGATTTCTTCTAAAGAAGGTATTACAACAATATCTCTCTGGGGAGAATGGTCAACATAAGTCTCAACTATTTTTACATCAGTATCTAAACAAGCAGTTTCAATCCCTAAATCTAATCCTTTGATTAATATTATTTCAAGTTGGTTAAGGGGGATTCCAAATCCTTCAGCAATATCTTCTAATTGTGTGTATGGACAGTTTAACAGAGAAACATGACATAATGAATATAAGCTACCTTCTTTGCTTATAATTGCATTACAAGACAGAAAGAAAAATGAGGCTAAATTTCCACCACTAAATTTGGGATCACCTCCAGCTTCGGCTTCTACATATTTCATTCTTAATAAGTCCTGGATAGTACTATTAAAAGCTAAGGCTAATCCAATGCTTTCTCGATATTGTTCAAAAATTTCAGTAGCAACCATTTTCTATTTCTCAAACAACTTAGCTTTTTTAACAATCACCCTGGCAGTATGTTCAGCCTCTTCAATTATCTTGAATTCTTCAATAACAAGTCTTTGTTTGAATAGTGGACAGTCAAGAACTAAACTTTCAAACTCACCGCCTTCTCCAGCAACATTACTGCCAATCTTATCTTTGAGTTTTTTCAATTTATTTAGATCCTTTAGAGTAATAACTTTGTTCAGCCAACTTTTGTCTAAACCGTAAGCCGCAACTGCTGTAAAAATGATCTCAAAGTTGTTATCCAGCAACTCTTGCATTTCATCTTCTTGAGATTTGTGCCATAATGGTGAAACAACTGTTAATCCTAACTTATCAGCAATTGTTTGAATTCTACTACTTTGATATTCAGAGAACAACGCCCCCGTAATCAA
The DNA here is from genome assembly GCA_043812455.1 of archaeon. Classification (GTDB taxonomy): domain Archaea; phylum Nanobdellota; class Nanobdellia; order Woesearchaeales; family GW2011-AR9; genus JABHQR01. The sequence continues at coordinate 2,601 of JBDRMB010000003.1, read as the reverse complement.
TCCTTCAAATTCAAACTTTTTCCTAGATTCAACAATTGCATTTTCTAAATCTACTAATTCTTTCTCTTTTTCACCTTTTGTAGGAAAAAATAGTATTGGCAGTCTCATTGCTTCTGCTTGAAGTTCAGTCAATTCAATTGCGGGTGTATGAAACATATAAGATGCTTGATTTTCGGATTTCAAACTAATCAAACAAACAATTTCGTGCCCTTGCTGTTTAGCTAAATGTATGGCATAAGTTGAATCCTTGCCTCCCGTAAATAATGCAGCTAATTTCATCTTTTACTTAATTTTCACGAAATTTTATAAAATTATAGCCTAAACAGTAGAAAATGCAGGAATTGTGGAAAGATAACGGCCAGTTGGTTGACAAATGCAAATGGGGAGAACTTATCGCTAGTTTGTACAGTGATGAAAAAGTGGACTACAAGAAAGAAGCCAAACTAGTTCTTAAAGAAAAATTAATTTCTGCAATTAGGAAAAGAGTTCCGGAAGGAAAATATGGCGTGTTCTTTTCAGGAGGGGTTGACAGTAGTTCAATTGCAGTTATTGCTAAAATATTTAACAAAAATCTCGTTTGCTATTCAGTAGGGTTCCAAGATGAAACTAAAGAACCGGAAGATATCATCGAAGCTAAAAAGGTTGCAGAAAAATTAGGTTTTGAACTGAAATATAAAATTTTTAATTTGGATGAAGCAGAAGAAATAATCAAGAAAACCGTAAAAATTCTCCAGAAATATGGCAAAACTGATGTTGTTAATATTGGGGTTGGGGCTGTAGTTGTTGCTGCAACAGAATTAGCAAAAAAAGATAATGTTGACTTTTTATTTTCTGGTTTAGGTAGCGAAGAAATCTTTGCTGGCTATGAACGGCACGATAAAGCTGCCGAAAGCAAAACAAATAGTGTAACTGAAGAATGCTGGACCGGGCTGAAAAATATGTGGGGCCGAGACCTTGTACGTGATTTCAATCTAGCAAAAGAGTTGGGAATAACGGTGGCAACGCCTTTCTTAGACAGAGATTTGATAACTTATGCAATGCAACTTCCTTCCGAGTGGAAGATAAATAAGGAAGAGAAGAAAATCATTCTGCGGGAAGTTGTTGAAGAATATCTTGGTGATTTCGCTTGGCGGAAAAAGAAAGCTGCCCAGTATGGCAGTTGTTTTGACAAAGCAATAAGTAAGTTAGCTAAGAAAAATGGTTTTAAACTAAAGAAAGATTGGTTGGATAAAATAGTTAAAGAATCAAACTAATTTTTATATATTCTTGCTTGTTTATTATTTCTACTTCAAATGAATTTCAACTATATCATTGTCTTTTAATTTGTGATCAATACCTACTGAAGCACTGTCATGTTTAGCAGACTTGCCCCACACCCTAGCATACTTAAATTTCTTAATGAAATCTTTATGAACATGTTCTGCCATATCTTTAATGGTAGAACCTTCTGGTAATGTAATTGGATTCTTTAAGATCGGTCGCTTACCAGGTTCTTTAGTATAAATTTTTATCAAACCTAAATGTTCCCAAATTTTATTTTTTAGTAATTCTAAATTATAACCTGAAGTTGCAGATACAGGTACAGTTTCCCATACACCTTTCTTAATAACCTTACCAGATTCTTGTTTGTTCCAAGCAATTACTGCTGGTAAATAAGCTAACTTTTCATCTAAAACTTCAAAAAAATCTTCTAACTTAACTTCTGAGAAAACTTCTACACTTGCATTAGCAATTCCATGGTTACGTAATACTCTCTTGACAGCGTCAAGATCAGCTTCAATTAATTTTTCACCGATAATTTCTAAACCACCCGTGGCTTCTCTGATAATTTTAATTGCTGGTTTTTTTCTGTTTAAAATGATGTTACTATCGGCGAATTCTTTCAATAATGGTTTGATTTGTTCAATCTTATCAACTACTATCAAAATAAAATCAGAATTACGAATAATTCCAAATAAAGGGGTTTGTTTAATGGAAGCATCTTCCAATAACGGGGGAAAATCCACCATTTGAATTTGCACCGTCTGATAAGGCATAGCACCTATTTCAGGTTTGGTTGTAGTAAAAGGATAATGGCTAACTGAGCTTTTAGCTTTAGTAAGTGCATTCAACAAACTACTTTTACCAGTATTTGCTGGGCCAACGATAACAACCTGTGCAGCACCTTCTTTTTTTACTGCTAAAGAAAACCCGCCCTTCTTTTGTTCTTTTTCTCTTATGGCTTTTTCTTTTAGTTTGGAAATCTTTGTTTTAATTTCCATCCGAAGAACTTCTGTACCTTTGTGTTTAGGCACCTCCCGTAGCATGCGCTCTAAACCTTTCAGTTTATCAGTAACAGTAATTGCCTTTTGGTATTCCATTTCCGCTGCAGCATACTCTGCAGTAACATTAGTTGGCATTTGTTCTAATAATTAGTAACGTGCTTTATATATTTTTTTAGGATTAAATGGAATTGTTTGAATCTAATATCCCGAAACTGCTAGACACTACGAAAGTGCTAGACATTTCTTAAATCATCCCAAACTTCTTTTGGTGTTTTATAATGAAGGCTCATGTGAAGCCTTTCTTCATTATAATGTTTGATAAAATCTCCAAAAGAAG
>JBDRMB010000002.1:0-8301 GCA_043812455.1 archaeon | reverse complement strand
CCAGGTAAATTCTTCAGAAGTGTGGGCAATGTTACTGCAGATACAATTAAGCATTACATTGCTCAAAGCAATAACGCGTGGAGCAAGCAAATTCCACTATCGAGATACCCTGGACTTTAGTCCAGGGAGGTTCATTTTTTTCAAATTCTAAAAGTTATTTCTAAAATTATTTCAGCTAATAGAAAAATTATTTATACTCTAAATGAAATTATCAACTTATGGTGATGGATTATAGCTTGTTGATAATTTTTGCTTTAATACCAATTCTATTAGTTTTTATCTTAATGGCTGTGTTAAGATGGAAGGCCGTCCATGCAATGCCAATAACGTGGTTAGTAACAGTGTTCATTGCTTCATTAGTTTGGAAAATGCCTATTTCTTGGATTAGTGCAGCAACAGCAAAGGGATCTTTTATTGCTATTGAGATTATTTTAATTGTATTCGGAGCGATATTATTATTGAAACTTTTAGAAATAAGTGGAGTTATTTATGTAATTGATCAAGCATTAAAAAATGTATCCACCGACAGAAGAGTTCAAGTAATTATAATTGCTTTTTTATTTGGTGGGTTTATTGAAGGTGCAGCAGGATTTGGAACTGCAGCAGCTTTGGCTGCACCATTATTAGTTTCACTTGGTTTTCCAGCATTGGCTGCAGTAATTATTGCTCTAGTTGCTAATTCGGTTCCAGTTACTTTTGGGGCAGTGGGAACACCTATAATATTAGGAATTAAATCAGTAGCTGATGTTAATTTAATGCAAGTAACATATTATTCGGCACTAATTCATTTGATAATTGGTACTTTCGTACCTTTAGCTTTGGTTTGTATCTTAACAAAATTATTTGGGGAAAAAAAATCATTTAAGGAGGGAATAAAGATTTGGCCTTATGCTATCTGGTCTGGCATGTGTTTTACAATACCTTATTTTCTTACAGCAATGTTTCTTGGTCCAGAATTTCCATCATTGATTGGTGGTCTATTGGGAGTAATCTTATTAATATTCACAACTAAAAGAGGGTTTTTGGTTCCGAAGGAGAACTGGGATTTCCCTAAAAAAAGTCAATGGCCAAAAGAATGGAAAACAAAATGTCCTGCTTTACATCATAAAAAAAGTCTGACGTTTTGGAAAGCAGTAACTCCTTATCTGTTGGTAGGGGTTTTGTTAATAATCACTAGAACAAATTTTCTTGGCTTTGGCGATTTGTTAAAGGGATTTGCGTTAAATATCTTTCAATTGTTTGGCGCAGAGATAAATTATTCGTTTGCTCCGTTATATTCTCCAGGGATTTTGTTTCTAATTGTTTGTATTTTATCTATATATATTCTAAAAGTGAACCTAAAAGAAATTAAATGTGTATTATCAGATTCACTTAAGAAAATAAAATTACCTTTAATTGCTTTAATATTTACAGTTGCACTTGTTCAAATATTAATCTTATCAAGTAATAATTTATTGGGGTTGCCAAGCATGCCTTTATTATTGGCAAAAGCTATGGCCTCTTTAACTGGAAATTTTTATCCTTTGTTTGCCCCATTAATTGGAATGGTTGGTTCTTTTATTTCTGGGTCTAATACAGTATCTAATTTATTTTTTGGTACATTTCAATATGAAACAGCAGTTGCTTTGATGATCTCTCCAGTGATTATATTGGCATTACAGTCAGTAGGCGGGGCAATCGGCAATATGATCGCTGTACATAATATCATTGCTGCCAGCGCAACAGTGGGTTTACATGGTCAAGAAGGGAAGATAATTAGGATTAATTTAATTCCAGCTATAATCTATGCTTTGTTAGCGGGAATAATCGGATTATTACTAATAAATTTGTTATGAGAAAATCAATATTATTTTTGAATAAAAATATCTATGGTGGGATTCAATAACAAAATAAATTATTAATTTATGGAGTTTATTTTTATATCAAAAAGGACAAAGATTAAAAAGATTTAAGATATACTCAACCGTAAGAGCTTTTACAAACTCTTACTTGTTTCGTGAATACTATCCCGCAATAAAAGTTAGTAATTTCACTTGCGGTTTAGTATATTAAAAGGAATTTAAATGGCCAAGAACAAAGAAAAATGGCACTTGAAGAAGTTGGACGAAGTTTTCAAAGCATTAGATTCTAACGAAAAAGGCTTAACTTCAAGGGAAGCAGAGAAAAGAATAAAAGAAAATGGGTATAACGAAATAAAAGAAGGAGAAAAAGACACTACCTTAAAAATTCTGCTTAGGCAATTTAAATCTTTTGTTGTTGGAATTTTAATCGTCGCGGCAATCATTTCTTTTTTTATCGGACATCAAGTAGAACTAGTTGTTATTTCTATTATCATCTTATTTGTTATTTTACTTAATTTTTTCGAAGAATATAAAGCGTCTAAAGATATGGAAGCATTGATTAATTTAACTCCTAAAAAAGCTAAAGTATTACGAAATGGAAAAAAAGTTGAAATATTATCTAGAGAAATAACTATTGGCGATATCTTAATTTTAGAAAGAGGAAACATAATTAGTGCTGATGCTAGGTTAATTGAAGCAAATAGTCTTAAAGTAGAAGAAGCAGCCTTAACCGGAGAATCAATATCTGTAAATAAAGTTGTTACAAATTTGAAAACTAGCACTCCGTTAGCTCAACAAACTAACATGTTATTTGCTGGGACTAATATTACTAATGGTGATGGTTTTGCTATTGTAGTAAGTATTGGAGAAAATACTGAAATTGGCAAGATTTCTAGTATGATTAAAGGCATTAAGGAAGAAACAACCCCCTTACAAAAAAGATTAGATAAGCTAACAAAACAAATTTCTATTGGGGCGATGATTATTGCAGTAATTGTTTTTATAATTGGTATATTGCATGGAACCCATTGGACAGGAATGCTAATTTTCTCCATGGCAGTGATTGTTTCTGGAATACCTGAAAGTTTACCTACTGTTGTTGCTGTAACTTTAGCTGCAGGAGTAAAAAAAATGGCTAAACGTAATGCTATCATAAAGAGATTACCTGCTGTGGAAACGTTGGGAACATGTACTGTAATCTGTTCGGATAAAACTGGAACATTAACTCAAAATAAGATGGTTATTGAGAACCTTTTCACTTCTGATGCAGAAGTAAATGTTACTGGTAATGGGTATGAACCAAAAGGTGTTTTTCTGAAAGAGAAGGTTAAGATTGATGTTAATAAACATAAAACAATATCTAAAATGTTGGAAATAGGGGTTTTATGTAATAATGCTAATATTAAATTAGAGAAAAGAATATGGTCTGTTGATGGCGAAGCAACAGAAGGGGCTTTAATCACTCTCGCTCAAAAAGCAGGTAAAACCAGAGAAGATTATCATAAAAAATTTCCTCGAAAAAAAGAGCACCCTTTTGATCCGATAAGGAAATGTATGAGTACAATTCATCTTAATCAAGGGAAGCATTTTGTTTATTCTAAAGGTGCTCCAGAAATACTCTTAAAAAAAGCAAAATATTATTTAGATAATGGCAAGATTAAGAAATTAGATAAAAAAGTATTGAATTTATTTCTTGAAAAAAATAATGAGTATGCTTCGAAAGGTCTGAGAGTATTAGGTTTATCTTTTAAAGAACATATGGGTTCTTTCGATTTAAAAAATGTAGAGTCTAATTTAATATTTGTTGGTTTAGTTTCTATCCGCGATCCTCCAGCACCAAACGTTAAGGAATCAATAAAACAGTGTAAAGAGGCGGGAATAAAAGTAGTAATGATTACGGGAGATAATGAACTAACGGCCAAAGCAATAGCTACAGAACTGGGGATTTTTTCTGAAGGAGACGCCGTAATGACTGGAAAAGAATTAGATGATTTAGACAATAATGCGTTTGAAAAAATAATTAACCATATCTCAGTATACGCCAGAGTAACACCTGCACACAAATTAAGGATAGTTAAATCGCTACAGAAAGTGGGGCACATAGTGGGAATGACTGGAGATGGCGTTAATGATGCCCCAGCGCTCAAAAAAGCAGATATAGGTATTGCTATGGGTAAACGTGGTACAGATGTTGCTAAAGAGTCTTCTGAGCTAATCTTGAGAGATGATAATTTTAGTACAATCGTAAATGCTATAGAAGAAGGAAGAACTATTTATGAAAATATTAGAAAATTTATCTATTATCTCTTAGTAGGGAATATTGCAGAAGTGTTAATTATTTTAATTGCGGTGATAGTAGGAGCTAATCTTCCTTTAACAGCATTAATGATACTTTTCATTAATTTAGTTACCAGCGAATTTCCTGCTTTAGGGCTTAGTTTTGAAAAACCCTCATTAAAGATTATGAAACAGAGACCGAGAGACCATAAGGAAGGAATTCTGAGCGATTATTTGATATTTAAAATTGGACAAATAATTCCGTTAATAGTTCTTGGAGCAATTGTTTTATATGTTTGGGAACTAATGATGAAGGGTGGTGCAATACCAAAAGCACAAACTATTGTGTTTGCGACAATAATATTTTTTGAATTGTTCCATGCTTTAAATGCTAAGAGTTGGGATGAATCTATCTTTTCGAAGAATTTTTTCTCCAATTTTTATGTGCTCGGAGGCATTATACTTGCTGCAGTACTTACTATATCAGTTATATATTTACCATTCTTGCAGAACATTTTCGGAACTGCTGCTTTAGAATTTAAAGATTGGATTATAATTATTGCTGTTTCTTCTAGTGCAATGTGGATTATAGAATTGCAAAAGACTTTACTCCAAGCTGAATTAAAAGAGAGAGAAAAAATGGAAATTCATCCGACAAGGATTAATATTGATTAAAATAGTTCTCTAAACGGCTTAATAAGATCATAATCACAGCATCAAATGTTATAACTATAATTAAAACGCCAACGCCCAAACTTTTATAAAACCTAAGCTTATTCTAAATCGCTATGGCAAAAGGGAAAAATAAACAATCTCAGCAAGGAATTACTGCAAAAAAAGCCGAAGATTTCAGCGAGTGGTACACACAAGTAATCCAAAAAGCTGACCTGGCAGATTATTCAATGGTATCGGGCTGTATTGTTTACAAACCCAACTCTTATGCTATCTGGGAAAAGATCAGAGATGTTACAGATAAAAAGTTTAAAGCAATTGGCATCCAAAATACTTATTTTCCATTATTTATTCCTGAATCTTTACTGCAGAAAGAAGCCACCCACGTTGAAGGTTTCAAACCGGAAGTTGCCTGGGTGACCGAAGCAGGAGATACTAAATTAAATGAACGTCTGGCTGTAAGACCAACATCTGAAACTATCATGTACGATTCTTATTCTAAATGGATTAGATCACACAATGATCTTCCTTTAAGGTATAATCAATGGAACAATGTTGTTAGATGGGAATTCAAACATCCGACACCCTTCTTAAGAGGAAGAGAGTTTCTTTGGAATGAAGGACATACCTGTTTCGCTACAAAAAAAGAAGCAATGGCTGAAGGTGATGAAATTATTGGCATTTACGATGACGTTTGTCGGAATTATTTAGCATTACCTTCCATGATCGGAAAGAAATCTGAAAAGGAAAAATTTGCTGGAGCGGAATATACCATCTCTATGGAATTTATTAATCCAAATGGTAAAGCTATCCAAGGTCCAGACTTTCATCATGATGGCCAAAACTTTGCGAAAGCGTTTGAGATATCTTTTACTGATGCTGCTGGTAAGAAAGATTATGTTTGGCAAAACACTTTTGCAATTACCACCAGGATGATAGGGGTTATGATTGCAATTCATGGTGATGATAAGGGTTTAGTCTTGCCACCAAAATTAGCGGCAACTCAAGCAGTAATTGTCCCAATTATTTTTGAAAATACCAAGAAGAAAGTTATGGACACTGCAAAGAAGATCAAAGAGAAGTTAGAGAAGCAAGGAATTTCTGTTTATCTTGATGATAGAGATAATTACAGTCCCGGCTGGAAATATAATGAATGGGAAGTTAAAGGGATTCCAATTAGAATTGAATTAGGACCTCGAGATTTAGAGAAGAATCAAGTTATGATTGCCAGAAGAGATACTGGTGAAAAACAAGCTCTTCCTATTGCAGGTATTGAAAAAGAAGCTGAATTAATTTTAAATCAGATTCAAGATAATCTTTTAGCAAATGCAGAAAAAGTTTTGAAATCTAGTATTGTTAAAGTAGAAACTCTTTCGGATGCTAAGAAAGCATTAAAGAACGGAAAGATTTTGTTTGCACCATGGTGTGCATCTGCGGAATGTGAAGAGAAGTTTAAAGATGAGCAAGGAGCAAAATCTTTGAACAGTCCATTCAAACAGCCAAAACTTAAAAAAGATCAGCAATGTTTTGCTTGTAAAAAGAAAGCAACTAAGTGGTTTTATTTAGGTAAAAGTTATTAATTTTTTATATTTATGTGGGGTTGGGGTTTTGATAGCTAAAGCTAAGAGTGAGAAAAATTGTAAGACTAAAAAGTCTAAAGATAATACTAGCAAAAAGCAAAATAAAGATTCCATTTCTGATAAAGAACAGTTGAAAGAAGTTATAACTAAACTTCTTTCTGAAGTTAAAGATTCTAAAAAACCAACTCTTGAAGATAAGTTAAAAAGTAAAGATCAAGAAGAAATCAAATTAGTAACAGAAGAACTTATTGCAATTGATGATCTTGAACTTGAACATGAAATTCTTGAAGCACAGAACTTTTACTCTACAGGCCCAAGTTTAGAATATGCTGATGATCCTTTTTATTTAGAAAATCCTTGGAACAAAAATCTGTTTGATTATGAAAAAGCTAGTGAAAATTCAGATGGGTATGTTAACAATTCTGAAACAATGACTGACAAAGAAGCAGAAGCTGCGGTTGAACAGATGGCTAAAGAAGGAGCTACTGGCGTGATGGAATTTGAAAATCTGAACATGAGAGACAGAGAAAGGTTCAAGAACTGGCAGCAAGATGGTGGCAATAAAGTTTTGATGTTTCTTTATGATGGTTTGAGTATTATCAGAAGTTCTAACACTGATTATGGTAAGACTTTGTAAGATTATTTGTTTAAAATGGATAATTTCAAATTTATAACGATTGAAAATAAAAATTATCCTTCTGTTATTATGGGCGAAGATCATTTTACTGGTTGGTTTAGTAAATGTCCTAAATTTGATTCTGAAGAAGAACGTGCTAAAGCTTACCGAGAATGTTTGGAAACTGCTTATTCTTTAGGTGTGAGAGGATTTAGCATGTCACCTCACGATACTTTAATTTTAGTTTTGAAGAAGTTTAAGAAAAAGCATCCTGAAATTGTTTGCATTTCTAATCATCATTGGAAATCTCACTATTACCTTGCTGAAAAGTCAATGTGGGGTCAAGAAATTTTGAGTAAATTAGGGCCTGGTGCCAAAGAAAACTTTTCTGAAGAGGAAATAAAGTCAATAAGGTTAGATGAAAAAGAATATTGTGAACTCTTATCAAATTTCAAAAAATTTTGTGATTTCTGTTTGGTTGGTAATTTAGGAATTAGCGCATTAGTAACTTTGGGTCGAGAAGATATAATCGAAAAGGAAATTGAATTTGCTCGTGAACATGGATTAGTTCCTTTAGGAATGTGTGAAGGTGGTGCTTTAGCTTTGGAAAAAATGGAACAGCTTAACGTTGCAGGTACTTGGGTGTGCGTAAATAAAGATTATCTTTGTCCAGACCTTGAAACTGGTTTGCCAATTTTGAAAAGTGCAAAAAAGCCAGTTACAGGTTACAGAATATTTTCTAGTCCAAAAGGTTTTAATTTAGAAAAGTCAATGGAGTTTATTAATTCTGTAGAAATGATTAAAACAATAGTTGTTGGTGTTGCAAATAAGGAACAAGCACGAGAAACTTTTGGTGAGTTGAGAAAGTTTTGGGGTTAACTTACTCATACTGAACATCATCTTTGTGTAATCTGAGTTTTTCAAAATCTTTTATTCCTGGGTAAAATTTCATATTAAGAATTTCTATAACTGGTGTTGGTAATTCTGAACTTACTGAGTGAGAATTATTACTCATTTCACATATTGTATCTATATAAGTTTTTATTTCAATTGGGCACCGTAGAATTGCTTTTTAAATAAGTATAAATAGCACCATGATTTCTTTTTTAGTGGTAAAACAAAAAAAGAGGTGCTATTTATGGTTGAAGTAATAACATATAAGTTCAAAAAGTTTTCGGAAATTGTCAATAAACTTTGTGCTTTAGCACAAATTCCTAAATATTTTAGATATGTTCAAAAGAAAACTTTTGACAATATCCAACATATCTTTCTTTTAGTTGTTAAAGAACATACAACTTATGGTTACCGAAAGTTT
>JBDRMB010000001.1:0-12491 GCA_043812455.1 archaeon | reverse complement strand
CTTGAAGATGAAATTGAAGAGATTGCTGAAGGAGAAGTTAGAAAAATAGGGAATGGTGGAATGATTATGTCTTCAAAGAAATACATTGGGAAAAAAGTATATGTGTTAGTTAGGAAGGATTAGTTGTCCGACAGAGCATTTGATTCAAAAAACTTAAAAAAGAACTCAAAATAAGATATTTATAATTAAACAGAGGTGTACTAGGAAATCAAGGATTTCCTGTATCCCGGAGGGATAACAAAATGGTATTAAAATTAGATAATGAAAGTTTCAAACAAGAAGTCACAGAAGCTCCTGGTCTAATCATCATAGATTTCTGGGCAAGTTGGTGCGGTCCGTGCCAAGCAATGGCTCCAGTATTTGAAGAGTTAAGCAAAGATTCAGACTTTGAAGGAAAGCTTAAGTTTGCTAAAGTCTCAACTGAAGATTATCCAGACCTGGCAACTGCAAGTCACGTTACCGGCATTCCATGTTTGATTGTGTTCAAAGATGGCAAAGAAGTTAACCGCGTAGTAGGCTTTTCACCAAAAGACGCTTTGAAAGCAAAGATTAAAGCAATTGTGGGGTAGGTTTGTTTTTTTTCTCTTTATTTATTATTTTATTTCTCCCCCATTTGATCTAACTTAACTACATCTTCAGGTTCTAATTTCCAACCGAGAGCACCCAAATTCTCTTTAATATGTTCAGGATTTGTAGATTTAAAGATTGCAACAATATTTTTCTTAGAGATAACCCAATTCAAAGCAATCTGTGCAGGAGTTTTATTATATCTCTCTGCAAGTTCTTTGAGTAAAGGAAAATTTTCTTTCCCGAGCCTACCTAAAGCTAATGGTTTGTAAGCGGTAACTAAAATATCGTTCTCTTGACAATAAGGAATTATCTCAGATTCCATTTTTTCAACATACTTAGATTTGTTTCTAACTAACAAACTATAATCAATTTGGTTAGTAACAATTTTGTTTTTCGTACATGCCTGAGCTTTCTTCATTTCGTCAACAGAAAAGTTACTAATTCCAATGTTACGTACCATACCTTGTTCTACTAAATAATCCATAGCTTTCATTGATTCCTCAATTGGAATTTCTGGATTAGGAGAATGAAGTAAGTATAAATCAATATAATCAACTTGTAATCTTTTCAAACTATTCTTAGCAGAATTAATCAAATCATCATAATGAAAATTTTGTGGGGCAACTTTAGTTGTGATAAACAATGTTTTTCTATCAAATTCGTTGATTGCTTCACCAACCAATTCTTCAGAATGACCTTGCGAATAACTTTCAGCAGTATCAATATGTGTTATTCCTAATTTTAAAGCAGTTTTGATAGCATTAATATCTTCTTTGTCATGAGTTGTGTCCTTTACTTTAAGTCCACCCATTGCCCAAGTCCCAAACCCCAGAACTGGAAGATTAAACCCAGTAGATAATTTTTTAAATTCCATATTGTCTTTTATTTATCTATCTAAGCTTAATAAATATTTCTCTACTATCTAAAATAATATAAACACAAACTAAGCATAAGGAACCATGCTAAACACCATCTCAAAAGAAATTAAAGCAATCATTAACAACTATTCTGTAGAAGATCAAGTTATTTTCCGTAACAAAGTTATAAATGTTGATCATTACAAATTTGAAACTGTAAAAGCTGAACAAGAACAAAAAACAGTAACATACCTTGATGGCGGCCAAACAGAAATTATTTCTGTTGGAAACTTCTGTTTAAGTTTCATTCGAGTTTTTGGAGTAAAGTTTCTCGGCAAACTTAAACAAGATTTTGTCAAGCATGAATTTTATCTTTTAACTTATGCGCAAAGTAAGAATAATGAAATCTATTACAAATCCAAAGTATTTCAAGTTAAAGATGAAAATAACACCAACAAAATTCCAAATCTCATAAACGAAGAAAATCTTCTCATCTCTTCAAATGACACTAGTATCAAGATTGGCCAAGAACGTGCACCAATCAGTTCTGTTGCCAACATGGCACGCCGGTTTGCAGAACTTAAATTGGCTAAACATTTGGCTGATAAAGATTATTCAGATTATTTCTTACTTGACGGAACTTTAGAACCAAGTTATCCCAGAGAAGAATTGATCTTAGCAGAACTGCCAAGCAAAGTATGTGCATTAACAAAAACATCTTCACTATTTACCACACAAGGCAATAATCCTTTGGTTCTGTTTTCAAAAATCTGCCCAGACGGTTGCTGGTCATACCATTTGCAAGACAATACTCATTTCGTGAAACTCAACCAGAACTCCAAACATGTTTTCAGATATGAAGGAAGAAAAGAACTTCTCCAACAACTGTTAACAAACGCAGAAGATGCTTTGTTTTTAGGTTATCCTTATGGCCTTATCTTTGCAGATAGAATGGCACGTGTCAGTAACCAAGAGAAAGATCAGTTCAAGATGAAATTTTTATTAAATAGAGAAAACAAAGAATTGTTGAGTTACTTGAGTGCCAGCAACGGGCATGAGATTTTAGATACAATCAGTTAAGTTTTTATAAAATCCTGTAAATTACTAGAACATGCCAACAGAAAAAATATTTATTCAAAGCAGAAATAATCAAAAGATTGCCGTACTTCTAGACAAAACAGAAAACCAAAAAGGGTTGGCATTTGTTATGCACGGTCTTGGTGGATTTAAGGAACAAAAACATTTACAAGCTATGACTGAAGCATTTCTCGAAGAGGGATTTACAGTAGTTAGATTTGATACAAGAGATTCTTTTGGTGAAAGCGAAGGAAATTATGAAAATGCTTCCATCACAAGCTATTACCAAGATTTAGAAGATTTAATTAAATGGTCTAAAGATCAACCTTTTTACCAAGAACCATTTTATTTGGCAGGCCATAGTTTAGGAGGAATATCTGTTGGAACTTATGCTGAAAGATTTCCTGACAAAATAAAAGGTGTTGCACCAATATCACCAGTAGTTTCTGGAAAATTGCATTTGGAAAAGAAGAAAAAATATAATCCTGAAAGATTAGCAGAACAAGATCGAACAGGTTGGAGAATTAATGAAAGCAAAAGTAAGCCTGGATTAATTAAGAAGTTAAGATGGCATCAATTTAAAGAAGACCTTTTGAAATATGATCTCATTGCTGAAGCAGACAAATTAACAATGCCGGTTTTGATAATTGTCGAAGAGAATGATACTTCAACCATACCTGAACAACAAAAATTATTATTTGATGCCATACCTGGAAATCACAAAGAACTGCACATTATCAAAGGAGCACCACACACTTTCAGAGAACCGGAACATTTAACAGAGATTAAGGACATTTTTAAGAAGTGGATTAAGAAGACAAACTAACCTTTGTCCATAACAAAATCAATAAATTCTTTAGTGTTAATAACTTGAACTTTTGTTTGATTTTTTAATTTCTTATCATCAGACCAAATAACACTCCTTGCATAAGCTAATGCACAAGCTACAAATAACACATCACTAATATCTATGTCTTTAACAATCTCTAAAGCTTCTTCTTTATATGGTAAAAGAACTTCAGTTGGAACAATCTTTACTTTCTTTAAGAGAATTTTTAAAAGTTTATTAAAATCAGCAGTTGACATTCCTGATTTTTCTAACAATTCATCATAATGTTTTTGCATTTCTTCAAATATATAAAATGGAAAGAGAAAAGAATTATCATATTCAAAGATAAGTTTCCTTGTAAATGAATCTTTAATTAATGCTGAGAAAAGTACATTAGAATCAATGATAATTCTCATGAAAGAAACCGTTGAGTCGCAAGAGATTTTACTTTCTTATTAAATTCTTCCACATCCTTTTTTGTTAATTTACTTCTCTTTGCTAGATTTTCCGCCAAACGTAACATCTCAAGCTTTTCTATGATTGCTTTTCTAGCTACTTCACTCCATTTAACTTCAGAAAAGTTTTTCATGTCAGCATGGACATCTTCAGGTATTGATAAGGTTATATTTCCCATTTAACATCACCACACATATTTATGTGCTCCCACACATATAAGCTTTTTGGTAATTTTTAGCTATTTTCAACAGCTTCTGCATAAACTCTGTCGAACTCTTCTAGATACAAAGCTGCAATCTCTTCTGAATAAATGATAAGAACATTCTCATCATTGCTCTCATCACCATTCTTGCTCGGGTTCATTGAACCAGTAATCACAGTCTTGCCATCAATGATGAACACCTTATGGTGCATATTATTACCATTCCCATCCTTAACCACATCTGCTCCTTGGTACTCCAAAACTTCATACTTAGAATACTGAGAAACTTGTGTAGTTTCAAACACTCCGTGAACTTCAACACCATCATTCATTCGAAGTAAAATAACATTAGCAATCCCATCATGTGTAAACGAAAACGTCATGAAATAAATGCTTTCTTCAGCTTTTTCCAACTCTTCTTTAACATGTTCTGCACAATTATCATCTGGACAGAAATAATTTTTGACAGTAATGCTCTTAGTTCCAACTTCACCGTCAACAGAACTTTCAACTTCCAAAATCAGATTAGAGTTTGGCACCGGCTCACCTTTCTTATAAGTTTCATCTGTCCACATTTCTTGAAATTCATTTTCATAATTAGTAGCAAGTAATGGAGAATCAATAATCAACAGGTTATTGTTGTTCTTGTTAACACCATTATTAGTTGGGTTCATACTACCAGTAAAAATTTTAGAACCATCAATAATACAAAACTTGTTGTGCATCTGCCCCCAGCCGTCAGTTTTAATAAAACTATAATTGAACTTTTTCAGATAATTGTCATCAACAATAATATCTACTTCAAGACTGTCAGATCTTTTCTCCAACAGCTTCTCTTGCACAGATTCTAAACTTAATTCATAACTAGCACAATGAATTGTTTCTTCAGCAGAATCTAACAAATCTAACAATGCTTGTTCACAACTTTGATGAGGACAGAAATATACTTGGATTGCTCCACTCCCAGAGATTAATGGAGTTACATCCTCGTCACTAACAACTGCACCAGAAGTTATTCTTTCAAAAGAATCAATTTCTATGTAACCGTTAAATCCAAGATAACCCATTACAGCAACGAGTACAATAAAGAGAAACATAACTTTAGTCTTGAATTTCTTTTTCATTAGGAAAAAAAGGATTATAAAGGAGTATATTAAGTTTGTTGTGAAAAAGATTAACTAAAGAAAGAAGTAGTTTAAAAAAAGTTAAGAAAATAAAATTTAAAATAAAAAAATAAAAAGCTTATTGCTTTCTCAAATTAGCTCGTCTACTTGGCCTTGCTTTCTCGTAACCTTTACCTTTGCCACGCAAACCTTTGCTCTTTTTCCCAGCACTAGTTTTACCGTGAGAAACTCTGCTAGCATGCTTTTTCTGACTTAACCAATCTAAGTTCTTATCTGATTTAATTACTGGGTGATTTGGATCTACCAAAATTATTTCATACCAATAATATTTACCATCTTCTGAAACATAATAAGAGTTAAGTACAGTTAAGTTAGTAAACTTTTTAGCAACTCTTTCTTCAGCAATTAATTGATAACCTTTCCGTAATGATAATCTTTGACCATAATTTCTTGGTCTACGACCTTTTTTGATCATTGGTCTAGTATGACCGCCACGCAGAATACGTTGTCTTACGATAACGAACCCTTGTTTAGCCTTGTAACCTAAACTTCGCGCTCTGTCAATTCTTGTTGGTCTTTCTATTTTTAATGTAGAAGGATCTTGACGCCATTCAATCAGACGTTCTCGCCATAATTCAGGCATATTTTGCTTTGGTTTTTTCCAAAGTTCTCTTACTCGTTGGTATAATCCCATTTGTTAGCCTCCATTGATGTAATACATCTACTTTTTGTGTTTTCGTGCTACGCACTCGTGGACACCTAAAAATCATAGATTTTTTGTGTCCATCGGACTTCGTCCTTGTGGATTCAGGTAAGCAACTACCCACATCTCCAATTAGGAGTAAATTTAATGCTCATTTTTAAATGTTTTTACCAATGTTTTTAGTTTTTAACACAACGGCTCTGTAGAATTGCTTAATGCATCTTCAAAACTCAGTATGTTATTTTCGATAGCTCTACTTCCCCGTTGGGGGCTTCCCCCAATTACGAGCTTGCTTGTAAACTAAATGGAGTTTTGACTTAAGGATGCAAATAGCAATTCTACGGTGCCTAACTAGACATAACCTTTAAAAAAGCAAATAGAATCTTAAGTTATACCAATGGAATGGAATAAGATCCAAGATAAGTGGCAGAAGAAGTGGCAAGAGGCTAAACTTGGCCAAGCTGAGGTAGACCAAGATAAAGAAAAGTTTATGATGATCTTTGCCTATCCTGGAATTTCAGGTTTCTTACACGTGGGTCATATGCGAGGTTTCTCATACACAGATGCTATCTGTAGATTAGAACGGATGAAAGGTAAACAAATCTTGTTTCCAGTAGGAACTCATGCTTCTGGCAACCATGCTTTTGCATTTGCTAAAAAGATTAAAAACAAGGATCAGAAATGGATTGATTACCTAATTAGGAATGGTTGTCCAAAAGAAAGAATCAAAGATCTTGAAGACCCGCACAAAGTTATAGATTATTTCAACGAAGTTTATGTTAATGATTATTGGAAAAAGTTTGGTTTCTTAGCTGATTGGGACAGATTTACTTGTACCACATATCCAGATTATGAAAAATTTATTCAATGGCAGTTCAAAAAGTTACAAAATAAAGACCTTCTGGTCCAAAAACCTTATTTTGCAACTGCCTGCGTAAGTTGTGGGCCAGTAGCAGTAGATCCTTCCGAGACTGACATTTCTAAAGGAGGTAATGCTGAGAAGAACGAGTACACTTTACTTAAATTCAAGTTGGCAGATGAAGATAATAGTAAAGATTATCCTGAATATTTAGTAGCAGCAACTCTTAGGCCAGAAACAGTTTTCGGACAAACTAACCTGTGGATTAATCCAAATGGTGAGTATGTCAGAGTTGAAGTTGAAGGTGAAAACTGGATCATGAGTAGGGAAGCTGCTGAGAAATTATCTTACCAGATTGATGACGTGATTCTAAAAGAAGATGTTGACCCTAAAAAGCTTTTGGGCCAAACTGCTTTAGCACCAGGAGTAGAACGAGAGATACCAATCTTACCTGCAACATTTTGTGATCCAAAAGTTGGTAGTGGGATTGTAACTTCTGTACCAAGTGATGCACCTTATGATTATGTAGCATTAATGGTTTTGCGTGAGAATACTCCAGAACGAAAGGCCCTTATCGAGAAGTATGGAATCAAAACTGAACTTGTTGACGAAATTGAACTTATTCCAATCATTAAATCTGAAGGGTATGGAGATTTCCCAGCTAAAGAAATTGTTGAAAAGTTAAAGATTAAATCTCTTGACCAACCGGATGATAAAGCTAAGCTTGAAGAGGCTACTAAAGAGATTTACAAAGTAGGATTTCATACAGGAGTTATGCGTGACAATTGCCAAAAGTTTTCTGGAATGAAAGTTACTGAAGCTAAAGAAGCAGTTAAATTAATGCTAATTGAAAAAGGTAAAGCTAACCAACTTCATGATTTAAGTGAAGAAGTAATCTGCCGGTGTGGCGGAAAAGTTATCATTAAAAGAATTGACGATCAATGGTTTATCAGGTATTCAGATCCAGAACTTACTGAACGAAGTAAAGAACAAGTTCAGGAAATGAAAATTTATCCACAAGAGTATCAAGACCAAATGCCAAAAGTACTTGATTGGTTCTCTGACCGGGCATGTGCAAGGTTAGGTAATTGGATGGGCAGTAAATTTCCGTTCGATGATCGTTGGACGATTGAACCGATCAGTGATTCTACATTATACCCAGCATATTATATTGTTGCTAAGTTTACTAAAAAAGACAATAATGGAAAAAGTCAATTAAAAGTAGAAGAATTGACCGAAGAATTTTTTGATTATGTTTTTCTTGGCGAGGAAAAGCTAGAGATTATTGCAAAATTGCCTGAAGAAAAATTAATTATCTGGCAAGAAGTTCGGAAAGAGTTTGATTATTTTTATCCATTAGACATCAACCTGGGTGGTAAAGAACACAAAACTGTCCATTTCCCAGTATTCTTGATGAATCATGTTGCCATCATGCCAGAAAACAAATGGCCAAAAGGTATTTTTGTCAATTGGTGGGTAACAGGTAAAGGCAGTAAAATTTCTAAAAGTAAAGGTGGAGCAGTACCTATTCCAGACGCTATTGAGAAGTTTGGTGTTGACACTATGAGATTATATTATGCGCATATTGGCAGTCCTCACATTGACGTTGTTTGGGATGAAGATATTGTTATCAATTATAAAAACAATTTAGAAAAAATTGCATTACTATTTGAAGAATTGGAAAAAATTTCTGGAAACAAACATTCTGCAGTTGACGCTTGGCTAGAATCTGAATTTAATAAAACGGTTAAGATAATTAATCATGCATTAGAAGAATATAGTTTGCGTGAATTGGCTTCTTTATCATATTATAATGTTCCTGAAATGTTTAAATGGTATTTGAGAAGAGGCGGAAGTAACAAAAGTTTAGTTAAATCATTATTACGGGAATGGTGTAAATTGTTATGTCCAATAACTCCACATTTAAGTGAAGAACTTGCAGAGAAGTATGATTGTTTAGATAAGGAAAGTAAAAAAACTAGAAATAATGAAGAACAGTTAGTCTCCTCTAGCTCCTGGCCAAAAGAAGATGATGAAAAGATTTCCTTCCAAGCAGAAGCTGGTGAAGCTCTTGTTAAAAAAACTATGGGAGGAATGAGAAATGTTTTGAAACTGGCAAAATTAGAAAAAGCAAAGAAATTCACCGTATTTGTTTCAGAAAGATGGCTTTATAATCTGTTCAGAATTGTACAGAGTGAAATGGAATTTACCAGAAATGTTGGTGAAGTTATCAGAAAAGTTCTTGACGATGACAGCATGAAACCGAAAGGTAAAGAGATTAGTAAACTAATTGGTATGTTACTGAAAGATCCTTCCAAAATCCCACAACATATTACAGACCAGGATAATGAACTTGAAGTTATGAAATCGGCAAGAGAATTCTTGGAAGAACAGTTCGGTGCAAAAGTTGAGATAATTGCAGCAGAAGATAGTACTGAAGATAAAGCCAAGCAAGCCATGCCAGGCAAAGTTGGAATCTTAGTTGAATAATTTTGTGAGATTTCCAAAAGAGTGATTTTTTCAAAAATTGTAATTTATTAGAATTAAAGAATATAACCAATTAAACAAATATGATAACTAACAAAACTACAAAGGAAAAAATCTCAGAGAAAGAGATTAATGCCAATACTTATTGCAACCAGGCTTGGGGTTTGATGTTCAGAAAAAAACAAAACCTTGTTATGACTTTTAAACACCCTAGAATAATTAGTTTACACAACTTCTTTGTCTTTTATCCTTTAGAGATTGTTGTTCTTGATGAGAACAAGAAAGTTGTTGAAGTTAAGAAAAGGTTTTCACCGTTTACTTTATGGAGTTCTGCAAGGAAAGGTAAGTATTTACTAGAGTTAACGTTGCCTGATTCTAAAGGTAAATGTAAAGTAGGAGATCGATTAAAACTTTAATCATCTGTTGAAGATTTAATTATTTATTACGACTTTCTTTCTTTTTCTTAGAATGTTTGCCAGGTCTTCTCTCTGGTTCTGATTCAACTGAAGTTTGACGAAAAGTCGCTGGAGAAATTTTAAATTTATCTTCTTGAGGAGTAGTAGGATCATGACCATGAACAGCTTTAAACCTGATGTCGCCTAAACATTCATTAGAAAGTTCTGCCAAATTCCAATTATATGTTAAAGTCCAAACACCATCAGGAACTTCCGCTTGATAAGACAAACATTCTCCTTGGACATAACAACCATTATCAAGTTTATAAGCAGTAATATCAATTACCCCATCACCTTGTCCATGAATTACAATTTCTGCAGAGTCAGTATTAACGTACATCCCCATAGTTGATCTTAAAGAATCTAGTGATGGTTCAATAATCTGACCTTTTTCAGGAGCTTGAGTAACTTCAACTGTATAAGGTTTATCACTTACAGAATCTTGTGCAACAGCTGGAGTTGTATAAAGTAATGCTGCTAATCCTAAAATTGGTAATCGTGACATAAAAGTTTTGCTTAGGGTTTGGTATAAAAGCTTTGTTATACTTAAAAATAACCGTCATCAGATAAATCAAAGCAACCATTCAAACTCTTTGATTCTTGAAGAATGTCTTAATTTTCTAAGAGCTTTATCCTCAATCTGCCTTATCCTTTCTCTTGTAACACCAAAATCATTACCTATTGATTCTAAACTTTCAGGTTCTAAATGAGTTCCATTATCACTAAAACCATATCTTCTACAGATTATTTCGTATTCTCTAGGGTCAAGCATTTTCTGTAAATTATCAATAATCAGTTCACAACGATCATTTTCGACAACAGAAGTTTCAGAATCTAAAACCTTTTCATCAGGATATTGGTCAAGATAAGTTGCACTTTCTTCAGAATTAGGATCAACACAATCATCTAATGAGAAGTGTTTACTAAATATAAATAATTTTCTTATTTCTCTAACTTTTTCCAAAGAAATGTTACCATTTGATTTTTCATTATTTTTATCATTCAGGTAATCATATAACTCTTCATCAGATGGCAAAGTTCCATGTTTAAGATTATATGATTCTGTAAATTTTCCTGCTTTGTAATAAAGTTCTTGCATATAGATCGGAACCCTAACAGTACGTTCATTGTTCATGATATAACGTGTAATTCCTTGCCTGATCCACCAAGATGCATATGTAGAAAAGCGAAAACCCCTATCAACATCAAATTTTTTTATTGCTATCATTAAACCTTCAATACCTTCATCAAACAAATCTACTAAAGGAGTTCCATTTCTCCGATAATGACACTTGAAAAGTTGATGTTGTTTTTTAGCAATATTAAGAACTAACCTTAAATTAGAATTGACCATGGCATCTAATGCTTTTTTGCTTTCTTCAGGTGTTCCTTTATTATATCTCCTAATCTGCTCCATCTGTTCTTCGTGGCTTAAGATGGGATACCTACCTATCATGTTCACTACATATCTCATTCCACTAAAACTTTCCGTATATGCACCATCTTCATTTGCCATTTCAGAATAGTAATTTTTGATTATTTTATAAATTTAATTGATAGAAAAAAGAAAAGAGCATTTGAGGGCACGCCCGCAGTCGAACCAACAGAGCAACTTTGGCTGAATCCCTACAATCTCTCAAACTTGCGACCCTACGAACATGTAACTCAAAGGTTAAGGCTGCTTCATTCCTGATCTGACCTGTTTCCCAGTAAGCACATCCCGAAGGACAAGCCGTCAACAAAACTGCAAGGACCAAAGCTACAGAGTTAATCCTCAATTGGGCTTCAGCTCCGTGTAAAGTCCGTTCACGGTAACAACGCAGGACTAGCGCGCCAGCCTAGCTCTCCTCATAGCTCTTTTCTTGCCAATAATTAGCCTAGTTGCTATTTAAAGTTTTGGTTTTTAAATGGAAATTTATTCTGCTAAACAAAAATAATATAAAATCCAAAATAATTCAAAACATTAGAGGTGCACTTAGATGAAAATTACAATTGATACAAAAGTTGATTCTCCTGATGATATTCGTAAGATTATGCAAATTTTAGGACATTTTGCTGGCAAAGATCAAAGACAAAGAACTTACACAAATTATAATTCTAATCCTTATCAAAATAGTTATCCCGAACAATCATCAAACACAAATAGTTATAACGATTCTACCACTATACCTTCTAATCATATGCCTGTAGGTCCGAACCCAAATAATCAACAAGACACATCTCCAGATTTTAGTGCTTTCATGGGATTGATGGATCAGGCACAAGCAAATAACACGCCCGTAAAGGAAGCAGAAGAAAGAAAAGAAGTTCCTAGAGTTATGATGTTTTAAACCATAATGGGGGCACCTACCAATATTCCTTTTGATTGAAGTAACGAAGCATATCTGGGATCAAGAGTTTCTTGATACCTTTCGGCTCTGTAGAAATGCCATTAGTGTTTTTAGCATTTCTATAATATCCCTCATCGCTCTTTCAATATTATAAGCTAAAACTTTACAGAGTAATTCAATTTTCTGTGTTTTAAATTTCCTGGCTCTCATCTTAGAGCCATATTTTCTCTTCAACGAAGAGAAAATTGACTCAGTAATTTCTCTTTGAGTGTACATTCCATGCTCAAATTCTCTTTTTGCTTTCTTTCTGTGCTCTCCTTTTGTAAGACGCACAGGCAAATCTTGATTTTTCATTGAGATTAGGCTATGTTTTCCTGCTTGGAAAACAGCTTTATGATTCTTTTCAGAATCATAACCTTTGTCAGCGACAAAGAAATCAAAATCAAGATGTTTTACCTTGTTAAACATAGGCATGAAATCACTACAATCATGCCTACGTTTCTTTCTGATCTTAGTGACTAAAATTATTTTGTTGTATAAGT